>NZ_JAAFZB010000089.1 GCF_010692725.1 Flavihumibacter soli | reverse complement strand
GCTGATGCTGTTAACCGCATCGCCATTGATCAGGCCGGTCGACGTGAATTCGGTTCCGGCAAAGGTTACCGCATCGCCATAGGTCTTGCTGCGATCGGTTGCCGTAATGGCTAAGGCTTTCGTATTAACCGTCAACGTTTGAGGAACACTGATGGCTGTATTATAGGCAACACTTCCTCCCTGAGTGGCGGTAATGGTTGTCGCCCCAGCTCCTACTATCGTAATTGTTGTACCTGAAACCGTGGCAACTGATGTGTTGCTGGAAGTAAAGCTAACAGCCAGGCCAGATGTTGCTGTGGCAGAAAGGTCGAAGGCTGAAACACCGTAAGTAACGGGATCTAAAGCATCAAAGGTGATAGTTTGGCCGCCTTTTGGAGTGGCCGTCAGTTCAGTGCTAACCGGGCTCTCATTTCCGGCCTCGTCTACAGCAGTTATTGTATAATAGTAGGTGGTCCCGTTTGTTAAGCCTGTATGACTATAACTTGTAACAGGAGTAGTTAGGGTTTGAATTACAGCAGCAGGATTGGAACCTGTTCGTGCATAAACTCTATAGCTTCTAAGGTCCGTTTCCGTGTTTGAATCCCAGGCGATATTTACTCTTGAATCAAGAGAAGTTGCTATAACATTCACCGGTTTGGCAGGGGCTGTTTTATCAATGCTAAACGAAACAGAAGTGCTGTTACCGGCATTATCTGTAACAACAAGAGTATGGTTTCCGGCCGTTGATACTGAATTACCACTTGCAAAAGAAACTGCATTTAACAATCCGGTACCCTCATTAAAACTTATTGTTTTATTCTGGTTGTACAATGCACCCTGCAGGACACCGGAAATTACCGGCGCAGTATTGTCGAGCGTATAAGTTTCCACATCGCCGCTTGCGTCTGTACCAGGAAGTTTATTCCCAGCAAAGTCTTCAATATTATCAGTAGAAATTACACTCAGACCGACTTCGCCATTGTAGTCTGCAAGATCTCCTCCAGAGACTTCTACATGGTAAACACCATCGCCAATCTCTTCTATTAAAGAGATGATAGCAGTGCTTCCTGAAATACTGAAATCATCCTCTGAATAATTTGAAATCACTTCGGAGAATGTAACCTTGAAAATTACACTATTAGCATTTGTCTCAGTCGCGAAAGGATCTTCACGCGCAATACTTAGTAACGTTGGGACAGTTGCATCGATTGTGAAGCCATTCCCATTACTGGCAGCGCTAATATTCCCGGCTGCATCTGTGGCTACTGCTTTTACAACATAAGCTCCGTCTGCTATAGTCGCTGATCCTGTGAAAGACCAGGCTCCTGAACCATTTGCGACCGTAGTCCCAATGGAAGTCCCGTCGACCATGACAGAGACCGTACTTGAAGGCTCTGCCGTACCACTATAAATGGGAGTATTATCACTGCTAACGCTCCAGTTTACAGGAGTAAGCATTACCGGAGCTGCAGGTGGCGTGACGTCCACCGTAAAAGTATTGGTGTTACTCTGCGAACTTACATTCCCGGCTGCATCTGTTGTTGTAGCTCTTATCGTATGAATATTTTCATTCAGAGGACTGGTTCCGGTAAATGACCATGCTCCCGAAACATCAGCAATGCTGGTACCGATTGAAGTCCCGTCAACAATCACCGTAACGGTAACCAAAGGTTCAGCAGTACCGCTGTAAGTTGGTGTGTTATCATTGGTTTTACTACCATTGGCCGGGGTTAAAGCAACCGGCGCTGCAGGCGGCGTAGTATCCACAATAAAAGTGTTGGTACTGCTTCCAGAGCCAGTGTTTCCTGCTAAATCTGTTGCCGTGGCTCTCAAGGTATGCGGCCCGTCTGCAAGTGGAATTACCGGAGTAAATGACCAGTTACCGGTGCCGTTCGCGGTTGTGTTACCAATAGTACTGCCATCAACGATTACCGTGACGGTACTTGAAGATTCGGCTGTTCCGCTATACGAGGGGGTATTGTCGTTTAGTAAACCTCCATTAGCCGGGCTTGTGATCAGAGGCGCAGCAGGAGGCGTTGTATCTGCCACAAGGTCCCTTGTTACTGTAAGTGTATAAGTCTGTGTCGTAGTTCCGTTCTCTGCGGTCACGACAGTTGTAATCGTGTTAGCGCCTACATTTAGAGCAATCGCTCCGGAGGCATTGCCATTGATCACGGTTAAACCGTTCACTGTTATGCTTGCATTAGGTTCAGTGGTCGTTGGCGTAACGGTAATTGTTGAAGCTGCATTACTTACCGAAGCAGTATAGGAAGTTGTTGCAGGTGCAAAAACCGGGCTTACTGTCCCTGAGCTTAATATAAGGCTCGCCAAAGTGGCTATGGAGCTAGGCGCCCGGTTAACAGTTACTGTATACGTTTTGCTCGTTCCATCCTGCGCTGTAGCCTTAACGTCGATGGAATTATTTCCGGTGTTCAAGGCTAAAGCAGAAGATGGGCTCCCGCTAGCAACCGTTTGGTATGTTCCATTGTTAACTCTAACCTGGATAGAGGCATTAAGATCAGACTTCGTTGGAGTAACGGTAATCGACGAAACACTGTTAGCTACCGAAGAAGTATAACCGAGCGTTGCCGACGTGAAAGCCGGGGTCAATGTTCCTTCGCTCAAGGTCAGAGCAGATAAGTTGGAGTCACCAATAACTGCCTCCGCTAATGAAATGTCGTTTACTGCTATAGCCATAAAAGGGTCATCGGAATAGATCCGAATTTCGTCGATATTACTAAACGAAGAGACGGGTAAAATATCAGATTGACTAATGGTTTGTATATCCCCATTATTCATCCCTTCTATTTCAATTTCCGACCCTATCCTGGTGCCGTCATTGAAACCCGCGATCTTGTATGAGGTTGCTCCTGACCAGCTAAATAATTTGAGAGATTTTAAGGCAAAGTTCTTAGCCTGATCAGATCCTTTAATTACCAGTGCAGGAAATCCGTCTTCTGAAACATATTCTACAGGACCTACTGTCAGACCTTTAAAGAGTTCATTGTTTGCAAGGCCAAAAAACACCCCTTCCTTCCACATCATTGTGGTGCCCGGCAACTTATTGAAGTCCTGCTTATCAGCTCCAAAAATTTCAATGGTATATTCGTTTATATCTTTAGTTCCACCCTCACCATCCTGAGCAATCCCATCGGCCCAGTTAATATTGTCGTCTGCTGTATAGGAAAGCGTGTACGGAAGATCAGTAGTAAGTCCCTCCTCGCCATAATAAATGTAAGCAGCGCCTTTCGTACTGAGTCCGTCAACATAATTTGGAGAGCCTGTAATAAGGTCTGATGCACCATCCTTGTTTATATCCCCAGCAGACGCTACCGCATAGCCTATTGTATTGAAATCTGAACTTTGCACAGCAAGTTCAGGGACAGTAAGTATTCCGTCTTCAGATCCGTAGTAAACCAGGAGTCCTCCGTTTGGATCAAATTGATAGTCATACGCACCCACAACTACGTCAGCATAGCCATCATCATTTAAATCTCCTGCTGCAGCTACACTATGCCCGATCCTGGGTGAAACCAGGCTGGTCTGCAAACGAGTACTGTCGCTTTCGGAAACTCCGGAAGAAGAGCCGTAATGGACAAATACAGCTCCGCTGGTATAATAAGGTGCACCGGCTACAAAGTCCTGGTATCCGTCTTTATTCACATCTCCGGCCATACTGACGCTGGACGCCCCATAACTTGCAAAAGTTACAGATGGGGATGCCGGAACCCCGGTGGCGGAACCATAATAGATATATACTCCGCCGCTGCCGTTAGACCTCATGCCACCAGCTACCAGGTCAGAATAACCGTCATCATTCAGATCGGCACCCCCGCTTACACTTCCTCCAAGTTGCGCACCAATCTGATTTAATTCAAGTATCACCGGACTTGAAGAAATGCCGCTTGCTGTACCGTAAAATACGTATACTCCGCCCTCCCCAACTTCCGAAGGGGCAGGATAAGGAGGGTAATTAGCATACTCCCTGGCACCGGTTACCACATCAGGGTAACCATCACCATTCAGATCGCCTGCTGCTGAAACACTTGTACCGAGCCTTGCACCTGCCTTATTTCCTTCAAGGATTGCAGCCGGGGTGGTAGAAAGGCCTGCGGCAGAACCATAGTAAATATATACGGCGCCTTCATATCCTTGTCCCGCACCATTAGTGTATTGAGGAGCTCCTACAATCACATCGGAAAAGCCATCCTTATTTAAGTCTGCCGATGATACACTGTTACCGAACCGTGAATTTGCAAGATTACTTTCAATGATAGTAGGTCCATTTGGATCAGAGGTGCTGGTGATCAGCCCGTTTGCCGAACCATAATAAATAAATGCTGCTCCTTCATCTGATTGTCCGTTATCGTAAGTGAGCGCTCCAACAACCACATCCGCATAGCCATCATCGTTTACATCTCCTGCGGATGCGACACTATAGCCCATTGAGTCGTCACTTTGAGTTCCGGCAAGAATTACATCAGGGGTGCTCGCCAAGGGATCTATGGTTACCGGGTATACAGCATCTTCATCCTTTACCACAAGGGCAAGCATCGTACCTTCTTTCTCCATCTTTGCGGAAAGTATCTTACCCTCAGCGTCCCAGACTTTTAAATCTTTATATCCTAATTTCACACCTTCCTCATCGCCGAAAAGTGCTTCAGTTTCAGATACAGTTTTCAACTCAAGTTCTCCCCGGGGTTGGATCAAAACTTTTAAGTCACCTGATCCTTCCGGTTTTTTAGAGACGATGAAATTTTGTCTTGTTCCTTTGAACGTGTTCTCATATTCCATCTCAAAGCCCGGATGCTTAACGGTCAGTTTATTTCCGGCAGGGTGAAAAGACGCATTACTTGCAGCCTGAAGACTTTCACCTCCTTTGCTGATTCCAATCAGTGCCAGTTTTAAATTCCAGTTCTGCTCGCCTCCCGCAAGGGGACTAAGTTCAAATCCGTCGGCATGATAAACTGTTCTCAGATTCTGTTTTCTATTAGGACTCTGATAATTAGCCTGCCCCTTCTGGTAACTAATATTGTATTCCCTGTTTTGAATAGAGGGATCCTGAGCACCCTCCCTGGGAGGAACCTGCGTGTTAAATGTAGATGAAGACCCGCCCGTCTTAATCACTGGAACTGGGCTTTTCTTCAGTGCCGCAGTCGAAGAGGGTTCGGATGTAAAATAAAAATAGGATGCTCCACTTCCACAAAAAAGCAGAAAAACAAATAAGTAAAAGTTTAATTTCATGAATAACAATTAGGAGTACAAGATATTTGAGTAGGGAAATTTTTCATGTTCGGTTCAGAACCGTTCTCCATCGGAAGGTATTACCCGCTCCCGATGATTAAAATGGAGACTGTTAAGGGTTATTTTAATAAATAATTATTTGCGCAATAATAAGCATCCGTTCCTTACGTTCCACTGCGATGTGAAGAAAAATTTATACAGTTTCAGTTATTTCTGAGTTGTGTTTTGATATTAGGATAATTAAAAGTTAAATCCTTCCGTGTTGATTAGAATTTTAGCTTGTCTATTTAACCACTCGTATGGCGGGGATGAGTCAAATTCACTTTTTGATCAAAGAACTTAAACTGGCCTGAAAGAAGAAATGAGTTACAGATATAGGAATCAAACTCTATTGAGGGCATAATTTTTTCGAAAAAATTATATAGTCGGATTTGTGAAAAAGGAAGTTGAAACCAAGATCACGTTCTATTTTTAACGCTCCTTGAAATACTAATTGAAGATGTTGGCCTGAAATTATTATTGGAGATCTGCAGCAGTCAGCTGGTTACTCAACAACCGTTCAAAGATGTCCCATCGCTTTTCCGGATTGTTTCCAGAACCGCCCTTGGATTCTATATAAGACCTTATCACATCCTGCCCGATGGTATAGTTGATCACGTAGCTGCGATACTTTTTCTTGAACGCTAATGCCCGTACTGCATCACCCTCATTGAAAAGCCCGTATTCCATGGTCCAGCGGACTGCTTCCTTGTCCGTCATTTTCCCGTCGACCAGTCTCCTTGCTACCTCTGTATGCACATACTGCAATTTTCCCTTGATCTCGAGTGCCCTGAAATAGGTTGTCAATCCTGTAGTATCCAGACCCGCCAGCGGTAAGAGCACATTTTTAGCAAACTGAATCTTCTCCTCACCCGGAAAAACAACATCAATACCGTAATTCGCACTCCCTTCGGCGATCAGCGACTGCGGGCTAAATAAGGGGTATAAGGATATTTCAACCTGGCCCCTATCCCTGTAGAGATTTTTCTCCAGCAGAGTATTATAAACATGATGGCCGGGATAACCCTCATGGCAGGCAACATCTATGGCTTTCTCGATGAATGCAGAGACGTCTGTGTTGAACTGTATTAAACTCTTAAAATTACCCTGGTACCAATTATATCCCGACCATGGCTTATTAGTGACATATTCCACCCGAAAGTTTTCAGTTTTTGGAAGAGAGTAGTGTCGCAGCGTCCGTTTCCTGCTTTCGGCAATAGAAACTTTATAAAGAGTATCGAGCTTATCACGGGGAATGATGAACCGGTTTGCCAGTTTTTGAAAACGCTCATTAACTGAACCCTGGCCCGGCAATAAACGGTCTAATTGCGTCACCAGGTTTCGAAAATGATCTTCAGTAAAGTTTGGCGGTATGATACCAAAGAGTTCTTTTGCTTCTGTGTCGAAACTTGCATAATCACCAGAGAAGATCCTGATCCGCCTTTTGGTAGCAATCAGTTGTCTGCTGATCCATATGGCCCTCCGGCTTAGGGATGTATCAGTATCCTTAGCTTTATAGGCGCCTAGTTTTTCCAATAAGTTGTTTGAAACATCCAAAAAACTATCTTTTGGAAAAACAGATCCCTTTATACCGACAGGTTTCAAAGAATCCGGACCATAATATGCGTCAACAAAATCGGGGTCGTATTGCCCTATTGCTAACCCGAGACGAACATAATCTTCTGCAATCTTATTTAATCCTACGCTTTTTAAAGTGTGATTAGATTTTTGCCCGAATGATAGTATCGGCAAGAGCAGTAAAATAATTAAATATCTCATGGTTGTACGGTTCTGATAGTTCAGCTAATCTAATATCTTTTAATGTGAAAAGCAGGGGCGTTCTTATCAAAAAAGGCTGCCTCAACCGAAGCAGCCCGTTGGAGCTTTGTTAATTGCTGAATTATAAATAAGGTCAGCAAAAGTCTCATGTAGTTTATTCCATGTCAACTAATTATTCCAGATTTATTTTTCGTATCCGATTATTTCCGTTATCAGCTACGTACAGCGCGTTCTTATAAATAATAAGACTAATAGGGTTAAAAAACTTCGCACTTATCCCCGGACCGTCGGCATATTGATCGTCGATGAAACTGCTGGTACCCGCAATAGTTGACACTACATTGTCAACAGATATTTTTCGAATCCGGTTGTTGCGCGAATCTGCAACGTACAATGAACCATCTTCATCGAACACTATTCCTTGTATCAAAGAAAACCTGGCGGTATTCAGGGGGCCATCCAGATAACCAAAGGGGCTTTTAACTACTGTTGAGACGACACCGCCGCTGATCTTTCTGATTGCATTATTTTCCAGATCGGCCAAATAGATCGCACCATCCTTCCCTACAGTTATATCTACTACGGAACTAAATTTTGCATCTTTTGCCGGGCCATCTGCATATCCGAATGTTGAACCAGCTATCGTACTAACAATGCCCTTTGGTGTTATTCGCCGCACTTTATAATCATCAAATACATAGATAATGCCATCCTTGCATACTTCAATTGAATATATTTTTCCAAAGCGGGCCTTACTAAGCGGGCCGTCCACATAGCCGCTATCTGCTCCCGCAAAGGTAGTAACCTCCCCAGCCCTGGATATCTTCCGGATCTTATAATTAAAGAAGTCAGTTGAATATATATATCCATCGGGAGCTATTGAAACATCAGTTGGTAGATTGAAGGTGGCATTCCGCCCTGTACCGTTACTAAAGCCGAAAGTCCCGTTGCCTGCTAAGGTGGTTACCTGACTATCCAGTGGGTTTATTTCCCGGATGGCACTATTTCCCCCATCCGCAACAAACAACTTTCCATCTGCTGAAACTGTTATACCTCTCACATCAGAAAAGAGGGCGTTTGAGCCTTTCCCGTCTACAAAACCTGCTTCCTTGTTCCCGGCGATCGTTGAAACCTGGTATAGCTCGTCGCTCACCTGGTTGTCTGGATTGTTGGATAAGGGTTCGATTCCCGAAACACCATCTTCTTTACAAGATTGGATTGTGAACAGCGCTGCAGCGAATGCCAGGACTATTCTGAAATAATCTGTGTTTTTCATAGGACAATATTTAAGTAGGATGTACATAAATTTACTATTAATATTTCTTCTACTCGTTGCTAGCAAGCGATTTGCATAAAAAAAGGCTACCCTGGTGAGGCAGCCTTTTATCAAAGGGACTTCAAAAGATTATTTCACTTCCAGGGCATTGTCAACCAGGTATACCAGGTTGCTGCGATGGGCCTTTGTTTCCTCATTGGTAGACACGGCGGCCGTCATCTTTGCTTTTACCTTCCTTAAAGCATAGCGGGCAGCCCCCTTCGATACATCATCTGAGGGAGATTTCATGTTAGCGAGTTCAGCGAGCTGCTTTACATATGCCAGTTGCAGATATTGCCGATACGTATTTACATTTCCATTAATATCTGCGTCAAATATGCCTTTTGTAAGGTCACTCATCACATCAGAAAGGCTATACTGATTGCCGTACATTCTGCTATTAGTAATACGCTGAGTAGTTGTCGGGTGCAGAATATGTGCTAATGCGGTGCTGCCTAAATTGTTATAGGTCGCACTAAGTTTGGGATCTTCGGTGTCTGTGAAAAAGTTAAATCCACGGCGCTGTAGCTGGAGATAAGGCAGGAGATATGCATCTTCCTTGAAGGCATCCGGCGCAAACACATTTTTATTAAGCACATCGATAGCTCTTTTCTGTGTTGCCAGAGATACAGGGGTAAATGGTTTACTCGTCGAATTCTGACCTACAAAACTCCGGTCTACGTAAACTCCGCCAACATAACGGCTCACCGTGTTGATCATTCCGAAACGCTGCCCATTCAGATTGTTGTATCTCGCTCTTAACTCGGCATATCCTCTCCCGTCCTTACTGTATTTGTCTTTTAGTTTCGGGATAATGTTATTAACCAACGTGAACCTTTCTTCTGCATAGCCAATGGCGTCACTGCTCATGTCACCGATATTTACTCTCGGATCAATTGCCTTACCAGGCATACGCATATCATCTGCGTCATTTCCGAAAGCCAGATCCGGCTCAGTGCTCCGGCTTAAAACCTTTCTGCGGAAAGCCTCCTCATCTGCGGCAGCAACCGGTGTGTAACCAAATTCAATCGCCCAGAGATCATAAGGCCCGGGCTTGGTTGTATAATAATCTCCCTGCTTGCTTTTGTCGAGGCTTACATTCACGGCAGGATAATCCATCACACTACCGGTCAACCCTTTTTTATGCGTAATGGATTCGTTATTCAGTTCCGAACGTTTTAACATCTGGCTGGATTTCATGTTGTGATTAAGGCCGAAGGTGTGACCCATCTCGTGCAGCATCAGGAAATATAGAAACTGCTTATGCATTTTACTGACTTCCGTTACGGAAGCATCATTAGCTTCAAGAGTTGTCAGGCCAGCAGAATACTGGGCTTTGAGCTCATGGGCTATATTGCAGGTAATCTCACTGTTTTTCATTCCCGGGAACGTGAGTGTTTGTGGTGTGGGTCCACTGTATAGTTCATCGATCACCGGGGTTGCATTACCTGTATACCACTCCACTGTGATATCTGCACCTAGGATCTGCCCGGTTCGCGGATTCACAAAGCTGGGACCGATGGCTCCGTATTGTGGCACCGCGGATGATACCCAGCGGATGACGTTGTATCTTATATCACTCGGATCCCAGTCGACCTGGTCAGGCATGATTTTCATGATCACGGCGTTTTTGAAACCGGCTTTTTCGAATGCCTCATTCCATTTTTCACCTGCCTCTTTTATCGTCTGCCTGTATTCTACGGGAGTTGTATTTTCAATCCACCATACTACCGGCTCGACGGGTTCGCTCAGAACAGCGGTAGGATCCTTTTTAACCAGATTCCACCGGTTAATGACATCGCGATAATTTATCGGATCAACGCTGGTAAGATTGTTGATCTCCTGTGAAAAATAGCCTATCCTCGGATCATCTAGCCTGGCCTTGAAATCATTGCGCGGCATCTCTATAAAACTGTGCTGCATGCGAACCCTTATATACCGGGCATCGGTGATATCTTTTCCGCCGCTGTTATAAGGAGCAGGGTTGTCGTACGCCAGGTCCACCTGGATATCCGTATTATCGGGAAAGGATTTTACTTTGTGATATTTCGATTTGCCGGTATTTAAACTACCCAGGTTAAGAAATGCCGTAGGCGGCGCACCTAGGGGAGCAAGCGGTTTTACCGGATCCATTTTTTCGCTTATGAAAAGTGCATCCGCATTGATCAGGTAACCAACCGAATCCTCTACACTAAATTTCTCTGACAATATCACCGCTTCCGGTACGTCTACGCCGGCAGTTTTACTTACAGCATTGTTCTGGTCATAATAGAAATTGGTGTTTACTTCATGAAATTCCAGCTTATCAAAGGCTTTAACAATCTTAAAAACGGCGGTAGCCCGGTGCATGCTCTGATTCAGATAAAGGCTTGTAGGGCCGCTAATCGAGAAACTCTGGTAAATAAACTCCTTACCTATCTGGTCCTTTTTAATATATAACTGCACCGAACCGGAAGCGGTATCCTGGAAAGTCGTCAGCAAGCCATCGGATCTTTTACTTGATTTGGTTTTTTCCGCAAGCGTTGCCTTCTTGTCTCCCTTATCAGGTGGTGTCGTTGCCTTTTCACTGTCTTCTGTTTTGTGCTTTAGGGCATCCTTGTCCTTTTTCTGTGCATCTGCTTGAAAACCGGAGATCATCCCGGCAAGTAGCACAATAGCCAATAGGTTTTTTTTCATAAAGGTTCAGGTTTTAAGATGATGGTTTGATTAAATATAACAAACAGGCTCCATGGAACCTATAGCTCTAAGAAAGGTAAAGCGATTATTTACAGAGGTTTATGCGTTCGAGCCTGATAACTAAAATAAGGCTATTCCATGCTAACTCAAAGTAGAGTGGGGTTTTCTTATTGGATTATAACGAAACTTTTACTGAGTACTTCCTGAAGCAAAGCCAAAAGGCGCTAACACATATAAGAAATATCGCCTGGCCCCGGTCAGACGGTTAACTGGGAACAATAAATATAAAATAATAGAGCGCGGCAGATCGATGACAAGCGCACCCTTCTCAGTTGACATTTATTAAATTGTCTGCAATCAACAATGCGAGCTGAGCTGTATCAATGAACTAACGGCAGTATTTCAAGAGTACGATACCTTTCCTGACTCTAACATATTATAAAACTATTTTACCTTTTAACGTCAACTCTGCCTATTCACTTTTATCAGCAGTTTCAAAATCAATCAGGTAGGGCTGTAAGGAATACCCTTTTTCATCTCTGAACCGTCCACCTACCAGGAGCTGGTAACGCTGGTTTGGCTTTAATTCTATTTCAAATGTTGCAGATTTCCCGTCATCGGAATAACCTATAAAACGCTTCAGCCGAAGTACATTCGTCTCTCCCAGGGGACCGTATTCGAAATTCCTGAAGCGCTGATCCATCCTGACAGAAAAACTGATCGTTAATTGCGTGGTGCGGGGATCAACATCAATAGAACCATTGCTGAATTCGTTGATCTTCTGCACGCTGGGCCGGATCCTGTCATAATCTTCTTTTAATTTCTCTAAGCTGCTGCTAAAATATCCTGCATGATTTACGAATCTGTTTAATTCCAATTCATTATTATAATCCAGCTCTATCATTTCTTTAATAGCCTTATTTTTATCCCGGGCTGACTCATAATACTTTTCGCATATCGCGTAGCCGGTATAATAGCCCAGATCCCTAACCTTAAATTCGTTTTGCTCGTTACTGTATAACCAGTATCCGGTAAAAGGATTGAACATCTGGGAAGCGAACACCTGTTTAATGCGGGCGTCATGTTGTTTGCCAAACGCTATCGCCGGAGTCGTTGATTTCTGGCCAGTACTCAGCACTGTTATAAACTCGGCTACCCCCTCAAGGACACTCTGAGCTAAAAGGCTGTTGCCGATCGTTGTTTTTTGTTGTGTATGAATATACTCGTGTACGTTCGAGAAGGCGAGGTTATTGACAGGATTGCCATCAAAAAATGACCTCAGGTGTCCGTAGGTTTCAGGAAACTCGCTTGTTATCGTGTTTTTATCCCCCATTGCCAACTCGCTCCCGATCAGAACCATTCCTTCAAGTGTAGTTCCCCCGGTCATGAACGCGCCTATGGTAAAGTAAATCTTAGCAGGTTTTAGCTGAGGATACAGAGTTTTCAGCTTAATGATACTGCCCTTCAGTTCCTTCCCGATGGCTTTCGCTTTAAAGGTGTTTTTCCGGATTGATCTCCAAAAAAGCGGGTAGTTGTTTATAGCGTCGATAAAGGACGAGGCGGAATAGTTTCTCGCCTGCATGATAGCAAGCTGACCCGGCGAGGCCTTCTTAAGGAACAGCGTATTCAGGTAATAATACTGTTCGCTACTGTCTTTTGTAGCCGTGATTTTATCATATGCCGTCCAGAAATTATCAATGTCAGAGGTCACAAAATCAGGATCGGTCTCCTGGCCATAGAATTTTGTGAATGAAAAGATAAACAGGAAGGTCAGTATTATGATTTTCATATCGTTGGGATTAAAGCGCTGTATGGATGGAAGGAAGGATCTGTTATTTTTTTAAATATCCCGTTTCAAATTATTGACCCGCTCACAAAAGCTGATAGAATAATATGCAAAGTATCAGGATAACGATCCCTGTATAGATGCGGACATTGTATTTTGCCAGCCAGTTAGGCAGGTAGATATCGAAGTTATCCTTAGTCGAGTTGGAGTATTTACGTGCCATCACGGTAAGGGGGCACATCCTGTTGAATAAAAGTAAAGTAATACCCTCCAGGAAGATCAGGCCTAAGCCTGTCCAGACCCACTTATCGATCTTATTGATCAGTACTGCATAAAGAAGATAGAATATGACCACATTGAAGAACAACCAGATGGCCGTGTGCAGGACTTTAAGGAACTTTAATTTCGTATTGCCCGTCATTTAAATTAAATCGATGAATATCAATCGAAGATCAAAGAATGGTGCTTCAGAATGCTCCGATTAAATGTATAAAATTTAACCATAACAAATAGCACAGGCTACGGAATCCTAAACCCGCAAACAACTGTTCTTCAATACGATCGTATCTATCCACTGCTGCAGCTTTTCAGGGCTATAAAACTTTGAAGGGGTTTCGAGTTTGCAGAAACGTATCTCCTTCTGCATGCAATAATCAGCGATGTTTTTAACCTGCGCCCGCATATGGGGCACCCCATTGAATGTTTTTTTAGTGAAATAAACAGCTTTCAAATTCGGGAGCTTATCAATCAGGGTGTTGATATCGTTCCATTGGGATACATGACTATCATAAAAGCTGTCATCTGTATTTAATTCATCGCCTTCGGGCACATCCATCGAATGAACAATGTCAGCAAAGTCAACGTTATAGGCTGACATAAACTCTTTTTTGCGCGACAAAGGCTCATCTTTAAGCGAATCCAATCCCCAGCATTGAGGCAATAAATGCCAGAGAAAGTTCCTCTCCCGACCATAAAAAAAATCAGGGGCGTTCGAACGATCAGGGATGAAAGTCCCGAGGATCAATATTTCTGTGCCCGGACTCACCTGGTATTCTGATAGTTTATGTAAAATGACTGGCATGCTGATCCTTATTTTTAACAAAGCAACGCAAATCATTTTTAGGAACCTTAATTAATTTCCTGTACGTTCCTGCAAATTCTATGTTTATTATCACAGTTTAAGAATCAAGGAAATGACTGGCCAGGCATTGACTGTAAAATCACTATAAGCTAACAACATGCTAACAGGTTCAAGATGTATCCAGTATATAGTGAGCATATAGTTAGCATATAGTTAGCACATAGTAAGCTCGCTACTAAATTTCTTAATTTTAATTTTTTAGGATTGCTCTGGAATTGTGCTGGTCAGTTAAACTTTGCCGCCAGGGAAAAGCCGTATAATCCCTGCTCATAGGCTGGTACTATCATCATCATGGGCTCCTTATTCCCAAAAATTTTTCCTTTCACAACAGGATATGCCAGGTAGACTAGCTTCGTGGTCAGTATCCCTACTCCCGCTCCCATAACGACATCGCTCAGCCAGTGTTTCCGGTTGAGCATTCTCAATGTTCCGGTTGCACTGGCCATTGTATAAGCTGCAACACCAAACCATGGTGAGAGGTCTTTATATTCCTGGTTCATGAATTCGGCTCCCGCAAAAGCAGTAGCCGTATGGCCTGAAGGGAAGGAAAGATGATCGGAGCCGTCCGGACGCAAGCGATGGGTTTGCTTCTTGAGAAACTTTACCGATAGGTTTGTCAGTGTATTAGAGATCAGGAACAGGGCGGTCTTGTCTACGGTGTTGTTCTTTCCTTTCACACCTGCTATGCCCAGGGCATAGACTGCAGCAGCCGGCAGATACCGCAGGTGATCTTCAATGTTTGTATTGAAATCCGAATAATCTTCCAGCACTTCCGACCTGACATTCTTGTCCAGATCCTCCAGGGGTTCCATCTCCCGGGCAAGCGGTCCGTAGATCAGGCTCACTACAGGTATCATGTAATTGATACTCTTAAATTCAGATACCGATTGTTTTCCGGACGCTTGGGACAAAGAAGAATCTCTTATTTGGGAGGAGGCATTAAATGTCAACCCTGTAAACAATATCAGAACTAACTTTTTCAACCGATGGAGATGGCTACTTAAAGATAAGGATTAGGATCAGGATTTTTGGATTACAGGACAAAGATTGTCAGGATCGGGATTTTAGGATTACAGGATTTAGACTCCCTTTAATTTCAATCTATGCGATAAATCCCTTTAATCCCGTAATCTGTTAATCCTGATCGTTAATCCTGCAATCTTTTAATCCCGTATCCCAATCTCTTCCTTTGTCTCACCGCAGTTAAGCATTTCCTCCCCGAAATATGGATTTTTAATGTCCTTTTCGCTTGATAACCAGTAAGCACCTTTATTATTACCTGCCATCGGGCAGTACTGTTTATATATAACTCCAGAAGTTAATTTCCCGGCCTTTACAAGTGCTTCTACCACTTTCGTCAGTTCTTCCAGTTCAGCACGCTGAGCGTCTAAACCTTTTATGCTTGCAACCCTACCGGCTAGGTCAGCACCTTTATCGCTTCCCGCTTCCGACAGAGCTGTTTGTAAGGCTACGGCGCCTGACTGAGCCTCTTCTCCATTACTTTGGATCAGAGCGTTTGATAGGTGCAGGTAATGCTCGTAAACCGCTTCTGTTTTGGGATCCTCGAATTGAGGCTTTGCCGAAACAGTATCAGTAACATTAGAGCTTTCATGTGCAGCTGTTGTCTCAGCTTTATTATCCGTTCCTGTAGAACATGAAGCAAAGGCAAATACGCCAGCCGCCAGAATTAGATTGAGACTCCTTTTCATTTTTTGTTGTGTTTTCATTTTGCTTGTTTGAAATTATCGATTATTTATGATCAAGGGACAACAAGGGATCGACCCCTTTTTTTAATACAAATTCGCTGTAAAGCAGGTACGCACCGGTAATGACCACCTCCTCGCCGCCCTTCAGCCCGGAGGTGATCACGATATTATCGGCATCCTCTGCACCGGTACTTACAGTTCGGGGTGAAAATGTTTCATTACCCGTCCTTATCCAGACATGGGCTCCACGGGCACTCCGTATGACAGCCGATAAGGGCAGACGGACAGTATTGCTAGCAGAAGAAACCGGCAAATACACACTAGCCTGCATTCCAGGCTGAAGCTTACCGTCAGCATTGTGGATCGAAGCTCGGATACTAAGCATTTGTGTTCCCGGGTTAAGTTGTGGCGCGATATAATTGATATTAACTGTCTGGTCGCTGCCTTGCATCCCGTTGACCTGCACCTTTACCGGCATACCCATCTTCAGCGAGCTCACTTCAGCAGGATATACATCTGCCTCCACCCATAAACTGCCCAGGTTTTCGAGGGCCAGGATGGTCGTTCCTGCACCAACGTAACTGCCTTCCGTAACGTTTATTTCCCTGATGATCCCGCCCCTTTGCGCATAGACAGTGATCGTTGCTGAATTATTTTTACTTTTTTCCAGAGCTTTGACCTGTGCATCAGAATAGCCGTAAAGAATTAATTTTTTACGTGCTGCTTCCCGCATGTTTTGATAGAGCGATTCCTGGGGGAAGGCTTCCACCTGTTTTACCTGCAGCATATAATCCTGCTGGAGAGTAAGCAGTTCCTCACTATAGATTCGATAAAGGGGCGTCCCCGCGCTTAACAGCCTGCCGGTTTCATTGGCATAAAGCTTTTCTATCCTGCCGGGAAATTTAGCCGTTATTGCTTCGCTCTTCTCAGGATTGCTCAGCAACCTTGCATTCAGAACTTTTGAAGTGCCGAAAGTTCCGGTACCAACCTTCATAGTCTGCACATTGGCCAACTGGATCTGGCTCGCGTTCAGCATCAGTTCAGTCGCATTACCTGCCTGGTTCAGCGGAACAAGGTCCATTTGACAGATCGGGCAGGTTCCTGCTGCGTCCTGTATGATCTGGGGATGCATCGGGCAAGTGTATTTTGTGCTGCACATCTCCAAACTTTTTTTCTCATTGCTGCAGGATACCAAAACGGTCATACAGAGCAGGATAACTGCTAATAGTTGAAGTGATCTTTTCATTGCTTTAGGGAATCAGCTTTTATAAAACTTTCAGAATCTACGAGGAACCAGGCATTGGCCGCTATCTCGGAATCGCGGGAAACGCTATTGCGTATATCGACCCAGTCGCCCATGCGTTTTGCAACCGTAACCCACACCGGCACGAAGCCTCCCTCCATCCTGACGAACAGGACGAACCTGCTGCCAAGCTGAACAACGGCTTTCCGGGGAATCCATATGCCATCAACTCCGTCAGATGCCTTAATTACATTTACAATTTGCCCTACAGGCCAGCTATGTTGGTGGTTGCTTAGTGGCGCTCTCGCTACCGTAAAATTGCTCCCCTCATTGTAATATGGCTGGACCAGGCTGACACGTGTTCTGGTTTTTTGAGATGTATCCTCTGAGCCCGTTACTTCGATCTCTGTACCCCTCCTGATCAGTTCCATTTGTTCGGGCCGCAAAAAGAACTCGGCCCAAACCGATGATGCATCGACCAGGTCAAATAATTTTTGACCTGCACTTACATACGCGCCTTCGCGCGTCGATAGTGCGCTGGTACTATTAACAGCCGGCAGCGAAGCAGAAGAACCAGGTGCAGCATTTACAGAAGCGCTTGCATTACCAGACATGTCATCTTCGCTGGTAATCATGGTGCCGCCTGCAGACGACAAAGTGGAGATATTTTGGGAAGAAGCACGTTCGGCAAGATAACCTGCATATGGGCTGTAGATACTGACAGTATAATCCACTTTACCTGTGCGAAGCGTGGTGCTGATCTGTCCATCAGACATTCCAAGCAAGCGCAATTTCCTCTTAGCAGATTCCAGCAGAGCAGGCTCACCATTCTCCTTCAGGAACAATAACTCTTGCTGGGCATTAGCCAGGTCCGGCGAGTAGATGTCCATGATCTTCTGACCTTTGCTGACAGCCTGGTAATTATATTTCACATAAAGTCGTTCAATGCGACCGCTAACACGGCTCGAAATACTTTTCCAGTTGTTTGTATTGTAATTGATCACGCCCCTGATCGTATCACTGCCAAAACGCTTACCAGCCTGGGGCTTAACTGTAGTAATGGAGGCCAGCACCAGCTCATCCGTAGGTTTCACCAGGTATTTGAGACTGTCGCTGGCGCTAACCTGGCCATGCCCGGAAATAGGAACCAGGTCCATCTTACAAATCGGGCAGATACCGGGTTCGGTCGTCACGATCTGGGGATGCATCGGACACGTATACCTGTGACTTTCTTCCCCGGCGACATGTTTTTTATCTCCGCAGGAAGCCAGGAATAATACGATCAGGATGAATATCCAGGCTTTATCTTTCAATGCTCTTTTCATATTGCACGATCATTTTATAGAATTTTTGCAGCTGGTCGAGATAATTCATCTGCGCCATATTGACGGTTTCCCAACTGTCAATTACCATCGGTAGTTCAAGCTTATTCTCCTGGTAGGATAACATGGAGACCTTCAGGTTTTTACTTAGCGCGGGAAGTATCTTTGATTCATAATTACCAAGCTGTTTTTGCATCGTCAACAATTCGGTTTCCATTGATTTGCTCATACCGGTCATCTGATTAAGCATGGCCTGCCGTTCCAGCGCCATGGCATCGATCTCGAATTCCATAGACCTGATATCTGATTTATACATTTTAGACGACCATGGTGCTATCGGGATGGAAACCATACCCATCAGCGTATATTGATTAGGCATCATTTCAGAGCGGTTTGCCATATGCTCGAAACGAATTCTGAAGTCAGGTTTAGCCTGCTGCCGCATCTGTTTAATATCCAGGGACATGGAACGGATCCTTAGATCCATCTGGCGGATATCGCTGTGAACTGTTGCATGGTACATGGTGTCAGCAGACATTTCCGGCATAAAGGCAACCTTATAGCTGGTGTCAATCCGAAAAGAGTCCATCGGGGAACGGAACATAAGGGCACTCAGGGCTATTTTTTTTGATCTGATCTCACTTTCGGTCATCAGGATCATATTCTCGGCTTCATAGGACCTGCCTTCCGCTTTAAACACATTATTTAGTCCGCCCTGATTCAGCGGGTACCTGATTTCGGCAAGTTTGCGCATGGTCTGCATGATCCGCCGGTTCTCTTTCTGATACCGGATCTTTTTCTCTGCCACAAGCAGATCATAATAAAGTTCCTTTGCAGCCGCACGCAGATCGTTAAAAGCTGATAATTTGGCCGTCTCGCTGATAGCCGATTGCGATGCCAGAAATTCGGTTTTTGCTCTTGTCTTAGCCGGGTTAGGAATATCCTGTTCGGCTGTAAACATGAGTGCACCCCGGTCTTCATCAGCAGCTGACGCCCCCGGATACGGTGTCATGAATGTGCCAATCCCTACCATTGGAGACATCCAGGATTTGGCTCCCGCAACCTTCGCCTGCCGGCTCTTAACCTGGCGGTCGTAAGCTTTAAGTCCCGGGTTATTTTGCTCGATACGCTCCAGTACTTGCTGAAGGGTAAGTGTCTCCTGTGCTGAAACCTGCATGCTCAGGATAAGCAGGCTAGCGACGAATATCTCTTTAATGTTTCGCATCATAAACCTCCATTTTTCCAAACTTTCTTAATTCATATTCCTTCGTCATCAGGAAGATCAGCGGTGTTACAAGCAATATATGTGTGGATGAGGTCAGCACACCGCCTATCATTGGTAAGACGATGGGCTGCATAATATCACTTCCCACGCCGGAAGACCACAGCACCGGGATCAGTCCGAAGAGCGATACGCATACGGTCATCATCTTCGGGCGCAGCCTTTTTGCCGCTCCGGCAATTACAAATTCTCTTAACTCCTCCCTGCTTATTGTCTCACTTGAGTTTCCCCGAAGCTGCACAAGCTGTTTCATAGAATCGTTCAGATAGATAACCATAACTACCCCTGTTTCGACGGCTATTCCGAAAAGCGCAATAAAACCCACGGCTACTGCGATAGACAGATTAGCGCCCCAGAAGTACACGAGAAAGGCACCGCCTATCAGGGCGAAAGGTATGGTAACCAGGCTCAGGAATGCTTCTCTCAGGGATTTGAAGGCCAGGTACAGTGAGATGAAAATGATCAATAACACGACGGGAAGGATGTATAGCAGTGTTTTCTGGCCCCTGATCAGGTTTTCATACTGACCGCTCCACTCAAGAAAGTATCCATTCGGCAGATCGACATTGCCATTCAGTTTATCGATGGCTTCCTGCACGGTTGTTCCCAGATCACGGTCCCGAACATTGAACATCACGGCACCGCGTAGAATTGCGTTTTCAGAAGTGATCATTGGAGGACCGTCTGCAAAGCGGATATCCGTAACCGCTGAAAGCGGAATGACCCCGGCATCCGGTGAGTTAAGCGGGATCCGCTTTAAACGCTCAATACTATTTCTGAATTCCTGACCCAGACGCAGGTTGATCTTGAACCTTTGACGGCCTTCTACCGTACTCGCAAAGGAAGAACCGCCGATGGCAGTCTCCACTGTTGCGTTCACATCATCTACCGTTAATCCGTAGCGTTCCAGCTGATCGCGCCTGATATCGATCTCCAGGTATTTGCCGCCGGTAACGGGCTCAACATACAGATCCTTGACGCCTTCAATATCCTTGAGAAGTGTCCTAACCTTTTGAGAGACAGCGTCTATCTGCTTCAGATCCTGGCCGTAGACTTTTACACCCACGTCAGTTCTAATGCCGGTAGAAAGCATATTGATCCGATTAATGATTGGCTGGGTCCAGCCATTCACTACACCGGGTATCTGCAGCTTGGAATCAAGCTCCCGGATAATATCAGTTTTGCTTATACCTTCCCGCCACTGGCTTTTCGGCTTGAGCATAATGATCGTCTCGATCATACTGATCGGTGAGTTATCGGTAGCTGTACTTGCCCGGCCAGCCTTCCCAAGCACCTTATCTACTTCTGGCACCGACTTGATTATCTTGTCCTGTACCTGCAGGATCCTTTTTACTTCCGCATTCGAGATGTCTGGCAAGGTTATGGGCATAAACAGGATAGACTGTTCATCAAGAGGAGGCATAAATTCACGGCCGAGGCTCATCATCATCGGGATACTGATGATCAAAGCGAGTATGTTGATACCAATAGTCGTTTTACGGTATTTGATGCACTTCCTGATCAGGGGTTCATACCAGCTTTCCATTTTCCGGTTGATCGGGTTTTCAGTATCCGGTCTGAACCTGCCTTTCATAAAGTATGAGATGATCACAGGTGCCAGGGTGACAACCAGAAGGGCATCGATTATCAGGATAAAGGTTTTTGTATAAGCCAGCGGATGAAAAAGCTTTCCCTCCTGTCCTGTCAGCAGGAATACCGGCAGGAATGAAGTAATTATAATGATCGTGGAATAGAATACCCCGCGTGACACCTGCTTACAGGATCTTTCAATGATGCTTAAGCGCTCCTGTTCACTTAGTTCGACGTAGTCTTTTTTCCGGGGTGCCCTGTTGAAAAGGCGTTTAAATTTATCAGACATTTCCGGTTCCTCCAGCTTTAAGTTCTTCGTTTAGTTCAGACTGGCGGATTGCCAGGTGTTTATAGGCATTCTCTGCCATGATGATCCCGTTGTCTACGATCACCCCTATTGCCAGTGCAATACCGGTCAATGACATGATGTTGGAGGAGATATCGAGGGCGTTAAGCAGGATGAAGCTCGCAGCAATTGTTATCGGGATCTGGATAATGATACTGACCGCACTTCGCCAATGGAAAAGGAAGATAATGACGATCAGAGATACTACGATCATCTCTTCGATCAGCGTGGTTTTAATTGAGGAAACCGATTCCTCAATGAGTTCACCGCGATCATAGATGATATTAAACTTCATGCCTTCTGGCAGGCCGCGGCTAACTTCTTCCATTTTAAGTTTAACCCGGTCGATCACTTCGTCGGCATTCTCTCCATACCGTAGCACCGCGATTCCGCCCACTTTTTCTCCTTCGCCGTTGTAATCAAAGATCCCTAAGCGGCTTTCTCCGGTCATCTGAACGGCAGCAATGTCCCGAATCCGCACCGGTATCGAGTTTTGCGTTCGTAGGGCAATATTTTCAACTTGTTCAAGAGAGTTAAGGTAACCGGTGGTCTTAATGATGTAACCAACATCATTCATTTCGAATTTGCGCCCGCCCGCCTCGTTATTATTGGCATTGACAGAGGCCATTACCTGCGGAATCGTAAGCTTATAGTAGATCAGCTTGTTCGGGTCGATAGTGATCTCATACTGTTTCTGGAAGCCGCCGAATGAAGCGATCTCGCTTACTCCCTGAACATTCTGCAATGCAAACTTTACATACCAGTCCTGTACAGCTCTCTGTTCACCGAGATCCATTCCCGGTGCTTCCAGTGTGTACCATAGGACATGACCGACGCCCGTGCCGTCCGGACCAAGGTTAGGTGTAACTCCCTCGGGAAGCGCACTGCCGAGTGTATTGAGACGTTCAAGTACGCGGGAACGAGCCCAGTAGACATCGACATCTTCCTCGAAGATGATGTAAATGAAGCTCATCCCAAACATGGACGATGCCCGCACATACTGCACTTTAGGCAGTCCCTGTAAATTCGTTACAAGCGGATAAGTTACCTGGTCCTCGATGATCTGGGGGCTTCGGCCCATCCATTCGGTGAATACGATCACCTGGTTTTCGGAAAGATCAGGGATAGCATCGATAGTGCTGGTCTTTACTGAGTAGACCCCCCATGCAAACAGTACACCGGAGATCAGAAGGATAAGCAGCCGGTTCCTTAGGGAGAATGATATCAATTTTTCAATCATATAAATAGCGTTTCACTCTTGTTGATCGTGCCCAGCTGTTCCTCCACAAGATAAATGTATATAGGCCGCTTCCGATAAAGAACCGGTGGCAAATTATACTTGTCGTGAAAAGGCAAACAGAGGATTTGCGGGCATTAGTGCCCGGTTCGCAGCTTCAAAGCCGCGAAAAAGAGGAAAGGATATCAGATACGAAAGGTACGAAGCTGGAGAAAGACCGGTATCTTTTCAGTTCGTGGGGGCGCGTGTGAGAAATTATCAGTATCAAGCTTTTGCTGAGCGATAATAACACCCGATTGACCAACAAAGTGCTGTGGAACGAGTGAAGGGATCTGTTTAAACTGGTAGCTGAATTGCGCCTTTTGCGCCTGCTCTATTTTAACATCATGCTGATCCTTCTTACAGCAGTCCTTGGCTTCCTCCTCACTCATCTTACAGTTGCTGCAGGTTTTCGATTCAGAAGGCTTAGACATACCCCAATCTACCAGATTACCCATACAGTAGTGGAATTCCAGGGTTGTTCCGCTGGCTGCTGTGAAGTAGAATAAGGTAAATATGAAAACGAGGTACTTTTTCATTCTGGTCAAATATAGCCATTTACCGGTAATTACGAAGATGCCGGGAATTTGATTAGTTTATACCCTTCGGGGTTTCCGGTATCAGATAATAAAGGGAGCCTATTGATCCTGATCAATGGTTTTTATTGCTTCAGCGCAACGGGACCCAGCCGGCACCCTTGGTACCTTTGTAATAGCGATATAATACAAAGCATATGATCTCTGATGGAAAGAATTCAGTTTATCAGGCACTTAAAACAGCAGCAGCAATGACATCATTATCAGCATTTAAGAATTTCACGAATAGTCTGCCGGTGACTGAGCAGTTAATGCCCGTCCTGTTTATCGGTCATGGTTCACCTATGAACGGAATAGAAGATACGGAATTCAGCCAGACATGGACAAAGATGGCAAGCGAGATACCGGTTCCTAAAGCTGTCCTGGTAGTATCAGCCCATTGGTTTACCAAAGGAACGCGGATCACTGCGATGGATTTCCCCCAAACGATTCATGATTTCGGGGGCTTTCCGAAGGAATTGTTTGAAGTTCAGTATCCAGCACCGGGAAATCCGCTTCTGGCTAAGGAAACTGCGGCTTTACTGCATTCAGCTCATGTGGAACTAGATCATGACTGGGGTTTGGATCATGGAACGTGGACTGTGGTAAGGCATATGTATCCCGAGGCAGATATTCCAGTGCTTCAGTTAAGTATTGACTATACGAAAGGCCCGCAGTATCATTATGACCTGGCAAAAGAGCTGTATGCTTTAAGAAAAAAGGGGGTATTAATTATCGGAAGCGGCAACATGGTGCATAATCTCAGAATGGTGGCCTGGGACAGGCTGAATGATGCTGAATATGGATATGACTGGGCTACGCAGATCAATGATAAGTTTAAGCAGCTGATAGGAAATAATGATCATAAGCCACTGATCTATTACAGCAGCCTTGGACCGGAAGCTATGCTTGCTATTCCTACGCCGGAACATTACCTGCCCTTAATGTACTCGTTAGGACTGAAAGGAAGTAAGGACAATATTTCTTTCTTTAACGATAAGGCTGTTGGCGGATCGCTTACGATGACCTCAGTAAAAATCGGATAATGGATCTGATCTCATGACCAGATCCATTTAATCGGAGATCAGGATTACTTATCGGTTGCTGAGGACTCAATTAACTCAAATCCCCAGTTCCTGCCTTTCTCTACCGCTGGAATTCCTTTTTCCATCCAGGCGGGTGCTGGTTTGCCTTTAAGAAAATGATCAAAAAACTGTTGTTCTCTGATCTGAATATCTTTCTTATTCTGGCGCTGAACCAGGTTATGAGCTTCATTATTATAGTTCAGCATCCAAACAGGTTTGTTTAATCGGCGAAGCGCTGTAAACATTTCAATTCCCTGGTACCAGGGAACGGCTCCATCAGCATCATTTGACATGATAACAACCGGTGTATTTACTTTGGGCAGGTAAAACAGCGGCGAGTTTTCAATGTATAATTCTGGCTTCTCCCATAGGGTCGCACCAATTCGGCTTTGTGTTTTCTCGTACTGGAACTGCCGGCTCATTCCGGACTCCCAGCGGATACCTCCATATGCTGAGGTCATATTCACTACCGGGGCACCCGCCCAGGCAGCCGCATACATATTCGTTCGTGTGATTAAATGCGCTACCTGGTATCCACCCCAGCTTTGCCCCTGAATACCGATGGCTGAACCATCTAACCACAGATTCTTTTTTAACTCTTCAACACCTGAATTAACGTACTCTTCAGCCGAGCGTCCAGGATACCCAATTTCATAAGTGATATCAGGCATAAATACCAGATAGCCATTACTTACAAAGAATGCGGCATTTAATTTGGAAGGCGTTGGCTGAGGAGCAATATAGGTATGCAAATCGGCTGAATGTTTTTCGTAAAAGTATACGATCATCGGATATTTCTTCGCAGGATCAAAATCTTCCGGTTTGTAGAGTAAGCCCTGGGCTTTATTGCCTTTTGGTGTGGTCCAACTTACCAGTTCAGCTGTACCCCAGTTATATTCACTTTGCAGCGGATTGATGGTGCTAAGCTTTTGTTCCTGTCTGAAATCAGAAGAAACGTAAAGATCAGGACTCGACTGATAATTCGCTTTAGTGTAAATGAAGTTATTTCCTGTTTTTGAGATAAGTGGCTTGCTGAAGCTGTAGGGAACCATGACAATCGCCTTTGGATCCTCCTTGCTCGTCAGACTTTTCAGATACCAGCCGTTTTCTTTAGTAATATTATTGAAAGCCTTCAGCCATAGCGGGTTTTTACTGTTAATAGCCGGTTCATCGGCACTAAATCGCCGGAATGCCGGGCCAGCGTTGAAATTTACATAGCGGAATGTGATCTGGCGCTTTCTACCAAGGCCATTCGTCAGATTCAGGCGCATTTCTCCTGAAGGGCTAAATTTCCAGATGTCATAACGGTCATAGATAAGAATACTTTCCTCATCGCTGGTCCATCCGGCAAGTCCAAAGGCAGAAGGATCATCTGGAACATCGTTTAGTTCGTCATAGAACTTTACATCCAGACCCTTATTCAGCTGAACCAGGGTTTCCGTCCTGAGATTCATCGTATACCAGGTACTATCGGTCCTGTTGTACCAGATTGCGTAATTTCCCCGAGGCGAAAGACTTGCCTCTCCCCTGATCTTAGAAGCAATCAGCTTGCAGCTTCCATCTATTGTAGAAACCCGGAATACATCCCTGAAGCCCGATCCAGTCCATTGTAGTTCGGCCCGGTATTTCAAATTTGTAGACAGGATCGCAAACTCACTATTACCCTCTTCACCCAATTCAATATCCGGAAGGTCAACCTTTGCCAGTTGTATAACTTTAAGTTCTGTTTGAGACGGGTATATAACCGCCATATAGCTACGCTTTAGTTCCCGATCAATGTTCTTCAGTTGCATCGGCTGAAGATATTCGTCTTTATAACTCCATACATCCACTTTTGCCACTTCAAAATCAACAATATTGCTGTCAGGTGGAGCTATAACGGGCCCTGTACCGAAGTATAATTTCTGAGCGTTTTTACTGAAAAATATCCTGCCCTCACTGTTCACACTCCAGTTGGCAGGCATCCCCGGACTGTTCTTACCTGCAATGACTCTTGCACTGTCAGCGAATGGAGAGAAGTAATATAAGCTGTATAATTTCTGCGTTGATTTTGCTGGCGTCTTTTCAGCAGTGAAGGCAAACTGCTGATCCAGGTCGTCGAACACCAGGTTTTTATAGGTGCCTTTTCCCGAACTGATCTTCCTGAGCCCATCTTTTTCGATGTCATACCAATAGAGACCCGGAAGGTTTACTGAGTCTTTTTTTGATCCGCCGCTCACGAATGCTAAATACTTACCGCTATTACTCAATGAGTACTCGGTAACATATTTAAAAGTCCTTTTGCTACCGGTTGACAGTTTATACAGAACAAGCTCTGTACCTTCATTTTTTGCAGCCAGGGAGGGCTCATCTGCCACGCCAGCTTCAGTATCTGTCTTCTTATCGCTGATTTTTTTTCTTGTCGTGTCAGCGGCTTCTTTTTCCGAAAGGTAGACCAGCAAACCAGCCCCCTTTTCAGGCATCCTATAAGATTTAACACGAGGGACCTTTACCATGCCTGCTTTTCCCAGGGTAATAATACCGAGAGTGTCTTTAGGCATATCCTCAGCTTTCTTCTTTTTGATTTTCGCAGCACGCGTCTCCTTATAAAAAGGTTTAATTAAAAACACCGAGTACTTTGAATCTGCTGTAAACTCCGCAGCATTAACCCGCGGAATATTGGCGACAGCCTTTGATTGAAGATTAACAATGGAAAGCTTCCCGTCGCCTTCCTGGGGAGTTTCTGCAAATTGAACCCATTTACTGTCATTGCTGATCCGCTCAGATGTTATAGTCTCCCACGAATCATAAACCTGGTGATCTAAGGGTTTTTTAGGTTTCTTTTGGGCAAAACTGGAAAAGGTAGCTACTGAAAGCAGCAATACAAGTAAAGGTTTCCTCATAAAGTTTACTGGAGATATATAATGTTGAAGCTTAAAGGTGCGGAAATTAAAGGCGAACCCTATGAAAGCAACTTAATTATTACAATACATTCGTGAACCTGAAGAAAGATGACAGCGGAACACGCTGTTTTACTCGTTTATTTTTCGCCATCTTTTTTTATGCCCAAATTCAGGAAAGGAGTTATCAGGTCAATGGGCACGGGAAAGATTGTCGTAGAATTATTTTCTGCAGAGATCTCTTTTAGAGTTTGCAGATAACGTAAGGTCAAAGCGCTGGGTTCTTCACTCAACACTTTTGCAGCATCAGCGAGACGCTGAGCTGCCTGAAACTCACCTTCGGCGGCGATCACCTTGCTTCGTCTTTCGCGCTCCGCTTCCGCCTGTCTTGCCATCGCTCGCTGCATTTCCTGCGGAAGATCTATCTGCTTTACTTCCACGTTTGACACTTTGATCCCCCAGGGCTCCGTTTGCGAATCAATGATCTGCTGAAGCTTATGATTGATTATATCCCGCTGTGACAAAAGATCATCCAGCTCTGATTGACCCAAAACACTTCGTAAGGTTGTCTGGGAGATCTGGGATGTGGCCATCAGGAAATTCTCAACTTCGACAATTGCCTTGTCTGGTTGCAGAACCCGGAAATAAATTACTGCATTTACCTTGATCGACACGTTATCCTGTGTAATGACATCCTGGGGAGGCACATCCATCACCACTGTCCTCAAGCTTACTTTGACCATTTTTTCAATAAATGGAATCAGTAAGATCAATCCGGGGCCCCTAACTCCCACCATACGTCCAAGCCGGAATACAACCCCGCGTTCATATTCATTGAGGATGCGGATAGAGCTCGCAAGTACATAGAGGATGAAAAACGCGAGAATTACTAAGGTGAATGGGAAGCTTTCCATACAGTTCTTTAAGTTGATTTAGGATCAGGATTTATGTTGTTTTCTATCTGTTTCACAAAGAGGGTCAGGTTATTTATAGCGGTTACTTTTATCTTCTGTCCCTGGTTAATAATTCCCGAAACCGACTGTGCCTTCCACAGTTCGCCGTGGACCCTGACCATGCCGGAAGGTTCGAGTGTAGCCAGTACTTCTCCTTCTTCGCCTATTATTCCTTCCACACCAGTGATTGTTTTCAGTTTTTGTCCTTTTACAGCCATGCTAACAAGGAAAAGGAAGAAAGCTGCCGTGACCAGCGTAGTTGGTACGATCACTCCCCATGATATACGAATGAATTCAAGTGCTGAGTCAGTCCGTATGAGCATAATTGATCCGATTAAAAGCGCTATGACGCCGCCAATACCGAGAACCCCGTGGCTGGTTATCTTCACCTCCAGGATGAAAAGAATGAAAGCTACAATGATCAATGCAAGTCCGGCATAATTCACTGGCAACGTATGCATCGCGTAGAATGCCAGAATAAGACAGATGATACCGATAACGCCAGGGGCCACACTGCCCGGGCTGTAAAGTTCGAACAAGATCCCATAAACCCCCAGCATCATCAGGATGTAGGCGATATTCGGATCGCTGATCATGTTTAGAAACCGTTCCGAGAAGTTCATCTCAACCTGGTCAACCTTTGCGTTTGACGTGTTTAAAGTTTTATTCCCAGACCCCAACGCTACTACCCGGCCATGAACCTTCTTCAATAGATCCCGTTCATTCTGCGCAACCAGGTCAATTACTTTGTTATTAACGGCTTCAACCTCAGTGATCGATACGCTTTTTCGAACTGCTTCCTCAGCCCACTTAAGATTTCGTTTTCTCTTCTCGGCAATGGCCCTGATAAAGGCAGCTGCATCATTGGTTGTTTTATCATTCATGGTTGAATCCATTCCGCCCTGTATGCTGACCGGGTGCGCTGCCCCAATGTTAGTCGAAGGTGCCATTGCTGCGATGTGTGCCGACATCGTAATAAAAACTCCTGCGGAACCCGCATGGGCACCCCCCGGCGACACATATACAATCACAGGAACCGGTGATTCCAGGATATCACTAACTATTACCCTTGTGGATTTAAGCAAACCTCCAGGCGTATTCAGATGTACAACCAGGCATTCTGCCTTAGCCTCCTCGGCTTTATCTATTGCATTTTTAATAAAGGAAGCGGAGGCGGGATTGATAGAACCATCCACCTTAACTGAAATCACCTTTTGTGCTTTGACTATGAAAGGCAGCGAAATAAGTATCAGAAATACAAAAAAGCGCTTCATGGATCAATGTCGATGAACTGTTGATAATTTGTAATATAAGAAATTTCGCAGATATAACTTAACGATCTAGGGTTAAACAGATTATGAGATAAACAATCTTAATATTCCGTATAATATCGTTGCAGCGCTAACACTTGGGTATTTTTTTTGTTGACGCTTGGTGGTGGATCACACCGCACATTTATAACTAAAATAAGAGATTTATGATAATTCAATTCAACACCGACAATAATATCAACGGAAGTGAAAGGCTTAACGAATACTTTGAAACCACGATTTCTGAATCTTTAAGCAGGTTCGGTAGCCAGATCACCCGGCTTGAAGTACACCTTAAAGATGAGAACAGTAGCAAGGAAAGCCTGAATGACAAACGCTGTATGCTGGAAGCGCGTGTTGAGGGACTTCAACCCATCGCTGTTTCAAGCAACGCAAACACGATCGAGCAGGCGGTTAAGGGTGCTGTCGATAAGCTTAAGAGTGCACTCGATACTGCAATCGGAAAGCTGAGGAATCATTAAGCAGCTTGCAGTTAAGGTTCTAAGATGATATCTCTTTTACCTTTCCATACACTACCATCTTTCACCAGGTCAACAATGCCGGTGCCACCGGTCTTACCCTTTATGGATTCACGGTACTGCTCGTTGATCATGGGGTCATCACTGAAAACGAAATCTGTAATGTAATAAGGTGAAGGTTTCCCGGGAACCTTTACTGCAGCATGAACATGGGCCGGAATCTTATTGTTAGGATATGGAGCCGGCCTTATAGTCCTAATTTCATACCTCCCGTTCCTGTCGGTCTTACACCAGCCATGTAGATGACCGTGCCATTTTTGTACGCCTTTCTCCTTGCCGTTTTTCGAATAATAACCTTTGGAATCAGTATGGTAGGCATAAAAGATAACATCAGGATAAGGTGTCTTACCGTCTGATTTTAAAAGAGTTCCGGAAACTATCATTTTATCTCCGGGCTCCTCTTTTCCGGCTATGTTCATAATACTGCTTAAGGATGCAGGCATATGAACAAATGAGCAGTTGATGTCCGCATCGGGGTCATTGCAGTCATCTTTTTCGGACTCGGCTTTTGAAGTCATGCCTGTCTTACTATTAGAGCTGACCTGAACACAGGCAATAAATAGCATTACTACGAGGACAGCCTGAAAAAACCTTGTCATTATCCTATTCGCCATAAATGAATTTACAGCTTTCCTGACGTAATTACCAGTGTCACCACCTGCATAACGAATTTGTTATAAAGTAGCTATCATGATCAGGAGTTCAATGGTAGTGTAAACCAGACTTTCGAGCCTTTACCGGGCTCTGATTCTATTCCCATCTCGCCATGGTGCCTGTCAATTATCTCAGAAGAGATATACAATCCAAGTCCAAGGCCGGTGAAGTCATTTGAGGTTTTTTGCACTCTGAAAAACCTGTCAAAAATATGCGGTAGTTCATCCTTCTGAATTCCTATCCCAAAATCGATCACTTCAATTCTTAAGCAGCGATTTGGATGGCTGATATTTAATATTACCTCTTCACTATCCGGAGAATACTTTATTGCGTTAGATAACAAATTGATGATCACCTGTTCCAATCGGGCTTTATCGGCATAAAGCTCGACGTCTGATTCTCCTTCCAGATTAATAGAATGTGTAGAGTACACCGTTTTAAGCTGGTCCAACACATCCTCAATCAACTCCCGGATATTAAATTTCGCTTTATTTAATATTAGTTTTCCAGACTGTATCTGGGTTGCATCCAGCAGGTCATTTAACAAATGGGTTAGTTTCGTGATACCAGCATTCGCTTTTTTAATAAGAGGGACTGCTGTTTGGTTATCCTTGTTTCTGCTCAGTTCACGTTCGGCCATCTGAATGTAGGCTTTGATTGACGTTATAGGCGACTTAAGCTCATGACTGGCGGTACTTATAAACTCATCTTTCTTTCTGATCACATTCTTCATAGAAAGCTCTGCATTCTTTTGCGGAGTGATATCCATCAATATACCACTTATCTGGGTGGGGATATTATATTCATTGAAATAGGTCTTACCCTTAAGCCGCAGCCACCTGGAAATTTTCGTTTCAGGATTTTCCAGAAAGATCTCAAGATCATATATTCCCCGGCTCTCACCTTTTAAAGAGTTTTCAAAAATCCTCTTGATAGCGGCTTTATCGTCCGGTGTGATCAGCCTGCCCAATGTATTAACATCAATAGATTCACCAGGATTGATCTCAAGTAGTTCTTTAAAGCGTTTATCAGAAATGAATTCTCTGGTGCTTATATTAAAATCCCAGGTACCCAGCTCGCCCGCCTTTGTGGCAAAGCGAAGCCGTTCTGTATATTCTTCCAGAAGCATCTCTACTTCGGCAAGTCCAGCTTCGACTTTCCTTTTATAAGTGACGTCTTCTATTGAAAGTAAAATAAGATCCTCACCACTGATTGACCGGATCAGTTGCCCGTTGAGACACATCACCTTAAGCCCGATATGGGGAAAACGCTGGCTTACCTCAAAATTCTTGAATGAATTTCTATTGATCCTGACTTCTTCAAACAGTTTACGCAGTTCGGGAATATTCCATTGACTGTTGCCAACCTCAAATAAATATTTCCCTTCTGTCTCCTGCTCGACCATCTTGAACTTATTGTAGAAACCCTCTGTAGCCCTCAAGATAAACAGATCCGTATTCAGAATTAAAAGAGCATCCCGAACGGTATTAACAATAGCTTCGGTGTATTTTTGCGAGATATTCAGCTGATTATTACGCTCGAGCAATTCCCTGTTAGTTATGACCAGTTCCTCATTCGTGCTCTGAAGCTCTTCCTGTGAGGTTTCTAATTCTTCATTCAGGCTTTGCAGTTCCTCACTGCTGGAAAGCAGTTCCTGGTTGGTACTCAGCAGTTCTTCATTAGCAGTTTCCTGCATCTCGGTAATTGCCCGCATATCCTCCCGAACCTGCAAAAGCTCCGTTTCCAGTTGTTGAATCTGCAGGTCTCTCGGATCATTGTAACTTTCAGACGAGGTGATCTCACTCCTCTCAGAAAGATTTATTTCAGGCAACAAACTGTTTTGAAAAAGAACCAGGTAATGAAGACCGTTGGAATCAGGAATTGGTATTACTTCCAGGTTCGCATAATGCTGCGTCTTACCCGCTTTATAATAGATAGCTTCTTTCCGAACCGGTTCACTATTTTTTTTTGACTGTGCCAGCAGGTTTCTAAGTTCAAATGCCAACCCTTCCCTTGTCATCTTCAGGATGTTTAGGCTTGCCTTCCCTGGCGATGGTGTCAGCCACTGGTCAAGATGTCCCCTGAACTGAATAATATCATAATTATCATTTATAAGCACGCCACTTGGCGCATACCCCTGGAGTAAAATATCGTCGGCAACTTTGTAAACATTTTTTTCCCCCCGTGCCTGCCGGTTCTGATCGGTGTCTGTCATACTTTGTTCGCTGAAACTGCTGGCTACCTGCATTAAGCGTCCGCGAGGACCAATCCTGTAATAGATCTTTTCATGGCTATCAAACGGTTTGAACAAATCTGGCGTGCTTCCAATAGATTCGGCCTTGCCAAGCATCAGAAAACCCTTTTCCGTCAGTGAATAATGAAATGTACTTAATGCGGTCTTTTGTAAAAAAGGCTCCAGATAGATCAGGACGTTGCGGCAACTGATCACATCTAACTGGGAAAATGGAGGATCTTTGAGGAGGTTGTGCTGTGCAAAAACGCAGAGATCCCTTATAGACTTATCCACCTGGTAACTGCCGTCCAACTTGTTAAAAAACCGTTGCAATCTGGCCGGTGATACGCCGAGGAGGTCAGATTGCTGATAAGTACCAGCCCTGGCCTTTGCTAATGCGGCTTCGGAAATATCCGTAGCAAAAATCCTGATCTTTACTTCCAGTGCTTTTTCTTCGAGGTATTCAAGCAGGCACATGGCTATAGAATAGGCTTCCTCACCCGTTGCGCATCCTGCTACCCAGATCCTGAGAGATTTGGTCTCCCCTTTCTGCTCCAGCAGACGTGGAAATATCGTATTGCATAAAATTTCAAAACTCTTTGGATCCCGAAAAAAATTGGTCACAGAAATGAGGATATCATTAAATAGTGCATCCTGTTCCATTTTATTCTCGCGAACAAAGTCCAGGTATTTCTCAGGCTGTTCTACTTTGCTTAACGCCATACGTCTGGCGATCCGACGTTTCAGGGTACTCGATCTGTAGTAAGCGAAATCAACCCCCTTTCTAAGCTTGATTAAGGTCAGTAGCTGCTGATAAACCTTTTCATCTTTTTGAGGGATATTATCTGTGATCTCAGCAGGGGTGTAATCCTGGGGAAAAGGCTGATTTAACTGGATAAGCTTGCTTATCATTTCTCCGGGCGGAAGAACAAAATCGACGACGCCGGCCTTAACCGCACTGCTGGGCATTGATTCGAAAGCTGCGGAATTTTCGTCCTGGGCCAGGGTTATACCTCCGTAAGTTTTGATAATTTGAAGCCCCATTGTCCCGTCATTCAAACTGCCTGATAAAACGATTCCGACTGCATAACTCTGATGCACCACTCCCAGTGATGAGAAAAACACATCAATTGTCTTCACATTCTGTTTTTTCGCTGTTAGCTTCAGCTTGCCATCAACAGCGACCAGTGTCTTGTTTGAAGGAATAGTATAGAAATGATCTTTTCTGACATCTATTTCATCCGTTACTTCAACTACAGGTATCCTGGCGATCCTTTTTAAAATTTCCGGCAAGGCACTTTCATGCTCTGAACTTAAATGTTGAACAAACACATAGGCCATCCCTGAGTCTGCGGGGATGGACGCGAGCAAAACCTTTATGGCTTCCAGGCCGCCTGCAGACGCTCCAATGCCGACAACCGGAAATTGAATAGAAGAATACGTCAAGTTTGTATCTTTCGGCTTACTCATACTTGGTGATAAAAAACCCCATTACAACCGTATTATAAATTACAATATATTACGGACATTTTCATGTCCCTAAGCTTTGAAATCGTAATATTCAGAACATATTTTCAATATTAATCTTTACACTTCTTCCTTAAAATAAACCTTGTAAAAGTTCATAGCTTTTTCATCATCAAAGCCCTTTTCAATCAATTCTTTATTTCCATGAATGTAAATATGGAAGTTCTTATCCAGTTTCAAAACGCTTTTAAAAACCCGCGCCTGCTTTTTCACCGCAGCTCCCGATATATCAAACGAATCGCTCAGTTCGGTTTCGAACTCCTGTTCATATGCTTTGGTGTAATTTTTAAATGATTCGGCTGCCTTTTCATTACCGATCACCTCATCCGAAAATTCGTTGATGTCGAAGGTCTCCTTCTCTTTGAAATACTTCATTGACCGGTTAAGCAGATCGATCTTATCAGCCTTGGTAAGTTCAAATTCATCGTCGAGCTTCTCTGTGACGAAATTTTTATAAACGCTGAGAGTCGTATTGGTTTTATGGAAGTTGTCGTTTCGGACCTTAATTTTCAGAAAATCGTCCTTCCAGTATACTGCATCGTTAGTATTGGTCTTATCAAGTACAAGGACCTTAAAACCCGCCTCCTTCGCGCTGTTGAACACCAGGCAGCCCTTATCAAGTTTTTGAATATTAATACCTTCCTGCTCATACTCTACATTGAAGCCGCCCGTATCGGGATAAACTTTCAGGTATGTTTCCTTGGTTTCCGATTTAAAGATCCCGACAGCATCCAGCAGCTCACCCTCAAGCTGCACATTCGTGAAATAAGCAATATACAACTCACCTGATTTAATGCGAGGATGGTCCGAAAGGTCAAAGAGATATTTTGTTATCTTCTCGCTGATATCATGGAAAGCCCCGGGCTCAGTAAATGCTGTATCCGAGTAATGAAACATTTCGTTGAGAGCCAGATCATCACCCGGATGGGTAAAATGATAAACTTCATTAACCTTTTCAAAGGAACCCAGGAAGAATTGAAGCAGCAGGTTATTTAAAAATTCGTCCTCTATTTTTAGGGGACTTTTAGATAAAGCATAAAACTCATTTTGTGATTTATTACCGACACGATGAATAGAAAGCCGGGACATCGAAGCTTCAAAGAAAGATACCATATGAGTAAGTAGTATTTAGTACTGAGTAGTTAGTACTTTAGTTAGTATTAGTAAAATTTGGAAGACCAAAGATGTAAATTGGATTTGAAAATGTGCTTAAATAATTGGAATGGGTGGTAGACCGGTCAGAAATATAGTTGACCGCAATTATCAAAGATGATTTATAGCAGAAAAGCGTCGGATCAACTTATATCATAAATCATAAAAGGTATTCAGATATGCGTCAAAAGAAGTACTTAAGGCCTGTTCTAATTCTTCTCATTATTTTCACCTCATGCTCGCCTGTTAAGAATTTAAAGGCACCCGTGGTGCAGTTTTCACCTATCAAATCAACCCCGCTGGATAATTACAATATGGAATTTGCAAGGTACTGCCAAGCGGATTTCAACAAGAACTATGAAACGAATGCTGTTACCAGTAATTTTTTTTCTGAATATAAGAGAGCCGTAGAATTGGCCACCTTACGCGAAGACAAGCTGCTTCGCTCAGATTATGAGTTGCAGATACCAGATAACCAGATACCGGTTTTCAGTGATCATTTTGAGAGAATACTTAACGATCCGCTTGCAAAGGCTGAAGACAAGGTAAAGGCGAGAAAAATGTTAAGGCTGATCACCCCTCTAGACTATAAAAAAACCTTTACGATTGCGCAGTCGAGCGATGCTTCACGGGCGATCGTTGAAAGTGCCGGCGGATTTCATTTTCTATTAATTAATGAAGCTCATTATAGTTCGCAGAATCGTGCTTTTACGAGCCGGTTATTAAAGCCGTTGTGGGACAAAGGTTACAGGTATCTCGCGCTGGAAGCCCTTGAACATGCTGACACTACCTTGTTAACAAGGCGATACCCGCTTATCAAAACAGGATACTATTTAAGAGATCCGGTGTTTGGTAATATGGTGCGGGAGGCAATTCAACTTGGATACAAGTTAATTCCTTACGAAACTAAAAGTTCTGGCCAAAACAGCACGCTCAGAGATCGGGACCAGGCTTTGAATATTTATAATAACACACTAAAGGCTGATCCGCACGGAAAGGTGGTTATCCATGCCGGATACAGCCATATTGCTGAGGAAGGCAGTGACTCATATACTCCGATGGGAGCCCAGTTAAAGGTAATGGCCGGTCAGGACATACTAACCATCGATCAGATAACAATGATGGAGCGTAGCGACCCATTAAAACTGCATCCTTATTTCAAATATGTTACAGACAGCATGAAGCCAAAAGCTGAAGTAGTATTCAAATATAACGAGGATATACTGGTGGATCCTATAAAAATGACCTCAATCGATATGCAGGTTTACCATCCTCTTACCTCTTATATAAAAGGACGTCCCGACTGGCTCCTTAAGACAGGTGCTAAGCTCTATGACCTTCCCGATGAATACCGGCAATACAGGGGCTATCTTCTGCAGGCATTCAAATACGGTGAGGCAGAATCGGCTGTTCCTGTTGATCAGATCATCATTGATGCTGAAAAAGCGCTGGTATTAAAGCCCGGAAATTACGTTCTAAAATTGACCGATCGTAAAGGCGCACTAGCTGGTACAGCCAGCTTGCAGATAAATGATCAATAGCCTAAAAAATACCCGATCAGTCTTTTCCGGTAAACTCCTTTTGTGCAGCCGAACTGATAAGACGCTGGGCAAGTTCTTTTCCCAGGTAGCGATCGATCAGGGCATGCACGACATAGAGAAGTGGCGTCATTACAACAGCAACGAGGAATTTGTAGGTATAATTGACAATCCCGATCGCCGCAACCATTTGCCAGCTCCAGTTATATTGAGGATTGATATAAAAGGCGATGAAAATTACCACAAAACTGTCAATGAACTGCGAAACTAAAGTTGAGCCTGTTGCCCTTAACCATAGTGCTTTCTCTCCCGTCAGCTTTTTTATCCGGTGAAATATCATCACATCGGCGATCTGTCCAATAAGGAAGGCGGTTATTGAGCCAGCGATGATCCACATTCCCTGCCCGAAGATCCCTGCAAAGGCCAGGTTCATGTTGACAGCCTGCCCCTGGATACTTTGGTTTATCCAGAAGTCTGATGGTACCAGGTTAATGGCAAAACCGACAACAAGAAAGGCATATATGATCAGAATAGATGTTAGAATGGAGAGAAAACGAACTTGCCTGACGCCGAAATATTCATTAATGATATCAGTCATAATAAAGATCAGCGGCCACGTAACCACGCCGGCAGACATATTGAAAGACAGGTCAGGAACACCGAACAGGTTAATATCAAATTTTTGGATGCCGAGGGATCCCTCAACTGAAAATATTTTGACGCCAATAAACTCAGCCAGAATGGCGTTAGCTACAAAAAAACTTCCCAGGATCAGGAACAGCCGGCTTTCTTTGGTCTTGAAGGTCATAGCGGGGAAGATAAATATATTACATTCAGGAAATAATATAAATCCTTTTGAAATTGAAATTTTATTTCACGAAAGACCATCCGGGCTAAATTGATAAATTCACTACTTTAGCACATAATGATATCACTCGCATCCAAGCTTCCCAACATAGGTACGAATATCTTTTCTGTGATGTCGCAGCTTGCGGCGGATCATAAGGCCATAAATTTATCGCAGGGATTTCCGGATTTTGAATGCCCGCCGGAACTGATCAACCTGGTGTCAAAGCATATGAGGAAGGGGCATAATCAATACGCTCCCATGCCCGGGATCCCAGCCTTGCGGGAAAGGATCAGTGATAAGATTAAGTCCCTGCATTCAGTGACCTATGATCCGGAAACCGAGATCACTGTCACCGCAGGCGGTACGCAGGCTATTTTTACTGCACTTGCAGCGGTAATACAGCCTAACGATGAAGTTATCATCCTGGAGCCGGCTTACGACTGTTACTCTCCCTCCATTCGTCTTCTCGGCGGCCTTGTTAAGACGTTTGAACTTTCTTCGCCTGACTACAAGATCGACTGGGATATGCTTAAGAAACTGATCAGCAGCCATACGCGCCTGATCATTCTTAATTCGCCCCACAATCCAACAGGAATGATATTAGCTGAGGAAGATATCAGGCAGTTAACCCACTTAACGCAGAACACCGATATCCTTATTTTAAGTGACGAGGTATATGAGCATATTGTCTTCGACGGTGAACCTCATCTGAGCATGGCCCGCTACCCGCAACTGCGTGAAAGATCATTTATCGTTGCTTCCTTCGGAAAACTCTTTCATAATACAGGCTGGAAGATGGGTTACTGTGTTGCTCCTTCCTGGCTGATGGCTGAATTTAGAAAAGTGCACCAGTTCCTGGTCTTCAGCGTCAACACACCCGTTCAATATGCGCTGGCGGACTTCATGCTGAACGAAAATTTCTATCTGGAGTTAAAAGATTTTTATCAGCAGAAACGCGATATTTTCAGAGAGCTGATGCTCCAAACCCGCTTCGACCTCCTGCCCTGCCAGGGCTCCTATTTTCAGTGCGTTAAGTATAACCGCATTGCTAATGAGCCTGATACAGAATTTGCACGCCGCCTGACAAGCGACTTCGGGGTTGCCGGTATACCGGTATCAGCCTTCTATAACAGACGAACTGATGAGCATGTCTTACGCTTTTGTTTCGCTAAAAAGCAAGAAACACTGGAGAAAGCCGTTGAAAGATTAATAAAAGTGTGAAAATTATACCAATTTTAAATATTCCGAACCGTTCAATTAGATGAGTACATTAAAAATAACCACCTTCCAGGCCTACCTCTTTTGGGAAAACATCGATAAGAATCTGCAGAATCTGACGCTGCGCCTGTCGGCGATCAGGGAAAAGACAGATCTGATCGTACTGCCCGAAATGTTCAGTACCGGGTTTTCAATGAATCCGGAGAAACTGGCTGAAGATATGAATGGTAAAGCTATGCAGTGGATGCACAGCCAGGCTCAGAAATTTGAATGTGTCATCACCGGAACGCTGATAATTCGGGAGGCGGGTAAATACTACAACAGGCTGATCTGGATGCGTCCGGATGGTACTTTCGAAAAGTATGACAAACGCCACCTGTTCGCCTTTGCCGGTGAGGATAAACACTATACTGCCGGTAATGAAAAACTTTTTGTGGAGCTCAACGGGTGGAAGATCTGCCCTGTAATCTGCTATGACCTTCGTTTCCCGGTATGGCTCAGAAACACCGGCGACGATTACGATATGTTACTTGTTCTCGCCAACTGGCCGGAACGACGGTCACTTCACTGGCGAACACTGATCCCTGCGAGAGCGGTCGAAAACCAGGCCTATGTAGTGGCAGTTAATCGTGTCGGACATGATGGCAATGAGATCTACCACTCTGGTGATTCGATGTGCATAGATCCAAACGGGAAAGTGGTTTATTATAAACCGAATGATGAAGATCTTTACACCTTTTCAATTAATCTGGACGAAGTTGGAAAAAGTCGCAGCAATCATCCCTTCCTTAAAGATTCAGATGAATTTAAAATACTCAAATAATTATTAGCTTTCTTATCGCCTGGAAACATTTTTTCTGCCGCATAATATGAATGCTGCAGGAAACTACTATCGTAGACAGATATGGAGGGACCGCCCTGTCTCTTCAGGGATTTCTTTGATCTCAGTCGCCTGATTTATAGATACTTCTTGCAAGTCATGACAAACTCTTCGAATTAACACAGGTTCCAAATTAATTTATAGCCGTCTTCGTTTCGGGATGCAGGAAATTAATACGGAAACTCGCCCTGTTAATCAATGATTGTTGATCCTCTCCTGCATTCGGTTTCCCTATTTAAGTTCACCGGAATTTACAGGGCACATTTTTTAATAGCATATAGTAAAACTCTTATATCATCCTAGTAGCTAATTAGTAAAATACTTCCAGTAAGCTATAAGAAAACTACTAGGGAGCTACTAGAAAACTACTATTAAACCTTGGCTTGGTACAGGCCATATTCATGATCTTTTCACCCAAACCCGGATGGTTACGCGACAGGATTATAACTTGAAGACGGCTAAGGCGGGGCCGTGTCAGAAAGATGGTCATAAAAAAGGCCGTCATCAAATTGCTTTGAGACAGCCTCCTTTTTTACACCAATAAAATTAGTATGATTTCTTGTATGATTACCTTTACGGTTGGTTGGTTAGTAAAGGTAATTTAATGCGATAACATCATTTGCGTTAAACAAACGGTTACCTCCGTTAGAGCATGCAAGCATCCATGATTCAGCATCAGGAGTACTCGGGGTTCCCGGAATAAGTACGGCACCAACTCCGGCAGTACCTTCGTTAACTTTGCGTTTACCCCCACAGCTATATTGACGAGCCATATAATCTGTATGACGGAAGCCAATACAATGACCCATTTCATGGGTTAAAACAGAAGCAAGGTAGTTAACATCAGGGTTTGATCCGTAGGCCGCCTCGTTGGTATTCATCTGGATCTGGTTGTATGGATTTCCGCTTGCAGTGGGAAAGCCTGCTGAGCCTAAAGTAATATAGCCACCGCTTGGACCTTCATTAAATCCAATGATGTTAATGTTACCATTGCTGCTTACCCGTTGAAATGTGATACGCAGGTTTTGTTGATTGTATCGGGCAATTGCAACGTCAGCAGCCTGGGAGTACGGTGCGGTCAGGTTGGTAACCGATACGGTAATTACTCTTGGCAACCCGTTCACCAGATTGGTGGTCCGGTACTGTTCGTCCTGTGCAATCCGTAAGTTAGGGCTGCCAGGGTCGCTTTTTAAGTTTTCGTCGGTTAGCAGGATGTCTCCTTCAACAAGGTATCCACCGTTTCGGGCGACTACATTCTCACTACTGAAACCTAATTTCTCAATTTTGTCTAATGTTTGTTGAGAAACGGTTGTTTGAGATTGTCCAGAAGCCTCTTCTGACTTTTTACATGAAATTGCAGCTACTGACACAGCGCAGGCCAGCACACAGATTTGAATTTTTTTTAACATGGTTCTTGGATTGGTTTTTTAGGATTGGTTATTGATGTAAAATTTTAATTAAATTCCAGGGAGAGCTGTTTAATTAGAATTTCATAACCTTGTGTTTGAGATTTTGTTTGTCATATAGTGGGGGCTGATTAATTCAATGTATAACTAAAATGTTACAAACGAGCAGGTTATTTGAAAATATTTTTACACAAAGATGTCAAAACTCCTCCTGCGTCTAATTTTATCGATTTGCTTTATGCTTTTGGTAGCACAAACAAGAGAAGCAAAATCCCAATCAATTAAGTTTCCTGAGATCCTGCAAAAAAATTCTGCTATTAATAGTGAAGGTGTGTTCTTAGTGAAAATGAAACCGGGAAAAGAAATCACCTCTACCAGACAGCTTCAGGTTCTTCGCAGGCTTGACCATTTGCATTTTATTGTAAAGACTGCAACAGTACCAGCCAGCCGGGATATAGAGCAGCAAAGCCCTGCAAACAGTTTGTGGAAGGCAAGCGATAACCTGTTATCGGAAATAAGGAAGCCTGCGCAGGCTCCGTTAAATATTATGATCGTCTTAGCTTATGATCTGATTCCTGCCGAAGTAGATTTCAGTAGTTCTACGAAAGTAACGATTGATGGAAGGCATGTTTCACTAACCATTAAGGCTGACCAGATTGAAACCTTGCTTAATCACCCGGCGATCGTGTTCGCTGATCTCAGGAGACGAGCAAAAGAAGAAACATTGATCAACAACCTGGACCTTTCTGTAAACCAGGTCAATCGTGTGCATTCCAGCTATCCGCAGTTAAATGGAAAAGGACTTCGGGTGTCCTTAAAGGAACAGCTGTTTAATTTTGAAGATCTGGATTTGTTGGGAAAAGCTGTTCCCTCGCCGGATCAGTCCCCGGCCCTATCGGCTCATGCAACGGTTATGGCCACGCTCGTAGGCGGAAGCGGAAATAGCTTCATTAAGGGGCTTGGGGCTGCCCCAGCGGTACAACTGGTTTCGTCTGACTATGCAGATCTCTCGCCAGACGAAACCGGACAATTGCAGGCCTTGCGGATAAGCGTGCAGAATCACTCCTATGGTACCGGGATCGAAAATTATTATGGCGCAGAAGCACAGGATTATGACCGCCAGATCTACCTGTCGGATACATTAATGCATGTCTTCTCATCCGGAAACAGCGGTGCAAGCACCCCTGCAACAGGTCTATACGCAGGCATCGCTAATTATGCAAACCTGACCGGAACATTCAAACAGGCTAAGAACGTGCTGGTTGTTGGGGGAACAAACAATGAGAGCTTTCCAGAAGCGTTGAGCTCAGCAGGCCCTGCTTATGATGGCCGTATTAAGCCCGAACTGGTTACAGCTGGTGAAGAAGGAACATCAGGAGCTGCGGCATTAACCAGTGGTGTTGTGGTTTTGCTGCAACAACAGTATAGAATTAGCACAGGGCTTCTGCCCTCTTCAGCCTTACTAAAAAGTGTTTTGTTGAATTCCGCCGATGATATTGCCCCCCCTTACCCGGACTACAAATCAGGATATGGAAAGTTGAATGCCTATGAAGCTATCAGAACTATAGCCGGGAAACGTTTTTTTTCCGGATCCTTAACTGATAAGGAAGAGCAAATACATCCACTTACCATAGGTCAGGATGGAGAGATCAAAGTCACCCTTGCCTGGAATGACACTCCTGCACAATTAAATTCTCCTTCAGCGCTGATTAACGATCTTGACCTATGGATTGAAGACCAGGCCGGCACCAAAATTCTTCCCTGGGTTTTAAGCAGCTACCCCCATCCGGATTCACTTGCAAAACCGGCCATACGCAGACGAGATAGCTTAAATAATGTTGAACAGGTAAGCTGGACCGGCGTTGCCGGAGACTATAAGATACACGTACGAGGCAACAGGGTATCTTCGGCGAGCCAAGGTTATTATGTTAGCTACCAGGCTAAGGAGAAAGAAAAGTTTGAATGGAGTTATCCTGTTACAGGAGATCAGCTATTTGCCGGGGAAGAAAATTACCTGCGATGGGAAAATTCGATGGCTGCAAGTGGTGGTGTGTTGTCCGTCAGCTATGACAAGGGCAGCAGCTGGCTGGAAATAGCGCCTGCCCTTTTGAAAACTGGTTTTCTCAAGTGGGAAACTCCCGACAAATTCAGTCAGGCTATTTTGAAAATGTCGGTTCAGGGAAAAGATTTCGTGAGCGATCCTTTTTCGATCTCATCACCAATGACCCTGAATGTTGGCTATAATTGTGATGATGCTGTGTTGTTAACGTGGCCAAAGAACGAATTGGCGGCAGCATACAACATTTATACGATTAAAGACAATGTTCTGCAACTGTTAAAAACAACCGCAGATACCTCTGCGCAGTTGAGTAAGCCACAGGAAGTGTTCTCTGACTATTATGCGGTGAGCCCGGTACACGAAACTGGCTTTGAAGGTATCAAAAGCCTGACGATCAATGCAGCTGAACAGGGTGTGAAGTGTTACTTCCAGTCTTTGCTGGCAGATATAACGGCCGATAAAAATGTCAGCTTAAGCATCAGCCTGGGGACGACAGTGGGCCTTAAAAACATTCGATGGGAAAAGCGGACCGGGCCTGACTCCTTTGGCAGCCTGGGTGTTACTTCATTGACTTCGAGCCTGACTAATTACACTTTTATTGACCAGAATCCCCGGCAGGGAATTCAATATTACAGGGCGATCCTGGAAACTGTCGATGGCCGGAAAATCATTTCTGATCTCGCGTCCGTGATTGTTCTCAATCCTTATAATTTTACAGTATATCCTAACCCCACTGCCCAGAGTTTGACGGTTTTAAGCGGTACCATTGACGATTTTGAGTTTACAATTTTCAACTCCCAGGGTCAGAAACTGAGTACCGAATTAGTAAATAATATCAATCAGACCTTTAGTGTGGAACATCTGCAGAACGGAGTATATGTTTACATGGTAAGCCTGAAAGGAAAACCTTTATTCCGCGGAAAATTTATAAAGATCTGAATTTCGAAGGTTATTGGTTTCGCACACCATGGTTTACCGAAGATCAGTGCGGATAATAAACGCAGACGATCGCAGAGAATATTCGGTAAGCACCTCTTTTAAACAAGAACCGCTCATTTAAGCAAGCATCAGCGCAAGTCAGCGATTCCTTCATCGGCCATCCGCGTAATCTTAACCTCATTTACTAATTCTTCTCCGCCATTAATTTCTCACGGGTTTTACCCAGTTTTGCTATTTCATCCGGCCCTAACTCAGGCATTTTGAGATTCAGGGATCTGAGTCTGTCGACAATGATGTTACTGATTGCGATCCTGGTAAACCATTTTTTATCAGCCGGAATGATATACCACGGGGCGAAGTCGGTTGCGGTTTCGTTGATGGCATCTTCATAAGCCTGCATATATTCGTCCCAATGACTTCGCTCCTCTATATCGAATGAAGAAAATTTCCAGTTCTTCAGAGGGTTATCAATGCGCTCCAGGAAACGCTCCTTCTGTTCCTCCCTGGATACATGAAGAAAGAACTTAAGAATGATTGTACTATTCCGGTCAAGATGTTTTTCAAAATCACGGATACTCTCATAGCGGCCTTCCCAGAATTGCTCTGTCAGATCATCGACAGAGTTGTACCCGGGAATTCCTTCTTTTAAAACTACTTCCGGATGAACCTTGCAGATGAGGACATTCTCATAATGCGACCGGTTATGTATTCCAATCCGGCCTTTTTCAGGTAATGCTTTATAGTGACGCCATAAAAAATCATGCTCATACTCTTCGCTGCTTGGTTGCTTAAAGCTAAATACCTGGCAGCCCTGGGGATTTATCCCGCTCATCACATGCTCGATGGCGCTATCTTTGCCGCCGGCATCCATTGCCTGGAAAATGATCAGAAGTGAATAACGATTGGTTGCATAGAGCATTTCCTGCAGTTCGTCCATTTCACTTTTGAATTGATTCAATATTTTTTCGGCGTCGTTTTTTTTAAACTTTAGGCTTTCATGTGTGTCAAATTCAGACAGCTTAATTTTTGTGAAACCGTCGATTTTAAATTTTCTTTCTATTTCGTCCATTCTAAGTACTTGCTTAATAATATTATACGATCGAAATCTTATTAAGCAAACTACGTTATCAGGCAGATGTTTTGTTAAAAACAATGTTGCCTGACCTTTAAGCCGTGTAATTTTTACATATTTACTCCATGTTCAGAAGAATTAAATTTAAACCTCTGCGCTATAGCGTAATATTTCTATACTTTGTTATCCTTTTTTTCTGTGCTGTAGAACTGAATTTCTTGTGGCTCTTCGGCTATTCACCCAACATAGTTGATATAAAGACGCCGAACATGCGTATAGCTTCTGAGCTGTACACGGCAGATGGCAAATTGATCGGCCGGTACTATAAGGAGAACCGCACCCCGGTGGAATATGAGAAGATAGCTCCAAGTGTAGTTGATGCACTAATTGCAACTGAGGATGTGCGCTTTTTCCAGCATTCAGGAGTAGATTTCAGATCGCTGGTTTCCAGTCTCGTATCTACAGCCTCAGGCGATCGCCGGGGAGCAAGTACAATCACCCAGCAGCTAGCAAAGAATCTTTACCGGACCAGAAATAAAAAGTCTGAAGGTCTCATAAAGTACGTTCCCGGCCTCAGAACTTTAATCTATAAGTTTAAGGAACTGATGACTGCTATTAAACTTGAAGGATACTATACCAAGCCACAAATTTTAACTTTGTACCTGAACACAGTTCCCTTTAGTGGTAATACCTACGGCATTAAAACAGCTGCGAAGCATTTTTTTAATAAGCAGCCTTCTGAACTTAAAGTTCATGAATCGGCTACGCTTATCGGAATTCTAAAAGCCAATACAACCTATAATCCGATTAGAAATCCGGAAAAATCTTTTGAACGCAGAAATGTGGTTTTGTCACAGATGCAAAAATACAACTACCTGACAAAAGCTGAGTTTGATCGTTTCAGTAAGCTTCCCCTTAAAACTAAACAAGGTCAGTTTAGAGAAGACAATGAAGGAGAATCTTATTTAAAATCTGCTGCTGCGAACTTCATTAAGAAATGGTGTGAGGAAAATAATTATGATCTGTACGAGGGCGGTCTGAAGATCTACACGACCATTGATTCCAGACTGCAAAAATACGCTGAGGAAGCAGTAGCTGAACAGATGAAGCGATTGCAGCGCCGGTTGAATAATGAGTGGGGAAATGAAAAACCCTGGCGAAATTCTGAAGGCAAGGTCATTGAAGATTTTGCAATGAATGCGGCCGAGAGATTACCTGTATATGCTTATCTGAAGAAACGCTATAATAATGACTCCGACTCTATCAGGGCCTATCTTGAAAAGCCTAAAACGATGAATGTATTCAGTTGGGATGGTGAAAAGGAGGTGTCCTTCTCTACACTTGACTCGCTGGAATATTACTCGAAATTGCTAAATACCGGCATGATGACTCTCGATCCTTTTAACGGTCATATTAAGGTCTGGGTTGGCGGAATTAATCATCAATTTTTTAAGTATGATCACGTAAATCAGGCCAAACGCCAGGCAGGATCTACATTTAAACCGTTTGCATATCTGGCCGCCCTTGAATCAGGCATGACTCCATGTGATAGGCTAACGGACAAACCTGTTAAGATAGAATACCAGGAAAATAACAAAACTGAATACTGGGAACCTAACAATGCCAGCTACAGCTTCTCCCACCGCGAGATGACGTTAAGGCACGCAATGGGAAGGTCCATTAACTCTATAACCGCTCAGATAACAGAAAAGGTTGGTGCCCAAAAAGTTGTGGATTATGCTCACGAGTGTGGAATAGAAAGCAAATTAAACCCGGTCCCATCAGTTAGTTTGGGTCCGAATGATGTGAGCGTTTATGAAATGGTTAAGGCTTATGGCACATTTTTGAACAAAGGAATGCGTTCAGACCCTATCCTGGTAGAAAAGATAACCGATAAAGACGGTAAGGTGCTGGCAGAATTCAAAGCAGAGACTTCCAGGGCCATCAGCGAAGAAATAGCCTGGCTGATGATGTATATGCTCCGTGGAGGTATGGAAGAACCGGGAGGAACGTCACAGGCATTATGGGAGTGGGATCTTTTTAAGAAAGGCAACCAAATCGCCGGAAAAACAGGTACTTCCTCTGATTATGTGGACGGCTGGTATATGGGTCTGACCAAAGACCTTGTAACAGGCGTGTGGGTTGGCTGCGATGAGCGTACAGTACACTTCCGCTCATCCGACACGGGGGAAGGGTCGAAGACCGCGCTTCCCATCTTTGCTACATTTATGGAGAAGGTGTACAAGGATCCGAAGACAGGGATAACCTTAGGGGCTTTCCCAAAACCCGATGTTGAGATTACAAAGGAGTATAAATGCCCAACACCGCAGTATGAGCTCCAGGAAACAGACACGATGACTGTAGACAGTTTATTTATTGACTCACTGATCGTTCCTGAGGAACCTGCAGATACAACGGAAACAGATCAGGAGATTGAAACGCCTCCCACACAGGTAAAAGAATCGTTACCAGCAAAGGACAAGCCTGTCAAGCCTAGTACCGAAACGAAACCTGAAGAGCCGAAAACACGCCGCCAGTTACGTCAGGAGCGAAGAAAGAAGGTTGGCGAATAGATATGGATAGTCGATAACCTTTTCAAACTTCTTATGTTTAAGAAATGTCGTCAGATGAAAACTCGAAGCCCAAAATTTTCCGTAAATTAGAATAACCGCTAAAATCCACGAGATGAAAAAACTTTCCTTTATCGTCAGTACTTCCACCCGCTGGTTCGCCAGCACACTTCTTTTAGTGCTCCTGTTATCGGCGGTGAAGCCTGTTAATGCACAATATTTTGGTCAGAATAAGGTTCGGTATAAAAATTTGAAGTTCAAGGTATATCAAACACCGCATTTCGAACTATATTATTACCTAAAAAACGACAGCCTTGTTAAGCGTTTCATCAAAGAAACGGAAGTTTGGTATGATCTGCATCAGCAGGTATTTCGGGATACCTTTAAAAAGAAGAATCCCCTGATTTTATATTCGAGTCATGCTGACTTTCAACAAACTACCGCACTTCAGGGGGAGGTTGGTGTCGGTACAGGAGGTGTGACGGAGGGTATGAAAAACCGGGTAATAATGCCCCTCACCCAGCTTAATCACCAGACGCGGCATGTATTAGGACACGAACTTGTTCATGCCTTCCAGTATCATTCTCTTATCGAAGGGGATTCAACAAACCTGGAGAATATCGGAAATTTACCGCTTTGGATGGTTGAGGGAATGGCTGAATACCTCTCTATAGGAAAGGTAGATGCCTACACCTCCATGTGGATGAGGGATGCGATGCTGAATAAGGATATACCTTCCCTGCGAGATCTTACAGTTACTAATAAATACTTTCCATATCGTTATGGACAGGCCTTCTGGTCATATATCGGTTCTACTTACGGGGACACTGTCATAGTCCCTTTCTTTAAAGAAACTGCAAAATATGGTTATGAAATGGCTATAAAACGGACGTTTGGATATGATGAAAGAACGCTATCGGGCCTTTGGAAGGCGAGCATTGAAAACGCTTACAAACCGTTCCTGAAAGACACTGCGCAGGTGCCCATAGGTTTGCGAATAATTGACGAAAAGAATGGCGGTGAACACTATAATGTGGCTCCGGCAATTTCTCCCGATGGCAAGTATGTAGCTTTCTTGTCTGAAAAAGAATTGCTGAGCATAGACTTGTTTCTCGCAGATGCGCAGACGGGCAAGATCATTCGAAAGCTAACGAGCAAGGCAAAGAATAACCATATCGATGAATTTAATTTTATTGAATCAGCGGGTGCCTGGTCACCGGATTCAAAACACTTCGCGTTCAGTGTATTCAGCAGTGGCAGAAATAAGCTGGTTATCGTAGACATAAGCAATGGAAAGTCGACCTTAACTACCTCTATCGATGAAGTTGAAGAATTCAGTAACCTGAGCTGGTCGCCTAATGGCAATGACATTGCGTTTACGGGACTGGTTGAAGGACAGAGCGACGTTTTCCTGTATAATCTCAAAACTAAAAAAGTTACTCAGATTACTAATGATAGATACTCAGATTATCAACCGAGTTTTTCAAAAGATGGTAGTAAGATTGTCTTCAGCAGCGACCGGACTACTTTAGATCGTTCTGCGAAGAGTGTGGATATTAGTTTCAACCTTGCTATTGTGGACATCGCTACCAAACAGGTGACAGATATCGGCGTTTTTGATGGAGCAAATAATTTAAATCCGCAGTTTTCGGCAGATGATCAAAGTATTTATTTCCTGAGTAACCGTGACGGTTTTAGAAATATGTACCGTTATGGCTTGGGCACCGGAACAGTAGAACAGCTGACAGACTATTTTACTGGTATAAGCGGGATTACAGAATTTTCACCTGCACTGAGTGTCTCAAATAAGGATGATATACTCTACTCCTACTATAGGGCGCAGAAATACTCTATTTATAATGCGAAAGCCAGTGAATTCAAGCCGGTGACAGTGGATCCTACCGCATTGAATTTCGATGCTGCAACCCTTCCTCCACCGAATGCTGTCGGAGTTGACATTATTAATGCGAACCTAAATAATTTCTCAAGGTTCGAGCAGCTGCAGTCTGATTCCATTAAGGTTATTCCCTATAAGCCGCAATTTAAATTGGACTACCTATCGAGTAATGGGGTCGGTGCATCGGTCGGGAGTTACGGAACCGGACTCTCCAGCGGTGTGCAGGGTGTGTTCAGCGACATACTCGGACGGAACCAGATCTATGCATTTGCTGCCATCAACGGGGAAATTTATGACTTCGGTGCCCAGGTGGCATATGTGAACCAGGAAAGCCGGATTAATTGGGGCGGCGCCGTCTCCCATATCCCATATACTTCGGGCCTCTTATCGGCAGGTATCGACAATATTCCTGTTGAGGGAGGTGGTACCGTACCCGTATATGCTGAACGATACGATATTATTCGAACCTTTGAAGATCAGATCCAGGTGTTTGCCTCATATCCGTTTTCACGAATTCACCGGTTTGAAATGGGCCTGGGTGCTGCCTATTACAGCTACCGCCTGGACCGGTTCAATAACTTCTATCAATTTGACCCCAATACCGGCCAGATCGGGTTCCCGATTGGTTCAAACCGCGAAAAGTTGTCGAAACAGGAAGCAGCTGCTACCTATGGAACTAGTTTCGAGTCCTTTACTACATATCAATTGAACAGTGCGTTTGTGGGTGATAACACTTTTTCCGGAGTAACCTCCCCGCTAGATGGTTTTCGTTATCGTCTGGGCGTTGAAGGTTATAGAGGAGATTATAAATTAGCGGCAATTACTGCTGACCTTCGTAAGTATACACGCCTGAGACCCATAACTCTGGCTGTAAGAGCATATAGCTATGGACGCTTCGGCAGAGATGAGGCGCGGTTGTACCCGCTTTACGTTGGGTATAATTATCTCATCAGAGGTTATGAGGCTAATTCATTCTATAAAAATGGGACAGGTTCATCAAATGGATTTGATGTCAACCAGTTGGTAGGAACAAGAATTGCGGTGGCGAATTTTGAAGTCAGGCTTCCGTTTACGGGGCCTAAACGTCTATCTGCCATTGAATCTAAGTTTTTATTCTCTGATCTGAACGCGTTTTTTGATGTCGGTTTAGCCTGGGAGCAAGGTTCGGAAATTGCATTTAAAAGCGAGCCTGGCTTAATAGGCACCCGCACAAATCCTCAAACAGGCCAGATAGAGAATGTATATGAAAGAGTTCCTGCCATGAGTGCCGGTGTCTCATTAAGGGTTAATGTGTTTGGCTATTTTGTACTTGAGCCCTATTACGCAATTCCGTTCCAGCGGAAGGACATCAATGGAGGTGTGTTCGGGCTAACTTTTGCGCCGGGCTGGTAGGAAACATCATGATATTTCAGAATACGAAGCGGCTTTGGCCGCTTTTTTTATGGACAAGTCTTTTTTTATTTAATTGATATTAAGTGTTTTACAAAAATTTGACCTGCTCTTTGGCAACAAAAGCATCCTGAGCAAGTTAGATTAAGGTGCAAACTGCAGATTTATTGATTTTAAAAGGAGAAAGATATAAGAGAGAGTTTTACCTATTAACCACATCTATTTATTTAAGTAAAATCTCATGAAAAAATCAGTTTTTGTATTTACAGCTTCGGCGATTACCCTGTTTTCTATTGCGGCCAGTGAGGCTCAAGTAAAAGATAGTCCTTCAAAAAAGCCAACTAGCACTCAGGTCGATTCCAACACAACCAAAACTACGCAGACTTCTGATAAAGGGCTCCCGAATACTAAAGTGGTAGGTGGAGCACAGATGTTGCCTTCTGACGATATTGTGGAGAATACATCAAAGTCTAAAGATCATACTGCATTGGTCACCGCTATCCAGTCTGCAGGTTTAACCGATTCATTGAAGGCTGCAGGTCCCTTCACCGTGTTTGCTCCTACCAATGATGCCTTCGCGAAGTTAGCTCCAGGCACCCTTGACACACTTAATAAATCGGCAAATAAGGCAAAGTTGGCTGATGTCATTGAGTTCCATATTGTTCCGGGTAAGTTAACTTCGAAAGATCTGGCTTTAGCTGTAGCACGGGCTAATGGAAATGCCAGCCTAACTACAATTGAGGGTGAGAATCTTCACATATCCATCAATGCGGAGAAAAACCTTCAGATCACCGATACAAAAGGCAACATTGCTCTTGTGACCATGTTCGATATTGAACAATCGAATGGAATTGTTCACGTTGTTAATAATGTATTATTACCTAAAGAATAAATAATTCCCACTTCTGACAACAGGCCTGCAATCTCGGGTCTGTTGTCATTTGTTAATCCCTTTAAACTGTCTTCTCTATAATATCGTATATTAAATTATGAAAGCGATATTAGTTACCATTTTTGCAACATTCGTTTTGATTGCGGTAGGATGTCAAAGTTTTTCTGAAAACAAAACGGGGCAGTCTGCCTATCCGGTTCAGAAAACGGATGACGAATGGAAAAAATTGCTTAGCCCTGAAAGCCATGCCGTCATGGTAAAGGGTGGTACGGAGGCTCCTTTTAATAATCCATACAATAAGAATTATCAAAAGGGAATATATGTGAGTGCTGCCACTGGTGCAGCATTATTCAGTTCGGAGGATAAATTTGATTCCGGAACCGGCTGGCCAAGTTTTACCAAACCTGTTAATGATTCCGCAGTTAAAATTATTGACGATAATGCCTTTGGCTTATCCGGATATGAAGTTGTTGAAGCCAAAACGGGACTTCATCTCGGTCATGTATTTAACGACGGACCGCGGGAAAAAGGCGGAAAACGTTATTGCATCAATTCGGCTGCTTTGAAATTCATCAAAGGACGCTGATTATATTATGAAAGATTTCTGACAGCCATTCCAGGTTGGATACCACTAAAGAGGATCTTTTCAAAGTCAAGTCCGATAGTCAGATCCAGCCAATCCGGATTCACGGATCTTACCATGCGGTCTTTCTGAATCCTTGTAAAACGGCTAATCAGATCGAAGCGTTTCATAGCGGAGATTTCCGAAGTCAGTTCTTCGAAATATACCAGTCGTGTAAGTTGCTGACCGGAATCAAAAAACAAGTTTGGCATCTGGCGATAGAAAGCCATGGTCTTCATCAGGTCACTGCTCATTCCAACGTGGAGGCAGCTACGGTTACGGTCAGTTACTAAATAAACATACTTTTTCATACACTCGGATTTTGCCAACGATTATTGATAAATTTCTATGGAGAATGTTAAAATAATTGCTAATTTTATGAGCATAAAAATACTAATTATTTTAGCAACAACAAATTTATTTTCAAATGGCAAATATTTCTTCCAATCTCAAGTACCTGCGTAAAAAAAAGGGTCTGACCCAACAGCAATTTGCTGACACGCTTGATATTAAACGCTCTTTGGTGGGTGCTTATGAAGAAGAACGAGCGGAACCAAAGTATGAATTGCTAAAAAAATTCGCAGAGTTCTATGAACTTTCAATGGATGAACTTATAAATGATAAAATTGATGATAAATGGAAATCCAAGCCTAAGGGAGATCCCGCTAACATTCGGGTCTTAAGCATATCTGTTGATGCGAACGATCGCGAAAATATAGAACTGGTGCCTGTTAAAGCAAGTGCTGGATATTTGAATGGTTATTCGGATCCGGAATATATCAGCGAACTCCCGAAGTTTCAGCTGCCGATGTTTAAGCAGGGAACATACAGGGCATTTGAGATTAAAGGCGATTCCATGCTGCCACTTCAATCAGGAACTATCGTAATAGGCGAATACTTAAGTAACTGGAGTGATTTGAAACCTGGAGATACCTATGTTATTATCAGTAAAGGAGATGGCATCGTCTATAAGAGAGTCGGAAATAAACTGAAAGAAAATAAGAGCCTTAAGCTGATTTCAGATAATACAATTTATGAGCCCTACTCTATTCCCGCAGAAGACGTTCTTGAGATATGGAAAGCAAAGGCTTTTATCAGCACGGAGTTTCCGGAACCAACCCCGGAACCGACGCTTGAATCCCTGACAAGTATGGTTTCGCAGATGCAGAAATCGTTGTCGGGATTGCATGGAAATAAGTCAGAGTAAATGTGGCTACGAATAAAAGGAAAAAGCCCAGCTATCCCAGCTGGGCTTTTCCTTTTTAGCTTTACAATGAGTAACCCAAATTGATTCCATCAACAATCTTAATTTTATTGAAGCATACCTGTAAGTAAAATTTCTCTGTTAATATTAAATCTACCTGAGTTTAGATTTTCACAATTATATATTTGCAGTAAAAAACTCCATGAATATTTCTGTCATCGGATCCGGCACAATGGGTAATGGGATCGCCCATACATTCGCACAACTGGAATATCAGGTTAATTTGGTAGACATCTCGGAAGAAGCGCTCTCCAGAGGAATGTCAACGATCTCTAAAAATCTCGACCGTCAGGTAACGAAAGGGACAATTTCTGAACAGGATAAAACAAGAACTCTCGGAAATATTAAAACCTGGACAGATTTTCAAGCAGGAGTTCAAAATGCAGACCTTGTGGTTGAGGCCGCAACTGAGAATATTGACCTGAAACTCAATATCTTTAGGGACCTCGACCGCGATTGTAAGCCCGGTACAATTTTAGCCTCAAATACATCTTCCATTTCAATAACAAAAATTGCCTCTGTTACGAGCCGTCCGGATAAGGTGATCGGAATGCACTTTATGAATCCGGTTCCTGTAATGAAATTAGTGGAAGTCATAAGGGGCTATGCCACTTCTGACCAGGTAACCAACGAGATCATGGAACTTGCCCGCAAACTTAACAAGACACCGGTCGAGGTAAATGATTATCCAGGTTTTGTTGCCAACCGAATATTGATGCCCATGATCAATGAGGCGATCTATACCTTATATGAAGGTGTAGCTGGCGTTACTGAGATTGATACCGTAATGAAACTAGGTATGGCTCATCCGATGGGCCCTCTTCAACTTGCGGACTTCATAGGTTTGGATGTTTGTCTCGCAATACTTGAAGTATTACATACAGGGTTTGGAAATCCGAAGTACGCGCCATGTCCCCTATTGGTAAACATGGTGACTGCAGGGAATAAGGGTATTAAATCGGGCGAGGGTTTCTATCAATACACAGCAGGCAGCAAAGATTTATTCGTATCCAGGAAGTTTCAGTCTTAAATGAACTTGTACCGATAAGCTTGTTGAAAATCACCGAAGTCTAAAGGCATATTAATTAAAAAGGCCATCCTTATGAAGATGGCCTTTTTAACGTTAGGTATTTACATCCTGTCCGGAACTTCAATTCCCAGAAGACCCATTCCTTTCTTTATGATCGCTGCGGTTGCTGCTGACAGTTTCAGTCGGAATTGCTTAACGTCCTCCTCCGCCTTCAATATCGGCTCTTCGTGGTAGAACTTATTATACAGTTTAGCCAACTCAAAGACATAGTTCGCTATCAGCGCGGGGCTATAATCTTCTGCCGCTGCCTTCAATATTTCCGGATATTTGCTCTGAATAACTATCAGTTCACGTTCTAATGGAGTCAATGATACTCTTTGTTCATTGGTCGGGGCAGTGCTGTACGAAGCTTTACTTAATACGGAAATTATCCGGGCGTGTGTATATTGAATAAACGGCCCGGTATTACCCTGGAAATCAATTGACTCCTGCGGATCAAATAACAAGCGTTTCTTAGGTTCAACCTTCAAAAGAAAATATTTTAGTGCACCAAGCCCTATCATCCGATATAGTTCTTCCTTATATTCTGCTGAAAAACCTTCCACCTTACCCAGCTCTTCCGTTCGCTGACGGGCAGTTTCAACCATCTCATCGATCAGCTCATCCGCGTCAACAACCGTTCCCTCGCGGGATTTCATTTTACCTGAGGGAAGATCAACCATCCCGTAAGAAAGATGGTGAAGTCCTTTAGCCCATGATTTTCCCAGCTTATCGAGTATTAGAAATAAGACCTTGAAATGGTAATCCTGCTCATTTCCGACTACATAAATCGATTCATCCATTTGAAAGTCGTCATGCTTCAATTCAGCAGTTCCCAGATCCTGGGTCATATATACTGAGGTTCCATCGGCCCTTAAAACCAGCTTCTCATCTAATCGGTCGCTGGTCAGATCGATCCAGACAGACCCATCCGGCTTTTTAAAAAATACACCTTTATCCAGACCTTCCTGTATAGTGTCCTTTCCAAGGATATAGGTGTCTGATTCATAATAGTACTTATCGAAATCCACCCCCATTTTTCTATAGGTTTCATCGAAGCCTGTATATACCCACCCGTTCATTTTCTTCCAGAGCTCTATAGTGTCTGGATCCCCTGCTTCCCATTTTAACAACATGTCCTGTGCCTGGCGAATCAATGGAGCGGTTTTCTTCGCCTCATCTTCTGTCACTCCCTGGGAAACTAAATCGTTGATCTGCTTCTTATACTCTTTGTCAAACACAACGTAATATTTGCCAACGAGGTGATCGCCCTTCAGGCCGCTGCTTTCGGGAGTTTCACCGTTCCCGAACAACTGCCAGGCCAACATTGATTTACAAATATGGATGCCCCGATCGTTAACCAGGTTAGCTTTGACAACTTCATAACCTGAAGCATGAAGGATTTCAGCCACGGAAAAACCAAGCAGGTTATTACGCACATGGCCTAAATGCAAAGGCTTATTTGTGTTTGGCGATGAATACTCAACCATCACCTTTCTTCCATTAGATGGAAACTTTCCGAAATCTGCTTTGCAGATCGAATGGTTTAGTTGTGTTATCCAAAACTCGTCGGAAATAGTTAAATTAAGAAAGCCCTTGATTATGTTGAAAGCGACAATCTCTTCCAAATTAGTTTGAAGATACTCTCCTATTTCCTGACCGGTGATCTCCGGAGATTTCTTCGAGAAGCGCACAATCGGGAAGGTAACCACAGTAATCTGTCCCTCAAATTCCTTCCGCGTTTCCTGCAGTGTCACTGAAGCCTGATCCAGGCTTGCACCGTATAACTCGTTTACTGCTTTTACCGTTAGGTCAATTATCTTTTTTTCCAGCGTCATATATTTGATGTTCAGCCTCCAGAGAGGCCGGTATTATTCCTTAATCGTTAATCAGTGAATTTGTTGCCCTTACCAATATTTCAAAAGCATTTTCCGCCATCAGGTTTTCCTTATCGAGAGTCGGATTTACTTCAACTATTTCAAAGCAGCAGACCTTATCACTGGTCATAAGCCTGGCAACCAGGTTTCCGGCCTCCCGTTCCGTTATCCCATTAGCCACCGGCGTTCCCGTACCTCTGGAAATACCCGCATCTATAGAGTCTACATCGAATGAAACATAGATGAGATCGCAGTCATCCAGGTATTGAAGCGCGTCAATCGCCACACGTTCTACTCCCCGTTTACGGATCTCGGCAGGACTGAATGTCTTCACATTGTTCTTCTTTAACAGGAAATCTTCAGATGCCTCTGTATCACGGATAGAAATATACACCAGGTCACGATAATTGATCTTAGGTGAGATATTTCCTATGTTCTTAAGCTGGTACCAGTAATTAACGGTTTCCTGATCAAGTGTATTCACCTTTGACTCAATATTGTCCTCATCGAGAACCATCGCCAGCGGCATTCCGTGCAGGTTTCCTGAAGGTGTTGTATAAGGAGAATGAATATCTGCGTGGGCATCAATCCAGATCACTCCTAACTTAGATTTAGGAAAGGTTTTCTTAATTCCGGAAATAGTGCCTGCGGAAGAACTATGGTCTCCGGCAAGAACAATTGGAAATTCTTTATGACTCAGTGTTTTCGACACTTCTTCAGCCACACGTTCACTAACGGTTAATACCCCGGATATACGCTTTGCATACTGACTGCCCGTAGACTCCAGCAACAAATGATTTTCATTGGGAACCTCGACACTGCTATACTTCTTAAAATACCGGCTTCCGAAATCGAGAGCTGCAATCTTAATTGCGTCGACACCCAAACTGGCGCCCCGGGTACCAGCCCCTAATTCAGACTTAACCTCGATAATTTTAATTTCTCGCATAGAATAAGATCAGGAGATAGTATTTGTAATTAGACGAAAGTTTGAATGTAATTTTTTTATAATCTCACCACACATCTTAATTCTAATGTCTAAAAATTTATCTTTGGCAAAATTATAAAAAAATGCAGAGCTACGCGGAGTTTCTTGATTTAAGCGTTGGATTTCCTCAGGAAGGGTTTGAGGTGATCGACGATGAATTATACTTTCATGATCTGAATCTTATGGAGATGATAGAAACCTATGGTACACCCCTGCGGTTTACTTACCTTCCTATCATAAGTAAAAAGATCCAGCAGGCCAAACTACTGTTTCAATCGGCAATTATCCGGAATAATTATCGCGGTAGCTATAAGTACTGTTATTGCACAAAAAGTTCACACTTCAGGCATATCGTTGAAGAGGCCTTGCGTAATGATATCCACCTGGAAACATCGTCTGCGTTTGATATGCCAATGATCGATGCGCTGGAAAAAAAGGGTGTACTTAGCAAGGATATAACGGTTATCTGCAACGGCTATAAAACTTTCCAGTACAAGCAATACATCATCGATATGCTTCATGATGGCTTTACTAATATTATTCCCGTTCTGGATAATAAAGAGGAATTTAATATCTACGACGATGAACTGGATATTCCCTGCAGTCTTGGTATCCGTATCGCGGCTGAAGAGCAGCCAGATTCTCAATTCTACACCTCACGCCTGGGAATAAGGATGGAAGATGTGATTGACTTCTATAATCACAAAATTGCTCAGAATCCTAACTTCAAAGTTAAGCTACTCCACTTCTTCATTAACTCTGGTATTTCTGATACACCATACTATTGGAACGAGTTAGAGAAGTACGTAACCCTTTACTGCAAATTTAAAAGAGTTAACCCGGACCTGGATACGCTTGATATCGGGGGCGGAATGCCATTCAAAGATTCTTTAGTGTTTGATTTTGATTACGAATATATGGTCAATGAGATCGTTAAGCGGATCAAAGAGATCTGTGCTGAAAACGATACTATCGAACCAGATATCATCACTGAATTCGGAAAATATACCGTTGCAGAGGCTTCAGGCATTCTGTACAAAGTATTGGGCCGAAAACAGCAAAACGACCGGGAAAAATGGTTAATGCTTGATGGTTCCTTTATCACCAACCTTCCGGATGTTTGGGCCTTAAATCAAAAATATATCCTCGCTCCCATCAATAACTGGGATTCTGAATATGAAAGGGTCAATCTGGGAGGTATTACCTGCGACGGTCAGGACTACTATAACCAGGAAGCCCACATGAACAACGTGTTTATGCCAAAGACCCGAAAGGTTCAGTACCTTGGATTTTTCCATACCGGGGCATACCAGGAAGTTTTAAGCGGCTATGGCGGTATCCACCATTGCCTGCTGCCTTCCCCCAAGCACGTTATTATTCGGCGTAACCGGGATGAAACCTTCAATTTCGAAGTATTCGGCGAAGAACAAAATAGTAAGCAGGTTCTTAAGATCCTGGGATATACCTGATAATAACAGGTAACAGGTAACAGATGTCAGGTAACAGGTATTAGGTATACGGCACTTAGAGTAAAAGCTGCGATCATTTGTTTGGTCGCAGCTTTTTTATTTAAGCACATATCTTCTTAAGCATACCCTTAAAGATGAAACCATGAAATGGCCATACAGAATACCAGTAAAGTCTTCCCTTTAAACCGAGTGGTCTGAAAGTGGCTGTCTGAACCATTTCATTATCCTGGTTGATACAGAACTCTAGCCAGGCTTCTCCTGGCAGCTTCATCTCAGCATATAGTAAAAGTCTTTTATCTTCCCGGCTTGCAACCAATACTCTCCAGAAATCGAGGGTATCACCAGCGTATATCGAAGTTGAATTTCTCCTTCCACGCCTCAATCCAACGCCTCCAAATATTTTATCAAGGAATCCACGGGTATTCCAAAGCCATCTTCCATAATACCAGCCAGTACTCCCTCCGATACGCCACACCTTATCTAGGGAGTGTTCCACATTATTCACCCTGCAGGACCGCCGGTCAATAAAACAACCGTCGGTAGGAACCTGCAGATGTGCAGTTACTCCTTTATATAGTGTCTGACTGGTAAGTGCATCTTTCCAGCTGGAGAGTACCTGGTCATTTTCAATCTTTACAAAAGCCAGTTCAATAGCCTTCTCATAAGGGGTTGATTCAATCTTTAATATTTTGCCAAGATCATTTGGTTTGCCAATGACCTCTGTCTTCATGCTTTCCACAAGATTTCTTGCAAGTGAATAGGAAGTTGAAGTAATAAAATATAACCAGTAAGATGATAGCTTAGGCGTGAGTACAGGCAATACGATAATTTTCCTTTTAAGCTTTCTCGCCCTGGCAAATACAAGCAGCATCTCTTTGTAGGTAAGTATCTCGCCGCTGCTGATATCAAAACATTTCCCCATCGCTTCAGGCAGATTAATAACTCCTTTAAGATATGAAACGACATCCCTTATAGCGATCGGCTGTGTCCTGGTATTAAGCCACCGCGGGGTAAGCATAACAGGAAGTTTTTCAACCAGGTCTCTTATAATTTCAAACGAAGCACTGCCGGAACCAACTATAATGCCGGCACGCAAAGCTGTGAAAGAATAATTTCCGCCCGATAAGATCTCTTCCACATTCTTTCTGGATTGCAGATGCTTCGATAGATGCATCTCATTGGTGATTCCCGTGAGGTAAATAACCTGCTTCACCTGTGTTTGATTCATCCGGTCTCTGAAGTTTTCAGCGGAGCTTGCTTCCATCTTTTCGAAATCACCGCTTCGTGTGCTCATCGAATGGATAAGATAATAGGCTATATCAATATCGTCAGGAATGTTATTTAAGGTTTCGGCCTTAAGAAAGTCAACTTCGACGACTTCAATATCCGCGTTGTTAAATCTGGTGAGGTCAAACCGGTTTTTGTCACGCACTACGCAAACGACCTGGTGCTTGTCATTTAGTAACTCGGGAAGAAGTCTCTGAGCAATATATCCTGTGGAACCCGTTAGTAATATTTTCATATAATGCTTTCATTCCGATGAAGGGCTACTTTGAAAATACACTACCTGCGGAATTACTCATGATGTAATATAACTTTACGGGTTATTGTTCTACCCTCCACCCAAAATTGAAAGACATAGGTGCCTGCGCCGAATTGGCTGAGATCAACTTTTTCGTTATTATTTAGTACCTGCCCTATATAAACTGGTACCCCCTGACTGTTATAGATTGCCATACTGTAGGGCAGTCTGGCGTCCGAACTAATGGTCAATGTCCCGCGGCTTGGATTGGGATAAACGGAGACTAATAAAGGCGTATGATTGTTTATTGAAGATGACATCAGGGCTTGCTCCGAAGCAAAAGATAACACGGGGTTCGATTCGTTTATCTCTCTGACATAAAATCCTGAAAGTTTAGCATAGTCAATGACTGATCGGAAAACGATGTTTAGGTTATTGTCCTCAATGAGAACTCTTCGAACAATGTCATAGCTATTGTTGAATCCCGCCACTGCAAATATGTCGAGCTGCTGAATCACGGCGTGATTTTCAATAAGGATATCGAAAACTCTTAATCCAGATTGCTGCTGATATATCTCTGCAAACTTTAAATTTATCTCATATGTACCATTTTTAAGAGGAACAGAATAGCTGAAGTTACCGTATCGCTCGCTTTGGTAGAGAGGATCGTCAATAGTATTTCCTAAATCAGACTTAGTCCCATAGATTGATCCCCCTACAAAATTTGTATCAGCCCGATAGATTATTCCGTTTGAATCCGTGTAATCACTTCCACCCGAGTTAACCGCAAACACGACACCCCCCGTTGGTAATGGGGGTTCGTTGACAGTGATGCGTATTTTATTTGATTCGGCGAGATATCTGGAATCCCGGAAAACTTGTGCGGCGAGAATATAATCTCCTTTTTGTACATTCCTCCATACAAATGAGTAAGGAGCTATACTGTCTGTCCCGATCTTCAGACTATCCTGGTAAAAATCTACAGTTCTTGCGTCTGCAGCCTCACCCGAAACTTCGGCACTTAACATTATTGAATCCGTTGTCATATAAACAGAATCGCCTGTAGAAGTGCTAAGATTGATGATAGCGGACTGATTAATCAACGCTACCCAGTCTTCGCCTATTTCCATAGGAGGTATTCCTGTTAAAATATTTCCCGAATCTACTTTACTAACCTCTCCATCGATCAGATCCCCGCCAGTCCTTGGATTATACCATTTAAGGTCATAAATTCCTGCGGGGAGGCTAATGCTAAGATTAGTTCCATTCCTCATATAAACCACATACTGCTGCCCATCAATTCCAAGCACCCATCCCGAAATGGAATTATCCATTGGATTTAATTCGTTAAATCGGGTATGCGTTTTAAAAAAATTGAGAGCATTACTGACATATTTCCAGCTTTTTGCCCTGGACCGGAAATCCTGGGCGGTAAGATCAGTTTCTCCTGTTTCATAACCGAAATAATATTCGACACCTGCCCCGCCTGCCATTAAATTGCCCCATAAAACATCCTTTCGAATAATCTCAGAATTATCTGCAATGGTACCCCGATTCCCCAAATACTCAGCATCAGCAGCAACTCCGGTCGTATGACCACCCTGCTCATCGTTTGCAACTACCCATTTCTTACCCGTTTTTGCAGATGCCTCAACCCATTTCCGCGTCTCAGCAAATACATTCGAAACGTCTGTCTGGATTGATACGCCCGTTAATTTAGAAGAGTCTCCTAGAAGCACAGTGTAGATTTTGTCTTGTTGACCGGGGTAAGTATGCAGGACGATAGGATGACGGTAAGGATCATGATCATACAGATATTGTGCTATATCCTTCCTTTGCTGATCTGTTTGAGTATTCTCTTCACCGATATTCCAGTTTAACGCCAGGTGATGCGAGAACCGTGAAATCAGCTCCCTGTAATACAACTTACGTTCTGTACCCAGGTTACCCGAATTCAGCAAATTGTTATTCTCTGTTTCCTGCATCTTGAAATGAAGATACATTCCCATTTTCTGGGCGTGCTCAAACACAATCTCCCATTGCTCAAGTTTGGAAACGTCAAACCTTGTGAAATCGGACGTATTGATATAGGGAAATACGTTCTGATCGTCCCCCCTGATGCTCATTGTTAAAAAGGAAAAAGCATTAAGACCCTGTGCCGCCAGGTAGTTAACAGCTCCGATTATCCCTTTTCCTTTTCCGTTTTGCCAGGTAGTATCTCCCGGCTTCCAATCAACTACGTGGGGCTCCCAGTTTTTTCTGCGACCACCATTATCCGGCGTATTGTCAAAATCGTTATAGGCCAGGAAATTCTCAGGCGAGTCTGCTCCTCCTTTAATATAATATTCCCCAGTCTCTGCGAATTGTAAATGGTGATCACCAACATATCTTAATAAACCCTTAGCTCTTAGGTCAGCGCCTTGTTTATCACTACCTGTTACCATAAACGAGTCGGTAATTGCATCAATCGGGGCGATCGGCAGCCCCTCGTTCTCATTGTCGCTAACGGCGATTTTTAAACCTTGTCTGAATGAAACCTTGTATGACCATAGGCCGGTTTCATCGGGTGCGAAATAAACTCTCCATTTATTGCCCGAACTATCACTTGTTTCTGCCGTATTGCCGCTCGCTGCGAAGAAGCCGGGAACCTTATACCTCTTTCCCGAACTATGCTCAAATGTGACATTTAGCCGAAAGTCAAGAAAAGGATTTAAAGGGCTAGTTTCACTTAGATCCGGACCGTTAAAAGTGAGAGCGATACGATGCCATCTCTTCAACTCACCGGTCCTTTCTACAAGGAGGGAATCCAGGATCCCAGCTTCTAAAGTGTCAATCACGGAAAAGTTGATAGCCAGTCCGACGCCAGGAGTTCCTTTTGCATTAGCCTCAGAGTAAGGGATAGCGGAGAGCTTATGAATACCTTTAGCGGGTGTCCATTGGTTATACGTTCCGCTAATATCCCCCGTCAATGTATAAGGTGGAAAGTTTTCAGTTTTGAAAATTTGATTATTATACCAGAACCGAACGCTTCCCCCGAAGCCATCTGTAACGATTGCACGTATACTGATGTTGCGGATCGGTAACCAGGATAAGTTGATAGTCTGATCCATTTTCAATGAACCAATCGCCTGACCTGTTTCGGCATTAACGATCTCGAAACCTTCAATTGTTTGTCCCAAGGATGTAACGGGAGTGAGCCAAACCATCGAAAGCCAAAAACAAATGGTTAACGAGATTGATTTCCCTTTTGTCATGACACTAAGTACTAATCATCAGCATACGGTTCTTGCCCTATTATTAATCATCAATAACTGAGGAAGGACGGAACTATAAAAGAAGGATAGGCAAATTGTTATTGAGCAAGATGATATACCTAAAACCACTGAATCGAAGATCAGTTTGAATCAGTAGTTAAAATTTGAGCTGCTAAATATCAAACTTATCCAGCAATTTTAGTAAGGTGGCAAAATCCTTAGGATACGGTGCCTCGAAGGTCATCTCGTCTGTGTCATTGATCTTGAAGGTAACCTGGTAAGCATGCAGAGCAAACCGTTTCATGACGGGAAGTTCCTCCTGATCTTTACCAAGGCGGTATCCCCGTTTAATTCCGGAAAGCAAAACAGGTGATCCTCCATACATATCATCACCGGCAATAGAGGCCCGCTGTGATGCCAGGTGTATACGGATCTGGTGCATGCGACCCGTTACAGGCCGGCAGTCAACCAAAGTATAGTGTTTGTAGTAGGTAAGTGAATTAAAGATCGTCTCCGCAGGCTTGCCTTCCTGACGGCTAATAGCGACGTTCTTATTGCCAAGGTTTAATATGGGAAGATCAACATGAAGATTCTCAAAAACATGAGTTCCGTTAATAATGGCATGATACACCTTTTTCACTTTGCGGTGTTCAAACTGCATGGATACCAACCTGTAAGCTTCAGGGTTTTTAGCAATAATTAAAGCGCCAGAGGTTTCCCGGTCAAGCCGGTGACAGATCTGGGCGTCATATGAATACTGTTTAGCTAAGCGAAGTAAATTGATCTCGCCACCATCCCTGTCATCCAGGGAACTGAGGAAGGCTGGTTTATTAACAACAATAAGATCTTGATTTTCGAAAAGGATCAGGTCCTCAAATTTAGGAAACTTCACACCGCTAATTTTAAGGTGCAAATGTAAGAATAAGGTATCAGGTATCAGGTATCAGGTGGAAGTTATCAGCTATCAGCTGTCAGGAATCAGCTTTAGGCGATTCAATTTTTACTGAGATAGGTCATATCGCAGTACTTCAGCAGGCATTACCTTGTACTTATAACGTACTACTTACAACTTTTATCTCGTTCCTTACCTTGCCTCGAACTTATAACCGACTCCTTTAACCGTACTTACATAGTTGTCACCCAGTTTCTCCCTGAGTTTGCGAATATGCACATCAATGGTACGATTTGTAACCACTACAGAATCTTCCCATATACTCTTTAAAATCAGATCCCTTGAATACACTTTCCCGGGTTTCGATGCCAGGAGATATAACAGCTCAAATTCTTTTTTCGCGAGCACGGTCTTCTCGCCGCTGCGGTAAACCAGGTATGCATCCCTGTCGATAACCAGATCGGCAATCTCGAGTTTATTTTCAGCTTCTTCTTCGCTATGAATGTTACGCCGGAGAATGGCATTAATCCGACTGATGAGCGACCTTGGTTTAATGGGTTTGGCGATGTAATCATCAGCGCCGACATTAAAACCGGCGATTTCGGAATACTCCTCGCTCCTGGCAGTTAAGAACACCATAAATGTGTTTTTAAATTCAGGCATTGTTCTCATGATACGGCAGGCTTCAATCCCATCCATCTTAGGCATCATTACATCGAGAATAATCAGGTCAGGCATTACCTTCTTGGCTTCTGCTACTCCCTCCGCACCGTTAGTCGCTGTATAAACCAGATAACCTTCCTTCTTAAGATTGTATTCTATGAGCTCCAATATATCCGGTTCATCATCAACTATTAAGATCTTATGCTTTGCAACACTCATAAATATGATTTTTCTGCTAAAGTACCTGCTTTAAATGCTACTAAAGTTAACTCATTGTTACCAAATTGTTAAGGATCAGACAATAACGATTATTTCAGGGTTTTGTCAAGGAAATTCTCGAGCTCTACACCCCTTAAATTCTTAGCAACGATCTTCCCGCTGGGGTCTAAAATGAAAGAAGCAGGAATACCTTCCACTTTATATTGTGTGGAAACTGCTCCATCCCATTCTTTCAGTTCTGACACATGGGTCCAGGCTAACTGATCATCCTTTATCGCTTTTACCCAAGGTTCTTTTGCTTTGTCCAGAGAAACCCCTAATACGGTAAAGCCCTTATCTTTAAATTTATTGTGCTGTTTAACCAGGTTCGGATTTTCCTGACGGCATGGTGCGCACCAGGAAGCCCAGAAGTCAAGTAGCACATACTTGCCTTTTAGATCAGACAATTTAACCAATTTTCCCTCTGGTGTCGGAAGTTCAAATTGCGGTGCAGGTTGACCAACTGAAACCGGCTTTATCGTCATCATTCTGGTTACGAAGGACTCTACCGCCTTATTGTTTGGAAACTTTCCTTTGATATCCTCGGCATATTTGATCAGCTCCTGCTCGTAGCGCTGCTGATCAATGGTACCTACCGCGTAAAAACCGGAAAGGTTGTCTTTATTTTCCTCACCGAACTTTAAAGCTTCTTTAGAAAAAGCATCCATGTTTTGCTGGAATTTTGGCATTAATGAATTATACGCAGCTTCTTTTGCCTCCGGATTCTTAGCAACCAGCTGGTTATATTCTTCCTGGATCTGCTGATATATCTTACCATAGTCGTTACTCAACTTATTGAAATCCCTGATCTTCTCAGACTCTTCAGAACCATCGATCTTATAAGTGTTACTAGGGTCAGCCAGGTTAGTAGCGAAATCGAGCTCTTCCCCATTCCGGGCTATTATCAAAAAATTCTTTTCACCAACAAGCAGGGTGTAGAAATTCGCGTCAGGGGTAGCTCTGTGGAATTTAAACTCGTTATTTTCATTCAGAAATGCAGAATCAATAACCTGGTCCATTTCATAAAGTAGAACTTTCTTTATGGAACCCGCATTCTCTACTTTCCCGTTAATCGTAAATTCGTCGTTGTTCTTACAGGAAGCGAGCAGGGTCAATCCCGCTATTGCTATTAATAGTATTTTTTTCACGTTTAGGAATTTATATAAAAAGGCCAAAGCCTCCCGGATAATGGGCAAATATAGTCAATACCCCGGCATTGTTTGTAAGCTGCCTGTAACATACAAAATACTGCTTGAACTTGAACTGGCGACCTAACCGAATAGCTTACAACAGGATAAATCGGGCCCCGGATGAATTAATTTCCGATCTCCTTCGCAGGGGTTTTCTAGTAGCTTTCTAGTAGTTTTCTGGTAATTTACTGGTAGTTTAATACTAGCATTCTCTAACCAAACCACAGGATTTTAGGCATGAACTTCAGGCATAAGACAATTAGGGAGATCTGGCTTATGTATTCAGGGAGATTTAGCCAAAAAAAACAAAATTAGTTGCACAAAAAAGGCCGTCCGGATTACCATGGACGGCCTTAAAAATTGTGTTTGGTCTATCAGATTGCTATGCTCTGAGCCTTTTGAAGAACTTTATCCAGGCCCGACAGATCCTTTCCGCCAGCTGTCGCAAAAAATGGCTGACCTCCTCCGCCGCCACCGATCTCTTTTGCAAGTTCCTTCACAATTGATCCGGCATTCAGACCTCGTTCCTTTACCAGGTTTTCCGATATCATAACGGTAACATTTGGCTTTCCGTCAATGTCAGCTGCAAGAACAAGTACAAGGTTTTCAACAAGATCCTTTATACCGTACGCAAGGGCTTTCACCGCATCAGCTGTTGGTAAACTTACTTTCTCTGCAATCAGGTTAACGCCGTTTGTCGATTTAACCTTTTTAACAAGATCATGCTTCAGCCCGGCAGCCTTTTCCAAAGTCGTCTTTTCAATCTCTTTTTTCAGCCGGCTATTTTCTTCCAATAAAGTTTCCACCGAACGGACGAGATCTTTCGGACTTTTCAGTAGTTCTTTAAGCCCTTGTAAAGCGGATGACTGTTCGTTGATATAATCTTCTGCTCTCGCTCCTGTTATCGCTTCTATACGTCTTACTCCCGCGGCTACTGCGCTTTCAGAAATTATCTTAAAATACCCTATCTGGCCAGTAGCCTGAACATGCGTACCGCCACATAATTCTTTGGAAAAGTGATCACCGAACGTTATTACGCGGACAAAATCGCCATACTTCTCACCGAATAAAGCAGTCACACCAGAACGAAGAGCGTCTTCATAGGGAACCTCCCGCTGCTCATCCAGGCGTATATTATCTCTTATCTTCTGATTAACAATTTTTTCGATTGCCGCCAGCTCTTCGGCCGTAACTTTTGAAAAGTGAGAGAAATCAAAGCGCAGGTATTCGTTATTTACCAGGGAACCTTTTTGATTGACATGAGTTCCCAAAACCTGTTTCAGGGCTGCATGCATCAGATGGGTTGCCGAATGATTACTCTGGGTATCTAACCGTCGTTCATCATCCACCACTGCCCAAAACGATCCTTCAACATCAGCAGGCAGGAGATCAAGATAGTGGATGATCAAAGCATTTTCCTTTTTTGTATCAGTTACCTGAAATTGGAATAAGCGCGAATGATCCTCAAGTCTGCCGGTATCGCCGACCTGTCCGCCACTCTCTGCATAAAACGGCGTGCGGTTAAGAACAACCTGGTATTGATCCTTACCCTTAGCGCTTACCCGCCTGTATTTCAAGATCTTACATTCTGTTTCAATCTCATCATACCCGGTAAACTCGGTTTCGTCACCTTCACTTACAGTGATCCAGTCGCCTGTATCCACACTTGTAGCGGCTCTCGAGCGGGTCTTCTGTTTTTCCAACGCTTCGGTAAAGCCGGTCAGATCGACGGTCCAGCCTTTTTCACGCGCCATTAATTCAGTGAGATCTATAGGGAAACCAAAAGTATCGGAAAGTTCAAAGGCGAAATCACCGCTTATCACTTTGCTGTGAGATTCATTCAGGTATTTATCGAACCTTTGAATACCTGTTGCTAGTGTTCTCAGAAAGGCTGCCTCCTCTTCAAGGATCACTTTCTGAACAAAATCCTGCTGGTCTTTTAGTTCAGAGAACACTCCGTCAAATTGCTCTGCCAATACGGGAACCAACTTATGTAGAAATGGTTCTTTGAAGCCAAGAAACGTATAGGCATATCTTACGGCCCTGCGTAGAATTCTTCTGATCACATAGCCTGCTTTGTTATTAGATGGCAGCTGGCCGTCGGCAATGCAGAATGAAATTGCGCGGATGTGGTCCGCCATAACACGCATAGCAATATCAGTCTGCTCAGCGTTTCCATATGGGATGTTCGCTTTTTCGGAAATAAACTGAATAAGCGGCTGAAATACGTCGGTATCATAGTTCGATGATTTGCCCTGGAGCACACGTACCAACCGTTCCAGTCCCATGCCGGTATCGACATGTTGTGCAGGAAGCGCTTGCAGGCTGCCGTCTTTCAAGCGGTTAAACTGCATAAATACATTATTCCAGATCTCAATAACTTGCGGATGATCATTATTAACCAACGATTTTCCATCTACAGATGATCTTTCTTCCGGAGTACGGCAGTCGACATGGATCTCGGAGCAGGGACCACAAGGCCCCGTTTCACCCATCTCCCAGAAGTTATCCTTTTTGTTTCCGAGAATTATCCGGTCTTCAGCTATGAGTTCTTTCCAAAAGTCGTAGGCATCCTGATCTTTAGGTAAGCCATCCTTTTCATCACCCTGGAATACCGATACGTACAGCTGATCCTTAGGGATCTGGTAAACACTGGTGAGCAACTCCCAGCTCCATGCTATCGCTTCCTTTTTAAAATAATCACCAAAGCTCCAGTTGCCGAGCATTTCAAACATCGTGTGGTGATAGGTATCAATCCCTACCTCTTCAAGGTCATTATGTTTACCCGACACACGTAAACACCGCTGGGTATCAGCAACACGCCGGTATTTTACGGGAGCCTCACCGAGAAATAGTTCTTTAAACTGGTTCATCCCGGCATTGGTAAACATTAGTGTGGGATCGTTTTTAACGACTATCGGTGCCGACGGCACAATCTGATGTTCTTTGCTGGCAAAAAAATCTAAAAATGTCTGTCTTATTTCTTTGGTGGTCATTCTTTAAAAATCAGTTGTGCAAAGATAAATTTAGATGTGAGATTTGTGATTCGATTTCCAGATTAATAAGATAGTGCAAGCGTTTAAGAATTGTTTATTTTTGAAGGATCAGCAATAACAATAAGATGCCTTATAAGGAACGAGATATCAGCAAGCTATACTATACAATGGGTGAAGTAACTCAAATGTTTGATGTGAACGCCTCCCAGATCCGTTTTTACGAGAAGGAATTTGATATACTTCAACCCAAGAAAAATAAAAAGGGGAACCGGCTTTTCACCCCGGAGGACGTTGAGAATCTGAAGATCATATTTTCGCTGGTTAAGGATAAAGGTTTTACCCTGCACGGCGCCAAGGATTATCTGAAACAAAACAAAAGCGAGGTTAAGGAAAACCAAAAGGTAATTGACTCGTTAGAACGCCTGAAGCAGTTTCTGCTTGAAGTAAAAGAGCAGTTATAATCCTTAAGAAAAATGAGCCGGATGAAAGTACTGTTTGTTATCAATCCTAAATCCGGCGTTCAAACTGACAACCTTTTAGATGACCTGATACAACAACAGGCCGAACTGAGTCGTTTTGATTTTCGCACCTATAAGATGCAGGAAAACGATGAAGAACATATAAATAATCTCATTCTTGAATATCAGCCTGATCGTGTAGCTGCGGCGGGTGGTGACGGCACCGTCAATCTGCTGGCCGGCTTGCTGGTTGGAACAGGTATTCCCCTGCTGATCATTCCGAGCGGCTCAGCAAACGGGATGGCAAAAGAACTGGATATTCTACGGGTGGACCAGGCAATCTCCTTGCTCGAAGACGGCGTGGAAAAGGCTATCGACGTGGTCAAAATAAATGACATCATCTCAATCCATCTGGCCGACGTCGGCGTGAATGCGCGCATTGTGAAGCGCTTTGAAGCGGATACCCGTCGGGGAATCCTGACCTATGCCCGCCATCTCTTTGGCGAAATCTTCCTGATGAAGCACTATAAATTCTATATTACCTACGACGGAAAGGAGATCAAGAGAAAGGCGGTTTCATTAACATTTGCAAACGCATCCAAGTACGGCACCGGGGCCGTGATCAATCCTAAAGGAATAATTGATGATGGTCTTTTTGAGCTGGTTATTGTGAAGCCTTTTCCTGACATTAAGCTGCTTTCTATAGCCTGGAAAATGTTCCGCAATAAGCTGCATACATCTGATTATGTAGAAGTTATTTCCTGTAACACAGCCGATGTACGTTGCAATCGCAGAACGACTCTTCAGGTGGATGGTGAAGTGATTGGTAAGGTAAAGGAGTTTCACATCGAAATGATGCATAAATCGCTGAAGGTTTTAGTTCCCACTAAAAGCTTAGACTAGCTCTTTTTCATATACCAGCTTTCCTGACGCTTCCAGGGGGTTCAGCGCCCACACTGATGCTGATATCTTGCCGCCGGGATCGCATTTTAGTTTAAAAAAACCTTTCGCTTTGAGACCAAACTTAAGATTCTTACCATCCTGAAGCACATATTTCAATTTTGACCCGGCACCGCTGATGATAAAATGATTGTCATTCTTGGTAATATGCTGCAGATTGTGCTCATGTCCTGCCGCATATATTAAGCCCGGATAATTTTTGAAGATCTCTTTTAAGCGGCTTCTTAGTCTGCGGTAGCGCGGATGAGCTATATCTTCCTTAGCCCCGAAATACTTTCTGTAGAGCGGCAAGAACGAACCGATAAAGGGTAAGGGAACATAAGCCTTCTTATGGTAAATAGTGAAGGGAAACAGGTGATGCCGGAATTTATATCGTCCCCCGTGTATTGCATAGCTGTAAACAGGAGAATGCCCCGCTACAATGATCCTTTTATGTTTATTATCATCAAGGACCTTTATTAAATGTTCAAAAAACTCTTCCTCAGATGAAACGCGGCATCCATACTGTTGCCCTACCGGCCGGAAGCCTGGTTGAAGCCACCATTGCGTGTTAATCAGTACCAGGCAAACATCGTCGTTTATCTGTACAACAGCCGGTCCCGGGCATCCGTTAGAGGGAAGCAGAACATTTTTGCCAAATAACTTACCGAGATATTTTTCCTGCCGCAGAACATAATCATATCCGTCTTTCCGCCCTTTGTTCCAGTCATGGTTGCCGGAAATGAATATAACCTTGCCATGATAATCCTTAAGTGATTCCTTGTAAGCATTAAGCGTTGCTTCTGCCTCCGTGCGAAGAAGGTGACCCTTCGGTGGCAAGCCCCTCGGATAAACGTTGTCGCCTAAAAATACGATTGCCGAATCCTGTTCGGAATTCATATGGGCTTTCAATGTTTCCAGCACCGTGTCAGGTTTGTGGCGGGAAATGTTCCCGGTATCACCGATCAGGAAAATTTCAAAAGACTTTTGGGTGGGAGTATCTGCCGGCATTTGAGATTTTATAACACACTTAACCAATAGTTGTTGCCGGTATTTTTACTTTACTGGAAAAACTTGTGCGGATTCAGGACTTCTCCAGAAGGGCAGCGAATAAGATATTAGCAGTTTTCATTATTACCAGGTGATCTTTTCTTTATTCAGGAAAGCAGCAATTCCCCGTTTACAATCATCAGTCGCCCTGGCGGCCGCATTCAGGTTCACAGCTTCGACAAGACTTTCCTCCAGCGATAGATTCTGAGCTATGTTTAAAAGTTGCTTTGTTAAGGCAATTGACTCTGATGAAGTTTCTGCTGTTATTTTCTCAGCATGTTCTCTTACTTTTTCCTGAATGAGTGCTTTATCGCACATAAAGTTGATCAATCCGTAATTAACAGCCATTTCCGCACTAATCAGGTCACCGGTTAAGAGTAATTCCTTAGTGCGCGCTTCGCCCAGTTTTCGCACAAGGAAACAAGCTACAAGTGCAGGTATAAAGCCTATCTTCACTTCCGTATATCCATATTTAGCTTCGGGAACGCTGTAGATAATGTCGCATACAGATACTAAACCACATCCCCCCGCTATCGCATGGCCTTCCACCTGCGCGATCACAACCTTCGGGGATGTGTAAATCGCATAGAACAGATCTCTTAATGCCGATGAATCTGCCACGTTTTCAGCGTAACTATTATTCTGGAGTTGCTGTAAGTAAGCGAGATCGGCTCCGGCACTAAATACCTCACCATTTGCATTAAGCACGATCACTTTTACAAGATGATCAGCAGAAGCTAGTGCAAAGGCATTACTTAACTCATTTACAAGATCCGGGTTAAGCGCGTTCCTTTTTCCCGGGCGGTTCAGTGTTATATAGGCTACCCGGTTTCGTACAGTATAATTTACTAAAGTCATTAATCTGGATTTGATCTGGCAAAGTATCTACTCTGCTTGTTAAATGATTCTGAAAGTACAACCAAATCTAAATCAAAAAAGCAACATCCGGCCTATTTAAGATAGCCCCCTTTTTCTAAAATTTCTTTCCACTTTTGATAACCTTCAGGACTGAGATGCAAACCATCAATTGTATATCTTTTATCCAGTTTTTTCTCACTGTCCAGAAAGTGTGGGTAGAGGTCGATCAGTGTGATCTTAGCTTTTTGAGCCAGGTCTTTGATTGCCTTGTTGACATTTAATATTTCCTCATCCTTGTTATAATGATTTTTGAACTTATCATAAGTGTTGTTGGTCGGTAACAAGGTGTGAATATAGATTTTGGTGACCGGTGAATTAGCTTTAATTCCCGAAACTATCTTTTCATAATTACTTACAATGCGGCTGTGCGGAATATTCCTGGAAATGTCATTTATACCTATAAGGATAAAGACTTTAGCGGGCTTACCTTCAGTGATCTCAGGAAGCCGTTCCAAAACACCGAAAGTAATGTCACCGGAAATACCCCGGTTTTTCACATTGGATAATCCTAGTAGTTCAGACCAGTCGGTGTTGGCAGTTATGCTATTCCCGAGGAAAATTATATCCTCAGTAGAATTGGCGTAGGACTGGAATTGTGCGACCTTAACTTCATAACTGGCTGGCCTGAACGTGCTATCCCAGGCGGCACCCTGGGAAAAGACAGGGGTAGATGCCAAAAAACAAAGGAGGCAAAGGCAGATCTTCAGGATTGTAGATTTGAACAGCATATTTAATGTTTAAAAAATCTTGTTTTATTTACTCGCAAGATGAAGTTTTTCACGTTTCCAGGTCAGTAAAGTAAAGAATATAGAAAGCAGGCAGGCCAGGATAAGTACGACAAAACCGCCGTCCCAACCCCAAAAGTCGACAACATAGCCCATAGCAATATTAGCAAACAGTGCCCCGCCCATGTAGCCGAATAAACCTGTTAATCCGGCTGCGGTCCCTGCTGCCTTTTTAGGCACAAGATCCAGAGCCTGAACCCCGATTAGCATCACCGGCCCATAAATCAGAAAACCAATAGCAACAAGCGCGATATTATCTATAGCGACATTACCGGCAGGATTTTTCCAATAAATAACAACTGCAACCAATACAAGAATCATATAGATGACGATTGCCGGTGCACGCCGACCCTTAAATACTTTGTCGCTTATCCAGCCACATAAAAGTGTCCCGGGAATACCTGCATACTCATAGGCAAAATATGCCCAGCCGGTTTCCTTAACTGAAAATCCCTTTGCTTCCTCCAGGTATACAGGTGCCCAGTCGAGAATCCCATACCTGACCAGGTACACGAATGCATTTGCGAATGCGATATACCAGAGCACTCGATTATTAAAAATGTAATTGAAAAATATCTGGCGTGCGGTCAATTCCTTTTCATGCTCGGCAGTATAATTACTTGGGTAGTCGTTTTTATATTGTTCAATTGGAGGTAATCCGCAAGACTGTGGCGTATCACGGATCAGGACATAAGCGATAAAGGCAAAAACCAGGGCAACCATGCCGGGAAAATATAGTTTGCTCTCCCAGTCGGCGAAAATGGCTACAGCAGCAATTGCAACAGGACCCGTCAGGCCCCCTCCTACGTTGTGAGCGACATTCCATATCGACATCTTTGTTCCCCTCTCCTTTGTCGAAAACCAATGAACCATCACCCTCCCACAGGGTGGCCATCCCATTCCCTGGAACCAGCCATTCACAAATAACAAAACAAACATGATCAGGATAGAACTCGTGGCAAAGGGAATTAGTCCCATGAAGATCATGGTGAAGGCCGACAGGACAAGTCCCGCAGTTAGAAATAAGCGGGCGTTGCTGCGGTCAGAGACATTACCCATCAGGAATTTACTTAACCCGTAAGCAATTGAAACTCCTGACAGCGCCAGGCCGAGTTCGCCCTTGGAATATCCCTGTTCCACAAGGTCGGGCATGACAAGGGAAAAGTTCTTTCTCACCAGGTAATACCCGGCATATCCTAAAAATATTCCAAGGAATACTTTTAAACGCAGGCGTTTGTACTCCGGGTCAATTCGTTCTAATGGTAATTCTTTTGTGTGTGGTGCGGGCGGAAACAGGCTCATTAAAAAAGGCTAAAGGCTATAAAACTCGGAGTATTACTTGTTAAAAAGATTAGGATAATCTGAAATTATTCCGTCGACCCCGAGGGCTTTCAAGCGATCAATATCTTCTTTGGTATTGACTGTCCATGGGATAACTTTAATATTCTTTGCATGGGCTGCGCTGATGAGCTCTGCGGTAACAAGCTTAATGTTCGGACTATAAATGGCTGGTACAAAACCTAATTCTTTTAAATTGTTGTCGAGGGTATTACTCTCCACCAGGTATGAAGTTCTTACGTACGGATATTTCTCGTGCAATACCCGCAAAGTACGTGGATCAAAAGATTGAATTATAACCCGGGCAGTGATCTTCTTACTTTCGATAACCTCCATCAATAATTTTACAAACATTTCAGGATCAGGGTGTAATAGACCATCACCTGAAGCTTTAGATTTTGTTTCGATGTTGTAGGATACTTGTATCTTACCTTTTTCAGTAATATGATTCTCAACAGCATCAATGAGGTCAGATAACAGCGGAATATGAACTTTCAGTTTTTCCTGTTGGGGGAATTTATCATAGAATTTTGAACCAACGTCATATTTTTGAATAGTTGGATAATTCATTTGATAGAATGCCAGTTGTTCTGCCTCCTCTTTGCTTATCTCTTTTCCATCTGGTTTGAGCGTAAATAAATGATTGACATGATCGTCGTGGGATAAAATCACCTGCTTGTCGCTGGTTATGTGAACATCCATTTCGATCGTGGTTACTCCCACGTCGATTGCTTTAATCATAGCTGGAATTGTATTTTCCGGCATCAGTCCTCTCGCTCCGCGATGGCCCTCGGAGTCGAAGGCCGGTAATGCCTTCGGCGTTTGAGCTGACTGTTGTACCTTACAACCGGACAAGATGATCAAAACTGACATTGCGGAAAATATTACATTCTTTTTAATAGAATAGCAGATCATTTGAAATAGATTTAATAAATTATCAGTCCCCTTTTTATGGGCGATAAACATACAAAAATTAGCCAGTCACCTGAATTACTAACCTAAATTGCCTCAGGCAGAAAGTTGTTGTTCGTATTTATTTCCAAACCTGTCAACAGCAACAACCTTGATGGTCTTAACGTCGGGGCTGAAGTGAGCCATAAATAAGTGATCGGTTCTTGATGGTTCGGCAAAAGATCGTTTTACGGGTAATTTGTCACCGCGAAATAATCTCACTGCCTGCAGATCGTAGCCGGTAACGTTCTCCAGGGGACCCATCGATTTACCATCGGCCCACCATTCTATTTTCCAGTCAGGATCCCAATTCCATACATTCGCCATTAAGCGCTTCTGGTTAGTCAGGGTTTCCACTTCCAGGCTGAGCTGGTAATTTTTTTCAATACCGGTAGCTTTGTAATACCAGGTCATGTCGGTACCGTTCACTTCGTAAACACCATAGCCGTTTGGTGCTCCATCACTGCAGATCGGGCCGGTCCACCATGCGCCGCATACTGTCCCATGGTTATGTTCGTAAACACCATTACTGATAACATTTTTGTTATAATGTGTATGCCCTGACATAATGTGCACGTTGCTGAATGATTTAAGCAGTGCGTAGAGATCAGAATTATTTTTAACAGAATTGTGTACCGGGATATGAACTGAGATAATGATCAGGTTATCCTTAGGTACGTATGACAGATCCTGTTTAAGCCAATCAAGCTGTTGCGGTGTAATATATCCGTCATAGTCGCGATCTTTCCCCAGATAGCGCACATCATCAAGAACAACATAATGAGCTTTTCCACGATTAAAGGAATAATATGTGGGCCCGTAGTTTGATCCAAAGGTATTGTCCGAAGTCTCATCACCGCCTTTCCTGTAATCCATATCATGATTCCCCAGAACCTGAAAGAATGGAATTCCCATTCCTGCAACCGCTTCGTTATATCGTTTGAACAATGAATGCTCATCCCATACCAGATCTCCAGCACCTATACCATGAAAAAGAGATTCAGAATCATCCCTAACCAGTTTCCGAACATCAGGTACAGAATGGTTAAGCATCAGTTGGACATCCTCTTCATTTTTCACCTGGGGATCCGCCCAGACAATAAACTTGTGCTTGCTGTCATCACCCGCAAGTTTTTCAAGTTGAAAATCATAATCCCGCTCTATTCCCCCTATTATGCCATGATAATGCCTGGCAATTCCATTCTCATTTGGAAAGGCATAACCCGCAGGAATTGAGATAAAGACGAACCGGGCCTGTTTATTAAAGGTCAATTCATATTTTCCTTTAGAATTTGTTTTAACAACTGAAAAACCATCGGAAACAATCACATCTGATAATTTTTTGTTTCCGGAGGTTACTCTTCCTTTTATTCTTGTGCCTGTAAGGTTCGCAGCAAAAATGCTTTGGCTACCGATTACTACGCTGCCGGAAGCCAGTAAAAGGTTTTTAATAAATATTCGTCTTCTCATTTAAATTTCTTGAAGGGGGATTAAGGCCTCCGACAGCTGAGCTGCTATCGAAGGCCTGAAATCATAGTGTATTACTTTATTATTGACCTATTTTTCCCACCACACTTTGGTATTGATATCATCACCACCTAAAGAGGCCACTGCTTTCTGATAGTTTTCATTGTTGTTCGTTACCGTCGTTGTCGGATATCTGAAACGAACGGGTACTACTTTATTATTAAGCATTCCATCATTCTTTGGCAAAACCGGGAAACCAGTACGGCGGTATTCAAACCATTGCTGATAGTCGGTGAAATAAAGCGCGTAGTATTTCTGTAGCATGATGCGCTCCAGGGTGCCATCGTAAGCTGCCGCTGCCGTAGTAAAATAATTGGCAGGCATAACTCCACCCCACTGCTCAATAGCAGCTTTAACACCAAGCTCATAGTGTGTCTGCGGATTTGCTGCAATTTTTCCTTTCTGAGCAAGTTCAGCCTTGATAAATTCCACTTCTGCATAGGGCATGATCACTATTTTCATCGGTGCAGTTACCAACGCGATGTTTAAGTTCGAAGGCAGAAAACTAAATTGAGTATCGCTACCGGAAAAACCGCTTGGAATTCCACGGTACCCGATGGTTGTTTTACCATCACTTGATCTTGCTACGGTGTTGAATAAGGCTCTCCGCGGGTCATTGAAAGCATTCAGGTTATCGATGAAAAAAGCACCTGCAGCACGGAAGGTCGTAAAGTCAACAGCCCGTCCCCAGGGAGATACGTTTGGTACAACATTGGTAACCTGGAGAATAGCGGACTCAGTGTTTTTAGTAAATACTGGGTATTTAACCGGGTCGTTTACAATGGCCGCCATTTTTGTGAAAGCATCCATCTCTGTACGTTTGGAAACACGGAGCAGCAATCTTAAATGAAGTGAATTGCAGAATCGTTTCCAGTTAGTAACGTTATTACCGTATAAAATTTCAGTTCCGTAGATCATCGGCTTGGTCGCATTAAACAAGCTGTTAGCTGTTTCCAGGTCAGCGAGGATCTTTGTGTAAACCTGCTGCTGTGTATTGAATGCGGGCCTGAAGATCCCTTCATCACCGCGTGCGGCTTCTTCCATAGGAACATCACCAAAAGCATCACTTAAGAGTGAGTAAGTCCAGGCATTCAATGTTAAAGCAATAGCCTGGTAATTTGGATCGCTTGCCTTATCAGCTGCGGCTTTCATTTCCTTAATATTGGTGATCCAACGGTAATAAGTATTCCAGGTTGAATTACCGGCACTCTCTGAAATATCATAACGGTGTACACCACCGGATGCACTGGGAAATGGCAGGGATACCTGCATTATATGAAATGTAAAATCGTCGGCCCTGGTCGCGTTAAAGCTTGCCATATTATAAATAATCGGATTCAGGAGAGTTCCCGGGCTGATACTTTCTATACGGTTAGGATCTGTATTTACTTCTTCGAAATCCTTGGTACATGAAAAACTTAGGCAGCTCAATAGACATATTATTGCAGCTGAACTTTTCTTAAATATTGTCATCATCTTTTCTATTTGAGGTGCCTTTCGGCATCCTGATAAATGTTCTGTGCTTATTAAAATTTCAAGGTCAGGTTCATTCCGAACGTTCTTGGTGTTGGCAGCTGGCCAATCTCAACTCCCGGAAGGATGGTTGAACCATTAAGGGCAGCAGTCTCAGGATCGAACATAGGGAACTTGGTGATCATCGCCAGGTCACGTCCGAAGAACGCGATACTAGCTTGATTAATCGAAGCTTTCCGTACGAATCTTTGTGGAATCTGTACCTCAAAACGCATTTCTCTAAGCTTCAGATAAGAGGCATCAAAGGAGTTGGACTCAACATTGGCGCGGCGATAGTAGTCAGCATAATAATCGGCAGGAAGTACTGACTTTGTATTCGGTGAGAAAGTACCATCTGCATTTTGTACAACACCAGCGCCGATTATAGAATTTGTTTCACGTCCCGGAAGTGTACTTTTTAGTTTTCCCTGCTCCATCATCTTGTGGTGTGTCTGGGAATAGATCATACCCCCGTACTGGCCATCTACAAGGAAACTGAATTTTAAGTTCTTGTAAGAGAACTCATTTGAAAGGCCGCCTCTCCAATCAGCAAAAGCGTGACCGATAAATTGAATTTGAGCAGGACGCGCAGGCAATCCGCTTGCATTGTAAATGATCTGACCATCTGGAGACCTCAAAAATCCGAATCCGTAAATATCTCCGGTCGTGCCACCTACTACAGCTGAAATGGTAGCATTACCACCATAGCCGATATCCTGTTTGCCATCCATTCCTTCAGCCAGTTCAAGAACTTTGTTGTTGTTCTTCGACCATGTTAATGTTGTATTCCACTTGAAATTACCATGATCTACTGGCCTTCCGCTTAACAATACTTCGACTCCCTGATTGCGAACTGCGCCTGAGTTTAATACCGCGCGAGAATAACCGGTAGTTGGATCCAGGGGCACGTCAAGAATCTGATTTTTTGTGACATTGCTGTAAAGTGTCAGATCCAGTCCGATACGTCCATTATACATATTATACTCAATACCACCTTCATAACTTGTTGTGATCTCTGGTTTAAAATCGACGTTGTGTAAGGTTGTAGGAACAGATCCTGAAGCAGGAAAATCGCTTTGTCCGTAGTACTTACTGGTTTTGTAAGGATCAGTGTCATTACCTACCTGAGCAGCAGATAATCTCAGCTTCGCAAAGGAAATCTGGCTTGGCAATTGGAATATCTCGTTCAATACAAAGCTCGAACTTACTGATGGATAGAAGAATGAGTTATTCTGAACCGGCAAGGTGCTCGACCAGTCATTTCTTCCTGTCACATCAACAAAAATCTTGTTATCATATGAGAAACTCGCGAGTCCATAGACACTGTTTACCTTTTTATTGGCTGCGGTCTTTGTCAATAATGGCGAATTTATTCCGTTAGTAAGCTTATAAACACCAGGAACGACCAGACCTTCTACTGATCCGTTTATTGCGTCGTATTTCCGGTTCATAGAATTGGCTCCAACAGATGTAGTCATCTCAATTTTAGAACTGAGGTTCTGCTTATATGTTAGCAATGCATCCGTATTGATCTCGTAATTGAAAACATCCTGCTGTTTCAGATATCCCCGTTGAAAATTCGCGGTGCTGAATGGACGGCGCTGCTCACGATCTTCCTGCCTCATATCAATACCTGAACGTACCATAAAACTTAAGTTCTTTGTGAAGTCATAAGTTGCCGATAAGTTTCCTACAGTGGAATAGCTGCTTATAGAGTTGGTCATTTCGTTAGCGATAACGTAAGGATTGTCTATAAATGAGCTGAAGGGGTGAATCTGATCAATCTGATCCTGTTCATTTTTCCACATTGGTTTGTACCAGTTTAAATCAACGTTTGGATTTTGAAAGATCATAAAATATGAAAGTGACTGGTTGTTATAGCCTGTTGCAGGAAGGTTGTCACTTGATTTGCTGGTATAGTTGATCTTCGAGGCGAGTTTTAGTTTGTCAGCTAACTGATAATTTAAACTTAACGCGGCAGTTACTCTTTCATAACCTGTATTGGGCATGATCCACTCATTAGCGGAGTGAGTTACCGAAGCTCGTGCTGAACCTTTTTCGTTTCCACCCTCAACTGACACACTATTAGTGAGTGTTGAACCGGTTTGCCAAAAATCTTTAATGTTATTTTCATAAGGCACCCATGGAAGGCGTACCGCTGATTGCGTTTGTGTCACCGGATCATATTGGAAATATGACTGACCATTAAATTTAGGGCCAAAGGCACTACTGGTTCCTCCCGTGTTTGCACCATCGGCCGATGCTAAATAAGAATAAAACATCTCACCCTGGGCGTTAAAGCTTCTGCCGGTACCCTGACCATATTCGTACTGGTACTCAGGCCATTTGAGAATATCATTTAAGCTGTAGCTTGAATTTACGGTAACACCCAGACCCTTTCCTTTCTTCGATCCAGTCTTGGTAGTGATGATAAGCGCTCCATTAGCCGCTCTGCTTCCGTAAAGGGCGGTTGCGCTTGCACCTTTAAGGACAGTAACACTGGCTATGTCATCAGGATTTATATCACCAACGCCGTTTCCAAAATCCACAGGTACATCATTGCCAGCTCCGGCACCATAAGCACTGCTTACTCCTGAACTCGTCATATTACTGCCCATAGGCACGCCGTCTAAGACGATCAAGGCGTTGTTTCCGTTAGGATCCATTGAATTATTACCCCTTAGTGTCACCTTAACGGAGTTGATTGGTCCCGAACCTGTTGAAGACAGATTTAATCCGGCAACTTTTCCAGACAAGGCGCCTACCCAATTATTTGAACGGGCATCATTAATCTGCTCAGCTTTTAGATTCTGAGTAGCGTATCCCAGGGCCTTTTCTTCGCGTGTGATGCCTAAAGCGGTAACCACTACTTCATTAAGCGATTTTGTATCATCGTTCAATACAATATTTATCGTGTGGTTACCTTTAAACGCCACGGAGGATGTAATATATCCGAGGCTGCGGAATTCAATTACATCAGCATTGGTTAGCTCTCTGCCCGCAGACAGGCTGTATCGGCCTTCTGCATTCGTGGTTGTTCCTTTAGCCGATCCCTTTAATACAACAGTGACTCCCGGAATTGACTCCCCCGCTGCATCTCTAACGATACCAGTAACCGGTGTTTGTGCTAAAACAGTACTGCAAACAAAAAGCAAGAAAAATATTGCTATGGAATATTTGCTAGCAGGCCTGAATTGAGACATAATGTGCTTGTTTTTCACAGCGGCATCAGTAATGTTTACTGTGCCCAACCTTTTTGAAGAATGGTGATTCCCTTCGGGCTGTCTGGGCTGGGCCTCTGGAATAGAAAAGTAATCTTGGTTCATAATCTAGTTTTTATCGTTGGTTGGTTAATTGTTCGTCTATTTGATCTCTTTTAAATAATTTGGGAAATCGGTTATAATGCCATCTACTCCTAAACCTTTCAGCGCTTTCATTTCATCCTTCGTGTTGACAGTCCAGGGTACAATCTTAATCTTCATCTGCCTGCAGCTATCGACTAATTCTTTGGTAACAAGACTGTAATGCGGACTGTAGATATTGGGTTTAAAGCCGAGCTCGGATAAATTTTTGGCGAAGGGCGTCTTGCTCCCTGTAAGGAACCCGATAGGGACTTCGGGATATTCTTTGTGAATGTATTTCAACGGCCGGTAATCGAAAGACTGGATGTAAAACCTGTCGCCGATCTTCTTACTATTGACTACTTTCATTACAGCATCGACCAATGCCGCAGGCTTTGCGTTATAAACGCTATCGTAGCTAACAGAAGATTTTAGCTCAATATTGTAGATCACCGAGGGAAGGCCCCTGGTCGTAGTAAAAGTCTCGACAGAGTCAATCAGATCAGATAGAAGCGGGATATAGGCCGGTATCTTCGCCTGCGCGGGAAAGGCACTGTAAGGTTTCATCCCTACATCAAATTTTCTAACCTCTGCATAGGTCATCTGATGAATAATATAACGTTTTTCATCGCCTTTGGGAATTACCTCGCCGTTAGGAAGCAACGAAAAATCTCTGTTTATATAGGGATCATGCGTTACAACAAGCTTACTATCTTTAGTTGTATAAACGTCGACCTCTATTACGTTTGCACCGGCTTCAATACCGCGAATCATCGCCTGGATGGTATTTTCCGGCATCAATCCGCGTGCGCCGCGGTGTCCTTCCTTATAGAATTCTGGGAAACTTCGCGGGAGTCTTGCCAAATGCGAGGATTTGCAGGAAAAAAGGAGAATGCAGGAAAAAAGGAGAAGAGCTGAATAAAATGAACGGTGTTTCATCAGCACAATTATATTTTAAGCCCTAAGTATAACAACGCTGCCAAGGCTGCTCCGGTAAGCGGCCCGACGACAGGGATCCACGAATACCCCCAGTTACTGCTTCCTTTTCCCTGGATCGGCAACAACGAGTGCATAATACGCGGTCCCAGGTCGCGTGCAGGGTTAATTGCGTATCCGGTAGTACCTCCCAACGAAAGTCCTATCGCCCATACAAGAAATGCTACAGGTATTGCGCCCAGAGAACCTAACCCTATTGGCGTTTTATCGCTCCCCAGTTCTGCATTCGTGAAATAGAAGATGACGAAGATAAGAACGAATGTTCCGACAAGTTCATTAAAGAAATTTGACCATGTGCCCTCTATCGCCGGCGCTGTACAGAATACTGCTGATTTAAGACCCTGATCAGCTGTTTGATTAAAGTGATCTTTGTATAGCAACCATACCACTGAAGTCCCCAGCATAGCGCCAAGAAATTGAGCAAGGATAAATAAGGGTACCTGTGCCCAGCTGAATTTCTGTGCAATAGCGAGCGCTAAGGTTACCGCCGGATTTAAGTGTGCGCCGCTGAATGGTGCCGCAATAACAACTCCGATAAAAACTGCCAGGGCCCACCCTGTCGTTATTACGATCCAGCCACTGCCATGTCCTTTCGTGCCGCTTAAAACTACGTTGGCGACTACGCCATTTCCGAGAAGTATTAAAAAGAAGGTGCCGATCATTTCGGCTGCAAATTGGCTCATATAAGATTAATTACAGGTTAAGTGATTATTATTTTTAAGATTCAGTCCATGCTTTAACCCCTTTAACAGCTTTGTGCCATCCATTGATCAGTTCGCCGGCACTAAATTGCACTTCCGGCTCGAAAGTGCTGTCAATCTCCCACTGTTGCTGAATATCCTCTACACTTTTCCAGTAGCCGATTCCAAGTCCAGCAAGATATGCTGCACCGATTGCAGTCACCTCGACCATTTTAGGTCTAACCACCCTGGCATTCAAGATATTCGCCTGAAACTGCATTAGCAGGTTATTCGCAGTTGCACCCCCGTCGACCCGTAATTCCTGTATGGTAATTCCGGAATCTGCTTCCATTGCCTTAAGGACTTCCATCGTTTGAAAGGCAATGCTTTCAAGAGCTGCCCTTGCGATGTGAGAGTCATTTGTGCCGCGGGTTATTCCGAAAATTGTGCCCCTGGCATACTGATTCCAATGCGGTGCACCCAGGCCAGCAAAAGCAGGTACGAGATAGACACCTTCGCTGCTTTCAACCTTGCCAGCCAACCCTTCAATATCTGACGAGGAAGTGATGATTTTTAGTTCATCACGAAGCCACTGTACTACCGCTCCGGCAATAAAAATACTGCCTTCAAGTGCATACTGTGTGGTTTCGCCTATTTTCCATGCTATTGTAGTTACGAGATTATTTTTTGACAGAATGGGCTTTTCACCAATATTCATGAGCATGAAACAACCAGTACCGTACGTATTTTTAACCATTCCCGGCTGAGTACAAAGTTGCCCGAACAATGCTGCCTGCTGGTCACCGGCTACGCCGCTGATAGGAATTTTTACAGCAAAGAGATTGGAGGATGTCTCTCCGAAAACCTCACTTGATGACCTTACCTCAGGAAGCATACTGGAAGGGATTTCAAACAACTCTAAGAGTTCCCTATCCCAGCTAAGGGTATTTATATTATAAAGTAATGTTCTGGAGGCATTACTTACATCAGTAACATGGGCTTTACCCCCGGTCAGGTTCCATATCAGCCAGGAATCGACAGTTCCGAATGCCAGCTTTCCGGCCGCCGCTTTCTCCTTTGCACCTGGAGTATTTTCCAGAATCCATCTAATCTTCGTTGCGGAGAAATAGGCATCGATGACGAGGCCAGTCTTTTCTTTTATCATCTTGTCGAGCCCCCGCTCCTTCAGACTGTCACAATATTCTGCTGTTCTGCGATCCTGCCATACAATAGCATTATGAAGTGGTTCTCCGGTTTCACGATCCCAAACAATCGTAGTTTCCCGCTGATTAGTTATCCCTATCGCCGCGATGTCAGCAGCATGCAGGTTTGCTTTTAAAATTACCTCAGCCGCTACAGAAACCTGGCTGGACCAGATCTCCCGGGCATCATGCTCGACCCAGCCTGATTTCGGATATATCTGTTTGAATTCTTTTTGAGCTACCGATACTTGCTCACCTTTCTTGTTAAAAATAATAGCTCTCGAACTGGTGGTACCCTGATCAAAAGCCAGAATAAATTTTTCCTTATTCATTTCTTATATAGTTACGGGATTAGGGCTGATTGTTTTTTCGGAATATGGATCCAACAAGTATTGTCTGGCTAATTCTGTAAACGCCAGCACCTGATCCTTCTCCCACTCTTTGTCCATCTTTAACTCGACAGCCATTAAAGAAGCCACTATGGGGGCTGTGTCTATCGCAATCTTGGCATTCAGGAATAAAATCCGAAGCCGCCTCGCTAATACATCCTCCACAGTCCTGGCCATTTCATTTCGCACGGCCCATATCACCTCCGCTTTAATATTCGGCATCCCAGGATGTAACTTTTCAGACAATTCTACATTAAATTCGGCTAACGATTTAATAAATACTTTGTCTGCACCATATAAGGTGAGCGAGTCATCGTCATTCTTGTTTAGAAAACCATGAATCTTTATCGTCGCGGTTTTGCATGCTGAATTTGGCAGCCCGGCCACCTGAATAACTTTGTCGATTGTTTCTTCAGCCATTTTACGGTAGGTTGTCCATTTTCCACCGGTTATTGTAACCAGGCCTGATGCTGAAACAAATAACTTATGACTCCTGGAAATCTCTTTCGTATTGGATGTATCCTTATCAGTGGCGGCCAATGGTCGCAATCCAGCAAATACACTTAATACGTCTTTCCGGGTGGGCGGAGAAGTCAGGTACATTTTAACCGTATCCAGGATAAAATCGATTTCTTCGTTCAATGCAACCGGCTCAAGGCTGTGATAGTTTAAAGGGGTATCCGTTGTCCCCAGCAGGATGTGATCATGCCACGGCACTGCGAATAGTACCCTGCCATCTGTCGTTTTCGGGATCATTAAGGCCTGATCACCTTTAAGAAAAGAGCGACTTAATACAAGATGTACACCCTGACTTGGTTTGACTAACGGCTTGCGGGCGGGTGTGTCCATATTTAAGATTTCATCCACAAATACACCGGTAGCGTTGATCACCGATCTTGTTTTCAGTTTGTACTCTCGATTAGCCTCTGCGTCAACCGCAATAACTCCGTTAATATTGCCGTTATCGTCTTTTAACAGATTCTTCACCCGCACATAATTCAAAAGGGTCCCGCCTTCTTCGGCACAGGTCTGAGCAATATTAATGGCCAGCCTGGCGTCATCGAACTGTCCGTCGAAATACTCGATGCCCCCCCTCAGATTCTTTTGATTTATACCCGGCAGCGATTGCAGAACCTTTTCCCTGTTAAGATACGTTGACCTCCCAAACCGGTAATTCCCGGCAAGCCAGTCGTAAGCCTTTAAGCCGACTATATATTGTAATTGTGACCACCATCCGTAACACGGAATTACAAATGCCTGCTTTTTAACAATGTGAGGTGCGTTCATCAGTAAGAGACCACGTTCTTTCAAAGCTTCATAAACCAATGAAATATCTCCCTGCGCTAAATAGCGCACTCCTCCATGAACTAATTTGGTGCTGCGACTTGAAGTGCCTTTTGCAAAGTCGGATTGTTCTAACAACAAGGTTTTATATCCGCGGGAAGCCGCATCCAGCGCGGTCCCTAAACCTGTTGCCCCGCCACCGATAACAATCACATCCCAAATTGCGACTTCATCCAGCTTTGTTAGAAATTGCTTCCTGGTAAATAAAATATTATTGTCTTTCATTTCGTTTGGTACTGCCATCAATTAAAGTGAAAGCATAGGCAAGTATATAGAAAACAAAAAGAAATAAAAGAAAATACGAAAGTTTAAAACAGAAAAACTTTTCCACAATTCAGTAAGTATTAATTTCGTTATTCGAAAGCCTCATTGGTATTCAAGCAAGTTTTTTATTTACTCTTCGATAATACCAAATGCCGAAAGGTGCTTTTATTTTTCTTTTATTCTGCGTATCAAGCCTTTGAAGCCAGAAATGGCGTCACCCAGGCTTGATAGATGATTAAAATAATCATATTGGAAAGGATTAGAAATATTACGAAAATATAATACAAAAAATTCGGTTTCTATTGTAAATTAGCATTTTTAGAAAAGCCAACCAGATGATAAATATTGCAGAACGACATCAGTTCATATTAAAGAAAATCAATAAGGAAGGTCATATTTCAGTCGTTGATTTGTGCAGGGAGCTAAACGTTTCGACGGTAACTATCCGAAAGGACTTGAAACTTCTTGAAGACAAAAACCTACTTTTTAAAACCCATGGCGGAGCAACACTAAACAATCCATATACCGCCGACCGACCAGTCAATGAAAAAGAGAAGCTTCAGTCAGTTGAAAAAATAAAGATCGGTGAAGCTGCGGCCAAACTAATCCAACCAAACGATTCAATAATTATCGGGTCAGGAACGTCTGTCCTTGCACTTGCTAAAAGTATTCAACCGATAGAAAATCTTACAGTAATCACATCGGCCTTAAATGTTGCCTTCGAATTGATAAAACATAACGATATAGAGATAATACAGTTGGGCGGAATTGTACGTAAAAGTTCTTCATCCGTCATGGGGCCGTATGCTGAAAACATACTTGGCGATTTTTTCTGCAGTAAACTGTTCTTAGGCGTGGACGGAATCGACCTTGAGTTTGGATTGACGACAACAAATGTGTTTGAGGCCCGCTTAAATCGCGAGATGATGGCAGTATCTCAGAAAACAATCATACTGGCAGACTCAACTAAATTTGGAAAGCGCGGCTTTGGCAAGATTTGCAAACTTGAAGAGATCGATCATATCATTACAGATTCCGGTATTTCAAAGCATATAGTAGACACCCTGGAAAGCATGGGTATCCTGATGACTATTATTTAGGATGATCGGGAGCAATCAATTCTGAGACGAAACGCGTACAACGTAAGCAGGTGATCGCTTCAGAATTTTTATGGGAATTTTCAGAACTGTTGCCTGCTCCTGCCACTTTTTTATCCGACTAAAGGCATTAGATCCGTCAACAATCAATACTGAAAAATTAACAGCCCGGACTAATTGCTCAATTGTTATTGATGGATTTCCACTTATTAAAAGCGCATCAGTCTTAATTCTATTCCTGAAACTAAGATACTTCATTCGATTATCCCATCGAAGAACTTTGTAGCTTCCAAATTGCCAATAATTGCTGGAAATTCTGATTGCCCGATTGGCCATTGAACTGTCGGGATCAATAGAAATAATCTTTTTAACCCCCCTGCTCTCCAATGCCGGTTTGATTGAATAAGAATACGCGGGATCTGAATTTGAAACGTTACTGATCAGGTAGGCCTCGCGCCTGGAAATATAAGCCACTGCGGATCTTTGTCGCAGACTATAGAAAATTACTTCACCTTGTCGGAAACCATTTACCTTATCCAAAGTAATGCTCGAGGCGAACAATAGTGAACATAATAAGCTGATATAGAATGGTGATTTTCGCCGGGCTAAATATGCCCAGATCAGAGTGCCAATAATCAGGTAAATCAGTATGTATTGATAGCTTTCAAGCCAGATTCCACCTATGCTTGAAAATGGAAGAGCTTCAATCCAAAATAACATCCTGTTCGTTGATTCAATCAATGCACTTAAGAAGGCTCCAATTAAATTCAGCAAGAAGGGCCATGGTATGAAAAGAAAGAGAATACCAGTATACATGATAAGCGCAACAGGTAGTACAACGATCAGATTGCTAAGCAGGAAGTATACCGGAAACTGATGAAAGTAGAACAGGCTAATGGGAAATGTAGCTAACTGGGCGGCAATTGATAAGGCTGCATAATTCCAGGCGTGATCCAGCCACTTATTTGAGGGAGAGATCAATTTGTAGATTTTCGGCTGCAGAAACAATAATCCAATTACCGCGAGATAAGATAATTGAAAACCAATGTCTACTAAAAAAAAGGGGTTATATATAAGTAGGAAAAAGGCAGAAACTGCGAGCAGATTATAATTATTGAAATTTCTGTTCAGTGCTTTTCCGAATACTATAAATGTCATCATGGTTGCCGCACGGCAGACGGCGGGTGAAAATCCGGTAACGAGGGAATAGCACCAGATTGCAACGATAATAATAAGTGCAGTAAGCAGTCTCGAATGAGGGAACCTATGAAAAGGGTTAAAAAGAAAGGTCAGGACAATAAAAACGATTCCTACGTGCATTCCGGAAACCGACAACACGTGCATTGTGCCTGTTTTAGAATATGCCTGGATAATATCCTCACTCAGGCTTGAACGGTAACCTAGAATCAACGTCGAAGCTAAAGCAGCTGCATCGCTATCAAGATAACCGTAGAATTTTTTAACAAGGCCTCGTCTTAGTTCCATAGCAGCAGACATGAGTTGATTCCCATTATCCTGAGATAGGATCTCAACGTGTTGAATATCGCTGAATGTTTGATAATAGATCTGTTTTCCTTCTAAATATCCCTTAAAGTTAAACTCGCCGGGATTAAAAGGCGGATCTACTGTGCGATAATTTGACAGTAACATTAATCTTGATCCATATCTTATTTGGTTTGGCTTTCCAGAAATAATCCTGGTAGATACCCGCAGTTTTCCTGTCACCCCTATCGCTTTATTTTTTGAAATGCTTTGATCAACCCGTGCTTCGAACTTCAGGACTGCATCGGATAATTGAGGCTCAGTAATCACTGTTACTATAATGGCTTTTTCGGGAAATTTTGCGAAATACATCGATCCATACTTCTCTGCTGCCTGTAAGGTCAACATACAGCCGCTGGATAACACTACAAGCTGAGCCACGATACCAAGCACCCAGTTATTGCGGTAAAAACTATATCTGCTGTAAAATACCATGAAGGTTAAAAAGAGTGCAACCATCATGGGAATTATCCATATTGCGAAAGCATCGGTTTCCTCCGGCCAGTTTATACCCAGCCCAATTCCTGCTATAAGCGGTATCAATAAACGCACAAACGGTATTTCACCTTTGAACAACATTAATACTGATATCTTAGCTGAACTTTGATCTCCGATCGATGATCGCCAGTAATTTGATCATTGCCGTTACCAATAGTCTCGAGGTCTTTATATTTGGTTATACTGTAGCGCATCCATATATCCATTTTCCGGCTCAATGAATAGCGGGTATTCAGATATAAGCGAAGTCCGCTATTTTGATAAGCGGGAATAGAGTAACTATAGAGAACATCATTCTCATAAGCGTATATCCTTGAATTAAATCCAGAGGTTTTAAAAATGGCAATGCGCATGTTTGCAGAGTATGGCAGCGACAATGCATCATAGATCAGATCCTGGTAAACTAATAATCCGTGCTCTGCAGCGAATGACTCTCTTTTATATGTAGAAATTTCTAACCGGTTCCTCAGCGTCACTGCCCTGCTTATCTTCGAACTGAAGTCAAAGCGATAGCCGGCTATCCTGACATTTTCAAGAATGTTAGCCTGGTTCTCAATAGCGTCATTATCCTGTTTTAACTCGGTTTTATAGCGAAACCGCCAGTTGGTTCTTTTATTCGGGGTGTAGTTTAAATGCGCAAGAATCTCATGCCCCTCGGATGGCCCGTCAATACCGAATTTCAACCAGGGGAACCGGAAGTAGTCAGCGAATACCGATATCTCCCACTGAGACGGCCTGATTATTAATCCAGAATAAAATCCGCTTTCGTTGACAGAATTACTGGATTCGGCAAGTGCCTGATTAAAAAACGAATGGTATTCTTTGGGATAGTGCCGATGCAGCAAAACCGTTGATACCTCGTTGGAAAGACTGCTCAATAAGCCATTGACAAATGCGGCTTTACCATTGCCACTATAGGCAGCTTCACCGAAGACATAGGAATTTTTAACAGTCAGTCCGTAATTAAAAGCAAGATTATATAAGGAACTTCCACTAAAATCAAACATATCATAGAGATGCTGGCCCGCTTGTACAGGGTAACCAAGATTCAAGTGGTAGCCTGTTATCCCTGCATTAAAGTTGGGTCTTATGTATTTGATATTAGCACCGACGAGATTTTGGGGGATGGCGTGTTTGTTATCCATCTCGGTTCTTGTACGGTGCAGGCCGGTTTGTTGCAGGGAAGTCACCTGGAAAATACCGTTTGTCGTATCAACTGCGCCATCCACCTTTCTAAAGGATAAAAAGGGAGTAATCTCAATATTCCTGAGCCGTACGGTCGCAGCTATCCCTCTTAAAAATAAATGCTCATTAGTTGATTGATAGGGCTGCAGGCCGATCTCTGGTTTTGCAATATTGGTGACCATGGAACCCTTTCCGAATGTCAAACCTGTCCACATGGCCAGTCCCTGACCAAACTGAAGCGAATAATCCCCAATCGTAAGTTTTTTTATCCGGCCAATATCCCGAACAAATACATTTGCAGAACTAAAATCCAGCCCGACAGATCTGGCAGAAGGAAACAGCTTTTCTCCCGGATCCTTTTCGAGATTGATTGATGCTGACACATTTTCACCATAGCGATACCGATAACGCAAGTTCAGGCGGCCCGGCCCTCCCGAATAGGCAGCTTGATCCTTCCCTGTGTCTGGAATATAGCCCTGCTGTGGCTGAAGATACTGGCCATACCGTATCATCAGATCGTTCGAACCTTTCTTAAACAAAGTTTTAATAGAAAGACCTTCCAGGGAATTTTGAGGACCGATACAGACAAAGGGCAGCAGCCTTCGAATGGTCACCGTATCAAATGCGCTGATGCTTTGTAATTCCATCAAGTCAACAAGATTTCCATTCTGCTCTCTGTGTTGTAAGAAAGCGTTGATTTGCAAAGGCGAAAGAAAAACAAATTCCTGAAGTTGTTCCCGGCTGGTAGTATTGATATTTAACGGTTTTCTGTGATAATGCATCAGACGCTCCGTGAGGTCTGAAAAATCATAGTCCTCCGGAAGGTCTGCAGCAATTTCCTGAAGGATCTGGTCAATTAGTTCATCATGTGTTACCTGGCAGACTGCAATCTTTCCGAGCAAGACAACCAGAAATAACCATGCGACGCATAGCTTACCATAGCTCATAACTAAGTGATATCTGGGGTGAGTAGCCTACGATCGGTTGTGAAGAAATGGACACGTCCATGTTAAGTGCCTTGTGATTCACGCCGAATCCTGCATATTGTTTAAATGGATTTGCAGAAAAGCCGCCACGCAGGGCGAGTAATTCGATGATTTTATACTCAAGTCCTGTTTTGATATCAGCCTTTTCATTAATAACCTTATCAAGGGACATAGCCAACAGTAGTTTCCGGGAAACATTGTAAGAGGCACCCAGCAAAAATCTTGTAGGCCCCACTGAATTCCAATCATTTTGAAAGCTGCTAAAACCTGGATTTGACAAATGGGCTCCTAATGAGAGATTGTTCCCTTTTTTATATTGAACCCCTGTTTCAATTGAATATGCCTGCGTTCTTCCATAATTTTCAATTGCGAGATGATGATAATTAATGGTCATCGCAGCGAAAAACTGTGTCCCAAAACTCTTCGCATATGTCAACCCTAATCGTTGATATTCGAATGCTGTAGTACCATATTTTTGGAGGGATACTCCCAGGACGTTATTGTCAACAGGTAGAATAAAAGCAGCCGAATGCGAACGCAGATCATAGCCTGTGAATGGTCTCGCAAACCCAAGAGCAATGCAGAACTTGCGAACAGAAGCGATTCCTGCCTGATTTTCTTGAATTGACCAGATATCACTGATAGAAACTCCGGTTGATGCCATGCCTGTGAACCGGGCGCCAGTATTAACCTGAGCGTTCACTTTGAAACTTACTAGAAATATTATACCGTATAAATATTTCATATTTCAATATATGAAAATATATATTTTTCAAAAAATATTTTTAGACGTCCTGGTAACAAATTGATAACATATCCGTCTTTATTAGAAACCAATGATCATGAAACGACTTATTTTTACGCTTGCCATGCTCATCAGCGTGAACGCGTTAATTGCACAAACATCCGCTAAGAACATCGTCGAAGGAAAAGTAGTTTATGATGTTGAATGGCAGTTGCCTGAGCAACTGAAACCGATGGCGGCTAACTTTCCTACTGAGCTTATTGTCCTGTTTAAAGGCGATTCAGCCAGTTTAAAAACAGAATCATCCATGTACACCTCTATATCTATATTAAATAGCAAAAAAGAGTATGAACGATTACTATTAGATATACCTATGATGGGTAAGAAACTTTCTGTAATCTTTACACCCGCGGATCAGGAGAAGATGCTGGATAAATTACCCGAATTGACGTTTAAGGAGACTAATGAATCGAAAGTACTTTCGGGATATAAAGCTCAAAAATATTTAGTAACCGAAAAAAAAGCCAATCAGAATTTTGAGGCCTGGTTTACAAAAGACATTGAAGTTATCCCGAACACGTTAACACGTTACTATGATAAATCATATGGATTTCCGCTTGAATTCAGTTCATTTATGAATGGTATTACGATAAAAGCTAAGGTAAAAGAGGTCACTGCCGGCCCTGTACCTGCCGGCTCTTTTTCGGCAACTCCTGATTTCGAAGAGATCACCATGGATCAGTTAATGCAGATGAACGGCGGGCGCTAATACACACTAACACATTTTAGGCTTTTTAACATTAGCTGTTTTAATTAACTTGCAGCAATGTTAAAAAGCTTTTTACTTTTATTCAGGTTCTACCTTTTCTGGCTCCTTTTTTTCTTTCTCGAGCGCTTTATTTTTCTGGCCTACTTTTATCACAAGCTTCGGGATATTCCGTTTAGTGAAATTCTACAGACTTTCGTGTTTGGAGTTAGGATGGATGCTTCCATGGCGGGCTACATTTCAATAGTTCCGTTAATCTTCTTCCTAATCATTTGGATTGTACCACGAATACCCTTTAAGGAATACATACTCCGGGCATATATTGTCATTCTGATCGTGTTATTCTCCCTAATTACAGTCATAAATTTCAATATTTACAGGGAATGGGGGTCGAAACTAAACTCAAAGGCTTTAGAGCTGTTTTTTAATTCACCACGCGAGGCACTTGCATCCGGCGCATCATCTCCCCTCCTCCTTTCAACTGTAGTATTTTTAACGCTTGGTATATCCGCTATTGCCTTATCGCGATTCATGATCAGGTATCAGTCGCCTGAAAACAAACTGGGCGTGGGGACGAAACTGGGAGCGGGAATAGTTTTTCTATTGGCTTTATTTTTAGCAATCCGAGGTGGCTTAGATGCATCTCCGATAAACCAAAGCATGGCATATTTCTCTAACCGCCCCCTGCTTAATCATGCGGCTATCAATACGGAATGGAACCTTGTACATGATTTGCTAAAACAGGATTTTAACAATAAAAATCCTTACAGATATTATAAAAATGACGAGGCTATTTCGATCGTCCGGAACCTGTATAAGGAAAACCCGAATGATACCTCAATGTCTATTCTGAACCACTCCAAACCAAATGTCGTTCTGGTGATTCTAGAAAGTTTTACGGCAGACCTGATTGAAAAACTCGGCGGAGAAAAAGGCATAACGCCCAACATCGATAAACTTATCTCTCAGGGCCTCTTTTTCGATCATATCTATGCATCGGGCGATCGAACTGATAAAGGACTAATTGCTGTTTTAAGTGCGTTTCCATCGCAGGCCACAAGAAGTATAATACGACTGAATGATAAACAGGAAAAATTGCCGGCAATAAGCCAGTTATTTAAGAAGAATGGATACGTAACTTCTTTTTACTACGGCGGACAAAGTGAGTTCTTTAATATCAAATCGTACTTGTTGAGTCATGATTTCAACAAACTGGTTGATAAATCTGCATTTAACAATGAAGACATGAGTTCATGGGGAGCTTTCGATCATAAAGTTTTTCAACAGAACCTCATTGACCTGAATGTATCAAAGGAACCATTTTTTTCAACGATCCTGACGTTATCAAATCATGAGCCCTTCCAGCTTCCTTCCCCACCGCGGTTTCCTGGTGACAGGGTTGAGGATAAATTCCGGAGTACTGCATACTATACAGATGCTAGTTTGGGCGAATACTTAAAGCAAGCCTCTAGCCAGGACTGGTATAAGAATACGCTCTTTATTATTGTTGCCGACCATGGTCATCGGCTTCCAAAAAATACTTATGAAATCTATGATCCCGGGCGTTTCAGAATACCACTTTTGTTTTATGGAAATGTTTTGAAAAATAAATATAAAGGTATGGTGGTAAGTACAATCGGAAATCAAACCGACCTGGCTGCAACTCTTCTAAGTCAACTAAAGGTTCCACATGACGAGTTTAAATGGAGCAGGAATCTTTTAAACCAGAATGCTGCCGGATTTAGTTTCTTTAGCTGGGATAATGGTTTCGGCTTTGCAACACAGGATCAGACAATCTCTTTTGATAATCCTTCCCAACAGATCATTTACCATAAAAAGATAAAGAATAACGAATCAGACAGTACTTCTTTAAGGATAGGTAAAGCTTATATGCAAGAGGTGTTTCAGACCTTCTTGAATTATTAAACAAAGTCGCGAAACAATCATTTTAGACCGTGTATCCCCATTTACTCTTTAAAAGTTCTACAACCTTTTGATCCGTAGGAAATGTAACATCAGACGGATTTAATTCCTTAATATTTTTCCATCTGAATGCCTGAAGAATGTCGCCTTCAGAATCAAAATCAAATACCGTTTCCTTGAAATTCAGAAATAACTCTGCCCTGGCTTTTACAATATAATAGACGCTGATTACCTGGCTGTCATTAAAGGCTGATTTTATAAAAAAGTCCGTGGTGTAGAAATGTTCAACAACATCTATTTCTGCGTTGCACTCTTCAATGAACTCTCGCTTAAGAGCATCAATCAGGCCTTCACCGTATTCAAGTCCTCCGCCCGGAAATTTACTGAAGCGAAACCCGTATTCTTCCTCATCACTCAGGAGTACCTGACTTTCGGCATTTATCAATATGCCATATACACGAACGTTAAAGGGATACATTATATAAAATGCTTATGGTTGCGGGTAACATTAATTGTATTCCAGACGATATCCTTCCGCTTAGGCTCACTTCTTACCGGACAGTCAGACATCCGGCAATAATGGCAACATTGTGGTAAGCAGGGATCTGCATGAATAAAGAATTCAGTTTGAATTTTTGCGCTCTGATTAACTAGTTTATCAAGCCCTGAAACCTCCTCGTGAACTCTCGTCAGATCAAAATAGTAAGGCAGGGTAAGGTGACAATCAATATGTAAATCCGTACCATAGCGCTGTGTACGCAGGTTATGTACATCTATCCATGATTTATGGCGGTTATTGTTAAGAATGGTGATGACTTCCTCAACGACCTCGAAATCGGACTCGTCCATCAGGCCACCAACCGACTTGCGAATAAGCTTATACCCATTAAAAACAATATACAAACCCAGTATTATGGAAAGCAGACTGTCCAGGTAGCCAATACCAGTAAAATGAATTAATAAAAGGCCTGCAACCAGTCCTGCGCTCGTATAGGCATCAGATTGCAGATGTTTACCGTCAGCAAACAAAGTGAGTGAATTAAATTTCTGGCTTTGGCGGATGAGATAATGTCCGAGCCAAAAATTGATGATACCGGTTATAGCGATAATGATTACACCATCAACGATCATATGTATCTCGTTCGGTATGAACAAGTTGTATGAAGACTTGAAAATAATTATAATGCCGGCAAGTAGAATCAAACTACCTTCAACAAATGCAGAGAAAAATTCAACCTTCCCGTGGCCATATGGATGGTTCAAATCTCGTGGCCGTGCTGCCAGGTAAATACTGTAAAAAGCAAATGAACTGGCCAGGACATTCACTATACTTTCCGCCGCATCGGTAAGAATTGCATTAGAGGACGTCACGAAGTAGGCTACGAACTTGGCCAGCATCAAAATGGTGCCAATGCCCAGTGAAAGCAGGATGATTTTTTTCTGTTTTTGCACGTGCAATTTCAACGAACCGCAAATTTATATATTACCGTACAGCATTTGTTATAGAACGGCAGTTTTATACCTATTTCTAAATAATACATGACCTTTTACCTCAGGTTTATATATTTGCGGTAAAAACCGTTGCACATGTTATCTAATCGCATAAACCAGCTTTCTGAATCTCAGACTATTAAAATGGCAAAGATGGGCAGGGAACTGTCTGCCCAAGGAGTCGATGTCATAAATCTCAGTTTTGGTGAGCCTGACTTTCATACCCCTGATTTCATTAAGAATGCCGCAAAACAGGCATTAGATGAAAATTATACTTATTATACGCCTGTCTCCGGCTATCCGGAACTAAGAAAAGCGATCTGCGCAAAGCTGAAGCGTGAAAATAACCTCGACTATAGTGTCGATCAGATCGTAGTTGGAACAGGGGCAAAACAATCCATTGCCAACGCAGTGATGTGTTTAGTCGATCCCGGAGACGAAGTTATTGTGCCTACACCCTACTGGGTCTCTTATTCTGAGGTGATTAAACTCGCAGAGGGCACATCGGTTTTCATCAAAAGTACAGTTGAGCAGGAATTCAAGATCACTGCAGAACAACTGGAAGCCGCAATTACTCCGAGAACTAAGCTTTTTATGTTTTCAACTCCCTGCAATCCTACCGGTAGTGTTTACAGCAAAGAAGAACTGGAAAGCCTTGCTGCGGTTTTTGAAAAATACCCAAACATTTATATTCTTTCAGACGAGATATACGAGCATATAAATTTTATTGAGAAGCATGAATCAATTGCTCAGTTTGAAGCGATAAAGGATCGGGTTATTATCATTAATGGCCTTTCAAAGGCATATGCGATGACCGGCTGGAGAATTGGCTATCTGGCAGCCAACAAGGAGATTGCGCAGGCATGTGACAAGATGCAGGGACAGGTAACATCTGGAACGTGCTCTATTACCCAGCGCGCCGGGATTGCTGCATATGAAGGCGGGCTTGAAAGTGTTCTTGAAATGCGCAATGCTTTTCACAAGAGAAGAGATATCGTCTATGAATTATTGAAAGAGATTCCGGGTCTTAAAACAAATCTACCGCAGGGTGCATTCTATTTCTTTCCGGATATAAGTTCTTACCTGGGTAAATCCGTTGATGGAGAAGTAATCGAGACCGCAACTGACCTCTGTTTGTACTTATTAAAAACGGCACATGTTGCTGTGGTTACTGGCGAGGCGTTCGGAGATGAGAGTTCCATTCGTATTTCGTATGCCGCTTCAGAACCAATGTTAAGGGAAGCAATCAAACGAATCGCTAAGGCACTCAACGACCTCAATTAACAATAACGCATTCTCATAATCCGATATTCATCGATGCATCATATTTTTAAAAAATTCAGCGATTTACAAGTTCTGATTATTGGTGATGTGATGATGGATACGTATTTATGGGGGCGCGTGGATCGAATATCGCCCGAAGCTCCCGTCCCGGTCGTTTCAGTAATGAAAAAGGAAAATCGTCTGGGCGGAGCAGCCAATGTGGCCTTAAATATTCAATCTTTAGGAGCACAGCCTATCATTTGCGCGGTAATTGGTGATGATCAGGAGGGCAATGAATTCCTAAGTCTTCTGGACCAACAAAAACTCTCAGCCGAAGGAATAATAAAAGTAAACGGGCGACCGACAACCGTAAAAACCCGGGTGATCGGGCATAATCAACAGATCGTTCGTGTTGATGCAGAAACGGATCAGCAGATTTCGCAAGCAATAAGCGACGCCATTTTCGTAAAAGTTGCAGAGATAATCAACAGGGAAACTATTCACGCTATAATTTTTGAAGATTACGACAAAGGGCTGCTAAGTGAAGATCTGATTACCAAAACGGTCAACCTGGCTAATGAGCGTCAGATTTTAACGATCGTGGATCCTAAAAAAAGAAATTTTTTAAGCTATAGAAATGTCTCTCTGTTTAAACCTAATTTGAAAGAATTAAGAGAGGGATTAAAGATGGAGATTGAGCCCCGGAATATTGAGAATATAAATGATGCTGTCCTATCCTTGCAGGAAAAACTCAATGCACAAATCATCATGGTCACCCTTTCTGAATTAGGTGTTTACATAAGCTCTTCGAAAGGAGAAAAAATACTCCCTGCGCATATCCGTAACATAGCAGATGTCTCGGGCGCCGGTGATACAGTTATCGCGACAGCTACATTATGCCTGGCCGCGGGGCTCGATGAGTTTAAGACAGCAGAAATTGCTAATCTCGCTGGTGGCCTGGTTTGCGAACAAGTAGGCGTAGTACCGATCAGCTTTGATCTGCTGCTGTCCGAAACAATGAATTTACAATAATCGCCAACCTTCTGGAGGCAACAAACTATTTGCTTCTTATCGCTTCCACCGGATCCAGCCTTGCTGCCATGAAAGCAGGAATAAAGCCTGATATCAAACCGATCATCGACGAAAGTATAATGGTCAGAACAACTTTTCCTATATCCACGACAATATTCAGATCGAAGACTGTTTTGGAGATATACGCAAGCAGATAAACAATAGCCAGCCCTACAGCACCACCCATCAGGCATAATAAAACAGATTCGATCAGGAACTGAAGCATGATAAAATAGTTCTTTGCACCAAGCGATTTTTGAATGCCAATGATATTGGTTCTTTCCTTAACAGACACGAACATAATATTAGCTATTCCAAATCCGCCAACCAGGATAGAAAACCCACCAATAAAAGCTCCCGCGAAATCGATTATTCCAAATAACTGGTCCAACTGGCCGGTGAGCATAGTAGTTTTGTTTAAGGAAAAATCGTCATCCTCTCTCGGGCTCAGGCGGTGAATCGATCGAATATTCCCTCTAATCTGGCTTTCTACTTCCGTCACCGCTAATCCTTCAACCCCCTTTACAGTAATTTGAGGGTTGTAGCGCTCATCTTCCACATCGATGACACCCTTTGCAAAATTCAAGGGCAGTAGCACGGTCTTATCTGCTGATATTCCCAGCATATCTTCACCTTCCTCCTTAAACACTCCTATTATGGTCACCTTCCTGCCTAGCACGCTAATAACCTTTCCTACCGGATCCTGATTAGGGAACAATCCGTCGGCCACAGTGTAACCAATTATAGCCAGCGGTCGTCCTGCTTTTGACTCCGAATCAGTAAAATACCGGCCGGCTTCAAAATCAAATTTCCATACCCGGAAATAGTCATGCGATGCCGCTGCTATTTGCGCACCCTCAATACTATTATTTTTATGCTTGATAGTTCTGTTTCCTATCCAAATTTCGTACGCAATACCCTCGGTGGTTTCTTCCATACGCTCGGACAATTTGGTGTAATCTTTAATTGTGGGCACCGGGCGGCTAATATACTTCCACCATGGAAAATCGGGACCGCCAACCCAGGGCCATTTTTGAACATAAACCGTGTTGCTGCCGAGCTTTTCAACACTGCTCTGGATATTATTTCTTAAGGTGTCAACTGCTGAAAAAACTCCAACTATTGTCATGATCCCTATCGTGATTCCCAAAAGAGACAATAGTGTCCGAAGTTTATTCTGATGAAGAGCTTCAAATGCGAAGTTGAAACTCTCCCTTATGAGTTTTAAAATTATCATATATTGATTAGACCCTTACCGAGCTCAAACGTTACAGCAGTTTTGCTTAACCGGACGATTAGGGTCATGAAAATTAAACAAAATCAGGGAATTGAACTTTAAATACTTAAATAATATTTTGTAAATTTGCGCCCTAAAATTCTTACTTAGTATAATTATGAAATTATCACAATTCAAGTTCAATTTACCCGAATCTTTAATAGCACATAACCCGTCGGAAAACCGGGATGAAGCCCGTTTGATGGTCTTAGATAAGAAAACAGGTGCTATTGAGCATAAGATTTTTAAAGATATACTAGGTTATTTTGACGAGAAAGATGTGATGATCTTAAATGACACAAAGGTCTTTCCAGCCAGATTATATGGTAATAAAGAAAAAACCGGTGCCACAATTGAAGTTTTTTTACTTCGCGAACTAAACAAAGAACTCCGCTTATGGGATGTGCTTGTGGATCCGGCTCGTAAAATCCGTGTAGGTAATAAGTTATACTTCGGTGACGACGACCTGCTGGTTGCTGAAGTTGTTGATAATACAACATCCCGTGGTCGTACGATACGCTTTTTATTCGATGGTACTGATGAGGAATTTCGTCGTAATATCGAAATCCTGGGTGAAACGCCGCTTCCTAAATATATCAAACGCAAAGCAACTGCTGAAGACAAGGATCGCTACCAGACTATTTTTGCAAAAAATGAAGGTGCGGTGGCCGCGCCAACTGCAGGTCTGCATTTTAGTCGTGAGTTAATGAAGCGCCTGGAGTTAAAGGGAATTAATTTTGCAGAAGTGACATTACACGTGGGCTTAGGAACTTTCCGTGCAGTTGAAGTTGAGGATCTTACCAAACATAAGATGGACTCTGAGCAATTTATCATTGAGCAGAAAGCCGTTGATATTGTCAATAAAGCTATCGAAGAAAAGCGTAGAGTTTGTGCTGTAGGCACGACATCTATGCGGGCAATCGAATCGGCAGTTTCCGCCGGACGTATTTTAAAGCCGGCAAATGACTGGACCAGTAAATTTATTTTCCCGCCTTACGACTTTAGTATTGCTAATTCCATGATCACAAACTTCCATACGCCTGAATCAACTTTGTTGATGATGGTCGCTGCATTTGGCGGGTATGAAAATGTGATGAATGCTTATGAGGTGGCAGTGAAAGAAAAGTATAGATTTTATAGCTATGGAGATGCCATGCTAATCATCTAAGAAGCTCTTCCAAAGATTTAATGCTTGCCTCTAAGAATAAATAAATGAAATATTATGCATTGATTGTTGGTGGCGGTGCAGGTACCCGTATGGGCACTGATATCCCGAAACAATTTTTGATGTTAAATGAAAAGCCTGTATTAATGCACACGATACAGGCTTTCTATTTATCCGCTTATAAACCGGAAATAATTGTGGTTCTGAATATTGACTATCATCAATATTGGGAAAAGCTCTGTGCCGAACATAACTTTAACATTCCTCATACACTGGTGAAAGCTGGGCGGCAACGTTTTTACTCTGTAAAAAATGGTTTAACATATATCAAGGGCCAGGCGATTGTTGCGATTCATGATGCTGTAAGACCTCTTGTGAGCGATTCACTGATAACCGAATGCTTTCGGGAAGCGGAATTGAAAGGAAATGCTGTCTGCAGTGTACAGCCAAGCGACTCTGTAAGAAGGCAGCTGGGTGAATCGACAGAAACTATAAATCGTGACGAGATCTTCTTGGTTCAAACCCCCCAAACATTTGAAATCGGAATTATCAAAAAGGCATATAAACAACCTTACCGGGTACTTTTTACTGATGATGCATCTGTTGTAGAGGCATCAGGGGTTAAAATAAATATGATTCCCGGGGAAAAGAGAAATTTGAAAATCACATTTCCTGAAGATGTCCCTATTGCTGAACTTTTTCTACAGAAACGGCAATAAAAATCCGTACTGGTTTGTCCAGTACGGATTTTTTATATATCTAGTTAAACGGTGCCGCCCCTGATCACTCTCAGCAGAACTGCTATGATTGCAATTACCAAAAGAATGTGGATCAGGTTTCCACCAAACGGAGAAACGAAAGCTCCGAAAATCCAGACAATGATTAGAATTACAGCGATTACATAAAGTAAATTTCCCATGATTTTAGTTTTTAAGTTTAAATGAGATATGATTTATTAACTTCTAAATGCTAAAATCATTCCATTTGTTTAAAAATTGTAAAAAATCAATTAAAGTTCACATTACGAGCCAAAAAAAAACCCGGTGGAGCCGGGTTCTTTTTCTTAATATTCATCTTCATTAAAGAAGAAATCGTCTTTCGTGGGGTAGTCTGGCCATATCTCTTCGATATTTTCATATGGCTCGCCGTCGTCCTCAAGCGCCTGCAGGTTTTCTATAACTTCCACCGGAGCACCCGACCTTATTGCGTAATCAATTAATTCGTCTTTGGTTGCTGGCCAGGGTGCGTCTTCCAAATGCGACGCTAATTCTAATGTCCAATACATATTTCTTAGAATTTATAAATTAAATTTTGGCAAAAGTATAATAAAATAAATAAGAATATAAAAAACTTTTTAACATTTACATCCGCGGGATCCATTGATTTTCCGGCAGATTATTATCACTGCAAATCTTCCTGGCCAATACGAACAGAAAATCACTTAAACGGTTCAGATATACGATAATTTTATCGTCTACGTAACTTTCTTCTGACAAGTGAACTGTCAGCCTCTCCGAACGGCGGCACACACATCTCGCAATGTGGCAGAAAGATACAGCCATACTTCCACCTGGCAAAACGAAATGCCTGAGTTCAGGAATTTGATCATTCATAAGGTCCATTTCCTTCTCCAGGAACTGTATATCTGTATCATGCAAATCCGGAATCTTCATTTTTGACTTTTCAGGATCCGAGGCCAGTGAAGAACCAATCGTGAACAGCCGGTCTTGAATCTCTTTCAATATATTTTTCTGATGTTCTGAAATATCCTCCATGTCCCTGATCATCCCGACATAACTGTTCAATTCGTCAATCGTTCCGTAACATTCGATTCGCAGGTGATATTTGTGAACGCGTGTTCCGCCAATTAACGAAGTAAATCCCTTGTCACCAGTTTTAGTGTATATCTTCATAGGAGCAAATAACAAAAAATCTGGCTATTAAAATACAACAGGATGTTTAAAAAATGCTGTTATCGAACCTATCTGATGTTTTCGAAATCGGCACCCTTCTCCTCCATCGTGGCAAGGCGTGGAGAGACAGTCTTAATAGTCTCATTAAGATAGTCCTTTTCAATAAGGCCATCTCTCATCCGTACTATACGATGCGCATGCTGGGCGATGTCCTCTTCATGTGTTACAAGAATAATCGTATTTCCTTTTGCGTGGATATCCTCCAGAAGCCCCATGATCTCAACAGAGGTTTTGGTATCCAGGTTACCGGTGGGTTCATCGGCGAGAATTATGGACGGATTATTTATCAGAGCTCGCGCCACAGCCACACGTTGCCGCTGGCCGCCGGAAAGCTCATTTGGTTTATGACCTACCCTATTCCCCAGTCCCACATTTTCCAGAGTATGGCGGGCTCTTTCTTCCCGCTCCTCCCGACCTATCCCGGCATATACGAGCGGAAGAGCGACATTGTCCAGTGAAGAAGATCTTGGAAGAAGATTGAAAGTTTGGAAAACAAATCCTATCTCCTTATTTCTTACCTCTGCCAGTTCGTTATCGGTCATCTCACTAACATGAATACTATTCAGGATGTAATCCCCTTTAGTGGGTGTATCCAGACAACCCAGGATATTCATCAGCGTAGATTTCCCTGAGCCGGAAGGGCCCATTAAGGCAACGAATTCTCCCTTATTAATATTAAGGGACACTGATTTAAGCGCATGAATTACTTCAGCGCCAATAACATATTTACGGCCTATGTCTTTTATAATGATTAGGGGCTTTTGTTCGGTCATAACTTTATTTTTAGACTACCAGCAGAAGTAGTTTGTTACAGCCGGTGTTCCACCGGCACAATCTTTTATCAAGCGCCAGGATTAACTACTCTTTCCCCGACAGCTGCAATCGAAGGATTATCTTGCTTTACTATTTTCCCATTCAATTTTGAATGGATTAGTTGATAGACATGGTCTCTTAACTCTTCGGCATCTGAAATCTTCATATCAGCGGTTTCTACGGGTTCATGTACATAAACATTACTTGTGCCCGGACGGCTGCCTGTTCTTGAACCGTCATCCCAAAGCAGTCTCCAATTGTCCGCAATCGTTACTGGAAGAATAGGCACATTGTGCTCTATTGCCAGACGAAATGGTCCAAGCTTAAACGGGTGTAAAACAGGCGGATAATCATTCCCGATTAAACCTTCCGGAAAAATGATCACATGCGTGCCTTTTTTTAAATATTCTTCAGCTTTTTTGAAGCCACGATAAGACGATATCTTGCTTTTACGGTTAATGGGAATATCGATCGTTTCGAAATATATTTTTGTGACCATATTATCCAGTAATTCCTCTTTACCTAAAAATACAAAGTTATGCCTGACAAGAAGTATAATAGTTGAGATATCGAGATTTGATGTATGATTTGCGCAAATAATAAACGTTTTTGACCAGTCTATCGGTGTCTCATAATTAAATCTGAAGGAAATGCCTGCTAAGGAAGAAGTAATCCGGCTTAAGATCCCTCGCATCCTGTTCATGCCGCTGAAGTTTACTGGCTTTCTCGAATAGACATATACGAAGGGATAAATGAAGAGAAAGACGAGACCGATTACGCATTTGTAGTAAAAATGATGGGCCTTTTTTAAATGTTTCTTCATATCAATCAAAAATAGAAAAATAAGGTTTATGTGCAACTAATAGCCGTCTGTGCTCCCTTGATAGCTTGACCCTATTTCCGGGTATAAGACAGGCATCTTATCGACCCATATTAATAAAAAATACTTACTTTCGCCCCCTATGGAAACTGTTGTCAGTGGTATCCGGAGCACGGGTAAATTGCACTTAGGAAATTATTACGGAGCGGTTAAAAACTTCGTTCAAATGCAGCATGAGTATAACTGCTTTTTCTTTATTGCTGATTATCACTCTTTAACCACCCATCCAACTCCCCAGGATCAGCATGGAAATGTCAAACAGGTTCTGGTCGAATATCTTGCAGCCGGAATTGATCCAGAAAAGGCAACGATCTATGTCCAGTCTGATCTCCCTGAGATTGTTGAACTGTATTTATATCTGAACATGAACGCATACATGGGCGAACTGGAAAGAAGTGCTTCATTCAAAGATAAAGTCCGTGCAAATCCGGATAATATTAACGCCGGTCTTCTTACCTACCCCGTGTTAATGGCAGCTGATATACTCATTCACCGGGCAACAAAAGTTCCGGTTGGAAAAGACCAGGAACAGCACCTTGAAATGGCACGAACATTCGGCAACCGCTTTAACCGGCTTTATAAAACTGACTACTTCCCCGAACCTTATGCTTTCAGCTTTAGTAATCAGTTAGTAAAAGTCCCGGGCCTGGACGGGAAAGGCAAAATGGGAAAATCGGAGGGCGAAGCGAATGCCGTTTACTTATCAGATGAGCCGGAAGTGATCCGAAAAAAGGTGATGCGGGCAGTAAGCGATTCCGGTCCGACCGAGGAAAATCAGCCAAAACCTGAAGCTATTCAACACCTTTTCGATTTGATGAAAGTGGTCTCAGCTCCGGATACTTTAGCCCATTTTGACGGATTATATAATAACTGCCAGATCCGTTATGGAGATCTGAAAAAACAGCTTGCTGACGACATCATCACTGTTACTGCACCAATGCGTGAAAAAATACATGCAATTTCGAATGACACTTCTTACTTAAGACAAGTTGCCCTTCATGGAGCTCTCAAAGCCCGCGAAAGCGCATCAAAGACGATTAAAGAAGTTCGGGAAATCATTGGATTTAAAGAATTTTAATCAGACTTTACCCGGAATTATCCTGATACTTAACTAAACCCAAATTTACAAAATAAATAACATGCATATTGCTATCGTAGGCAACATTGGAGCCGGCAAGACCACCCTAACTGAACTATTGGCCAAGCATTTAAACTACGAGCCGCAGTTTGAAGCAGTAGACCATAATCCATACCTGGAAGATTTCTATGGAGATATGAAGCGGTGGAGTTTTAATCTTCAGATCTACTTTCTGAACAGCAGGTTTCAACAGATCATGGAGATTCAGAATAGCAATAAGAACATCATTCAAGACCGGACCATTTATGAAGATGCCTATATTTTTGCGGAAAACCTGCACGATATGGGACTTATGACCACCCGCGATTATGAAAACTACCGGTCTATCTTTGATAATATCACCTCTTTTATTAAACCTCCCGACCTCCTGATCTACCTTAAAGCCTCTGTGCCTACCCTGGTAAATAACATTCAGCGACGCGGCCGCGAATATGAGGCTGGTATCCGTCTGGATTATCTCTCAAAACTCAATGAGAAATACAAAAATTGGATTGATAACTACACCGTCGGCAAATTGCTGGTATTGGATAAAGACAATTTGGATTTTGCGAATAACCCTGAAGATCTTGGTTTTGTAATCCAAAGCATTGAACGGGACATTCACGGCCTTTTTTAAGACAGTGGTTGCATAGAGATGCCGGTCATGAAATGTGGAATCTTGTATATTAATAAATGACAGCTTTTGCTTTTAATAAGAGGATGAAGCCCTTCTGATGGGCTCATAAATTCGATTAGCTGCGGAGTAAGTCAGGTGCACTTTATTATCCTGATCGATAAATTAAATAGCTATGAAAATAACTGGTATAATTCCGGCCCGCTATGCTTCCACAAGATTCCCAGGAAAACCTTTAATTGATATTGGCGGCAAAAGCATGATAAGACGGGTTTATGAGCAAGCCCTGAAAAGCAAATTACTGTCTGAGGTTGTTGTCTCAACAGATGATCAGCGAATCTATGATCATGTCTCCGGGTTCGGCGGATCAGTTCAAATGACATCGGCAACCCACCAGAGCGGCACAGATAGATGTGCCGAAACAGCCCTATATTATGAAGATTCCGATGTGTTTGTGAATATCCAGGGTGATGAGCCGTTCATTGATCCTAAGCAAATTGACCTCCTTTGTTCATGCTTTTCAGAACCCCAGGTTGATCTGGCGACTCTGATAAAAAAAATCACCGATATAGAAGAGCTGAGGAGTCCGAATTCCCCTAAAGTGATTATTAATAATAAAGACGAAGCTATTTATTTTAGTCGCACACCCATACCTTTTTTACGGGATCATAAACAGGATACCTGGTTGCAGTATCAGTCCTATTATAAACACATCGGAATTTACGGCTATCGCAGGGAAGCCTTAAATGCCATAACCAAACTCCGGGTTTCCAGCCTGGAATCGGCTGAGGCATTAGAGCAGCTTCGCTGGATTGAAAATGGCTATACGATCAAAGTAGCTGTTACCACCATAGAGAGCATTGCAATTGATACCCCCTCCGATCTTAGTAAAGCTCTTTCGCAAATTGATCTGGCCCTGTTCAAGTAATTGTTCAAAGCTGATTATCATCCACTTATCATCCACGTTTTTAAAACACGGAGTCTGTTTTACTGTTCATAAGAAAGCCGGTAAAATAGATCCTATTGGAATCAAGCCGTTAACCCGACTCAATCCTGAACTAAACGTAATGATTCAATGAAAAAAGTGCTTATCTTAATTATTATCCTTGTGCAGGCTTTTTTATACCATGCTTGTAATAATCAGGACAATAAGAAAACAGAAAAATCAACGTTGCTTGCCAATCAGTCTGACATAGATGAAGATGGGAAGGATTTCATGAAAGCCGCATCCTTAGGAGGTATTATGGAGGTAGAACTGGCAGAACTTGCCCAAAAACAAGCTAGGTCAGCTGATGTCAGGAAATTTGCCGACATGATGATAGCTGACCATACCCGCATTTTTAATGAACTGAAAAAGCTTGCTACGGACAAGCACATACTTTTACCGATCGATCTTGAGCAGGAACAAAAGGACCATGTTAATCAATTGCAAAAGTTGTCAGGTCAGGAATTTGATGAGGGCTATTTGAGACTGATGGTTACAAGTCATGAAGAAACTGTTGTGGATTTTGAGAAGGGCGCCAATAACCGTGATCGGGATGTAAATAAATTCGCCGGAGAAAAAATAGAAACCCTTAAAGAACACCTTAATACAGCCAAGTCATTGTTTAATAACGTAGTAATCAAAGGGCGTTAATCATGGAAACAATTACATTAGTGCATCCTCATACAAATGAGAGCATTCAGACTGAAATCAACGCTGAACAGCATGAGGGTCAACCGGTCTGGCGACTAACTTTCACCGACGGCAGGAGCGCCCTTATCGGATTAAATCAGCATGGGATATGGGATCAAATCGACGGGAACGATCTGGATTTTGGATTAATTACGAAAATTGGAGATGCAATAGAGCTCAGGCAGAGACGCTACTGAGAATGCGCTCCCGATATAAAGTACGATTTTAGCTCGGTATCAATTCTTTTATTCCATTTATCCTGCATTGCGGTGTCGGTTCCATGCTTCGTATCAAGATCATACTCCTTTTGCATTGCATTCATTTCTCTTAATATCTGAAGGTATTCAACTGATAAAATACCCTGGTAGTTCTCCACCGTCAATTTTTCAGCAATGAGTTTTTTCTTGAAGCGTTGCTCAGCAATCTTCACAATATCGAAGTGCCTCTGCTCATGATTTAAGGTATATGGATTACGGGAAGATCCCTTTACCCATGAAAAGCTCTTTATGAAATATACTTTAGGGATGATCCGGATATTTATAACCCCATTCACAATATCGGAACTCTGATCGAATGATAGGAAAGGAAAGATCTCCGCTACGAACGGGCTATTGTTATTTGGAGGACTCTTAAAATCCATCCACGTTAGTCTCCGTTGCACCGAATAAAACACCGTGTCACTCGGGTCCCGGGGCTCATAGTCCTCGAACACTAGCACAACTTCTTTCGCAAAATTTTCATTTGATCCTGCTTCCTTATTTATCCAGTTATTAAAGTAGTTAATTGAATGAATGATAGTCGCGCCTAATGCCTGGTCTATGACTGAAATCTGATTAGCAGGCCTGGTATACTCTGTACCGCCACTGTATTCTAATAACCTTACCGGTACTTCCCCGTCAGACTCAAATGATAAAGAAATTTCAACCGAACCACTCACGAGCGCTCCCGTCAGAACTTTTTCCAGAACTTTCAGTTTTTGCAGGCGAATATTGACGGGCCTGAGATTAGTTTGCCGGCGAAGACTTTCTTTGAGAAATTTCTCAATCGCATAATCAGCGGTCTCATTAAAATTGCCAGGCTGTTTGGGAAGTTGCCCCGAGGGTCCGGGGACTACAAAAAGTCCTATTGACGTTCGATCATCCCGGCTATCGAGCACTTTATTAATATAAAACTCTGTCGGTTCAAATGGAAACTTTTGTGCTTTCAGTTGAACGGAAAAGTTTGCTTGTTGTGCTCCCACAGTGGCTGGAAAGCAGAAAAGCCAGGCCAGAAATAAAAGCACCGACTTTAATATTCGTCCCCAGATCATCCTGATCATAACCTTTGTCCTAAATGAAAAACGCAATTGACTTTTTTTTGTTGCAAGACTGTAATTTTAAACTGTTACATCCGGTGGATGTTTATTAAGGAGTGAAATAATCGAAGCAAGCCGTGGATAACCGGATTAACAGATGCGCTGATGCTTGCTCACCACGCGGTCAACGAAATAGTTCAACGAATTTAATGCTTGATCAAAAAAAAAGCTTACCTCATAGACGAGATAAGCTTTTTGGGATATACCTGTGCCCTTAAAGGATCAGGATCAATAATAAAATGATAATGATAATTGCTCCTACCGAAAGATAAACGCCGCCTGACATGGCGTTGGCCTCTTTTTTCATCTCCTGTAATTCTTTGCGAAGATCTTTTCGCTCCTGACGGGAAAGTGAGCTTCTATCCATTTCCTTGATTTCCAGAACTCTCTGCTCAATATTATTAAGGCGAACTTGCTGTTGTTCAGTTAATGGTGTTTTAGCCGGCCTGGAATCTTTAGCCATTACTGATGGAGAGGCTACGCTTAATAAAATCGCTGTAGCAAGGAAGTAAATTTTCTTTTTCATTTGAAATCTAAGTTTACGCTGATAATAAATTATCCTAAAGTAGGGTAATGTTCGTGACAATAACAAATATTGTTCCGTAAAGTCAAACTTCATCAAATCATTTAATCTGGAAGACATAAAAGTTTCCAAATCATTGACAATCAGCATGTATTACCCGAAATTATTAAAAACCTGTCCGCTACCGTTGTATTCATATTAAAGGAAAAAATCATTTCGGCTAAGTAGTCGGCTGAAATAGTCTGCTGATGGATTACAACATCACAATTTTATCCGGAAATTTCTGGGCATGGCTATACACCAGGTTCCGTATATAATCATTTGCAGGGTAAGGTGTAAGTTGTGTTTTGAACCAGTCGAGACTATTATCAGCCGGAAGAGTTTCAAGGAAGCCGGTTCCATAAAATTTGCCGTTCACCATTAATACACAGCTCCTTTCCTGTACCGATCTTCCTTCGTCGACCAAAAGAAAGCTCGGCAATGAATTTTTTAATTCTGCCAGGGCATTATCAACGCGCTGATTATAAAGAGCAGAAGTTTCCTTACCCGAACACACACGGCATTCCGGGCCATCATTTGCGTGACATGAAGGACCACTCTGAATAAAGCATAGCCTCGCACACAAGTTAAACTCATTGATCAGTCGCTTCAGCAGGTTATGTCCTTCCAGGATATAATTAAACGTATACAGTGGAGATAATGATTTGCGGCACTTATCAATTGCAAGCCTCTTATACCCATTCTGATCTTCAAAAAGATACAGGCCGTAGGCGTGTTCATATCTCTTAAGGGATCGATTATTCGAGGGCCATAAGCGTTTGATCTCAACAGCCTCATGAATCAGTGCCATAAGCTCGGTTCCGCATTCTTTGAAAGTGATAGAATAAATATTCCTTAGAAATTCTTGCTTCTGTCGACCAGCATTATTATTCGAAAAATGGCTAAAAACGCGCTGCTTGATGTTTTTAGCTTTGCCGACATAGATGACCTTACCCTTGCAATTGTGAAAATAGTAAATGCCGGGAGTATAAGGAAGCTTGTCGAAATCACTTTTGGCAAGGTTTGGAGGCAGAGATTGCTCTCTTGATCTGCTGTTTAATGATTGTTTAATGTGCCCTTCCTTATCACTCTGTAGCAATAAGGAAAACAGGATAGCCGTGGCTTCAGCATCCCCTGCTGCGCGGTGCCGGGCGGAATTCACGATACCAAGATGATTACAGAATTTACCGAGGCTATATGAAGGAAGTCCTGGCAGGATCTTCCGTCCTAACCGGACAGTGCAAAGCTTTTTTGTTTGAAGTTCAAACCCTGCTGCATTTAGATGGTGGCGAAGAAAGGAATAGTCGAAGTTAACGTTATGAGCAACAAAGATTTTGTCATGGAGTAGGGCAAATATCTTGTGAGCCACTTCATTGAATGAGGGAGCTTCCTGAACCATTTCATTACTTATACCAGTAAGCGCCCTGATATAAACCGGGATATTGATACCCGGGTTAATCAATGTCTCAAAGCGTTCGGTTATCTCCGTACCGTTGTGGATTCTGATGGCAACCTCAGTTATTCCATTAGCATTGGCATGCCCGCCGGTCGTTTCAATATCTACAATAGCATACATACCTCATACACTCAATTACCTTCCAAAGGTAGAAGATATTAAGCTAATTTAATTAGTATTTCCGATTTTGAGGAATTAATCTTCGCTTGAAGGAGTAAAGGTTTGCGTATAAAAAAACGATGCCGGATTATCACCTTCTTCTGTATTGAGAGCCTGACCTGCATCGTCGGAATCCTCCTCCATTATTTTCCCTGATTCGGACTTCAGAAATTGAACAAATTCTTTGGTAACCTGGCGTATTCCGCAAAAATTCTCGAGGTAGTCTAGTGGTTCAGTATAAAGACAGGAAGCAGATAAAAGAGGATACTGGCTTTTCATGGCATTATGTTCCAGGTAGTTGTTTTATATAATGCCCTGACAATTAAATTGTTTTTTGTTTTACAATTTCTTTATTGGCTGAAGTAAGGCCTCCAGGCCGTTTAATTTGATTTCATAAATAGTGGCTAACAGCATACCCATTTTCCCCGCCGGGAAACCTTTGGAGTGATACCAGGAAAGGTAAAATTCGGGAAGATCACATAGCAGATACCCCTTGTACTTCCCGTAAGGCATACGCATTTTCACTAGTTCCACTAATATCTCAGGATTCATTTAACGATCTTAATTGCAAAAAAAGGGCCGGTTGATCCGGCCCGGTAATATTACTAAATCTGGATGGCTTATTACATCTTACGGGTCATCTTAATCTCCATGGATTTAAATTCTTTCCCATCCCTGGTGGTGAACATTTCCATTGTCTCTGTATTGTCGTCCACTATCTTCATCACCTGCCTTATCTTCAGTTCCTTGCCGCTCACAGGATCAACACCCATACCTTTGAATTCCACGGTTTTGGTAGCCTCATTCCATTTTCCTTCAGAGTACATGATACCTGTACCCATGTTGTCAATCCAGGTGCTTACAAACACTTTTTTGATATTGTCATACCCGGTAATCCCTATGCCTTCAAATGGCATCCCCATAACATTACCCGTATGCGTTGAATGCTGGTATCGCCCTCCTAAGATCATTTTATTAGACGCAGTGGCTGTACTTTTCTCAGGTTGCGCACCGGGTGCCATCCACATAGTGAGTTCTTCATTCCATTCCCCGTTTGATTTAGCAAGAAGCTGATGAGTTGGTCCCGGTGTCATGTAATCCATCCAGGCCTTTTGTTCTGCAGCCTGCTTATCGCTTTGTGAATATGCCGGACTAAATACCAGCAAACAAAACGAACCCATAATAATTTTCACTAACGTTTTCATAGTTCAAAAATTTAATGGTTAAACTTCAATAGCCGATTGGCTATATAAATATACCCAATCTGTAAAAAAGAAAAAGGTGCTCTGAGGCACCTTTTTAGAGCTAAGAAATATTATTGGGGCATTTAGTTTCCCATTTGGAGCCCGATTGCCCTGGCGACCAAAACCATTTTTTGTAACCAGCTTTTGAGCAGAAATTCTTTCCCTTTCGGGTATTTGATAGTAATATTAAGTTCCTCAGTATCCGCCTTATGACCCTCAGGCATAAAATCGAAAAGATAGATCTGATTAAAATATTTGCCAAAATCGTATTTCAGGATTTGGGAAGCAAGTCTGATGTCTCCCGACTTCCAGTCTGTTTGTTCGTATAAATGCAGCAGTTCCACTTCCGTGATTCCCATCATATAAGCAAATTCATCAGCAGAATACCCTGACGAATAAGCAGCCCTTTTTACAATTTTACCGAAATGCATCTTTTTAACGTTTTAATATTGCCTGAACTTGAGGCATACAAGTATGAATTCGTAATTCAGCGCCAGAAGGTTACAGATATTTTCAGGACCGAAAAATCACATGATAAAATATCTTATATATTTGCCCGCATCCAATTCTCATTCAATATGAAGCGTTATTTTATCCTTATTTTAATTCTGGCGGCCTTTGATTCCAAGGGGCAAACAACGCCCAATCTTATCCAATACGTCAACCCGCTCATAGGTACCGAAAAAATGGGGCATACTTATCCAGGCGCAACCGTACCCTTCGGCGCCGTTCAGTTAAGTCCGGATACAGATACTATTCCCTACGCCATGAATGGCAAATACAATAAGGATGTTTACAAGTATTGCGCAGGTTACCAGTATGATGATAAGACCATCGTAGGTTTCAGCCATACGCATTTCAGTGGAACCGGTCATTCCGACCTGGGCGATTTTCTGATCATGCCGACAAGCGGCAAACTGCAGCTAAATCCCGGTACAGAGGATAAACCTGAGAGCGGTTACCGGTCAGCTTTTTCCCATAAGAATGAAAAGGCCGAGCCCAATTATTATAAAGTGAAGCTGGATGATGATAATATTCTGGCCGAAATGACTACCAGCAACCGGACAGGATTACATAAGTATACTTTTCAAAAGTCGAATAATGCGCATATTATTCTTGACCTGACGTCGGGAATCTACAATTATGAAGATAAGAACGTGTGGACCTTTATAAGAGTGGTAAATGATACGCTTGTAACAGGTTACCGCCAAACGAATGGCTGGGCCAGAACAAGGACAGTCTATTTTGCGATGTCTTTTTCCAAACCATTTAAAAGTTATGGGTCTAAAGACTATTCCGCCCAACAGGTGTACAAGGGTTTCTGGCGTAAATTTAACCAGGAAAAGAATTTCCCTGACCTTGCCGGTAAGAAACTGAAAATGCATTTTGACTTTGATACCGAACAAGAGGAAAGTGTCCTCGTGAAGTTTGCGCTATCGCCTGTCAGCCAGGAGAATGCAGTAAATAATATGCGGGCTGAAATTCCTCACTGGGATTTTAACCGCGTTAAGACAGAAGGACAGGCGGAATGGAACAAGCAGCTAAGTAAAGTGGTCATTGAAACGAAGAACCTGGCTGATAAACAGAACTTTTACACTGCTATGTATCACACCTTCCTGGGGCCAACCTTGTATACTGATGCTGATGGAAAATACCGGGGGCTTGACCAGGAAGTTCACCAGGCTACGAATTTCACAAATTATACTACTTTTTCTCTTTGGGATACCTACAGGGCGCTGCATCCGCTTTTTAATATTCTGCAACCCGAACGTAATTCAGACATGGTGGAATCTATGCTGGCACACTACGAGCAGAGTGTTCATAAGATGCTTCCTGTATGGTCACATTATGCGAACGAAAACTGGTGTATGATAGGCTATCACAGCGTCTCCGTTATTGCTGACGCGATCATGAAGGGGACTTACAAAGGCGACGCCGGAAAAGCGTTGGAAGCCTGTGTGGCCACGGCACGTTATAAAAAGTACGATGGTTTGGAATACTATATGTCACTTGGCTATGTTCCGGAGGATAAGAACGGGTCTTCGGTTTCGAAAACCCTTGAATATGCCTATGACGACTGGTGTATTGCCCAGGTGGCCAAAAAGTTGAAGCAGGAAGATATTTACAATGAGTTTATAAAACGTTCTGAGAACTGGAAAAACGTTTATGACCGCACCACCGGTTATATGAGGCCGAAAATGAGTGACGGGAAATTCCGGGAGCGCTTTGATGTTCTGCAAACGCATGACCAGGGCTATATTGAAGGCAATGCCTGGAATTACAGCCTGTATGTGCCGCATGACCCAAAGGCTATGATCAGCATGATGGGCGGTGATGACCGTTTCAACACGCATCTTGATTCATTATTTACCATGCATTTACCTGATGAATTCTTTGCTGAAACTGAAGACATAACACGGGAAGGGATCATTGGTAATTATGTCCATGGCAATGAGCCTGCGCATCACGCGGCATATCTTTATAATTATTCGGGCAAAGCCTGGAAAACCCAGGAAAGGGTTCGTATGATCTTAAAAAAAATGTATCACCCTACTCCTGATGGTCTGGGCGGAAATGATGATTGCGGACAGATGAGCGCCTGGTATATATTCAGCTACCTGGGATTTTACCCTGTCGCTCCCGGCTCAACGGATTATGCTATTGGTAGTCCGTCAATGAATTCTGCCCGGATTAACGTCGGAAACGGGAAGACCTTTGAAATTGAGGCTCGTGATCAAAGCGAAAAGAACGTATATGTAAAAAGAATGGAACTGAATGGTAAGCCATATACTAAAAGCGTTCTTAACCATGCTGACATTATGCAAGGCGGTAAGCTGGTATTCTATATGGCCTCAACACATCCCTGATCAATGGCAAATGATCTGTTTGGCAAAGTCCTGATGGACCATTACCAGGGAATTCAGGACTCTAAGCTTTGGTTATATAACAATTACGGGTCTCCGGAAGAAATGCCGGTTGACGTTTTCTTCAGGGACGAAAGTGAGATGCCGGAACTTGAATTATTAGCGTTAGACCTTTGCCGGGGGCGGATACTGGATATCGGAGCTGGCGTAGGAAGTCATGCTCTCGTATTGCAAAATCGGGGTAAAGAAGTAACAGCACTTGAGATATCTGCGACTGCCTGCAAGATCATGCAGTCAAGGGGTGTCAAAAGCGTGATCAATGAAGACGTCCGGAAATTTGAAGGAGAGAAATTCGACACTTTGCTGTTATTAATGAATGGCATAGGACTCACCGGGAGCTTACAGGGCCTTCGGGACTTTTTAAAAAGGTCTTCAAAGCTTCTGAGTCCGGGTGGTCAGCTGATCTTTGATTCATCCGATATCGCCTATCTATACGAAGATCTCCCGATGCCAGCAGACAGTTATTACGGCGAGATCTCTTACCGGTATGAGTACAAATCAGAATTCAGTGAATGGTTCGACTGGCTATATGTGGATGCCAACAGTATAAGTACCATAGCTGCCGAAGAAGGCTGGAGAATGGAGCTCTTGATGGAAGATGAAATGGACCAGTTCCTTGTCAGGTTAACACCGTTTATCTAACACCGATAACATAATCAGCTTCGAACACATGGCCTTTATCTAAGGAATGAACACCCTCCTTTTTACTGAGGTCAACCGCGTCTCCTTCCCTGTCAGCGCACCCTATCCAGGGCTCCAGGCAAACAAACGGCGCCCCGTTCTTAGCCCAGATTCCAAGGTACGGGAAGTGCGGGTATGATATGGACACGCCGTGAGGATGATTTTTACTCTTAAGGCTCAGCTTGCGTGAAACGAGGTCTTTGAAGACAAGAGCGTCTTTCGCAAACAGGCCGGGTGTCAGGGGAAGGCAGTTATTGACCCTCGCAATCTCCGCGGTCTCACCGGTAAAAAAGCCGGCAGCGGACAAGTTATGGGTTCTGAGCGGTTCGTCGATTTCAAATTCCAGGAAATAATCTTCCGCGTTTTCTCCCGATTTAAAAGGAACGTTAAAAGCAGGATGGCCTCCCACGGCAAAATAAATTTCACGGTCATCGTAATTGATCACCTTATATGTGACCTTCAGATCGCGTTCGATGAGTTCATACAGAACCTGGAAGGAAAATTTGAAAGGGTATATTTTGATGAATCTCTCATCCTCGTTCAGAGAGAATTTTGCAAACGTCTCACTCGATTCTATCAGGTTAAATACTGAATGGCGGGCAAAGCCATGCCTCTCCATCGGATATTCTACCCCATCTACCAGGATCTGGTTGTGGATACAGCCGCCGACAACAGGAAACAAGTTTGGAGCATGCCATCCCCAAATGCTTTCATCAGCCTGCCAAAGATGTTCAACATCAGTTTCCTTGTTGTATAAAGACGTTAGTTCAGCTCCCTGAGGCCGGATTAACACGCTTAGATAGTCATTTTCCAGTTTAGTCATGATCAGGCTTATTATTCAAGAAATGCTATAATAGGAAAGATTGTTTACAATTTTACAATTGCGACTTGGTGTAAATGCGGCTGGGGTTTAATTATCGAGCCTGGATATAAAACCAAATGGGTCTTGTCCAGGATAAACTCCGCTATTGGATAAAACGAGGACGTAGCTATTGGTTCAGTAGTACAGCTCTGGCAACCATTATTACCACATGAAGTAAAAAATAAGATAAAAGCAGAAGTATGCTGACTATCAATATAATTCAATTTGCGAATCTTATTGACTGAAGCAAGTCTGCGTCTTGGCAAAACGCAGATCTGCTATATTAATGATCAGTTTGAAGGTGAGAACAGCCTGATATCTCAAGCGCTCTTCTGTCTTCTAACGAAGGGCTTTTTCTTTTTAAACGGGCTCTTCCTTTTAACTTCAGGTTGATACAAGGGGGCTTCACCAAGTTCTTCCGGCAGCGTAACCCTGTCAATTTCCCGGCCTATCAGGCTTTCGATAGTAGAAAAGCGGCGCTGATCTCTCTCATTCACAAAAGTGATAGCAGTACCGGTGGTCTCCGCTCTGGCAGTACGGCCAATCCTGTGAATATAATCTTCAGGATCTGGTGGAACATCGAAGTTAATTACCAGACTAATTCCCTCTACATCGATCCCCCTGCTCAAAACATCGGTCCCGATGATAACAGGCAGTTGCCTGGCTTTAAAGCTCCGGAGAATAGTCTCCCGCTGCTCCTGCTCCAGGTCGGAGTGAAATGCCTCGGCCTTGACGCCGGCTTTCCTCAACGTCCTGTTCAGTTCTTTAACCGTCTCCTTACGGGATGCAAATATTAAGACACTATTGTGGCTATCATCCTTTAAAAGGCTCGTAATGAGTTTGATCTTCTGGTGGTCATGAACCATATAAACCTGCTGAAGGATCCCTACCGCCGGCTGTGATAAAGCGATGTTGATCTGCTCCGGATCTTTAAGAATGGTATTGGCAAGTTTCCGGATCTTACCCGGCATTGTCGCTGAAAACAGCATCGTTTGCCTTTTGGCAGGCAGGAAACCGATTATGCGAATTAAATCCTCATAAAACCCCATGTCGAGCATGCGGTCTGCCTCATCCAGAACAAGGTATTCAACGTGTTCCAATTTGATAACTCCGGATGCTAAATGAGCGATCAGGCGACCCGGAGTAGCGATAATAATATCCACTCCGTCAACCATCGCCCGGCGTTGCTGCTCGTAGATCATGCCGTCACCGCCTCCATAAACTGCAATAGAGCTTATGCCTGCAAAGTAAGCGAGACCCTCAACCTGCTGATCTATCTGTTGTGCAAGTTCCCGGGTTGGCGCCAGTATTAGTGCTTTTGTATGTTTTTTATCCGTCGTACTGATATGTTGCAGGACAGGCAATAAATAAGAGGCTGTCTTGCCTGTACCGGTCTGGGCACATGCAATCAGGTCTTTGCGATCTAGAATTAATGGGATGGCTTGCTCTTGTATTGGGGTTGGTTTTACATAGCCCATGCTTTGCAAACCTTCGAAAAGCTGAGCGTCGAAGTTAAAATCGTTAAATGTCAAAATGTATTTTACTAGTTTATAGTGTTAGCTGCAAAAGTAGGTAAATTGTTCGGCAATTTGGTCAGACGCTCATGCAGATGCTTCTTTTTCAGTACGTTTTGGCTCCGAAAAGGTTCCGTTATGAGGGATTATTCTGTAAACAAAATATCAAAAAGCAGCGTTTTTATCCAAAAAAGAAGCAGCCATGAGCACGACAACACAGACCCATGATCACCAGAAGATAAAGGACTGGGCAACTAAGAGAGATGCAGTTCCTGCAAAAATCAAAGGAACCGGAAACGACGACGATGAAGGCGTATTAAGAATTCACTTCCCTCAAAAAAGCCAGAATAACGAAGATTTTGAACAGATCGAATGGGATGAATTTTTTGAAAATTTTGAAGAAAATAATTTGGATCTGATCTATCAGGAGAAAAAAGCTGATGGCGAAGTAAGTACTTTCCACAAATTCGTTAAGCGGACTTAGTACTCGCTTGTCGGACTAGCTATCGATGTTTAAAACTTTTAAAACGAAATTTTTAAAATGAAATATCGTTGGCATCTGCTTTGCATAAGGATCATTAATCAACCTTAACCTGCATGCTATGAATAAGATCCTGAATTATTCCGCCATCAAGCATTACAAATTACCTGCAAGAAAAAATGTTTTTAAGTATGCCGATACGTTCATTGCAATTATTTTCCTGGTAACACTGATTATGCAATTACTCAGCTGATCGGGGAAAGTACTGAAGATACCATTCTCTTCAAGCCTGCCCTCAGGCTAAAAAGCGGATGTTATTAATTGTGTAATGTTTAAAGAGCCCCCTCCAGGGCTCTTTAAATTTTTAAAGCCTCCCCTACGGAACTTTCCCACATTCGAAATTTTCTCAACAAGAAGGTCTATTTCAGAAAAAAACCTTACTTTTGAATCCCGTACAAAACGATGTTTTTTATTGCTGATTGGGCTTCAAAACCAGTTTTCAATAGAGCTTCTCAGCAAATCCTTATTATATCATGACCAAATACATTTTTGTTACGGGCGGCGTTACTTCGTCGTTGGGAAAAGGTATTATTTCTGCCTCCTTAGCTAAACTCCTTCAGGCCCGCGGTTACCGGGTTACAATTCAAAAGTTCGACCCTTATATCAATATCGATCCCGGAACGCTGAATCCGTATGAGCATGGGGAATGCTATGTAACTGAGGACGGTGCTGAAACTGACCTTGACCTAGGTCACTATGAGCGTTTCTTAAATGTTCCAACGTCACAAGCTAATAATATTACAACCGGCCGCATTTATCAGAATGTGATCAATAAGGAGCGGGAAGGTGCGTATTTGGGTAAAACTGTTCAGGTTGTTCCCCATATTACTGACGAGATCAAAAGAAATATGCTGATTCTCGGTGAGAGCGGCGAGTTTGACATAGTGATCACTGAACTCGGCGGCACTGTCGGCGATATTGAATCATTGCCATATATTGAATCCGTAAGGCAGCTCCGCTGGGAGTTAGGTTCAGCCAATTCATTAGTTATTCATCTAACGCTGGTGCCTTATCTTGCAGCTGCAGGTGAATTAAAGACAAAGCCTACCCAGCACTCTGTAAAAATGCTTCTGGAATACGGTATTCAACCCGACATACTTGTTTGCCGTACCGAACACCATATTTCACAGGACATCAGGAGGAAGATCGCACAGTTTTGTAACGTTAACATAAACGCAGTTGTTGAGTCTATCGACGCATCCACTATATATGATGTGCCTTTGCTGATGCTGAAAGAGCAGCTTGACAGAACAGTCCTGACGAAACTTAAACTTCCGCATAAGAGCGAACCTGATCTGGAAAGCTGGAAAGATTTCCTGGGAAGGCTGAAAAATCCTACCAATGAGGTTCACATCGGCGTGGTGGGAAAATACGTTGAATTACCAGACGCATATAAATCGATCAGTGAGGCCTTCATACATGCGGGCGCAAAGAATGAATGCAAGGTTAATGTTAAATACATCCATTCGGAGAGTCTTACGCCTGAGAATGCCGTTGAAAAGCTAAGAGGTTTAGATGGTGTGCTGGTAGCCCCTGGCTTCGGAAGTCGTGGTATAGACGGAAAGATCGACGCGATCAGGTACGTTCGCGAAAATGATATTCCATTTTTCGGAATCTGCCTGGGTATGCAGTGTGCAGTTGTAGAGTATGGCCGTAATGTACTTGGACTGCCTGACGCGCAGAGTACCGAAATGAATGAAGATGCGAAGTTTCCGGTGATATCAATGATGGAAGAGCAGAAAAAAATCAAGAACAAGGGCGGCACTATGCGTCTTGGATCTTATGCCTGCGACCTAAAGAAAGGTAGCAAAGCCGCTGCCATATACGGTAAAAACAGGATCAACGAACGTCACCGTCACCGGTATGAGTTCAATAACCAATTCCTTGATCAATATGAAAAGGCGGGAATGACAGCCTCCGGGATAAACCCTGAGAATAATCTTGTGGAGATTATAGAGTTAAAAAATCACCCGTTTTTTCTGGGTGCTCAGTTTCATCCTGAATTAAAATCAACTGTTGATAATCCGCACCCACTTTTTGTTAACTTTGTCGCCGCTTCTTTAAGCCACTCAAAAAAGAAGTAGTTGCATTTTAGCAATAGGAATAAATAAAAATGGATAGAAATACTTTTACAGGACTCTTCTTGATCCTGATCATTTTAGTGGGTTCAACTTATCTTCTCAGGCCTTCCGAGCAGGAAATGAAAAGAGAGCAACAAGTTCAGGACTCCATCGCAGCAGTAAACAAAAAAACGCCTCTAAAATCTAAAACCGCCGACACTGCCAGGGCAGCGGTTATCCCCGTTATTGATTCTGCTATACTAAGCGGTCCTTTTGGAGCCTCAAGTACCGGCAGCAGCCAGCCTGTCATTCTGGAAAATGACCTGATGAAAATAAACATCAGTCCCAAGGGTGGTAGAATTTCATCTGTTGAGTTAAAGAAATTCAAAACCTTTGATAAAAAGCAACTGATCCTGTTTGAGGGAGACTCCAATAAATTTGGTCTTTTATTCGGGGCGGCTGGCAAAAACATCAATACGAATAACCTTTACTTCACTCCCACCGCTTCTGGCCTCAATGTGACGAAGCAGGATTCAAGCTCACTTACCATGCGTTTGAATTATGGCGAAGGTAAATACATAGACTATATCTATTCGCTAAAGGGTGACAACTATAAAGTTGGCTTTACCATCGCTACAAAGGGCATGCAGGATGTGATCAGCACCCAGCACCAGCACCTTGTGCTAAACTGGGAAGCTACCCTGAAAAAGAAGGAAATCGATATCGTCAATGAGACCCGTTATTCAACCGCTTATTTTAAGCCTGTTGATGATGCCGTAGATCACTTGAGTCTGACAGAAAGTGAAACCAAGGAAGTTTCTGAAGGAAAGATCCAATGGATCTCTTTCAAGCAGCATTTCTTCTCAAATGTACTGATTGCTAAAAATGGATTCAGTGGCGGTTCGCTTGCTGTTGGTACATCTACCCAGCCGAACGTAGTCAAAGACTTTAAAGCTAATATGAAACTGCCTTTCACAGGTCAGGATGTTAGCTACCCGATGGAATTTTACTTCGGACCGAACAAGATCAGCACCTTAGAAGAAGCTGGCTACGACATCTCTAAACAGGTCGACCTGGGATACTGGCCACTAAAATATATTAACAGGTGGGTTGTATTACCGGTATTTAACTTCCTGGAAGGCTTTAACTGGGGCTACGGGCTCATCATCCTGGTATTAACCATCCTACTGAAGACTGTTTTATTACCGCTTACCTACAAGTCATATCTCTCTATGGCGAAGATGAGAATCTTAAAGCCTGAGATGGATGAAATTAAGGCGAAAGTCGGTGATGATAATCCTACCCTATTACAGCAGGAGTATCTTAAGCTATATAAAAAGGCAGGGGTTAATCCTCTTGGCGGCTGTTTACCAATGCTGCTGCAGTTGCCTATTATTATGGCCTTCTTCTTCTTCTTTCCGAACCTCTTTGAGCTGCGCCAGGAAAGTTTTCTGTGGATGAGTGACCTTTCTACCTATGATGCATTTTTCAAACTTCCGATCACCCTGCCGTTTCTGGGTAATCATATCAGTTTGATGTGTATCCTGATGACTATATCAACCCTGATTTATACCTATTTCAACAACCAGGTATCGGGGGCAACCGGTCAAATGAAATATATAGGTTACATCACTCCTATTATATTCTTCGGGGTCCTGAACAGTTATCCTTCCGGATTGAACTACTATTACTTCCTCGCAAACATGCTGACCTTTGCACAGCAGTATCTTATCCGTCAATTTGTGAATGACGAGAAGATCCATGCGAAGATCCAGGAGAATAAAAAGAAGCCTGCATCTGAAAAGAAACAAAGTGGTTTCCAGAAACGGATGGAGGATTATATGAGAAATCAGCAACAGGCTGCAAAAACCAAAGATATTACACCGGCAAAAACACCGGGCAAGAAAAAATAGCCGTTTAAACAAAAAGCCACCCAACAGGTGGCTTTTTTATTTAAAGCGGATTCGTGTTAGCTGGCTACAAGCTGCTGGCTGTATTTATTCCTGTACTGAACCGGCGAGAGTCCCGTTATCCTCTTAAACACTGTCCTGAAGGCTTTTGTATCCGTGTAGCCTACTTTAAACATAACCTCATTTACATTCTCACGGGTTGATTCGAGACTCATTTTCGCAACTTCCATTTTCACCCGCTGAATATATTCAATCACCGTGTTGGCAGTGGCCTTCTTAAACCTTCTTTCAAGATTCCTTCTGCCAATAGAGAACATCAGGGCCAGTTGGTCAACCGTTATCTTTTCCTGGAAGTTTTGTTCAATAAACTCCTGTGCTTTCTTTATCGGGTGGTCTGTATGTTCCTTCTGACCGTGGAAGATGACAAAGGGAGCCTGACTGTTTCTGTCGATTTCAATTTCAAATATCTTCGAAGAAAGCAATGCCATATGCCGGCCGGCATATTTCTCAACCAGGTATAAAATGAGATTCAGGGAGGAATAAGCCCCTCCGCTGGAATAAAGTCCTCCCTCGTCAGTAATGATCTTATGTGGAACAAGGTTTACATCCGGATACATCCTTCTGAATTCCTCAGCTGCAAGCCAGTGTGTTGTACAGCTTTTTCCTTTGAGTAAGCCTGTGCCTGCAAGAATAAATGCGCCTATACAAAGCGAAACAACCTCCGCTCCTGCCGCATACTGTTTGCTTATCCAGGGGAAAAAGCCTTTGTTGTTTTCCACCACATCCTTCATATCTCCATGAACTGCCGGGATAATGATCAAATCTGTCTTGAAATCGTCCCCCACAGTCAACTCTGGTTTTATCGTAAAGAGCCCGTTTTTTAATACGGATTCCCTGCTAAGCCCTAAAGTCTGAACTTTAAATAGATCTGGTTTACCCGCCCTTTGCATGGCTTCATTGACCTTAGTGAACATTTTGTATGAAGCTTCGATATTGCTGAGGCTTACATCGCCCTCTGCAACAATGATCGTGATGTGTTTCATACTCAAATTTAAGCCTTAGTCTTGTCGTAATCAACCCCTTATATTGCCGCAATTACACCTGAAATTCTTAATCAAATACAATAAATTTGTTATGTCATTAAACCTTTTCAGGATGAATAACATGGTTGAAGTATTTAAAACTAATGTTCAAAAAGGACAGCAGGCAGACACCCTGATCATCGAGCTTCATCAGCATTTCCCGGACGCTAAAATAAATTTTGACCTGGATGATTGTGACAGGATCCTAAGGATAGAGGGGCTTTATATTTTAGCAGACAGCGTGATGAGGCTGTTGCAGGACAATGGTTTCAAATGCCGGATTCTTGAATAAGAGTCGCCTTCTTATATGTACCTTAAAAAATAAATTATGGAAACCAACCCAGTTGACTCAAGAATGTATTCGCTAATCGTTCTCTTCGATATGCACACAAAGTTCTTTTCCAGTGCAATTGATGGTATTTCGGATGAAGATTCACGCAATCGCCTCAATACAAAGGCCAACCATGTTGCCTGGCTTGCCGGCAGCCTCGTGGAAGAGCGTTTCGAACTGGCAGGATTGTTCGGCATCTCCCGAACCCAGAGCGCTCATGAGCTTTTCAAGAACCACCAGGGTATCCAGGACAACGTCACTTACCCATCGTTATCCGAATTCGAAAAAGACTGGAAATCAATCAGTCCCGAACTAAGAAAGGCCTTACTGAACGTAACGGAAGAGAAATTGAACTCTGATTTTGAAATGATGCCCGGAGAGAAAATGAGCCACTACGATCTGATCACGTTCATGACTTACCGGGAGGCTAACTGCATTGGCCAGATAGCCTTGTATCGAAGGCTCCTGGGTTATGATGCTATGAAATACATGTAACCAATATAGTTCTAAGCAGAATTGCTTACCTCCGTTCTATTATTAACCACCAAAATCATGGGCATGGAAAAGTCGAAATTTTCAGTAAGTATCAACGCCCCAAAGGAAAAGGTCTGGAAAGTTCTTTGGGATGATTCCTCTTATAGGGAATGGACAAGAGTTTTCAATGAAGGCTCTTACGCCGAAACCGATAACTGGAAGGAAGGTAGTAAAGTGAAATTCCTTTCCGCTGACGGCAGGGATGGCATGATCAGCGAGGTTGCCGCGAACCGCCCAAATGAATTTATGTCCTTCAGGCATCTGGGGGTAATAAAAGGCGGAGTGGAAGATACGGAGAGTGATGAAGTAAAACAGTGGGGAGGTGCGACGGAAAACTATTCTCTTGAAGAAAAAGATGGGATTGTTTCTTTAAAAGTAGATATGGATACCACGGAAGAATTTAAGGAATACTTCGATAAAACATGGCCGAAAGCCCTGGATAGGGTAAAAACATTATCTGAAAAATAATAAAAACCTAAGTCATGGAAACTGCTTATCAAACTAACCGTGCTCCACAGGAGGGCAGATCTGAGCCAGTTAACCGGGATCAGTTGATCACACCCTTTCTCTGGTTTGACGGGAAAGCCGAAGAGGCAATGAAATTTTATATTGATGTCTTCAAAAACTCCAGAATAGTTAGTACGATGCCCGGCCCAGACGGGTCAATCATGTCGGGAACCTTCGAACTTAACGGCCAGGAATTCATAGCTTTTAATGCGGGCCCGATGTTCACTTTTACCCCGGCGATCTCTTTCTTCGTCACATGTGATTCTAAGGATGAGATCGACCAGCTCTGGGCTAAACTTTCTGCAGACGGAAGTGTCTTTATGGCGCTTGACGAGTACCCTTTCAGTAAGAGATATGGCTGGCTGGGAGATAAATTCGGGATTTCCTGGCAGCTCATGCTCTCCGATTCGAGTCAGCAAATTTCCCCATCGCTGCTGTTTGTAGGTAAGCAGCATGGTAAAGCTGAGGAAGCAATGAAATTTTATACTTCCATATTGCCTAACTCCCATATTGTCCAAATTGAGCGTTATGACGAAAAGGATAAGGACCCGACCGGAACGGTAAAGTATGCATCCTTTTACCTAAATGGCCAGAATTTTATTGCCATGGACAGCAGCCTGGATCACCAGTTTACCTTTAGCGCCGCAATTTCGTTTTTCATAAAATGCAGGACACAGGAACAAATAGATGAATACTGGGAAAAACTTTCATTAGGAGGAGAAGAACAAAGATGCGGCTGGGTACAGGACAGGTACGGTGTATCCTGGCAGATAGTCCCTCCGGTATTAGGCGAAATGCTTGACGATCCTGATCGCAAGAGAGCTAACCGGGTGATGGATGCCATGCTGAAAATGGACAAGATCATTATTAAAGATCTCGAGCGAGCCTTCAGTGGTGATTCCTCTGACGATCAATCTCATCCAGGCGAAGATCTGCTCATCACACGAACCTTCAATTTACCAGTCCGTACAGTCTGGCAGGCCTGGACAGATCCAGAAACCCTGAAAAAATGGTCTGGTCCTAAAGATTATACCTGCCCGGATGCTTTTATTGATTTGAGGGTTGGTGGTAAATACCTCAGCAGTATGCTTTCCCCTGAGGGCCATAAGTTCTGGTCAACAGGCGAGTATAAGGAGATTGTGCCCAACAAAAAACTGTCCATGACCGATAGCTTCTCAGACGAACATGGCAATATTGTAGCTGCTGCCGACCTGAATATGCCGGGGGACTGGCCATTGGATCTTACCATAACTGTCAACTTCGAAGAAAGCGATGGCAAAACAGTCATGAATTTAAGACATGAAGGACTACCTGCCGAAATACTGGAAGATTGTAAAACGGGATGGCAGCAATCGTTTGACAAGCTGGAAAGAATCTAAAGTAATGTAGTTTAGGTTCCTCTGGATCGCGCTTCAGGAAATCAAAATAAACAATCATTAATTTTAACCAATCATGGCATCTATTAATCCCTATTTAACCTTTAACGGCAATGCCGAGGAGGCTTTCAATTTCTATAAATCTGTATTCGGCGGAGAGTTTGTGGGCCCGGGCATTAATCGCTTCAAAGATCAACCCGGGTGTGAGCAAATGTCGGAAGCGGATAAAAATAAAGTTATGCATGTTGCCTTGCCCATAGGGCCGAACGATCTGTTAATGGCAAGTGACTATGTAGAAGGAATGGGACCAGGTTTCGCTCATGGGAGTGATTTCTCAATCGCTCTAAATCCCGACTCGCCGGAAGACGCAAGACGACTCTTTGACGGCCTGGCAGCTGGCGGCACGGTTGTAATGGATCTTGACAAAACCTCCTGGGCCGAGTTATTCGGTATGCTAACCGATAAGTTCGGAATTCAATGGATGGTAAATTACGGACAGGGAGATAGTTAGCCCTCCTGAAAATGGCATTTCCGCATTAATGTTCCCGTTTGCCTGATTCCAGACAAACGGGAACATTTTTTTATAATCTAATGGATTCAATCTTCCTTCCATAGTGCCCATCTGCTTGTACTTATTTACTTTAGCAAAAAAAAACTGGCACCGTGGACAGCAATGCAGATCACTACACTCCCTATAAAGAAACGCGCATAAGCAATCGTTTTATAAAGCATGCCGATCTCCTTGAGATACTTCCTTCGCTTACCAATAACCCGATTTTTACAACTGAGGTAGCAGGCTATTCTTTTGAAGGCCGGTCGTTAAACCTCATTAAAGCCGGTACCGGAGAAACAAGGGTATTCATCTGGAGCCAGATGCACGGCGATGAAGCAACGGCTACTATGGCTATCTGCGATCTCATAAACTTCCTTGCAGCCAGTTCTGAAGGAGAGAGTAGCGGGAAATATATCCTGGAAAACTGCACCTTATTCATACTTCCCATGGTAAGCCCTGACGGCGCGGAAGTATTTAACAGGAGGAATGCCCAGGGTATCGATATCAACCGCGATTTTCACAGGCAGCAGACGCCCGAAGGAAGAGTATTAAGGCGCTTGCGGGATGAGATAAAACCGCACTTTGGTTTTAATATGCATGATCAAAGTACCATGTGGTCGACAGGCAACACAGGCAAGCCCGCAACCATTTCGCTACTTGCCCCTGCCTATGATGCTGCATTATCCGTTAACGCGGTGCGTGAACGGGCAATGCAGGTCATCTCGATAATCAATACCGAACTGCAACGGCATATCCCAGGTTTCGTTGCCAGGTTTGATGACGAATATGAACCCCGGGCCTTTGGCGATAATTTCCAGGCCGCCGGAACAAGTACGATACTAATCGAAGCAGGTGGTTTTAAGGATGATCCAGAAAAGCAATTTATCCGCCAGCTAACCTATACTGCTTTGTTAACTGCGCTTAAAAGTATAGCCAGCAAAAGCTATGCGAATGTAAGCCTTGCCAACTACTTTGATATTCCGGAAAATGATAAACGGCATTACCATCTGGTGCTGCGTAACTGCAAAGTGAGCACTCCTGTTGCCACTTATAAGGTTGATATAGGACTGGTTGCCGACGAAAAGTTAAATCCTGATCATCGATCTGTTACCTACACCTATCTCATAGAAGATGTTGGCGATCTGACCGGCTATCACGGTTACGAAGAAATAGAAGCATCAAACTATAATCTCATCTTAACAAGGCCGCTCATTGTCGGTGAAGGTGCTGATTTTATTCTTCAGGATCAGCTAAGTACCGTTTTATGTGTAGAGAATGGTCGTATTACAAACAAAAACTTATAAATTCACCGGCTTAGTAGATAGTACCAAGTACTTAGTAGTTAGATAGAATCGTAATTCTTAATTCATAATTCTTAATTCATAATTCCTCACCCCCCGCATGGCCCTTAATTACGTCTGGATCGCATTCTTTCTGATCGCTTTCATTGTAGCATTAATCAAACTAATATTTTTTGGCGATACGACGATCTTTACCGGCGTTGTTAACGGAATGTTTGACAGCGCAAAGACGGGCGCCGAAATTTCATTAGGACTCATAGGTATTATGACCTTTTGGCTCGGGATTATGAAGATCGGTGAGCGGGCCGGCATGATCGGTGTGTTTGCCCGCGGAGTTGCCCCCTTCTTCAGTAAATTGTTTCCCGGCGTTCCGAAAAATCACCCGGCTAACGGTTCCATCATCATGAACTTTTCGGCGAATATGCTTGGTCTTGATAACGCGGCTACACCAGTCGGCTTAAAGGCTATGAAAGAATTACAGGAACTGAATCCCGTTAAGGACACCGCCACTAATGCACAGATCATGTTCCTGGTGCTGAATACTGCCGGTCTGACGCTTATCCCCACTTCCGTCATCGCTCTGCGTATGGCAAACGGGGCCGCTAACCCTGCCGACATTTTTATTCCCTCGCTGATTGGCACATTCATCTCATTTATATCCGGCATGATAGCCGTAGCCTTTTTTCAGAAGATCAATTTATTCAAGTTACCTATCCTGATCTTCTTTGGTGGCTTTCTAGCCTTGATGGCAGGCTTGTACTTCTGGCTCGGAAATCTGCCACCAGACCAGATACAGGTTTTTGCAGGCCTCCTTGGCGGCATCATTATCTTTTCAATAATCGCCCTTTTTATCGCTTATGGTGCTGCCAAGAAGATAAATGTTTATGAAGCCTTTATCGACGGAGCTAAGGAAGGATTTCAAACCTCAATCATGATCATCCCTTTCCTGATCGCTATCCTGGTTGCCATCAGCGCATTCAGAACGACTGGCTGTATGGATTATGTGGTGAATGCTATCGGTGCACTTGCAGCAGCCTGCGGATTAGATACCTCCTTTGTCCCCGCCCTTCCGGTTGGCTTAATGAAGACCTTAAGCGGCGGCGGTGCACGTGGTCTGATGGTTGATGTAATGAAAACTTATGGCGCTGACTCATTCCAGGGCAGGCTGGCAAGTATTATACAAGGCTCCACCGAAACCACGTTCTATGTACTGGCCGTTTACTTCGGTTCGGTTGATATTAAAAAACCTCGCTATGCACTTGTCTGCGGCCTGATTGCTGACCTTGTTGGCTTAATCGCTGCGATTATACTGGCTTATATGTTCTTCGGGCACACGATTAAGTAAGAGTGTAGGTTGGAAGGTGGAAGGCTGGAAGGTGAAAGCTTAAAGGTGAAAGCAGAAAGCAGAAAGGCGGAAGGTTGGAAGGCTGTAAGTGAAGGCAGAAAGGTGAAATAGCTCTATCTAACATCTATAATCTCATATCTAAAATCTAGTAAATGAAGACCATCGCTCTCATAGCCCACGATGCCCGAAAAGATGATATGGTATCATTTGTAAAGGACAATTTCGGGATACTTAAGAAAATGAGGCTTGTTGCTACCGGCACAACCGGCCGGCGGATAAAAGACGCCGGGCTTGAGGTTGAATGCAAATTAAGCGGTCCGCTGGGCGGTGATGCGCAGATAGCTGCAATGGCTGCCGAAGGTAAGCTGGACGGGATCTTCTTCTTCCGTGACCCCCTGGGTAAACACCCCCATGAACCCGATGTACAAATGCTGCTGAGGATCTGCGATGTGCATAATGTTCCCCTTGCAACCAATCATGCTACCGCGAGCTACCTGCTGCTCGGTATGGATGAGGAAATGACCCGGATCTGATTTTTTAGGAGAACCAGGAAAGCGGCAAATTGCTGTCAGCTTCCCTTTAAATACCATGCAATCATTGCCAGATTTATTCGCAACGGTTAAGAAATGCCTGTATAGGACATCGTAAAAATTTGCTGCTTTCACACCGAACTCACTATATGCTAACTATATGCTAACTATATCATGACCATATCCCGATATAGTCAACACCTTGTTAATAAATAGTAAGTAGCTGGCGATAATCCCTTTTATTCTCCAGCTCCGATGGGACTACTCAGACCTAAGATGTTGCCAGGTTAAGTGGAAAAAAAGTTTAAATGGGCAATCAAACATTGCAAATGTCCTGACGTTATAGTACTACCTAACCGATAGCAACATCATGGAAATCCCAGTTCAGACTTTAAACAGGTTTGCCACGCAACACAAGATAATTAAGTATTACATCGACGGCCTGCCACCCGAAGCCATATATAAACGATTGAACCCTGACAAATGGTCGATCCACGAGATTATTGCGTATATGTGCCGCTACCAGTATGTATTCCTGAATCGTATTAAAGCGATCACTACTGAGTTCAATCCTTTCTTTGAAATGTATAAGCCGGATGAAGACGCTGAGTTCTCGTTTACGGCAGCAAGAACAACGGGCTCCCTGCTTCATGAAATATATCGTGTAAGGCAGGATCTGACAGATCAACTGGAAAGGCTCAGTGAGAACCATGCTTCAAGGATTGGCACCCATGCCATTCTCGGCCAGATGAGTCTTTCGCAATGGGTGGAGTTTTTCCTGCTGCATGAATCTAACCAGCTGTTTAAGATCTTTAAAACGGCCGGCAGTTTCTGGTCATTCGGGATCAATCAGGATAATATTATCAGCATGCCGCGCCTGCAGACCCAGATGGATGAGCTGGCGGGATAGAATAAAAGAAGCAAGAAGCTGCAAGCCATTTCACCTCACGTGATGTGGCTTTTTTTATGCAACCAGGTTTTTACTCTGGCACAGACAATATTATAAAAGGCAATTAGTTGTGATTCCTGATGCCATTTTCACATCCGATTGCGGCAATAGGTAAATTATTTCTACTTTCCGATAATATTATTCAGTACAGCCATATCAATACGAGTAAAGATCATATGAATAAATACAAGATCGGCACCTTTTTACTTTCGCTGATTCCTCTCTTCGCATCATCCCAGGAAAATTTCAAGACATATACGCAAAAACTTCCGGGGGCTTCCGTCACGTTTGACATGGTAGCTATTCCGGACGGAAAGTTCATGATGGGAAGTCTTGCAGAGGAAACAGGGAGAAAGCCTGACGAAGGGCCTTTGCATGAAGTTAAGATCAATGCTTTCTGGATTGGTCAAAAGGAAATGCCCTGGGACATTTACGAATTGTATGTATATAAGGACTATGATGTTACCGTTCAAATGGCAGGGGTAGATGCCATCACAAGGCCCACCAAGCCCTACCTGGATATGACCTTCGGAATGGGCAAAGAGGGATATCCTGCTGTTGGGATGACCCAGTATAATGCCTTGCAGTTTTGCAAATGGCTTTATGACCGTACAGGTATCTTCTATCGGCTTCCTACTGAAGCTGAGTGGGAATATGCCTGCCGGGCGGGTTCAACCGGGTCTTATTCATTCGGCAATGATGCCTCAAAATTAGATGAGTATGCATGGTACGCCGGCAACAGTAAGGAAAAGACGCAGCCTGCGGGAACGAAGAAACCCAGCGCTTGGGGATTATATGATATGCATGGCAATGCGGCCGAGTGGACCGAAGACCAATATATTCCTGATGTCTACAACCAGTATAACGGAAAACTGGCTGATAACCCGGTTGCCGTACCCCTAAAACTATATCCCCATACCATCCGCGGCGGTTCTTTTCAGAACAAACCTGAGGATCTTCGCTCAGCAAGCAGGTTAGCCTCAGACCCAGATTGGAAGCGTATTGATCCCCAGATCCCAAAAAGTAACTGGTGGTTTCCTGAGGCTCCATTCGTCGGAATTCGCGTAGTACGTCCCTTGATACCGCCCTCAAAAGAAGAAATTGAAAAATATTACAACCGTAAACCTATTGCTGATTATTAAATCCCCTTCAGAATGAACAAAAGAGACAACAACTTATCCTCCGAACGCAGATCATTTATTAAAAACTCAGCCATGCTGGCGGGTGGCCTCGCTTTAAGCAACCTCCCTTTTTATGGTGTGTACGCTGCCGGCAGCGGAGCTATTAAGATCGCCCTGATAGGCTGCGGCGACCGGGGTACCGGTGCGGCTTTCCAGGCGCTGAGCACTACCTTTAATGTAAAACTGGTGGCGATGGCCGATGCCTTTCGCGACCGCATAGACAAAAGCTATGAGCCGATGTTCACCAAATTCGGTAAAGAGAAAGTAGACGTGCCCGAGGATAAAAAGTTTGTGGGTTTCGATGCCTATAAACAAGCCATCGCGGAAGCTGACGTAGTTATCCTGACCACTCCTCCCGGTTTCAGGCCGATTCATTTCGAGGAAGCCATCAGACAGAATAAGCATGTCTTTATGGAGAAACCGGTTGCAACCGATGCGGTCGGCGTACGCAAGGTCCTGGCTGCCGCCGAAGAAGCAAAGCGTAAAAAGCTGAACGTTGTTGTGGGCTTACAGCGCCGTTATCAGAAAAACTATCGCGAAACCATCAAACGTATCCAGGACGGTACGATCGGTGATATCGTTTCCGGCCAGGTATACTGGAACAGCGGCGGTGTGTGGGTGAACCCCCGTAAAACCGGGCAAACTGAGATGGAGTACCAGATGCGCAACTGGTATTATTTCAACTGGCTTTGCGGCGACCATATTGCCGAACAGCATATCCATAATATTGATGTGGCCAACTGGGTAAAAAACAGCTACCCGGTTAAAGCGCAGGGCACCGGAAGCAGAGCAGTACGTGTCGGGAAAGACTATGGTGAGATCTTCGACAATCATACCGTGGAGTTTGTTTATGCAGATGGCACCGTACTTCAGAGCCAGTGCCGCCATTTTGAGGGTACACAAAACCGCGTCGACGAGAGTTTCCAGGGCACAAAAGGCAAGGTCTATTTATCCGCCAACAATGCCGGTAAATTATGGGACTATAAGGGTAATCTGTTGTTTGATCACGCAGGAAAGGGCGATCCGAATCCTTACCAGGTGGAGCATGATGAACTGTTTGCTGCCATCGATGCAGGGAAATACAAGTTTGCCGACGCTGAAAATGCGGCTAAAAGTACGATGACCTCCATCTTGGGCCGATTTGCCACTTATTCCGGCAAGGAAGTGAAGTGGGAAGATGCGCTGAATTCCACAATAAACCTTCTGCCCGATACATTTGCCTGGGATGCCATGCCGAAAGTATTACCTGATGCTGAAGGTAATTATCCTTTCGCAGTGCCAGGTAAATCAAAGGTAATATAAAGTCAATACCTCCTTTTGACCTCCTGCCACCTGAATTTTCGAATGGCAGGAGGTCAATTTTATATTGTGAAGAATATCTCTATCTAATGATCCTTGCCCGGTTCCTATTTGTATTTATCATCCTCGCCCTTTTCTCTTTCGCAGGTAAGGAACCAAATGTTAGGGCCTACCGAATATCAGGTTTCGCACAGGGTACGGGTTACCATATTCTCTATTATGCTTCCGACAGCCTGGTAACGCGTGAACAAACCGATAGTATCTTTTCAAAGATCGACAGTTCCCTATCCATTTATAAGCCATATTCCCTGATAAGCCAGTTTAACAGGTCTCAAACAGGTGTCGAGGCAGACTGGATGTTATGCGAAGTGGTCAGGAGATCAATGGCGGTCAATAAAAAATCAAACGGCGCTTTTGATATTACCATTCAGCCATTGGTACAGGCCTGGGGTTTTGGCGCAAAGCGGGTCACAACCCTTCCTGATTCAGTTGAGATAAGATCGTTGTTAAACTGCGTGGGCCCGGATCATATCCGCTTAAATGGAAAACGCCTGATTAAAGACAAACCCTGTGTGGCCATCGATGTGAACGGCATCGCCCAGGGATATAGCGTTGACCTGGTCGCCGCACACCTGGAAAAGAAAGGCATTGCTGATTACCTCGTTGAACTGGGTGGCGAGATTCGGGTGAAAGGCCGAAAACAGCCTTCCGGCGAGAAGATGTCAGTCGGCATTGAAAGTCCGGGGGATGATTCTGATAATCCGCTTCCGGTACTCCGGACGATCCGGATGGACCATGGAGCCGTTACCACATCGGGCAACTACCGCAAGTTTTACCAGAATGGTTCAAAAAAGATCACTCATTTAATTGATCCCAAAACCGGTTACCCAGTAGATAACGAAATGATCAGCGTGACGGTTGTGGCCGAAGATGCGATCACCGCTGACGCTTATGATAATGTGCTGATGAATATGGGTTTGAGAAAAGCGATGAAGTTTGTGAGCAGCCAGAAATACATGCATGCCTACTTTATTTATTCCAAACCGGATGGCTCGGTTGCAGATACGGCCTCAGCGGGCTTTTACAAGATGATGCGGTAAATTGAGCGGAATAGCACGGCACTCACTTACTTAAATACTTCTCTTTTTGTTTTAAATTCAGCTTTTCGATCGCATATCTTAAAGTGACCCGGGGCATGGTTCCGGCGTATTTATCAAGGAATAGCAGGAGTTTATTTACGTCTTTCTTACCGGCTTCCCGGATCCAGCTGCCAACTGCCTTGTTAATATATTCGTTATCGTCGTTTACAAGCAACTCTGCAATTTTGAAGGTCTCGTCCACCTGCCCTTTTTTGATAAAAGCATAGGTCGCTACAATGGCTGTTCGTCTTTTCCAGGGAACGTCGGATTTAGCCAGTTCATAAAGGATGTCTTTTGGCTCATCAAGCAAGTATTCGCCAATGATGTTGTAAGCACCGCGATCAACAAAATCCCAATTGTTCAGGCGGTCATGTCTCCTTAGATACAGGTCAAATAATTCTTTCTTCCTCTCTGGCGAAGTTTTTTTATTTTTTGCCTGAAAATCCATAATACTCACCGCACCCATTCTAACTTCATAGTGAGGGTCGTCAAGTAGCTTATTGATTTCATTCGAAGGCATTTCCCAATACTTCTCTGCAAGTTTAAAAATATCACCAAATTTTACCCCTAGCGCTACGGTTGTGCCGTCATCTCCTTTAAAGTACTTGCTTAATTTTTCAAGTTCTTTCTCGGATTTGAGTTTATCGAGGTCGTCAAGGAAATCTGCTGCTGTTGGCATTTTGCTAAAGTGCTAAGGGACAAATAAGCTGCCTGACTATTTTTCGGTCCAATAATCTACCACCAATACCTTGTCCAGGTGCGGACCGAGAATTTTTCCAAATTCCTTATGCGCCGGATGAGGGAGATAAATGTCACGGTCTTTTTCGCTTTGGAAGCTTACAAAAAAAGCATGTGTAAATCCCTGGTTGAGGTTTTCGGGACTGTTATTCCTGCCCCATTCAAATCCTTTTATTTGGCTGATCTTTGAAGGAAGGGTCCGGAAAGCATCTTCTACTTTCTTGATATCGGCAGCAGAACTTTCATTCTTAAACTTGAATAGCACCACATGCCTTAGCACTTTCCCGGGTTCCTCTTGTTTTTGAGCATGCAGCGAAAACGTCATGGATACCATCATCAGCAATAAAACGACAATCCTTTTCATAGTTTGGTTTTGGTATTCAATATACAATAATATTAAGGGACAGAAACCCAATGGGGTGCTGCCGAATGCTCAGCAGAAAAAACCGGCTAAATTTGAGATCCTATTTTTGTAATTTCCATGGGCATGCTAATACTTGCGATATATTGGTCCAATTCAGCTATGTCCTTAATTGCCAGATATGCGTTGTTTACCTTTCCAAACCCGTACATGGCGTATACAAATGGAACATTTGCTGTTTGCGCAGCTTCATAATCCCAAATTGTGTCACCAACGTAAATCGGTTTTTTTAGATCATTCCTGGCCACAACAAGTTTTATATTCTCACTCTTAGGTAATCCGGTATTTCCGGATGATTCAAAATCAACAAATAGGTTTTGAAGTTTGTGAAATTCAATAAAATTTTCAATGTAGCCAGTCAAACAGTTGCTCACTATAAAAAGTCTGTATTTTTCACTCAGCATATTAAGCACTTGTTTAACATTCGGAAAAAGATTTCCTCCTGATGCTTTCATCAACTCCTTTTCGTACGTCTGATATAATTTGAAAAGTTTATCGCGGTCGTGTTCCGGGATATAACCAAAATGTTCTTTTAGTATTACTTCAATCTTTAATCCCGAAAGTGAGCGAATGGTACTTTCATTAAGTTCGGTGCTACCCTCTCTGACCTCTCCTAATGCTTTATTCCATGCTCTCGTACAGGTTTTTGAAGCGTCCCATAACGTTCCGTCTAAATCAAATATAATGCTGTCTATTTTTTCGGAGTTATTAATCGCATTTACTTTTTGAGTTGTCATTCTTTTAAATCAGGAAATGATGAATAGACATAAAAAAAGGGGCTTCATGTTAATGAGAACCCCTCTTTGATCGTTTACGTAAATTGGTATACTTTGATTTCAAATAATCAGTACGCCCAAAGGGATTCGAACCCCTGACCGACGGTTTAGAAAACCGTTGCTCTATCCAGCTGAGCTATGGGCGCATCAACGGCACAAAAGTATAAAAACATCGTTAATAAGCAAACACAAGCTTGTTTTTTCTGGAAAACAACTTTAGATTCATGTAACCTTTGCTAATCAGAAAGTAAATGAATGGCAGGCAACCCGTTACAAGTTCTATTTGTCAGTTTGCTGTCGTCATGATAGCAGGCTGCCTGCTTATCTTCGTAATCTCCGGTGTTGCCAGTGTTTTGGGAGAATCGATTTCCCGGGACAGTTCTTATAGGAAACTGATCTTCTGCGACCTTGAAAACATCCCCTCATCCCGCTGGACAAAATCCGTATTATTCAATTCTGCGGGAACAAGACTTTATACTTTCAACCTGGAGGAAATGAGCATTTATGAATTCGAGTGCAGTACCCGCAAACTGGTGAGAAAATTTCGTTTCGAGCCTACTCAGGCCACAGGCTGGGACTACGACCTTAATAAACCAATGCCATCGTTTGCGGAGAAACCTGTCGAAGGCTGCTTCAGTCATGACGACAGGCTTTTATGGGTTTCCCTTCATAATGCCGGCGGCATTGTTGCAATTCCTATGGATACAGTCAGGACATCGGATTCATTAAAAACTGCTATTAAACCGACTACTACCAGCTCGCGGGTTCTTTATATCTACGACGCAGAAAAAAAGCTTACCGACACAGTACGTGTCCCATTCATTAAGACCGGCAAAACGCCGAAGGTTATTACCGTCACGCCGGATGATCGATATCTATTGGTCAGTAACTGGCATTCGAACACCGTAAGCGTCCTCAGGATACAGGATTCGATAGCTCCATATGGTAGAAAGGTGAAAGACATCAGAACGGGCGAATATCCACGGGGTATAGCAGTCACCGGTCGTCCCCTTAAATCATATGTTACCAATATGAGTTCAGATGTGATCAGTGTTATTAATAATAAGTCCTGGAAAATTGAACGGCAGATACGAACTATTCGGAATCCACGCCATGTAATAGCTGACAGCCTTGGACGCTTGTTAATCTCCTATAATACGTCCTCTCAGATCGCCTGTGTTAACGCACAGAACGGGCGGGTCCTATTCAGGTCACCCACCTCCGCAAATCCGCGAACGATTGCCATCTCGAAAAACAAAAAATTCCTGTTCGTGGCCTGTTACGAGGGAAATACCCTGGATGTATTTAAGATAAACAAGGGAAGTTTTACCCGGATCTACTCGTTGGTCTGTCCGGACAAGCCTGTAGGTGTCGATCTGAGAGAAGATGAACAGCGGCTTGAAGCCTGGGTATGCACCTATGAAGGTGAATTCCTGCAGGTCTTCAGTTTTATCAAAGAGTAGAGTTACAATCTGGTAGAATGATCTTCCTCATTCTCGCCGATCCCCTCTTCATTTGGTCCTATAGATTTAAGCTTCCCGATTTTTTTAAAGCTACCTTTCCCTTCCTTGTCCTTGTAGCTGACAAACCCGACTGTACCGATGTTATTGACATCTTGAGGCAGGGTCTCAGGGTCCTGGTGGACATGCTTCCGCTCGCTGTGTTTTGAATTATTATCTGGTATCATAACCTTAACATATAGTGTACTGATGGTAATAACACTTCACCGCTTTTTCTGTTTGGTTTCAAAAACTCCGCCCATCGAATCGCTCTACTGACAAATTGCCGATCTGGTAGAGATTTTAAATTATCTTTGGTGCTCCCTATGATCTCACTCAATAAACAAAGGATTTTTCTAAGTATATTTTTCTTTATATCTGGATTCAGCTTTTCTTCCCTTGCATCCAGGATACCTACTATCAAGACTTTTTTCGGCTTCAACGAAGCGGAATTGGGCACTCTTCTATTGGCAATGCCGGTCAGCTCGCTTATCGGCCTTCCCATTTCCGGCTGGCTGGTTTCGCGCTTTGACAGCCGTATTCCGCTAGCTGTCGCCTGTGGAATGAATGCGATATCCCTTGCGTTTGTCGGCTTTTCGCCGGATATCTTTCGACTTGTGATCGGGATTAGCCTTTTTTCTTTTAGCATGCGAATCTTCAATATATCCGTTAATACCCAGGCTATTACCCTGCAAAAGAAGATGGGAACAGTTATCATGGGATCATTTCATGGCTTGTGGAGTACCGGTGGAATATTCGGTGTGGGTGTTGCCACCTTACTGCTATCATTGAACGTTTCTATACAAATGCACTTACTGGCAATTGCGATGGCAGGCCTGACGATCACTGTACTTTCCTACCAGTTCCTTTTGAGAAATGACCGTTCTACTACCGGCAATAAGCTGAAGCTGGGGAAACCCGATCTTTATATTGTATACCTTGGTTTGTTAGTATTCTTTGCGGCCTTATGTGAAGGCGGGATGTTCGACTGGAGTGGCATTTATTTTAAAGAAGTGCTTAATGTCCGGATCTTTACATACGGCTACCTTATTTTTATGGTTTTTATGGCCACATCCCGGTTTCTCTCGGATATGGTCATTAATAAGATCGGCCTGCAGGCTACCTACATAATCAGTTCTGCCTGTATTATCCTGGGTATCGGTGTTGCCATTATTCTGCCAACCTTTATGAGCGCAATGATCGGTTTCTCGCTTGTCGGATTAGGTACAGCTGCCGTGGTTCCTATGACCTATATGCTTGCCGGAAGATCAAAAAAATACTCCCCG
>NZ_JAAFZB010000088.1 GCF_010692725.1 Flavihumibacter soli | reverse complement strand
GTATATCTCCATCGGTGATAACACCGGTGATTTGCTCATTTTCTATAACTGCAACAGCACCAAGACGGCTTTTAGTTATCTCCACCAGTACATCGCGTACAGGTGTGGCAGGCGAAACCTGTGGTTTCTCATTCTGTTCAGACAGATCGCCGGCCTTAAGGTAAAGACGTTTTCCTAAAGCACCGCCTGGGTGAAATTTCGCAAAGTCTGCACTGGTAAATTCCCTGCTCTCTAAAAGGCAGACTGCTAATGCATCTCCCATAGCTAACTGTGCTGTAGTACTAGTTGTTGGAGCCAGGTTATGAGGACAGGCTTCTATATCTACTGTGGTATCCAGAACGAGGTCAGCTTGCTTTGCAAGAAACGAGTTAAGGTCGCCGACCATTCCCACCAAAGTATTAGCCGATTGCTTTAGCAGGGGTATCAATACTTTGATTTCGGGTGTGTTCCCGCTCTTGGAGATACAGATGATCAGATCATCATTTTGAATCATGCCAAGGTCACCATGTATCGCATCTGCGGCATGCATGAAGATAGAGGGTGTACCCGTTGAGTTTAAGGTGGCTACGATCTTTTGAGCAATGATAGCGCTTTTGCCAATTCCTGTAACTATTACCCTTCCGTTTAAGTATAAAATACGGTGTACTACAGTAGAAAAATCTTCGTTTAGTTGACTTGAAAGCCTGGCTATTCCATCCGCTTCAATTCGAAGTGTCTTTTGTGCTATCTCAAGAATTTCTGTACTGGTTTTCAAACAGGAATATTTATTTAAGTGCGATTTAAGCGCAAAAGTATGTTATTTTTAATAATTTTAACCTCATTTTATAATTACCCTTTCCCACACTTCCAGTATAACAATGGAGATCAATAAATCATTATTTGACAATTTACAGAATTTCTTTGGCTTTGATAATTTTAAAGGCGATCAGGAAGCGATCATTAACAGCATCCTGAAAAAGAATGACACATTTGTGATTATGCCAACGGGGGGCGGCAAATCCATCTGTTACCAATTGCCCGCTTTAATAAGCGATGGTACGGCAATTGTAATTTCGCCCCTCATTGCCCTAATGAAAAATCAGGTAGATCAGCTCAGGGCATTCGGTGGTACGGATAGTATTGCACACTTCTTAAATTCATCCCTTAATAAAGCCGAAATTGCTAAAGTAAAAGAAGACGTTACAAACGGCGAAACCAAATTACTTTATGTTGCACCCGAATCCTTAACCAAGGCCGAGAACGTTGAGTTTCTGCAGGGAATAACCGTTTCGTTCGTAGCAGTTGATGAGGCCCACTGTATATCAGAATGGGGACATGATTTCCGGCCTGAGTACCGTAGGATACGGCAGGTCATCAATAATATCGGCGAGAATATTCCGATCATCGCGTTAACTGCAACAGCCACACCGAAAGTTCAGCAGGATATTCAGAAAAACCTGCAGATGAACAATGCGGTCTTATTCAAGTCTTCGTTTAATCGCGCCAACTTATTTTACGAGGTGCGCGCGAAAAGGGATGTATTGAAAGAGATCGTCCGGTATGTTAAGTCGCATGAAGGCAAATCGGGTATCATATATTGTCTCAGCAGAAAGAAGGTTGAAGAGGTTGCTGAAGCTTTGCGCCTCAATGGTGTAAAGGCATTGCCATACCATGCTGGTTTGGATCCAAAAACGCGGGCCGAAACTCAAGACAATTTCCTTATGGAAGATGTTGATGTCATTGTCGCGACTATCGCTTTTGGTATGGGTATAGATAAACCCGACGTACGTTATGTCATTCACCATGATATACCAAAAAGTATGGAAGGCTATTACCAGGAGACAGGCCGTGCGGGTCGTGATGGGGGTGAAGGTGTTTGTGTGGCTTTTTATTCCCAGAAGGATATAGATAAGCTAACCAAATTTATGAAAGACAAACCTGTTTCTGAACGAGAAATAGGAACGCAAATACTCAAAGAAGTTATTGATTATTCGGAATCATCAGTTTGTCGTCGTAAGCAAATCCTGCATTATTTCGGCGAAAACTTCAATGAGGCAGGTTGCAATAACATGTGTGATAACTGCCGGAGTACTAAGAAATTCTTTGGGGGCGAAGAACCGCTGTTGCAGGTACTTAAGCTCATCCAGGAATTCGGTGAAAAATTTGATGATCAGCATATCATTAACATCATGATGGGAGTGGACAACGCTCAGGTATCATCGTATGGCCACGATAAACTTCCAATATTCGGAACCGGAAAGGAAAGTGGTGAAATACTCTGGAAATCGTTAATGCGTCAGGCTGTTTTAAATAACTTTCTTTTTAAAGATGTTGATAATTATGGCCTTCTGAAACTCACAAAATCTGGAAAGGCATTTATTCAATCACCACATGCAATAAAATTCATTTTAAATACGCCTATAGAGACTGCCGTGGATGATGAAAGCGCAGGTCAGCAGGCAGGGGCTTTAGATACGCACCTGTTAATGATGATCAAAGATCTTCGAAAGAAGATTGCTAAACAGCAGAATCTACCGCCATTTGTTATTTTTCAGGACCCTTCCCTGGAAGAAATGTGCACACATTATCCTGTCTCTATTGAAGAATTGAAACAGATTCATGGAGTAGGATCAGGTAAGGCGCTGAAATTCGGTAAACCTTTTGTGGAGCTCATCAAGTTTTATGTAGAGGAGAACGACATAGACCGACCTGTCGACCTGGTGATCAAATCGGCTGCAAATAAATCAGCGTTAAAAGTTTCTATAATTCAAAATATCGACCGGCAGATCGCCCTTGAAGATATTGCTTCCTCTAAAGGCATGTCTTATGAAGAGATCATTAAAGAGGTCGAGACAATTGTTAACTCAGGAACAAAACTTAATCTGAACTATTATATTGACGAAATGATCGATGAGGACAGACAGGATGAAGTGTATGACTATTTCCGTACCTCGGAAGTGGATTCTATCGACGCCGCGTTGTCTGATCTTGGAACTGATGATTACTCAAGAGAAGAGATCCAGCTAATGCGGATCAAATTCTTATCCGAAATGGGTAACTAAGCACACGGAATTCTAATTTGATATGAGCGAGATTATTAATAATATTTCAAATATTAAACACACCGACAGCGGAAATTTCTTCCTGATGGCAGGACCCTGCGTGATCGAAGGCGAGGATATTGCCCTGCGGATTGCAGAGCAGATCGTAAAACTTACTGATAAATTACAGATCCCCCTGATCTTTAAAGGCTCGTACCGGAAAGCCAATCGTTCAAGACTTGATTCCTTTACAGGAATCGGGGATGAAAAAGCTCTGAAGATCTTAGCAAAGGTTAGCCAGGAGTTTGATATCCCGGTGATCACCGATATACATGAAAGTGAAGAGGCAGCATTTGCCGCCGAATATGTCGATGTCCTTCAGATTCCCGCCTTTTTATGCCGTCAAACAGACTTGCTCGTTGCGGCTGCTAAAACCGGTAAAACCGTAAACGTTAAAAAAGGCCAGTTTCTGTCAGCAGGGTCGATGAAGTTCGCAGTAGATAAGATCATAGACTCGGGAAATCCTAATGTCATTCTAACGGATAGGGGCAACACATTTGGTTACCAGGACATTATCGTTGATTACCGTGGAATACCGGAGATGCGCAGCTTTAATGTGCCGGTTGTTATGGATTGTACCCATTCGCTTCAGCAGCCAAATCAGTCAACCGGCGTAACCGGTGGTAAGCCTGCCTTAATCGAGACTATCGCAAAAGCTGCAATAGCGGTTGGTGCTGACGGTTTGTTCATGGAGACACATCCTGATCCCCAAAACGCTAAATCCGATGGTGCTAATATGCTGCCATTGGATAAGCTCGAGCAATTGCTTGTCAGGCTAATACGTGTACGTGAGGCGATATTGTAATTAAACCCGATAAAGATCTGGCTTCCAGTTTTTTATTGCCATCTTAATTTCTTTTCCCGACAGATTTTCCCGGATGCATCTTTCTGTTAATCCGGGAAATTCTTCATCCGGTGCAAACCGTAAAGCTACGATCTGACCCATCTTTAAATCTTCAGGCAGCGGCTTACCGGTTAAGATGAAATACCTTAAGTTTTCTTCTGCTCTTATCGCCCTGTCCTGAGCTTTCAGAGGGAAGGACCTGGTGTACCAGCTTATCAAAGTGCAGATCACGAAGAGAAGGACCAGCAAACTTGCCGAGTATAAGTTATCGCTTCCCCGTGATTTAACGAGGTTAACGACTGAGCCAGCTAAACCAACCAGAAGCAACAGGAATAGTAGCCCATGAAAGGGTTTAACTATGCGCGGGTGATTACTGTAGTTTTGCTCCATATTAGTTTTTTGTGATCTTAAATTCTGTACGCCTGTTATTTTTGCGACCTGTCTCCGTACTGTTTTCATCAACCGGACTTGTCTCGCCATATCCCTTATAACTCAGGCGGGAAGGTGGTATCTTATTATTTACGAGATAGTCATAAACTGTTTGAGCCCTCTTCTCAGAAAGAACCTCATTAGATTTGGCGTCGCCAACGTTATCGGTGTGCCCACCAATTTCAATCGAAATTCCCGGATTGGAAGTTAAAAACTGGATCAGCTGCTGAAGTTCGACCTTCGATTCAGGCAAAAGACTGTATTTATTGGTATCGAAAAAGATATTATTCAGGACAACCATTCCCCCAAGTTTAATTTTTTGAAGCGGAACCTTAATATTAAATGGCTTACTATCCGGGTGGTTTTCCAGGGAGAAATTCTGGGAATAGAAAAGATAACCATCCCTCGAAACATTTAGTCCAAACGTTTTCCCGATTGTCATTGTGGCCAGGAATTCTCCGGTCTCAAAGTCTGAAAGGTCGTCGAACACCACCTGATTTGTATGGAGATTGATGATCTGGATCTTGGCATTAAGCATTTTTTTTGTCTCTGCGTCGAAGATCGTCCCTTTCACATAAGTCACTTTTGCGGGACGCAATATTGCCGGTAATTCAAACGAATAAATATCGAGTCCCCCAAACCCGCCTTTTTGATCAGATGCAAAAAAAGCAGTTCTGCCGTCACTGCTGATCGTCAGGCCGCTCTCCTCACCAAATGTGTTAATAGGGTAGCCGAGGTTTTGAGGTTTTCCCCAATTATTATTAGCTGGATCTCTCCGGCTGATAAAGAGATCTTTATTTCCGAGGCCGGGCCAGCCATTGGATGAAAAATATAAAGTCTGACCATCAGGATGTATATACGGAGACTGTTCGTCATAAGCTGTGTTTATTGATGGCCCTAGATTAACGGGAACAGTCCATGATCCATTATCTTTAAGATCTGATCTCCAAATATCATAGCCGCCGTGACCACCCGGACGTGTGCTGACAAAGTAAAGCGTTCTTCCGTCAGCAGTTAGCGATGGTTGGGATTCCCATCCGGGAGTGTTTACCGGGCCGCCTATATTAAAAGGAGCACTCCAGTTCTTACCCTCTCTTTTCGATAAGTAGATATCACACCTGCCCAGTCCGTCAGGCCTGTTACAACCTGTAAAGAACATATACATACCGTCAGGCGAAATGCACTGCGCCCCCTCATTATAGATCTTCGTGTTTATCGCATCGCTCAATGGCTCGGCAGCTGACCAGTCGCTGTCTGTCTGCGTGCTTTTGAAAAAATCTTCATTGCGATTTGCCTGTCGTGTAAATATCAGCACCTTTTCGTCGGCTGTTACAACAGGCAAATATTCCTGTTCTTTCGTATTGATACCCGCCCCCATATTTTTCGGCTGAAAGTTTACAGGGTTTTTGATAGCCGCAAGGCTGAAACGACAATCCGCGATTAACTTTTCTACTAATTTCTTGCTGGATTCCTGCAAGGTATAACTGGCGTATTTCTCCAGATGCTTAAGAGCGTTACTATATTCACCCGTATTCAGTTCGCTTTCGCCAAGTCCATAATAGGTAAGGGGTAGAAATTCAGGATCAAGTTCAATGACCTTGCGATAGCTGATGATCGCATTTCGATGCTCACCTAATTTCCTGTAGACATCGCCCATTTGTTGATGCGCTGCAATGAACTTATCATCAACTTTAACGGCCTCTTTCAGCTGCTCCAATGCCTTATCATAAAATTTGTATGAAATAGACTCATTGGCAAGCTCATACGTCTTCTGGGCTTGTCTGTTGGTCGAGTTACCCTTTTTCTGGGCATAGGCCACATTACAAACGAATAGAAGTAAGAAGATGAAAAAATTTCTCACGCTCTTGAAAAGATTACTGGATCGGTATACCACGGCCTGTTTAAGGTCCTCTACGGAATCAGGATAGATCAGTTACATAAATAACTCCTGCAGGAATAATTTCATATGTTCCCATGATCGTTTTGCAGCCGTTTCATTATATGCCGCCCCCTTAGAGTTATCGCTTCCTAAGTTCTCGTCTGTAAAAGCATGCACGGCATTGGAGTAGTAGATCATCTGCCAGTCAGCCTTGCCCTCTTTCATTTCCTCCTGGAACTTATCGATATCCGCTTTTGGCACGAAAGGATCGTCAGCACCGTGAAGCACCAATACCCTGGCTTTTATTAATCCATTTTTTCGCTCTGCTTGCTTGCCTAGTCCGCCGTGAAAGGATATCACTCCTTTTACAGGAAAGGCTGCTCGTGCTGCCTCCAGCGCGCCGGTGCCTCCAAAGCAATAACCCATGACAACAATATTATCCGGATCGGCCCCCTGTTTTACAATTTGCGTAATTGCAGCTTTTATCCTGGATTGGAAGATCGTCGGGTTGTTCCTGTAATACCCCGCCTTTTCGCCCGCTTCCTGCGGCGTCTTTGGCATATTGCCAGTCCCATAGATATCGGCAGCGAACGCATGGTAGCCTAATGCAGCGATCTTAGTGGCAGCTCCTTTCTCATGATCGCTCAGCCCCATCCACTGATGGACTATAACGATGCCCGGCGCTTTCGCCTTATTGCTTTTAGCTTTTACAAAGTAGCCCTGTAAACTGGCATCAGCGTCTTTATAGCTCACAACAGTTCCCTGGGCAAATGAACTACCTGCAATCGATAATATTGCAATTATCAGAGCATAAGATTTAATAGTCTTCATTGATGTGAATTTCTTTTAAGATATCACACCAATTTAAAGAAATTAAGGGATATTCAGGTATTTATGTGTTTGAAGAGATATCTCCCACTTGGGATTTTGCTTAACATAGTCAATGATAAGCGGGGTGACAATAGCCGCCTTTGACCATTCCGGCTGAAGAAATAATTTGCAGTCCGCAGAGACAAGTTGGGCATGTTCTTCCGCCCAGGCAAAATCGCTTTTATTGAAGACAATGACTTTTAATTCTCCGGCTGCACGGCTAACTTCTTCCCTCGGTCCTTTAAACTTTTTGGGAGAAAGACAGATCCAGTCCCAGGTTCCTGAAAGGGGGTACGCACCGGAAGTTTCAATGAAAGTTTTGATACCGCGTGCCTGCAAACCTTCTGTCAGGTAATCCAGATTATAAATAAGCGGTTCTCCGCCGGTAATAACAACTGTTTTACCGGGATGTATGGATGCATTCTCTATGATCTGATCGGCGTGCGTGAGCGGATGCAATTCCGCATCCCAGCTTTCTTTTACGTCGCACCAATGGCAACCAACATCGCAGCCACCTAAACGTATAAAGTATGCCGCTTTGCCCGAATGATATCCTTCACCCTGAATGGTGTAAAATTCTTCCATTAAAGGTAACAACGTTCCATCGGGAGGTATTTGGTGTGCCATTTTGTATTTTAGGCTGCAAATATAGTCAGATTCCGCCATTGAGACTCATATAATCTATATTGAGACACACTGGTGACCAATTATACCGAAATAATGAATTGGATTAAGATCCTGTCACTTGAAGATTATTCGGCCGGGAACTTCATCCGGCTGATCCGTGTTAAGGGTAAGAAAATTTGCCTGGTGAAAGTAGGTGATGAGTTCTTCGCGACTCAAAGCCGCTGTCCGCATGCAGGTGCAGACCTGAGTCAGGGTTTTTGTAAAGATAAAAAACTGATCTGTGCGTTCCACCGTTATGAGTATGATCTGCAAACCGGGCGCGGTGCACCCGGGCAGGGCGATTACATTAACATTTACCCTCTTGAGCAACGTGAGGACGGCCTTTATATCGGCCTTAAAGAAAAATGGAACTTCATTAAAAAGTTATTTGACCTATGATTTTACAGGAAATTGATCATCTAACCGAACGTTTTTACGAAAGCGTTTGCTTCAGTACAGAACATTACCCGAATGTCGACCTATTACAGGAATTATTTTACGGGGACGGGAAACTGATCAATAATAACTTTGAACCACCCGTCGATTTCACGGTCCAGACCTTCGCGCACGCAATAATGGGCCAGATCGAAGCCGGTAATGCGGTCTATTTTGTGCAGCAGGAAATAGCGGATAACACCGAAATATTCGGTAACATGGCTCAGCGGATCAGTGTGTTTGAGTATAGCTTCGTGAAGGATACACCCAACTGGAAACGGGGGGTTAGTTATATTCAATACATCTGCCTGGCCGGCAAATGGCTTATCACCTCGGTCATCTGGTCTTACGAGAAGGAAGGCCTTTCAATCCCTGAGAAATATATGGCATAGCCAGGTTGCGTCAGAAATTCAAAAGAATTCTAAAGGCCTGCATCTTAGCTACGATTTATAGATCTCCTTTTTGGCAGATGCAAGCGTATTTTTAAGTAAGCCAACGATGGTCATCAGTCCGACGCCACCCGGTACGGGAGTGATCCAGGAAGCTTTGGGAGCTACGTTATCAAAATCCACATCACCATACAGCTTATAGCCTGATTTGGTCTTGTCGGATACTTCCCTGTTAATACCTACATCGATGATAATTGCCCCGGGAGACACCATATCTGCGGTAATAAAGTTCTTTTTCCCAATTGCAGCAATGATGATGTCAGCCTGCAGCACCTGCTCTTTCAGATCCTTTGTCCTGCTATGTGTTAAAGTAACCGTGCAGTTTCCGGGGTTGGCGTTTCGGGCCATCAAGATACTCATGGGACTGCCTACAATATTGCTTCTACCGACAACCACACAATGTTTGCCGGCCGTGTCAATTTTATATTCCTGCAGCATCAACAAAATACCGTAGGGTGTTGCCGGTATAAAGCAGGGGAGATTCCGCATCATCCTCCCTAAATTAACAGGGTGGAAGCCGTCCACATCCTTGCGGTGATCGATGGCTTCCGTTACTTTTTCAGGATCAATATGTTTCGGGAGCGGAAGCTGTACGATCAGTCCGTCAACATTTTCATCAGCATTGATCTCCCGGATCTTGTCCAGTAGTTCAGCCTCAGAAACACTTGGGTCATAACGCAAAAGCGAAGATTGAAAACCAACCTTCTCACAGTTTTTCATCTTGCTGGCTACATATGTTTCGCTGCCACCGTCATTACCCACAAGTATGGCTACAAGGTGAGGTTTCCTGCCCCTGGCTGCCAGAACTTCTGCCGCCTCAGCCGCTATCTCCAGTTTAAGTTTTTCTGCTACGTATTTTCCGTCAAGTAACTGCATATTAGATAATAGATATTAGATATTAGATGTTAGATATTAGACAAGATAAATGTCTCATTCAAAATTGAGGTCGTTTTGTATTATGAACTGAAAATCAACGAGGGTTAACGTCTAGAGTCTAGAATCTCAAATCTCATATCTCAAATCTAATCCAGTTTTAAAACGGCCATAAATGCTGATTGCGGGATCTCGACGTTTCCGACCTGACGCATACGCTTTTTACCTTTTTTCTGTTTTTCAAGCAACTTCCTTTTACGGGAGATATCCCCGCCGTAACACTTAGCGGTTACATCCTTACGCAGTGCCTTAACAGTTTCACGGGCAATGATCTTCGCACCGATAGAAGCCTGGATAATGATCTCAAACTGCTGGCGGGGGATCAGTTCCCGTAGTTTTTCACAGATCTTTTTACCGAACTCATAAGAGTTGCTCCGGTGGATCAGGGAAGAAAGCGCATCAACAGGTTCGCCGTTGAGACGAATATCGAGACGCACAAGGTCAGACTGGCGATAGCCGATCTGGTGGTAATCGAAAGAAGCATATCCTTTAGAGATTGTCTTCAGGCGATCATAGAAATCAAATACGATCTCGCCCATTGGCATTTCAAATACCAGCTCAACCCGGTCAGAGGTCAGGTAAGATTGGTTTACAATTGTTCCCCGTTTCTGAATACATAGCGACATTACCGGTCCGACGAACTCAGACTTGGTGATAATATTGGCTTTAATGTAAGGCTCCTCAACGTATTCCAGTTTACTGGGGTCAGGAAGATCGGATGGATTATTTACCAGGATCTCATCGCTCTTAGTAGTGAATGCCTTATACGAAACGTTGGGTACGGTCGTGATGACAGTCATGTCAAATTCCCGTTCCAGACGTTCCTGGATGATCTCCATGTGCAGCATTCCTAAGAAACCGCAACGGAATCCGAAACCCAGCGCAGCTGATGATTCAGGTTCAAAGACGATGGACGCATCGTTTAGCTGCAGCTTATGCATTGCCTCACGCAACTCCTCATATTCGTCAGTATCTACAGGATAAATACCGGCGAATACCATCGGCTTCACCTCTTCGAAACCTTTGATGGGTTCGAGGCTTGGCCGGTCTTTGTGAGTGATCGTGTCACCCACCTTTACTTCCCTTGCCTCTTTGATGCCCGAAATGATATAACCTACATCTCCTGTTTTGATCACATCCTTCGGAAGCTGTTTCAGTTTCAGGGTACCAACCTCTTCAGCAATATATTCTTTATCGGTGGCAACGAATTTTACTTTATCCTTTTTACGGATCTCGCCGTTGAGTACTTTGAAATAGGCTACGATACCGCGAAATGAATCGAATACGGAGTCGAAGATCAGAGCCTGTAACTCACCGTCGGGATTTCCTTCGGGTGCCGGTACACGGTCAACGATCGCTCTTAGAATATCGTGAACTCCCAGCCCGGTTTTTCCGGATGCGGGGATAATATCCTCCCGTTTACAACCGATAAGTTCTATGATCTGGTCTTTTACCTCTTCAGGCATCGCACCCGGAAGGTCCATCTTGTTTAAGATAGGTATGATCTCCAGGTCATGTTCTAATGCCAGGTAAAGATTGGAAATAGTTTGTGCCTGAATTCCCTGGGATGCATCTACAATTAATAAAGCACCTTCACAGGCGGCGATAGAACGGGATACTTCGTATGAAAAATCAACGTGGCCGGGGGTATCGATCAGGTTCAAAATATACTTCTGACCCTCCAGCTCATAATCCATTTGGATAGCATGGCTTTTGATGGTTATCCCGCGTTCGCGCTCAAGATCCATGTCATCCAGTAGCTGCGCCTGAGATTCACGCTGAGTAATCGTATTGGTGTACTCTAATAAACGATCGGCTAATGTACTCTTTCCGTGATCGATGTGTGCAATTATGCAAAAATTACGTATATGCTTCATTCAGCCGCAAAGATAGGCTTTTGGCTGCAAAATGTCATGATAAAAGACCTGTGACGGAATTAAATAAAACGTCTGAGGGCCAACACTTTCATTGATCGGTGAATTGGCGGAGATGACGGATTTAAATTTATCCAATTATCATAACCATTAATTCTTTTCATTATTTTAGACAACAACAGCTAATATTCCATAGAATGACAATCGGAATTTTACAAGAACCATCGTATGAATCGCGGGTCTCACTAATGCCGGAGCATATAACCGTGTTAAAGAAGCAGGATATTATCGTGATTGTCGAGAAGGGAAGTGGTATGAAGGCATTTGTTTCAGACGAACAATACCTGCAGGCCGGTGCGGAAATAGCGGAGCGGGGGCAGGTTCTTCAAAACAGTGACCTTGTGCTGAGCATTCATCCCCTGACCGACCCGGAAATGAAATCCCTGAAAAAAGAGGCTATACTTATTGGCATGTTTAATCCTCTCGCCCAGGATACCCTTGTTAATAACTGGGTCGCTGCACAGTCAAGCGTTTTCAGTCTCGATATGCTGCCGCGGACCACGCGGGCACAGAGTATGGATGTTTTAAGTTCGCAGGCTAATATTGCCGGTTACCGGGCCGTGTTACTCGCTGCTGCTCATCTGCCAAAATACTTTCCAATGTTCATGACGGCAGCAGGTAGTATAGCGCCTGCCAAAGTGCTTATACTGGGCGCAGGAGTCGCGGGTTTACAGGCCATTGCTACGGCCCGCAGGCTAGGTGCTGTCGTTGAGGTATTTGATACCCGGCCCAGCGTGAAGGAAGAAGTAATGAGTTTAGGCGCTAAATTCGTTGAAGTTGAAGGTGCCGCCGATGCATCAGGTGCCGGAGGTTACGCTGTAGAGCAAACAGATGAATACAAGCAAAAACAACAGCAACGCATAGCTGATGTCGCAATCAAAGCAGATGTGATCATTACCACCGCACAAATCCCCGGTAAAAAGGCGCCCATTTTAATAACCGAGACCATACTCGAAAATATGAAACCCGGCGCCCTGATCATTGACCTGGCAGCTTCGACGGGCGGCAATACCACTCGTACTAAAAATAATGAAACAGTGGTCTTTAACAACGTAAGTATCATTGGCGATTCAAATCTTGCCGCGGGAATGCCTGCTGATGCCAGTAAACTGTATGGTAAAAATGTTCTGAATTTTCTGCAGTTGATGATCACGAAGGAAGGGCAGCTACATCTGAATTTTGATGATGACCTGGTAAAGGGCGCGTGCATTACCCATAACGGGGCGGTTGTGAATGACCGCGTCAGGGAAACCATTAAGTAGAATAGCGTGAGACAATTAGTGTTAGCATCATTGGTTTTATTACTTCTAAGCATCCGAGGTATTGCACAAACGAAAGCGGAGCTTTCGAACCTTAAACTGATCAATGCGAATTACCAGTCTTGCCTCGATGAAGGGGAAAATAGGGTAGCCTGTTCTCGCCTATATTATATCGATGTAGATAGTGTGATGAGGGGCGTTTACGAGCATTTAAAAATGGGGCTAAAACCTGTTCAGCAAGCTTATTTAGTTAAGGAGCAGCAGGAATGGCTGCAATTCCGTGATCGTCGGTTCAGGTTAATTGATAAACATAACAACCTTGAAGGAAGAGACAGGGAGATGGTCAGTTATCATGATAAGGCAAACTTTGTAATAGAGCGGGCAATGATCCTGATCGGCAGGATCTAAGAAATCAAATAGTATTAGAACATGGAACAACTCTTAAACTGGTTTACGATTCATCAGCAGATGATCTATATTGTCATACTCAGTATTTTCCTGGGCATCGAAGTGATCGGTCGCGTTCCCAGTGTACTTCACACCCCATTAATGAGTGGGGCCAATGCCATTCACGGAGTGGTAATTATCGGGGCAATTATTGTAATGGGTAAGGCAGAACATGATAATTACGTCGCACTGCTTGTAGGATTTCTGGCTGTCGTACTTGGGACGTTAAACGTCGTCGGCGGTTTTGTCGTCACCGACAGGATGCTCGAAATGTTCAAAAGAAAGAAATAAACCTGGTTGTTGACCGCAGAACAAATACTATGGAGATAAGTATACTAACCATTTGCTACCTGATAGGTTCGGTAACATTCATCATCGGACTGAAGATGCTAAGTCACCCTGAAACGGCGAGAAAAGGTAACCTGATCGCTGCTGCCGGGATGGGTATAGCAATCTTTGGAACAATTTTTCTTTACCAGGAAGAGGGGATAAAGCTGGGCAATTACGCCTGGATCTTCACCGGCCTGGCTATTGGTTCCCTTGCCGGAACCCTTGCGGCCAAAAAAGTAAAAATGACCGCCATGCCCGAGATGGTCAGTCTTTTTAACGGGATGGGCGGAGCCTGCGCGGCGCTTATTTCAGTGGTCGAGTTTGGCCATATAAGTCATGATCCCGGATCTGTAGATAGCGTGACCTTCCTGATCATTTTTGCTGGGCTGATCATCGGGGCTATTTCCTTTGCGGGAAGTATGGTCGCCTGGGCGAAGTTGAACGGCCGCATAAAAGATTACGCCTTTAACGGACAGCACGTCTTTAACCTGCTTTTATTTGCCCTTATTATACTGGCTTCCGCCTGGTATATATTCAACCCGCAAGCCGGACTGAATTTTATTTTCTATACGGTTTTCGCCCTTTCACTGCTTTACGGGATTTTCTTTGTGTTGCCAATTGGCGGAGCCGATATGCCGGTAGTTATTTCCCTGCTTAACTCCTTCACCGGGGTTGCGGCAGCTTGCGGAGGTTTTCTATATAATAACCCGGTGATGTTGACCGGGGGTATTCTGGTAGGATCAGCCGGAACGATCCTGACGATCCTGATGTGTAAGGCGATGAACCGTCCGCTCAGCAATGTGCTGATAGGGTCCTTTGGCGGGAACCATAAAGGCACAGCCGGTGAGAGTAAGGATCAGGGCAATTTCAAGGAAATAAGTATCAATGATACGGCCGTCGTGATGAGTTACGCTCAAAAGGTGATCATCGTGCCCGGTTATGGGCTGGCGGTAGCGCAGGCGCAGCATGTTTGCCATGAACTTGAGAAGGTTCTGGCAGATAGAGGAGTGGAGGTGACCTATGCCATTCACCCGGTAGCCGGCCGTATGCCGGGGCATATGAATGTTTTGTTGGCAGAGGCAGATGTTGATTACGACAAACTGCAGGAAATGGAACAGGCTAACGAACAGTTCGCTTCAACCGACGTCGTACTTATTCTTGGCGCCAATGATGTTGTTAATCCTGCTGCCAAAACTGATCCTTCATCTCCCATTTATGGAATGCCCATTCTGGATGTCGAACTTGCCAAACTTGTTGTCGTCAATAAGCGCAGCATGAAACCCGGGTATGCCGGCATCGAAAATGAGCTCTTCTTCCAGCCAAAAACATCCATGCTGTTCGGTGATGCCAAGGATGTTCTTCAAAAGCTTGTAGCTGAAATAAAAACGCTTTAGTACTTCAAGGAGCAAACATTTTAAGACTTCTATTTTGACGGCGAATTCCGTCGTTTGAGCCGCGCTCACAAATCTCAGATTTTCGGGTCTTCCTTATGACTTCATTCTGCAGTCGCAAAAGGAAGTTACTGATCGCTATCGGTCTCTTATACTATATCCGCCCAGGACTGTTTTCTCTTATCGAATCCTTGGCTGGCCAGTTGAAATTATAACTCATAAGGAATGTTGTATAATAAATATTTACTGGAAACTTCTTTGTAATATTCTTGAGGAAAACTATTAGTAAACTACAAGTAAACTACTAGAAAGCTACTAGGAAACCCCTATAAATCTTTTTGAACGGTCATATGTCCCCAGGGAAATTTGTATGCTTTCTAAGTCCTCGAAGGAATACCTGCAAAACGAAAAAAGCCGCCCGGTATTCCCGCGCGGCTCTTCAATTCTTAAAAATTTGGTGATTATTCTGTCCTTTTCAGACTGTATTTTTCGATCTTGCTGTAAAGATGACTTCTCTGGATATCAATGTCGTCAGCGGTTTTTGAAACATTCCAGTTGTTTTTCTCCAGCTTGTACTTGATGTACTCACGTTCGGCTGCATCTTTATACTCCTGGAAGTTTGTATACTGGTCAAAGTTGGTCTGGGATGTACCTGGTGTACCATTTACCTGTGCAGACAGGGAAGGAGCGGCCGCCGGGTTGGCAAAGTTCCGGACATCCTTATCTGTAATGACCTTGTCGCTAAGTATGATCAGGCGTTCGACCATATTACGCAATTCACGGATATTACCTGTCCATGGCATTGACTTTAAAGCCTCCATTGCTTCCGGACTGATCTTCTTAACTGGCATTCCATATTCACTGCAGATCTCAGCACAGAAGTTTTCCGCGATCAAAGGAATATCATCTTTACGTTCAGTAAGATGCGGCACATGGATCAGGATGACGCTCAGGCGATGGTATAAGTCCATACGAAAAGTGCCGGCTTCGATCTCTTTTTGAAGGTCTTTGTTGGTTGCCGCAATTACGCGAACATCAACTTCGATTTCCTTTTCGCCGCCTACCCGGGTAACTTTGTTTTCCTGTAATGCACGTAAAACCTTTGCTTGTGCGCTAAGGCTCATATCGCCAATCTCATCCAGGAACAGTGTACCTCCATTGGCTTGTTCAAATTTACCGATCCGCTGCTTGATTGCCGAAGTAAACGACCCTTTTTCATGTCCGAACAATTCACTTTCGATAAGTTCTGACGGGATAGCCGCACAGTTCACCTCGATCAAGGGGGAATTGGAACGGTTTGATTTTTCGTGCAGCCAGCGGGCAACTAACTCTTTACCGCTACCATTGGCACCTGTTATCAGTACGCGGGCATCAGTAGGGGCCACACGCTCAATTGTATCTTTTATTCGGGAGATAGCAGGCGACTGCCCAAGCATTTCCCTTGTTTTACTAACCTTGCGTTTGAGTACTTTAGTCTCGGTAACCAGGTTACCGCGTTCAAGTGCGTTACGGACAGTAATTAACAGTCGATTTAGATCAGGTGGTTTAGAAATAAAGTCGAAGGCACCTTTCTTGCTTGCTTCTACGGCGGTTTCAACGGTGCCATGACCTGAGATCATAATAAATGGCAAGTCCGGCTGAATGATAAGACCCTCGGTGAGAACTTCCATTCCATCCATCTTATTCATTTTGATATCACAAAGGACAAGATCATACTTGTTCTTTTTGATCAGATCTAAGCCATCAATTCCATTGTCAATATCGTCAACCTGGTATTCTTCGTATTCCAGAATTTCACGAAGTGTGTTCCGGATCGCCCGCTCATCATCAATAATTAAGATTTTTGCCATAGAAATATGCTCCTGTTTGTTTCCCTTTTTTAAAGTCAAGGAAATAAATTTGATGCGAATATAATGATTGTTTTCTTTCCTTATCAGGATAAGGGGAGCGATTTCAATAAAAAAGCAAGCCTGTAAGCCGGGTTCTGTTCCCGATAAAATCGGGATTCTATCATTTATCCAGTCCCGGCATTGCTGCCGGGATCTAACGACCTACCCACTAACATCGGACGAGCAGCCCTACGTGCGTTAGCCTATTTGGTCTTTCAACTCCTGGGGTTTACCGCCCCCGATGTCGCCATCGGGAACCGTGAGCTCTTACCTCACGTTTTCACCTTTGCCCCGTTTTCACAGGGTAGTTTATTTTCTGTGGCACTTTCCGTTACCCGCTCCTTCGTTTGACTCAGGATAGCTGGTCCCTTCCCGTTAGGAAGCAGGATGCTCTGTGTTGCCCGGACTTTCCTCTCTCCATTGTAGATGGACAGCGATAGAACGGCTTGCTTAGGCCAAAGATACGGATTAGTACTTAGTATTTAGATATGAGATGATAGATATGAGATTTGAGAAATGAAAATCTCTTCATAATTCATAATTCTTAATTGCTAATTCCTACCTGCATTCCTTTACCTGCGAGCTGACTTCCTTCATATCAAAAGTTCCGAGTTTGTTTCCGAATGAATTACCGATGTAAACGAGGATCTGTGTGACATCGATATCTGTTAACTCGGTGGTTGCGGGCATCTTACTATCATATACCTGGCCGCCAATTGTTATCGTGTCGTTAAGGCCATACTTAACAATACAGGCCAGCTTGCCAAGATTATCTTTCATGTAGACCGTGTCGGTGAGGGGCGGATAAAGGTTCTTCAGGCCGGAGCCGTCCGGCGCATGGCAGTTTTGGCAGTATTTTTCGTAAAGGCCTTTCCCGTTAACATAATAGCGCGCGTAAGTTATTTCCTGCTCGCTTTGACAGGCCTGGATGAAAATACAGAGGCATGCGACTGTAAAGAGAATATACAATACCCTATTTCGCATCGCCGCCTTGCTCGTCCAGAAGAATTTGCATATCATTTATCATCAGTTCAACCTGGTCAGCCTTGGTGCCATCATAGGCTCCCCGAAGGTGTTTATTCTTATCAACAAGAATAAACCAGCCCTGGTGTACAAAGCCCTGCGGATCGGTTTTGTCCTCATAGGCAGCCACCAAATAGTTTTTGGCTGATACGTTATAGATAGAATCGCTTGAACCATGTACAAATTCCCATTGATTGCCTTCAATTCCCAGCTTACCAGCATATTTCTTCAAACGCGAAGGAACATCATATTTTGCATCAATCGAATGGGAAAGGATCTTTACCTGGGGATTGCCTTTAAATTTTTCGTAGACCTTCAGCATATTACGGTGCATTTGCGGGCATATGGTATTGCAGCTCGTGAAGAAGAAGTCGGCAACGTAGATCCTGCCGTCAAAATCGCTGTTGCTAACCCGTACACTATCCTGATTTAAGTAGCTGAAGGGAGCAACAGTTTGATATATAGTATCAACCACCGTTTTGCCTTTCACCTGCGTTTCGACAGCCTCACGTTCTCCCAGGATAGGCAATTTTTTATTCTGACTTCCCGAAGTACAGGCCTGGAGTGTTAGAATACAGCAAATAATAAACAGTAATAATCTCATGGGCGCTAATTTATCAATTATATCCTGAATGCCTCAAGGAGACATCCTTTGCCGCTGACCGGAATGGGATGTTCCGGCGCCGGATAACAGCCTTCATCGATAAACCTATAACGCCATAAACCTCATAAACCAATTTTATTCATCCGTTTTTACAAACGTGTAACGGATAACAGATGTATTTTTATCTTCAGTAACCCATGCAACCAAAACACCATTTGATAAACCGGTGAGTACCGCATGGTTATCTGCCTGATTGCCGTCTGTCAGGTTCATTTTAATTTGCTCCTGTCCCTCCTTTAAGACCTTCAACGAAATTTTAGCCAGTGAGCCCGTTTTGCTATGTGAAATTTCCATTCCGTGTTGATGACTGCTTTTTTCGGCTGGCGCAGCTTTCGTTATTGCAACTTCCTCCCAGACCATGGCTAGTTTGCCATCTTTAAGGCTTGTTAACTGGGGATGTTGTGCCGCAGCACTCTGAAGTTTACGGGGGGTAAAATTCTGCGTGGAACCTTCACATGAATTAAAATATACTCCGGGAGAATTACCTGCTGTAAACCAGAGTGCATAAACCTGCCCGCCGTTATCTGCCAAAGAGGGCCCGGTATGCGGACAGCCTTCTATTGCCCAGTTATCCTGGCTGATGGTTTTCGTTTTCTGAAAGGTACGACCATTGTCTTCAGAAGATATGTAGGCTATATCACGGACCTGTTTTCCAAGGAGTTTTTCGGGGAACATGATGCTGCGATAAGCGATATGCAGCTTACCGTCATTGGCAACCATCAGGTCTGTGCGGCAGCATTCACAGGTATTTTGGTCAATACATTTTTCATTATCGAAGCCTGCACCCCTTGATGTGCTCGCAAAGAACAGTGCTGAACCAGGAGCAGATTTACCGTATCTGCCATCCAGCCAGACGGCGCCAATTTCACCGCTCTTCATACGTGCAAGGTCGAAATAGCTTCGTCCGTAAGCATGCGACGTGTCGGAATGAAGATATTGGGGTTCCGACCAGTTGATGCCCTTATCTGTTGAAGTACTATAGAAGATCGCTCCGGCGAAGGGGTTCTTTTGGTTTTCGAACTTCCGGGTGAAAACTGCTATCACCGTTCCGTCGGATTTAAAAGCTACCTTGTTCATACTTTCCGGGGAAGCCTTTGTTCCTTTGGAAGGCGTTACGGTAACCGCATTGCCAAACTGCTGAGTAGCCGTATCATAAATGGCATATTTCAGGCGGTAAAGCGAATCCACCCCACTTCTTTCTGTCCAGCAGAGTACGGCATTCCCACTTTGGTCATGCGTTAAGTAAGGGCTTGTGGTTTCGGCGGCCTTAGTAGGAATAGTGTTAATTGAGTTTAAAGTTGATTTATTTTGTTTACAGGAGAGGACTAAAAGCAAAATGGATATGAACTGTATGTATAAGATCGATTTCTTCATGATGATTATTTTTTACCGTTAAAATTATATTGGATACCGGTTATGAAGGTGCGCGGTGCCGATGGGGTATAGGTACTTCGGTCGCTTATATTATTGCCGCGGGTGGCCGCCGAGGCATATAGTTCATTGCTAAAATTCAATACATTGACAAATAGTTCAAGTGACCTGAACTGGTACCCGGTACGGAAGTTAAGAACGCTGATTCCCTGAAACCCTAAGGCGCCTTTGTCATTGTATTTCACTGAATTGATTTGATTCTGATACCAGGAACTGATGGCCTGCCATTCAAGCCCAAGACGCAAACCTTTCACATATGCCGGTTTGTAGGTTATCTCTGTGTTGCCAACCCATTTAGGCGCCTGTGGCATATCATAGCCATTTACATTTTTCACATTATCGGCTTCACGATTACTTAAAGTAAATTCCGTAAAGCGATGAATAGCGTTGGTCCCGCCAAAACGTATCGACCATGTACTGTTGGGTTTGTAGGAAATGGAGTATTCTATGCCTTTGTGCACAGTTTTTCCCGCACTCTGGTAATCGGTAGAACCGTCAGGCTGTCGAATATTCAGCAGTTCATTTCGCCCGTTCATCTTATAGATTGCCCAGTCGACATATATTTTATTTTGCAAAAGAGCGGCCCAGCCTCCGAGCTCAATATTTGAAAAGATTGCCGGTTTAAGTCCGTAATAAAAAAGATCGTCAGCAGAGGTGGCGGCGGTATTTTTCCGGAAGATCGCCGAGAGGCCAGGGGGAGAAAACCCTTTACTAAGGTTGAAATATATTCCCATATCATGCCCCAGATCGGCTGTAAGTCCGACTTTCGGAGTGAACTGTCCGTAAGCCTTGCTGCCGGAGGTTTGGTCGAGGAAGTTATTGTAATTGAAGGCCATACGATCATATCGCCCGCCGAGTGAAGCTTTCAAAAAAGGAGCAGGATGAAAGTCGAACTGGCCAAATACTGCTGAGTTGAAAATGACGGCCTGGTAATTTGTGAGAAGTTCATCGGGCAGTTCGCGGATCATCGTGTACTTTTCAACCGATTTTTTATCCGGTCTTAATTCAGCCGAAAGTTCGGTCTTATAGGCATAATTGCTGTTTGGGGATCGGTCAACAGATGTTCCAATCAGCAAGTTTGAATTCAGCCAATCGAATCTCCTACTATGCTGCGCGACGAGACCAAGACTCTTAAAGCTATTTTCATTAATCTCACCTGAGGCTGAGGCAGCTCCCGGCGTCCACCGGATTGAATAGGAGGGATTCTGCCCTATTGAGTTGCTACGGTAATAAGCTGTTAGCTCCGTTCGTGACCCGGAATTCCAGTTTCGGGTAAGTTTGACACTTGCACGCAGCGCATCTACGCTTCTGTATGTAAAGTTATTATTGCTTACATATTTTCGGCTATAGTAGGCCAGGCTATCAACACTGCCACCGGTTTGGGAATAGTAGTTATGTAAGGCAAGAGTTCCGGTAAGATCTGACTTACCGGATAAATGATAATCGCCCCTTAGATTTAGGGAGAACTTATTATAATCACTCCGGGTTTGCCAGCTGTCGGTCTGGCCGGCTACAAAGCCGCCTGCATAAATGCCAAGCTTTTTGCTGAGATAGCCGCCGGCCCCCCATTGAACTCTTTTGTAGCCATAATTATCTGCCTGCAAACCAACCTTTGCTGTAGGGACCACTGTAGGCTTTTGGGTAATGAAGTTGATGGTTCCGCCAACAGCTTCGGCTCCATATAATGAAGAGGCCGGGCCCTTGATAACTTCAATATTGCTAAGTGCGAAAATATTGGTTTCTATCAGCGCATTATGGTTAAATACGCCTAATGGCCTGAGTGGGATCCCATCCTCCAGGTACAGAAAGTATGGCGAAGTCCCGAAAGGCTGACGAATTCCCATACCGTGCTGCTCGTTGTTATAATTCAGCATTACAACGCCGGGGACTTTATTTACCAGCTCAACCAAAAGGCTGGCTTTCGTATTATTTATTTCCTCAGGATTTATTTTGCTGATTGCAACCGGAGCCTCGGTTCGCAGGCCTGCCTCCCGGTTTGCGGTGATTACAACGGTTCCCAGGCCTTCCGTTTTTGGAACGAGGGCGATACTCAGGGGATGTTCAACAGAAGCTGTTACAGTCCTGGTTTCATACCCTATAAATGAGATTAGCAAGTCCGGCGTTCGGGAACTTACGTTTAATATAAACCCCCCGCTCTTATCCGTAGCGGCTTTATTTAGCGATCCGCTTTCGCTGATAGTAACACCGTTTAAGGGTTCTTTGGATCCGGTATCAAATACCTTCCCTTTTATTGTGAGGCTTTGGGCCCTGGCGCTGACCGACAGGATACAGAGCGTAAATGTTAATGTAAAGAGTATTGATCTCATTGCATGTTGAGATTGTTGTATACGAAGCATTTAAGAAGGGAAATACCCAATGCGGGCCACTTCTTAAAACATGATTATAATAGCAGGATTTATTTCGACAGCCCTGGTTCGTCTGGTTATAAACAGGCACAAACAGGATGACAAAAGAAAGTCAGGTCAGACCTGTGGAGGATGAAAGATCGCGTTATCGTTTTGATAACAATAAGGTTGGGGAGGTGCAGGCAGGTATGTGTCTATTTGCCTGATAAATGATTTGAACCGATACTGGCTTAATAAATAATGATCAGAAAAAAATCTTTTGGATTCCGTTTGTGGTTTTTGCTGATCCTGTTTTTTTGCCTGATCTATTTTCTTTTTGAGATAGCATTTACCGTGACACTCCAGCTTTGGTTTGTCTTTGTTCTCGCAAAGGACAGTAGCAATATAGTTTTTGTTCAACTCGTAGCCTGCATAGAAAAATAGCTTCGTAAACCCGCTGGAGAGGGTTAGCAGTATTAATAAGAAACTAAGCGGCTTCTGTAACATAATGTTATGCAAAGATAAGCTTGTATAACATTAATGAGAGAAGATTTGACACTTAATTGGATGACTTAGGTCACATTTTAAGCATCAAATCTTCGATAGATCAAATTAAACAGCAAGATCGTCCATGATGGCCTTCACCTTATCGTCAAGCAGCTTGTCTGCTTCCGGGAAGCCATCCTTTCCATCGAGTGAGCCTTTTACACTGCAGTAAAATTTAATTTTAGGCTCAGTGCCGGATGGACGGGCCGATATGATGCTGCCATCTTCGGTAATGAATTGCAAAACATCCGATTTGGGATAATCAAGCTCTTTACTTGTCCCGCTCACCGGATCTGTTTCAATTCGCCGTTCATAATCTTTCAATGAGACCACGGGTGATCCGCCGAGTGTTTTTGGTGGTGCATTCCGGAACCGCTCCATCATAGCCTTGATTTCTTCCGCACCGCTTTTGCCGGTTTTTGTTATTGAAACAAGTTTCTCCTTATAAAAACCGTATTGCCTGTACATCTCAAGCATTGCCTCATACAGGCTGCTTCCCTGATCTTTGTAAAATGCTGTCATCTCAGCGATGAAAGCGCTGGCTACAACGGCATCTTTATCTCGTACCAGGTCGCCGACCAGGTATCCATAACTTTCTTCGCCGCCTGCTATAAAGGTTTGTTTCCCTTCAAGTTCCGTCATAATTGCGCCAATCCATTTAAATCCTGTAAGAGTATTGAAGCACTTTACATTCTTTGCCTTAGCTATGTCGTCGATCAGGTTGGTGGTAACAATAGTAGAGACGATATATTCATTCCCGGTAAGCTTACCCTTCTGTTCCCAGGCGGTCAGCATATAGTTGATCAGTAAGCTACCGGTCTGGTTACCGTTTAATAAGATGAATTCACCTTCATTATTTTTAATAGCGATGCCCACACGGTCGGCGTCAGGGTCGGTCGCTAAAACCAGATCTGCATCAATTTCACGGGCTTTAGCCAGTGATAATGATAAAGCTTCTTTTTCTTCGGGATTGGGATATACCACTGTCGGGAAATTTCCATCGGGTTTAACCTGCTCCTCGACCAGAGTGACATTTTTGAATCCGAATTTTTCAAGAGCTTTAGGGACCAGTGTAATTCCCGTTCCATGGATTGGTGAGTAGACTATCTTCAGGTCACTTTGCCGCGCGATCGCTTCCGGTGATACAGACAAGCCTGCGATCTTATCCAGGTACAGCTCATCCATTTCTTCACCGATCATTTCGATGTTTTCAGGGATTGCTTTAAAATTGACCTGGTCTATATTCGTAATTTTGGAAACCTCATCCATCACCAGTTTATCATCAGGCGAGGTGAACTGACCTCCATCCGCTCCATAGGCTTTATAGCCATTATACTCTTTTGGGTTGTGCGAAGCAGTCAGCATGACACCACTCCGGCAGCCTAATTGTCTTAAAGCAAAGGAAAGGAGTGGGGTAGGTCTTAATTCTTTGAAAAAATAAACATGTATTCCATTGGCAGCAAAGACCTCAGCAGTTATCCTTGCAAACAGGTCGGAGTTATTGCGGCTGTCGTGAGCGACGGCCACTTTGATCTTCTCGCCGGGATATTTGTTTTTCAGATAATTGCTTAGCCCCTGGGTGGCACTTCCTATGGTGTATTTGTTAATTCTGTTAGATCCGGGTCCCATAATTCCCCTTAGGCCGCCAGTGCCAAATTCCAGATCCCTGTAAAACGAATCTGTCAATTCCGTATATGCCCGTTCATTCAGCGCCTGGCGAATCAAGCCTTTGGTTAGGTCATCATAATTGCCGTTGAGCCAGCCGTTTACTTTTTCTAAAACTGAAGGTTCCAATTCATTCATAAGTTTTAATTGAAATGAGGTTAATTGTTTTTCAGAGAGTCTGCTACTCTGCTTTAAATCTATCAATATTATGAGAAGAATTTACCAAATTAAATTTTGTTTGCTAAAAAAACTGCTGTTTTTATCTAAATTTAGCGGCTTCAACAAACAATACCACGAGGATTTTCTTCGGCTTATTAGGTGTAAAAGTATAGAAATCATTAGCTGCTAAATATAATTAACAAAATAAAATGCTCATATTAAAATTCGGGGGCACATCGGTAGGAAGCCCTGACAGAATCAAAAAACTACTGGATATTATTGATCCCTCTCAAAGACAGATTGTTGTATTGTCGGCTGTATCCGGAACAACAAATAGCCTGGTTGAAATTTCGAATGCTTACCTGCAAAATGATAAACAAAAAGCAGCGGATCTTATAATTGCCCTTCAAACGTCATATAATAAGTTTATCAGGGAATTGTTTTCGACTTCGGCAGGATTGGAGAGCGGGCAGGATCTTATAGACTATCACTTTGGCCTGATTTCCGCTTTTGCGAATGAGCTATTTACTCCCATTGAAGAGAAGATCATTCTCGCCCAGGGTGAACTGATCTCAACTACACTCTATCATTTGTATCTGAGCGAGATTGGCGTTAGTTCGAAATTATTACCAGCCCTGGACTTCATGAAGATAGATGAAGATAATGAGCCGGTGGTAGAGTATATAGGTAGTCATTTGGAACCCCTACTAGACCAGCACCCGCAGGAAACGCTTTTTATAACGCAAGGTTTTATTTGCCGCAATTCATTCGGCGAGATTGATAACCTCCGTCGTGGCGGAAGCGATTATACCGCTTCACTGATAGGAGCAGCCATCAACGCGGAGGAGGTGCAGATATGGACCGATATTGATGGGATGCATAATAATGATCCAAGGATTGTCAAGGGGACTAAACCGATTGCCAGGTTATCTTTCGATGAAGCGGCAGAGCTGGCTTATTTCGGGGCAAAGATCTTACATCCCCAGAGTGTTTTTCCAGCCCAAAAATATAAAATTCCGGTGCGTTTGCTGAATACGATGGATCCCAAAGCTCAGGGAACACTGATCAGTCACGAAAGCGAATCAGGAAAGATCAAATCGATAGCTGCAAAAGACGGTATCACCGCAATCAAGATCCAATCCAGCAGGATGCTACTGGCATACGGATTTTTACGTCGTGTTTTCGAAATTTTCGAACGTTATAAAACGCCTATCGATATGATAACAACATCGGAGGTTGCTGTATCCGTCACTATCGATGAAACGCGATACCTATCCGATATCCTGGAGGAACTGAAAAGCTTCGGATCGGTAGAGGTCGACCCTGAACAAACGATTATTTGCGTAGTGGGGGATTTCGGTGCTGACCGCCACGGCTTCGCATCCAGGGTTTTCGAATCACTTAAGCACCTGCCAATACGAATGATATCCTATGGCGGAAGTAGTTATAACATTTCATTATTACTTAATACGACTGATAAGGTAGAGGCTCTAAGGTCACTGCATAGTCGCTTATTCTAAATTTTCAATGTTCGAATCAAATACTTTAAGGCGTTTTGACAAATTAGAAACGCCATTTTATTATTACGATCTCCGCCTGCTCGATCAGGCACTTTCAGCCTGCCGCGAGGCGGCAGATGCATTTGACTTTCATGTACACTATGCATTAAAGGCAAATTTTAATGACAGAGTTTTACAGGCGATTAATGCCAAGGGCTTTGGTGCCGACTGCGTAAGCGGCAATGAAGTTAAAAAAGCTGTAGAGACTGGTTTCCCTGCTGAGAAGGTGGTGTTTGCAGGTGTTGGGAAGTCAGACAAAGAAATTAATGAAGCGCTTGACCTGGATATTTTTTGCTTCAATGTAGAGTCCATCCAGGAGATTGAAGTAATCAATTTGCTGGCGGCCGCGAAAAACAAAAAGGCCCGGGTTGCCCTTCGTATTAATCCTAATGTTGATGCACACACTCATCACTATATTACAACAGGCCTGGAAGAAAACAAATTCGGAATCAATCAGTGGGAACTGCCTGCGTGTGTTGATGCTCTGAAAGCTTCAGATAATATTGAACTTACTGGTATTCATTTTCATGTGGGCTCACAGATAACTAACCTTGATGTTTTCAAAAGTCTGTGTGTGAAGGTCAATGAGATACATGAATGGTTTTCTGAACGTGGCTTTGTGTTAAAGGTATTAAATGTTGGCGGCGGTTTGGGAGTAGATTATCATAATCCGGATAGCAGCGCTGTTGTGGATTTCAAAAAATACTTCGAAATATTTGACAGATTTCTTGAGCGTAAGCCAGGCCAGGAAGTTCATTTTGAATTAGGCAGAGCTCTAGTTGCTGCTTCCGGTAGCCTGATAAGCAGGGTATTATATGTTAAGAATGGTTTAAAGAAAAATTTTATCATTCTGGATGCGGGAATGACTGAGCTTATGCGGCCTGCTTTATACCAGGCTTACCATAAAATTGATAACCTGTCCTCGAATACTGATGGCCTTGTTAAGTATGATGTTGTAGGCCCGATATGCGAGAGCACAGACTGCTTTGGAAAAGAAGTTGAACTGCCCGCGACCAGTCGCGGCGACTTAATGGCTATACGTACTGCGGGTGCTTATGGCGAGGTTATGGCTTCAGGCTATAATTTAAGGGAAAGGGTTCGATCTGTATATTCAGATTGAGTTTAACTAACGAATAGTAATGAGTTATGTCTGAGGCTCTTAAGTATTATCACGAGCAGATTGGTTTAGCGGAACAACAAGTTAAGCGGGCTGCACGAATGATTAATACTTACTCGTTCCTCAGGCTTGGTGCAATCGTCCTTGGGTTTTTATTGCTCTATCAGTCCCTGAGATTTGAGCTCGTCTGGCTTACCGAACTCGTCTTTTTCCTGGTAGTTATCATTTTCGGGTGGCTCGTCAGCAGGCAAAGCAGTCACGAAAAAGAGAGGCAGTTTTTTGAAAATTTGCGGGCGGTTAACGAAAATGAAATAGCCAGCATCGGCAGCTATAAGAATATGTATCATGATGGATCTGACTGGCAGGATGACCATCATGTTTATACAGCCGATCTTGATATTTTCGGCCGTGGCTCCTTATTTCACTTAGTAAACAGGTGTTCGACGATGATCGGCAATGCGAAACTCGCGGATTGGTTATTACATCCTTCGGAAACGCCAATTATACGATTAAGACAGGAGGGGATTCGTGAGATTTCTTTAAAGGCGGAATGGAAGGCGCAATTTCAAGCCCGGCTTCTTCCTGAAAATACGCGAAGCGACGATCATATCAGCCGCCTGACACATTACCTTAGCGCCGGAACTCCGCCAATATCGGCCGCATTGAAATACTATGTTCAGATCGCCGGCTGGATATTTATAGCTTTGGTAATATCCTCGCTGATGGTGCCGCAGGTATGGATAGCAGTTATTGTTCTTGCTGTCGTTAACCTTTTTATCATTCAAAAGACAAGTAATCTCACGGAACGATCGGAACAACTCATCTTCAAGGCGGGGATCACTCTTTCCAGCTTTGCAGATTCCTTCAGACTTATTGAAAACGAAAAATGGCAGTCTGTGCTGTGCAGAGAGTACGGAGACCGTCTAAATCAGGGCTCGAAGTCTGGTATTTCAGCGCAGATCAAACAGCTGTCAACGTTAGTTAACCGAATGAATCTGGGTTCAGTACCATTGATTGGCTTTATCCTGAAGGTTAGCATGCTTTGGAACCTGAGACAATATTTTGCCATAGAGGCGTGGAAACAAAAGAATGGTCACCACATAGAAGCTGCTTTTGTCGTGGTCGCCGATTTTGAAGCATTATTAAGCCTGGCAGGCTTACTGATCAACCATCCTGAGTACCATTTTCCAAAAATTGCCGACGACCAGCATTATACCCTGGCTGCTACTGATATTGGCCATCCGCTAATTCCGGTCAGTACCAGGGTGCTGAATGACTATTCTCTTCAAAATGAATTAAAGATTGATGTTATCACCGGGTCGAATATGGCCGGGAAGTCTACATTTCTCCGAACCCTGGGTATTAACACTGTTCTTGCCCTGTCTGGTGCGCCTGTCTGTGCTGCCTCCATGAGGCTCTGCCCGATGATGGTCTTCAGTTATATGCGCATCAGGGATTCATTAAATGAAAATACCTCGACCTTTAAAGCTGAACTTGACCGCCTGGCTTTGCTGTTGCAAGTCTTAAAAAAAGAAGAGAAAGTTTACTTTCTGATTGATGAGATGCTTCGAGGAACCAATTCAGTAGATAAGTATCGGGGATCAAAAGCTGTTATTGAAAAATTGATAGCCGAAAAAGGTGTTGGGATAGTAGCTACACATGATCTTCAGATAGCGCATCTCGCAAACGAATACCCGGATTACATTCGTAATTTTTATTTCGACATTCGTGTGCAGGGACAACAAATGCAGTTTGACTATAAATTGAAAAGGGGTGAGTGCACGACGTTTAATGCCACATTGCTGCTAAAGCAGTTGGGTATAGAGATCCCTGACTGATCCTAGTTTCCCGCAAATGCGAGGATTGAAGGTCATCCACCAACCCAGCCAGAGGGATTAACTGGTGTTCCGCCTTTCCAGATTTGAAACTGAAGTTCAGTAGTCCCTTCGGAACCATCTGTCGCGACTACCCCGATGGCTTGCCTTGTTGATACTTTTTGTCCCTTTGAGACACTGGCGCTTTTCAACTTCGAGTAGATTGAAAAGTACTCTCCGTGACGTATGATCACGGTATATGAGTTGACAATGAAAACAACATTTGAGACCTGACCCTCAAATATTGCGTGTACCGAAGTTCCCGGAGCTGTTTTAATATTTATTCCCGGGTTATAAACCGTTACATTTCCGTATTTGTGCGATCCGAAGCCTTCGACAATAACACCATTGGCGGGTTTCGGCAGACGGCCCCGGTTCCCTGCAAAGCTGCTTGAAAGTTTGGCGTCAGCCGGGCTTGAAGCGAGAATGGAAGTTCCTTTCGACTGTGGCTTTGCAACAGGGGCCTTGACATTTGCTGCTTTGGCCTTGGCAGCAGCAACCTTTGCAGCTTCGGCGGCGCGACGCTGTGCAGCCAAAATCTCTTTTTGAATGGCCGCTTTAATCGCATTATTAAGCGCGGCAGCCTGCTTCTCTTTTTTTGACAGCTGTTGCTGAATCGACTTTTCCTGTTTGGTTAGTTTGACCAGTTCATCGGATTTGTTTGCTTTATCCTTTCCAAGATTTTGTTTTTCAGCCTCCTGATCCTGTAATAAAGACGTTTTTTCCCGCTTGTTCTGATCAAGCCTGTTGATCTGAACCTTCAGGTTGCTCTGCGTTTTTTGAATGTATCCTGCCTGGCGCTTACGGTACGAAGTAACTTGCTGAAGGTATTTTAACCGCATGTAAGCCTGGTTAAAGTTTTCAGCAGCAAAAATGAACATCAATTTATTATAGGCGCTTTTATTCAGCTGCGCGAATTGCAGCATTTTAGCATAATCATACTTTAATTTACCCAGTTGACCCTGTAAACTTCGCACCTCGCTGGTATTATCCTGAATCTGATTATCGAGGAGCTTTACTTCCGAATTGATCGTGTTGATTTTTTCTTCACGAAGACTAATCTGTGCATTGATTAATTTGATCTCCTGCAGGGATAGCTTTTTACTTTTATCAATTTTATTCCTGCTGCGTTTGAGGTTTTCGATCTCCCGATTTAAAGCCTGTTTTCTTTTTTTAAGGGTGGCGCTGCTTTGACTAAACGATTGTGCGGAAATTAGAATGAGGCAAAATAACAGTAGAAATCTCTTCAGGAACATAGGCGGTGGAATGCAGCGGCAAAACTATTAACATTAGCTGAATAATAAAACGATTCCCGAGTATTAAGACAATTTGTGATAAGCGCTATGCGAATAGCGAAGTCAATTTGGAAATGGATTTTTCGAGCCGGTAATTTTACCAACGATGGAAAGTGTATCTGCATATCCTTCGGAATAAATTTCAGGTGTTGCAACCGGGCCGATTTTAGCAGAATTCTGATAAGAATTATGAAGGTATTAGCTATCATTGTGGCGTTATTGCCGGATCAAACGGCAATTTGAATACAACCGCAAAATCATGAAGCATATATGAATTGGATACTCTTAGTAATTGCCGGATTGTTTGAAGTAGGCTTTGCGTCCTGTCTTGGTAAGGCTAAGGAAACAACCGGAATGATGTCAAACTTTTGGATGGCAGGTTTTTTTGTTTGTCTTTCGATCAGTATGTTTTTGCTTTATAAGGCAACTCAATCCTTGCCGATAGGCACCGCTTACGCGGTTTGGACAGGCATTGGAGCTGTTGGAACCGTGCTTGTTGGGATCTTTATCTTTAAAGAACCGGCTACTTTCTGGCGTATATTTTTTCTTACAACGCTTATTTCCTCAATCATCGGTTTGAAAGCGGTTTCATCCTAAGCCAACGCATAAAAAAGAGATGCCACTCTAGACTAGCATCTCTTTTTCAGTATTGAAAAACTGTTATTTAAACGCATTCAAACCGGTGACGTCCATCCCCGTGATCAACAAATGAATATCATGGGTTCCTTCATAAGTGAGAACTGATTCCAGGTTCATCATATGACGCATGATTGGAAATTCACCGGTTATACCCATTCCACCTAACATCTGGCGAGCCTCTCTGGCGATATTTATAGCTGTTTCTACGCTATTTCGTTTAGCCATCGAGATCTGCGCAGGGGTAGCACGATTTTCGTTCTTAAGGACGCCAAGACGCCATACAAGCAACTGGCCTTTTGTTATTTCCGTGATCATCTCAGCAAGCTTCTTCTGCTGTAACTGGAATCCGCCGATTGGCCTGTCGAATTGTATCCTTTCTTTGGAATATCTTAACGCGGTGTCGTAACAATCCATTGCAGCTCCGAGGGCACCCCAGGCAATTCCGTAGCGCGCCTGGTTTAAGCAACCCAGGGGACCTTTCAGACCTTTCACATTGGGTAAAAGGTTTTCTTTTGGAACCCTGACGTTATCGAATACAAGCTCACCGGTGGCTGAAGCTCTAAGACTCCATTTATTGTGTGTTTCCGGGGTTGAAAATCCTTCCATACCCCTTTCCACGATGAGTCCGCGGATTTCACCCTGTTCATCTTTCGCCCACACAATAGCAATGTCGGCAAAAGGCGAGTTGGAGATCCACAGTTTGGCACCATTAAGGAGAAAATGATCTCCATGGTCTTTTATATTGGTTTCCATGCTTGAAGGATCGGATCCGTGATTGGGTTCCGTTAATCCAAAGCATCCTATCAACTCGCCGGAGACCAATTTTGGGAGGTATTTTTGCTTTTGCTCTTCGGATCCATAGGCAAAAATCGGGTACATTACCAATGAGCCCTGAACAGATGCAGTGGAACGGATGCCTGAATCACCGCGTTCAATTTCCTGCATGATCAATCCATAGGAGATATAGTCGAGACCTGCGCCGCCGTATTCTGCGGGAATTGTCGGGCCAAACGCTCCGATCTCGGCAAGGCCGTTCAGCAAATGTTTGGGGAAGACCGCCCGCTGGGCAAAGTCTTCGATTATCGGACTTACTTCTTTTTTAACCCAATCGCGAACAGTATCTCTGACAAGTTTATGTTCCTCACTTAAAAGTTCATCAATCTGGTAATAGTCAGGTGCTTCGTAAAGATCTTTTTTCGACGACCGGTGTATTTGCTGTTCAGCAGTTAAGGATGACATAGAGTTCTGTTTTTTCAAAATTAGCAATTTCATTGAATAAGTTATTGGCCGTTTCAACTGAAAATACCGTATGAAAAACGCTTTGGGAAGCCGCTTAATCCGTCTAATATTATATTTTTGCCTGTATGGGACCAATCCGGCAGAAGATAGCCTTACAGGGAATGCGTTTTTTTGCCTTTCATGGATTTTATCCGGAGGAGCAAGTCCTTGGGTGTGAATTTATTGTCGATCTGGAAACGGAAATTGAAGTTTATAGTGGCAATAGTGATGAAATATCACACACGATAAACTATGAGCGCCTGTTTACAATTACGAAAAGTGAAATGGACATTCCCCGAAAACTCATAGAGACAGTCGCGCATGCGATACTCGAAAAAGTTCGACACCAGTTCCTTGCAGTTAAGTCCATCAGGGTGAGCATACGGAAAATGAATCCGCCCTTGCCGGGACAGGTAGAAAATTCCTTAATTGAATTAATTTTTAACAGATAAATGCCTTATCAACCGATTTCAGCCAGCATTGCCGAGCAGTTCAAAAACATAGTAGGCGGAGAGAATGTAGTGACGGATCATGATCAGCTAGAAAAGTATGCCCATGATGAGACCGAAGATCTGAAGTATTACCCGGAAGTTGTAGTGAAGCCAGAAACTCCGGAGCAGATCTCGGAGTTAATGAAACTGTGTAATGAACACGTTATTCCTGTAACGCCGAGGGGAGGTGGAACCGGTTTAAGTGGTGCCGCTTTACCTGTTAAGGGAGGCCTTCTAATCTCCATGGAGAGATTTAACAAAATCATCACTATTGATGAGCGAAATTTGCAGGCGACCGTAGAGCCCGGAGTCATTACCGAGGAATTTATAAATGCGGTTAAGGAAAAAGGCCTGCTTTATCCGGTTGATCCTTCCAGTAAAGGCAGCTGTTTTATTGGCGGTAATATGGCTCATGGGAGTGGCGGCCCAAGGGTAGTGAAATATGGTACAATCAGGGAGTATGTTTTAAATTTACAGGTAGTTTTACCGTCCGGCGACATCATCTGGACCGGTGCGAACACGTTAAAGTACGCCTCGGGTTATAACCTTACTCAATTGATGATTGGATCGGAAGGGACTTTGGGGATTATCACTAAAATAGTGGTAAAGCTTATTTCGCGCCCAAGTCATGACCTGCTGATGCTTGCTTCCTTTTCGACAAATGAAGAAGCCTGTGCGGCGGTTTCGGCCATTTTCAGGGCAGGAATCACACCCTCAGCGCTTGAATTTATGGAGCGCAGGGGAGTAGAATGGGTAATAGAATATGATCACATCCGTTTCGATCTGAAGGATGGGGCCGAAGCATTTCTCCTTGTGGAAGTGGACGGAACGAATCCTGATACCTTGTTTATGGAAGCGGAAGTGATTAACCAGGTTTTGGAAGACAATGGTTGTTCGGACGTTCTTTTAGCGGATTCCTCTGCTCAGAAAGAAGAACTGTGGCGTATGCGACGCACGATGGCTGTGTCGGTAAAATCTAATTCTGTTTACAAGGAGGAGGATACTGTGGTCCCGCGCGCTGAATTACCGGCATTAATCCATGGCATCAAGGAAATAGGTAAAATCTACGGGTTTGAGTCAGTATGTTATGGCCACGCCGGGGACGGAAATCTGCATGTCAATATAATTAAGGGGAGCATGAGTGATGAGGACTGGCAGTCAAAGTTAAAAGACGGTATCAGGGAGATATTCGAACTCACAGTGAGCCTTGGGGGTACGCTTTCCGGCGAGCATGGCATTGGCCTGGTTCAACGGGAATACATGCCCCTAAAATATTCGGAAGTGCATTTTAACCTGATGAGGGGTATAAAGCATGCGTTTGATCCGAAGGGCATTTTAAATCCTGGTAAGATGATACCGGATTTCATAAACTGACAAGTTTTTGTATTTTAGAATTCACCCCCCTTGATCTGCTATGGAAATTCTTTCTGACGAAGTTATTAAAGTTCTGTTATCTGTTCTATGCGGAGGTATTCTTGGCTTCGAACGTGAGTATCAAAATAAGTCAGCAGGATTTCGCACCATTATTCTGATCACACTCGGCTCAACGATCTTTACTTTAGTTTCACAGACGATCGGGGGCAGCGATGATCGAATAGCCGCCAATATTATCACCGGTATTGGGTTTATCGGTGCTGGTGTCATATTTAAGGGAAGTTTTGACGTTAAAGGCCTTACAACTGCGGCTGTGATCTGGATAGCGGCCGCAATAGGCATGCTCATAGGAACAGGTCATTATTTATTTGGAATTCTGGTTTCCGGATTCGTATTACTGATTCTTTCCTTGTTCGGAAAGATTGAAGACCTGATCGATATTTCAAATTACAGGAGAAAATATTTCATTACATTCAATAGTGCCGACCTGAGTAATGTCGAAAAAACCGAAGGCTGGATAAGCGAATACAGTTTAAAAATTCGCTCAAAGAGTATTTCCAAAAAGGATAACCGTCTTAAGCTGGTGCTGGAAGTGTCGGGAAACAAGAAGAATGTAAAGCGGCTTACAGAGAGGCTGTTAACTGCTATGGAGATAATTGAGTTTTAAATTTCCAGTGCCTCGAACTCCATCATTTTTGATCTGTGTTCATCGGGAATGGCGGCGGATGTATTAAGCCCATAATCAAATGAAACACAGGTGGTACTTCCTGTTGTGCATATTTCCTCCACGCCATTCGTCATCCTCACTAAAATATAATCGAGGTCAAAACTACTGTTGCCAATTCTTGAAGTACGCACATAAGCGAAAATTTCGTCTTTCAATACAATGGGCTTCAAATAAGTTATTTCTGCCCGCCCTATGATGATGCCCATTTTTCCCCAGTCCCAATGAATTACCTCATTCCAGTAATTGGAGCGGGCAATTTCGAAATACGTCATGTATACTGCGTTGTTCACATGTCCAAAAGCGTCAATATCAGCAAATCGAATTGCGACAGGGGTTTTATAATGAAAATTATTCAGGTTCATAAATGTCAATTTGTCCCTCTCCGAATTATTTAAACGTCATTTTGTTCGGTAGCTGAATCAGTTTACCAAGTAAAGCTAATTGGTATATTGATTGTTTTGCTAGAACAAACAAACAATAAATTATTTTAAAAAGGAGGACAAAAAAATGACACTTGTAAAGTTTTCAAACGGTAACAAATCGCAATCATTAAGTCCAATATTTAATGATGTTTTTGAATCATTCTTCAATACTGATTCATTTGTTTCGGATCGTCTTATTTCCAGGGTTCCGGCAGTAAATATTGCTGAGACTGAGAACGAGTACCATATTGAACTTGCCGTACCCGGTATGAAAAAAGAAGATTTCAAAGTGTCTCTGGACAAGAATGTTTTGAGTATTTCGGCCGAAACAAAATTTGAAAGTGAAGAGAATCGCGAGGATAAAAGATATAATCGTCGCGAATACAGTTACAATTCTTTTGTAAGGACTTTTACTCTTCCCGAATCAGCTGATCATTCTAACATTTCAGCGGAATACACACACGGAATTTTAAAAGTAGCTGTGGCGAAAAAGGAAGAAGCTAAAATTCAGTCCCGCGAAATTTCCATTCGTTAATCAGCTTTTGTAATCAATCCTATTTAACACATTGAAGGGCGCCTTGCTATTGTAAGGCGCCCTTTTGCGTTTATCATATCTCGGAATAGGCATTTTTCGTAATTTAGCCGCTATGGCCAGAGAAACATTGGAAAACAAGCGAAAAGCGTTAAAAATAAATTTAGACGAAACGATATACGGAACGTTTGCAGAAATAGGAGCCGGGCAGGAGGTGGCCCGCAATTTTTTTACAGCCGGGGCGGCATCAGGAACGATAGCTAAAACAATGTCTGCGTATGATATGGTTTTTAGCAATTCCATCTATGGTACGGAGGAAAGCGGCAGATATGTAACGAAATCCCGGTTAAATAAGATGATCGAGCATGAGTTTAATCTCCTTACCGAGCGTCTTTATGGTCCTAAGTATGAGAATAAGAATTTCTTTGCTTTCGCGAATACTGTTACCACTCTGAATTTCAGCAAAACTAATGATCCGCATGGCTGGCTTGGAATCCGTTTTCAGGTAACTCCGGGAGGCGAGCCCAATGATATCATATTTCATGTGCGGCTTTTGGATAGCGACGCTAGCCTGCAACAGAATGTGTTAGGAGTCCTGGGAGTTAATCTGGTTTATGCTGCTTATTTCCATAATGACAACGTTCAAGCCATGATTGAATCGCTTGTGGATAATCTGTCGGTCGGATCTGTCGAGATCGATCTGGTAAGTATTAAGGGGCCGATATTTAAAAATGCGAACGACAGGCTGGTCAACTTATACCTGATTGCCAAAGGGTTTTCTGGAGCAGCGATTTTCGATGCGACAGGGGGAGCGCGACAGAGTAAAGACCTTTTATACAAAAAGGATGTAATGATACTCCGTACAAAGTTTGGCCAGAAGTCGACGCCCAACTTCGATCTTTTTAACCGTGCGGTAGAGCAGTTCAAACGCTCCCAGCATCTGGATGATAAAAATATCATTGTGCTGATTGAAGTACTGATGACTAATCTGCTTGATGATAATCGTGAATTTAATAATGAGGACCTGGAAAACTTCGCCAGACGGGCAGAGGAACTCTGTGCTACTGGTAACTATGTAATTGTTTCGGATTTCGCCCGTAATCATAAACTGGCGCAATACTTATCCCGTTGCAATGCAAATAGTGTCGGTATCTCAACGAATATTTCCAATCTTAAAAACATCTTCAACTCGGCGAATTACGGCGCTAATTACACCGATGAACTGCTCGCTTATATAAGTGATCTGTTTAGTAAGAATGTCAAGTTATACGCATATCCCTATCTCAATAAAAAGACTAACGAAATCATTACCACTCGCAACATGCCAGTGTCTACAGAAGCTAAACCCTTATTTGAATTCCTTGTTCAAAATAATTATATCACTGATATAGATGAATATGACGCCAAGGATGTGAAGGGCGTATAGCGAATTTAGGGTCTTTATTTCTTTTTACAGCAAGAGTGAATTTACTTGTTTAAAGTTTCCTGAGAGGCCTGAATGCATCTCAGAAATGTTCGCTTATTTTAAACTTTTTGCCTTTCTGAAAGTTGAAATTAGAGGAGTACGCTTTGTAGTTCGCGTAGGAGGGCTAAATCCTTTAAAATGATTTATGCAGAGAAGAAGCGGCATTTTAAGAACAGGGAGCAGGCTGGTAAGGAGCTCGGTATTCTTCTGGAAACTAAATATCGCGACATCGATCCCTTAATATTTGGAATACCCCGGGGAGGTGTTGAAGTTGCCTACTATGTTGCCAGCAAGTTTCATTGTGCCTTGCATATCATCGTTTCTAAAAAGCTTCCTCTTCCTCAGCAACCAGAGTTCGGGATCGGTGCTGTAAGTGAAGAAAGTACTATTTACGTTTCGCCGCGTGCAGAAAAATTGCTGTATCCTGATATTCTGGATGATATAATCGAAGAACAACTTCTTGAGGTGCAACGCAGAGTGAAAAATTACCGGCACGGAGAACCGCTGCCAGTAATGGCCGGCCGAAACGTAATCGTTGTGGATGACGGAATTGCTACCGGCGTTACCCTGGTTCCCGTCATCAAACTTTGCCGTAAGAAACATGCTGCGAACATCATTATTGCTGCGCCAGTCTCAGGCTTAACATTTAATGAAGGACTGTACGAAGCGGATGCCATCGAAGTTTTGATACAGCCACCATCATTTTATGCTGTCGGGCAGGTATATGAAAACTTTGGTGATTTTGATGATGTACAGTTAATGAAATTACTGAGTAAAGCAGATTCAGATTAGGAACATCGAAACATGAACGAGGAAATACAAATTCCTGTGGGTGATGTTACAGTCACCGGGCACTTAACAATTCCGCCAAATGCGAAGGCCATTATTATTTTTTCCCATGGCAGTGGAAGCAGCCGGCATAGTAGCCGCAACAGGACTGTAGCGGAGAAGCTGCAACAAAATCGCTTTGCTACTTTGTTGTTTGATTTGTTAACCTTTCAGGAAGATCAGGACTTAAAAAAGCGGTTTGATATCTCGTTGCTTACAGAGCGTCTGGTTAAAGTGACTGAGTGGCTATTTGATGAAGACCGGACAAAGGGACTGGACGTTGGGTATTTTGGCGCGAGCACTGGCGCAGCAGCGACACTAGAAGCCGCGGCCCATCTCGGTGCCACAATTAAAGCTATTGTATCAAGGGGTGGCAGACCGGACTTGGCGGCACATATTCTTCCTCTGGTCAAGGCTCCGACCTTGCTAATTGTCGGAAGTCTGGATTATGAAGTGATACATTTGAATGAACTGGCGTTTAACTTATTGAGAGCGGAGAAAGAAATATCTATTGTTCAGGATGCTACACATCTGTTTGAAGAACCAGGTAAACTGGAAGAAGTTAGTGAAATCGCGCTTGCGTGGTTCAACACACATTTGCAGGGAATAAACTGAATTAACTATTCTAAATCCTTACTTATGAAATTCACAGCAAAAGATCCTTCCACAGGATTGATTCATTCTCTGGAAGCAAAGCCGGAAAACTATAATGGTGAACAGGGGTACCGCATTTTTTACGAAAACGGTTCCAGCTTTTTCATCGCCAATAAATATGGTTGCTGGAGACTAAGCGACGACCACTATGCTGATACCGGCTTTTTAAAAAATATCGGCCTGGCCATTGAACATAATTACACTGCCACATAGAATCAATTTGTTAATCGCGCATATTAATATATTGGAGTGGCTGCCCGAAGTTTTCCTTGCGGCATAAAGCGATCACATTTTGGAGGTCGTCAATTTTTTTTGACTGAACTCTTACCTGATCGTCCATGATGGATGCCTGAACTTTCAGGCCACTATCTTTTATAGCTTTCACTATTTTCTTAGCGGTTTCCTTGTCAAGCCCTTCCTTAATTTTAATTTCCTTTCGAATCATGTTTCCAGACGCAGAATGTTCTTTGCCACGATCCATACTTTCGGGATCAAGGTGCTGCTTAACCATCTTGGAAATAATTGTATCCTCAATAGCACGCAATCGCATATCATTTTCGGTTACAATCGTCAGTTCATTTGTCTTCTTGTCTAACTCAATTGTGCTTTTAGAATCATTGAAATCGTAACGATTTAAAATTTCTTTTTTAGCAGTGTTGATAGCATTGTCAAGTGTCTGACCGTCTACTTTACTTACAATATCAAATGTTGGCATAATTGTTATTCTATTGGGAAATTAAGTTTTTGTTGATATATTTAATATTAAACAAATCTAGCTTTAACAGTTTAAATTCACTAATCATAAATTTATGAAGGCAAGTAAAGCAAAAAGCAGTAAGAAAGCTGCAAAAAAGACTACCAAGAAAATTGCGAAGAGAGAATTAGAGGAGTCCATCAGCGCAAAGTTTAAGGAGGTTATCTTAAGCCTGGGTCAGGATGCCAGCAGGATTGGCAAAGACATCAAAAAGGCCAGTAAGCAGATCGCCAAGAAACTTGCTGATAAATTTCAAGATGTGAAGGAGACTGTTGGAGATACGTTAGAAAGTAATAAAAAAAATGGTGTAAAGACTTCAAAGAGACCGCTTACAACACCACTTATCACGAGAACTAAACCCGTAACTAAAGCTGAGAGGGTTGTTTCAAAGGTAACCCAGGCTTCAGCACAAGTGAAGCCCAAGCGAGCTTATACCCGGCGTGCAGTAAGTACGGCTACTCCGGTAAAACAATCGAAGGCAGGTTCCACACGTGCTGCTTCCCAATCTGCGAATACGGCGCAACCGGGAAATGACGAGAGCAGGAACATTGAACAAACGAAAGTTTCGAATGGTCTGTCATCTAATGAGTCTCACGCAATTGAAAGAACAGGCCATTCGGATGAGGAAAACAATAATATCATCTGAGCAGTTCCGCTTTAATAATCTTAGGTTAATTCTGAATTAACAAGAAATGACAAGTTTTGCAGTCCTGGCTAGAAGTCGGGACTGTTTATTTACGCTATATGCCCAAGAACATTCCGCTTATTAATCGAGAGATCAGTTGGTTGTCTTTTAATGACCGGGTATTGCAGGAAGCCGCTGACAAAACCGTACCCTTAATAGAACGCATTCGGTTTCTTGCTATATTTTCTTCTAATCTGGATGAATTTTATCGTGTCAGGGTGGCCACCCTCAACCGACTATCGAAGATAAATACAAAGGCAAAAGAGCTGATTGGCTATAATCCTAAGAAAACCCTTACTCAAATTAAAAGTATTGTAGTGCGTCATGAACGTAAATTCAATCATCTTTTCGAAGACGATATAATTAAAGAATTGGCACAACAAAAGATTTTTATTATTAACGAACAGCAGCTTAACGTATCCCGTGGGCAATTTGTTAAAAACTATTTCCAGGATAGAATATTAAGCACCCTGGTCCCCGTAATGCTTAACCCTGATGAGCCCTTTCCGGAATTGAGGGATCGGGGAATCTATTTTTTGGTAAGGCTAACGAACTCAACAAGAGACAAGTCGAGATACGCATTGATTGAAGTTCCAACAGACGACCTTGATCGGTTTGTGGTTCTCCCGGAAACCAATCAATTAAAATATGTAATTCTGGTTGATGATATTATCCGTTATTGCCTGGACGAAATGTTTTTCATTTTCGACTTCGATAAAATTGAAGCTTTTTCTATTCAGCTTACCCGGGATGCCGAATTAGATCTCGACCGCCAGGTAAGCGAAAAATTTATTGACGCATTAACGAAAAGCCTGCAAAAGCGAAGTAAAGGAAAACCTATGCGTTTACTTTATGATACAGCGATGCCGCTTGAGATGCTTACCTATCTTGTAGACAAACTTGACCTTTCTGTAGATGGTTTGATTCCGGGAAATCGGTATCACAACTTCAAAGATTTCATTGCCTTTCCCAATGTTGGAGAGCCGGAGCTTGAATATCCAAAAACGAAACCTTTACCAGTCCGGGATCTGCATACCGGAGAAAGTATTTTTGCGCAAGTAGCAAAAAGGGACTTTTTAATCAATCTCCCGTATCAGTCTTTTGATTACATTATTCATTTTTTGCGGGAAGCTGCTATTGATCCGAAAGTTAAGGAAATAAGTATCACGCTTTACCGGCTGGCCGAGAATTCACGCGTGATAAATGCTTTGATCAACGCTTCGAGGAATGGGAAAAAAGTAAACTGCTTACTGGAATTAAAGGCGCGGTTTGACGAACAGGCTAACATCTACTGGACAAGTCGTCTGGAAGAAGAAGGAGTCATGGTGAATTATGGTATTCCTGATTACAAGGTTCATTCTAAAATATGTCTTGTTAAAAGAATTGAAAAGGGAAAAAGTGTTTATTATGCAAATCTTGCAACAGGGAACTTTAACGAGAAGACCGCCCGTTTATATTGCGACCACAGCCTTTTTACGGTGAATACGGATATTACCAAAGAACTTGTAAAGTTATTTAACGGCCTGCAAAAGAAAGTATTTTCTCGTGGTTATAAACACCTGATCGTTTCGCCACTCGAAAGCAGGAATAAGCTATACTCCTTAATTGACAGCGAGATAAAGGATGCTAAGGCAGGAAAGCAGGCGTACATGATTCTGAAGATGAACAGTCTGAGTGACGAGGGTATGATCGCAAAGCTCTATGATGCTAATAATGCCGGTGTTCGTATTCAGCTGATAATTCGCGGAATGTGTTGTTTAATACCCGGCCTTGAGGGCTATAGCGAGCGAATTACGGTAAGAAGTGTAGTGGATAAGTACCTCGAACATGCAAGAGTGTGGATTTTTGGTAATAACGGTAAAGAATTGATTTATTTGAGTTCTGCAGATCTGATGTCACGGAATATCGATCACCGCGTTGAAGTTGGGTTTCCCATATTTGATAAGGAAATCAGGCAGGAAATCCGGGATATCATTGACATTCAATTGAGGGACAATACTAAAGCCAGGGAAATTAATCAGTACAATAATAACCGTTATCTTCGCGGACGCCTTAGGACGTCTTACAGAGCGCAAACGGACATTTACTCATATTTAAAATATAAAAACACTCAATCTTGAGATACGCTGCTATTGATATAGGTTCAAACGCTGTAAGATTACTTATTGCGGATATTATTGAAATTGAAAAGGAAACTTCCTTTAAGAAAAACACTTTGGTGCGGGTGCCTCTAAGGTTGGGTGATGATGCGTTTCTCGATAAAATGATATCCCCAAAAAAGGCGGAGGAACTTGTCAAAACAATGCAGGCCTTCCGGAATCTTATGGACGTATATCATGTAGAAGATTATATGGCCTGTGCTACTTCAGCTATGCGCGAGGCTATTAACGGGCCGGAGATAGTTAAGCGTATTGGCGCTGACGCGAATATAAATTTAGAAATTGTTGAAGGGCAGCGGGAAGCTAATATCATTTATAGCAGTCACATTGAACAGCATCTGGAGCGAAAAAAGAATTATTTATACATCGATGTTGGGGGCGGAAGTACTGAGCTTTCCGTTTTCATAGAGGGTGATTTAGTTGCTTCACGCTCGTTTAACCTCGGCGGTATCCGTATTCTTGATAATCAGGATAAAGAAGAGACCTGGACCGAAATGAAAGAATGGGTTAAGGAGCAGAATCGTAATCACAAGAATCTGATTGGAATCGGAACCGGCGGAAATATCAACCGTTTGTACAAGATGGCAAATGAAAAGGAAGGAACTCCCATGTCATTTACGAAACTCAGATCGTTACACTCTTATCTCACCTCATTTTCACTGAAAGACCGGATAAATGTCCTGGGGTTAAATCAGGATCGCGCCGACGTTATTGTTCCTGCATGCGAAATTTATCTGACCGTTATGAAGTGGGGCGGGGTCAAACAAATATTTGTTCCCAGGGTAGGGCTGGTAGATGGAATTATACAACTCCTGATCGAAAAGAACGCTCGTATACAGTCCGCCTAATTAAAATGTTGATATTGCTTTTCTGAAAAATTGTTTGCTTTTCACATTCATTTACCCTCGCTAAAAAAATACTTCTCTAAGAAACGTTCCTAAATTCATTTAAAAAGAGTTTTTCTGTAAACTGTTTTACTTGCTTCATTGTTAAACACCTACCTAACTATGAAACTTGAATGGAATTTTCACCACTTCCGGGGAGCAGTCTCCGGCCTGACCCCTTTTCGACTAAGCGTCTGAGAATATTTACCTGGCATGTACATGGCAGCTATCTGTTTTATCTTTCCCAGGGGGCATACGATCTGTTTATTCCTATAGATAAGGGAAAAAGCGAAGGGTATTATGGTCGTGGAGAAACCTTTCCATTTGGAAGTAACGTGTTTGAAATCGCTGCAGAGGATGTTAAAAATCAGGATTTCGACTGTTTACTGTTTCAAACTAATAGGAATTATAAAACGGATCAATACGAGATACTTTCAGAAAAGCAACGCAGGCTGCCCAAAATTTATTTGGAGCATGATCCGCCGCGGAAGCATCCTACCGATACACAGCATTTGGTTGATGATTCATCAGTTAAGCTTGTACACGTTACCCATTTCAACAAGTTAATGTGGGATAACGGGAAGACTCCATCCTATGTGATCGAACACGGAGTATCTGATCCGAATATTCCCTATACTGGTTCGGTTAATCGCGGAATCGTAGTTATAAATAATTTGTCAAAACGTGGCAGGTTGCTCGGTCTCGATATTTTTGAAAAAGTCAGAAAATATGTGCCGCTTGATTTAGTAGGTATGGGCACCGAGGATTTAGGCTTGGGTGAGATTCTTCATCCTCAATTGCCGGGGTTTACGAGCAAATATCGGTTCTTTTTCAACCCAATCAGGTATACCAGTTTAGGCCTGGCGGTTGTTGAAGCAATGATGGCGGGAATTCCTGTTGTTGGGTTGTCTACCACAGAGTTATCAACAGTGATACGAAATGGTGTCAATGGTTACATCCACACGGATGTAGATTATCTGATCGGTAAGATGCATCAACTTTTAGAAGATCCTAAACTCGCTTTTCGCATTGGCCAGGAAGGTCGTCGTACTGCATTGCGGCGCTTCAATATTGAACGTTTTACATCTGACTGGAAATCGCTTTTCGAGGAAGCGGTTTTTTCGCCTGGGATTGATAACAGCAGTATACTGGCTGGTCAAAAACAGTACAAACATTCACCTATTGAATATGAAAAATAAAATAGCAATTATCAGTGAGCACGCGTCTCCCTTGGCGACCCTGGGAGGTGTGGATTCCGGCGGTCAGAACGTGTATGTCGCTGAGTTGTCCAAATATCTTTCGCTGTCAGGAAATGATTTGGATATATATACCCGATGGGAGGATGCCTCCCTTCCGAAGGTAATTAACTGGATGCATGGTATCCGCGTCATTCATATTGAAGCCGGACCGAAAGGGGTTATTGCAAAAGAAGACCTGCTGCCCTTTATGGATCAGTTTCGGGAAAATATGTTGTCATTTATACGCAACGGAAAAATAATGTACAGCCTGATACACGCGAATTTCTGGATGTCCGGACTAGTTGCCGCTCAGCTGAAAGAGATACTCAGTATCCCGTTTGTGATCACTTTCCATGCACTTGGACAGGTTAGGCTTCTACATCAAGGAGATAACGATAGATTTCCTGCTGAAAGGGTTACAATTGAAGCGGATATTATCAGGAAGGCCGATCAAATTATCGCTGAGTGTCCGCAAGATAAGGAGGATCTCATGAAGCTTTACGGAACCCCTTCTTTTAAAATAACGACAATCCCGTGTGGATTTAGTTCCAAAGACTTTTATCCTATAGATAAGATCCTTGCCCGTAAATTACTCCACCTTTCTCACGATGAAACCATTATCCTTCAGCTTGGGAGAATAGTTCCCAGGAAAGGAATTGACAATGTTATCCGTTCAATGGTTAAACTGAAGAATTCAAAAAGTCGCCTATTGATCGTTGGAGGTGAATTTGACGAAAGTGATGTACTATCGAATCCGGAAATTAGAAGACTTCATGAATTAGCAAATGAATTAGGAGTAGCTTCTAAAACAAACTTTATTGGCCGGAAGAATCGCGACCTGCTTAAATTTTACTATTCAGCTGCCGATATATTCGTAACCACCCCGTGGTATGAACCTTTTGGTATTACGCCTCTGGAATCAATGGCATGCGGAACCCCTGTTATCGGATCTAACGTCGGGGGAATTAAATATAGCGTTTTAAATGGTGAAACAGGACTTTTGGTTCCTCCCAACGATCCTGAAGCATTAGCTCAAAGTATCGATCGGCTGGTAGCAGACAAGCAGCTACTGGCACTGATGAGTAAGAACTGTATCAAACGCGTAAATTCAGAATTCTCATGGACGAATATAGCTCGTCAGGCAGACCAGCTATTTCAGCGAATAATACTCTCAAATAAGCATACCTCAAATCTGTTTCCGGCGAATTCAAAAACAAAGACCCAGGCAGCCTAATGAAGAAAGCCATTTTTGTTGATAAGGACGGGACGTTAATACCTGATATTCCTTACAATGCAGATCCTAAGCTCATAAATTTAAATGAGGGAGTGGTTGCAGGGCTGATAAGTCTGCAGCATGAGGGCTTTTCGCTCATTGTTATCACAAATCAAAGTGGAGTTGCATTGGGATATATAACAGAAGACCAGGTGGAAATTATTGGAAAGGAATTGTCAAGGTTGTTAAGTGATAATGGCATCCATCTGAGTGGGTTTCTTTATTGTCCTCATCATCCCAAAGGAACAATCACAAAGTATGCAACGGAGTGTATATGCAGAAAGCCGAAGCCTGGACTGATTCAACAAGCGGCAGCCAGGTGGCAAATTGACTTGAACCAATCCTGGATGATAGGAGACATCTTAAATGATGTGGAGGCCGGTAATAGGGCAGGATGTAGAACAATACTAATTAATAACGGAGGGGAAACTTTATGGCAAGCTGGTGAATATCGTACCCCTGCCTTTATTGCACGTAACATTAACGATGCTGCAAATTATATTTTAGAACATAATAATGAAAGCGGACTGGGCGGGTTGTAAAAATATTCTGATCGTCAGGGCCGATAACATGGGCGATCTCCTAATGTCGTCCCCGGCGATAAGGGCAGTTAAAGAAAAGCTAAAATGCAATATCACAGTTCTAACTTCATCAATGGGGAAGGGGATAGCTGATTTTATCCCTGAAATAGATGCCTCAATTGTTTGTGACCTTCCCTGGGTGAAATCCTCATCTTCCTTTTCGCCTGCCGAGTACATCCGGCTGGTTGAGCGGCTGAAGGCTTATAAATTTGACGGTGTTATAATTTTTACAGTTTACAGTCAGAGTCCGCTTCCGGCAGCTATGCTGTGTCACATGGCGGAGATCCCGAGGCGGCTGGCATATTGTCGCGAAAATCCCTATCAGCTTTTAACTGATTGGGTGCCTGAAAAGGAACCTTATACTTTTGTACGTCATCAAGTACGCCGCGATCTGGACCTTGTAGCTAATATTAACTGCCTGATAACAGATGAGCACCTATCGCTGAATAGCAACTCGTCCGGCTGGCCTGAATTAAAGCATAAACTGCTGGAGATGGATGTAGACCCAAAGAAGCTCTGGATCATATTACATGCGGGGGTAAGCGAGCAGAAAAGGCAATACCCGGCGAAGCACTGGGTGGAAGCAGGTAGACTGTTATTGAAAGAATTTCAGTGCCAATTGCTGTTAACGGGAACTTTGTCCGAAGCGAGCCAGATTAATAAGATACATTCTGCAATTGGAGAAGACTCTTTTTCACTTGCCGGTAAATTAGATCTGGAAGAGTTTATAACACTCATTCGGCACACCTCACTTGTGATTTCTGTGAATACCGCAACAATCCATATCGCTGCCGCCCTTGGAGTGCCAATAATCGTTTTATATGCTCTAACAAATCCGCAGCATACTCCCTGGAAAGTGAGAGGTGAGATCTTGCCTTTCAAAGTTCCTGAAAAATTGAAAAGTCTGAATGAGGTTGTTAAATTCGTTGATGACAACCTGTTTAATACAGAAGTTACAAAACCGACACCTTCTGAAATCGTCGAGGCTTCAAAACGGATTCTTGGTCAGAAAAACAATGTTGAATTTATTCCTGAGATAGTGTTCGCCCGGCACGCAGAGCTGAAAACTATCGGAAAGTTTTCCTGGCTTCCGGCAGACCGCTATTTTTGAAGCCGACAAATAAGAATTGACACATTATTCATAACTTCTTTAAAATCAGGAGTTTCTAACCAATTGGTTATTTTGTGAATTGATGTATTCAAAGGAGCCCAACGTTCCGGTTCTCCATCCATGCTGATTACAATACTCGGAATCTCTAAGGCTGAAGCCATATGAGATACTCCTGTACAGTTTGATATAAGCATGGAAGCTTTACTGACTAAAACTCCCATTGCTCCGAGGCTCGTTAGTCCAGCAGAATTGATAGCAGGGTGTTTCATCAGATTCTCTACCTCATTGGTCAATGACTTTTCTTCGGCAGTTCCGGTAAGCACTATCTGGAAACCTTGCTCGTAACAATAGTCTGAAATTTGAGCAAAATAGGAAGCAGGCCAGCGGCGCCATGAACCGCGAGAACCAGGATGAACACAGACATAATTGATTGCCGGAATAACCTGGCTGATGTCTACAAATTCTGCAAAGTCAGCATCTGTCATTGGAAATTCAAGATCTGTGGAGCCAGCTTGTAAACCCAGATGTTCCATCAATAAAAGATGCCGCTTAATTTCGGATCCAAAATTCGGATATAACATGAAAAGATTCTGATCGGGGCAATAATCTTCTGTCCTATAGTAACCGGCAAGATTTTTAGCAGCAAAAAGCTCTGTAAGGGGATTAACATATGTACCATTCCCTTGCAGCTGGATAAAGAGGTCGAATTTTTCCTCCTGCATCTGTTTGATAAAGTTGACGACTGTCAAAGGTTGATAAACCCGTTCAGGTAAACCTGGATAGCCCGGAAATTCGACGAAGCGATCGATATAGTCCTTAAAGCGTCTCACAAAAGACATGCACCATGGCAATCCTATCAGACATATTTCCGCCTCAGGAAATGCATGTCGCAGAACTCTGAACGCTGGTACGGAACAAAGGAGATCGCCTAATTGTAAGGCTCTCAGAATCCCTATTTTCCTAATATCATTAGTGGGCAAGTTCATTGCAGGTTACCTTCATTCAAATAAACAGCACACGGTATTTATAGGCTCCATACCATTGCCAGTAAACGGATGCAAATGGAATGACTATAGAGGTAACGAGAATTTCCACGACATGACTAACTCGTCTTGATGTATTTTTAAGTCTCTTGAAAGCAAATAATACAAATGAAAATAAATACCCAACTAAAGAGATCTCCAGAGTTTGAGCTTGTGATGTAATTAGTCCATAAATCATCCCGAAAAAAAAGACTATCATCAGGTAGTAAAAATACGGAGGGGTATCACCGATCTTTTCTCTATATAAAAAGGGAAACTTTTTATATAGAAGTGCATTAAACATTCCTTTTTTTTGCTCTTTAATGCTAATTCCCCAGGGAACTTTTCTAACAGGATGAATGACCAAAGCAGTTTCAAGTTTTTTAATGGGAATATTCTCTGATAATAATTTAAATTCAAGATCGCTGTCTTCACGCCATGCCATTTTAAATCGCTCATCGAAACCACCGACCCTCAAAAGTGCAGCTTTCGTGCAGATGCAGTTTGCTGTAATAAAAGCAGCTTCGGCAAGACGAGCTGTATTTAATTCAAAGTCAGTCGGAAATTCAGGTAAAGGCACCCGTACTTTTCCCGCGAAGGCCACTTCAGCTTCATTGTGATAACTAATCCGAATATCATTCAACCAGTTCTTATCAGGGACACAATCATCATCTGTAAAAGCGATTAATATGCCCTTCGCATTTAGCCACCCGTAATTACGGGCCGCAGCAGGGCCTTTGTTTTCCTTAAGTGAGTAATACCTAACCTCAGGAAAGGATTTTTTAATCTTTTTTTCGCTTACAATATCCTGCCCATCATGCACGACAATCACTTCAAACAACTCCTTATCAATCGTTTGAGCCCGAAGGGCTTTTAAGCATTTTGATAGTAACTCAGGTCGTCTGTAGGTCGGTATGACCACAGAAATCAGCGAATCTTTTGGAGACAAAAACGGGGTAAATGTTTGTACCATCTATTTTTCTATTAAGTATGAACCTATTACCAGTGCATCAAAGGGCGAAGACCAAAAACATTCCACTGCATCCCGCGGTGAACAGACGATAGGCTTCCCTAATGTATTAAACGATGTATTGACTAATACTGGTACACCGGTAATTTGTTTAAAGGCCTTAATCAGATCATAGTATTTCGGATGTTGCTTACGGTTAATAGTCTGAATACGGGCAGTTCCGTCAACATGTCTCACTGCAGGGATCTTATCTGCCTTTTCCGGTTTGACGTCATAAACAAACAGCATAAATGGAGAATATTTGGCATTAACAAACCATTCTGATGCCTCCTCCTCAAGTACAACAGGTGCCACCGGCCGAAAATCCTCGCGATCTTTTACTTCATTCAATCTTGCCTGCATTGATGGATTGATCGGTGAAGCCAATATAGAGCGGCTTCCCAATGCCCGGGGACCAAACTCCATCCTTCCCTGGAACCATCCTACTATCTTATCATCCGCCAGAATTTCTGCGGTTTCGTTGGCGACGTTCTGTAGTTTACGATACGATAATTTTGACCACTTTAAAAACTTCTCTATCTCTTCATCAGTGTATTCCGGACCGAGGTAAGCATGGTCCATCACAAAACTTTTGCTTACAGGCAATCTCTTTTCGGAATCTATAGAAATAGCGGCGCCTACGGCAGTACCTGAATCGCCCGCAGCAGGCTGGACCCAAACATTTTTAAAGAGACCCCGATCCCGGATCCGGGCATTAAGTACGCAATTCAATGCTACTCCCCCTGCAAGGCAAATGTTTTGCTCCATGCTTTCCTCATGAAGATACTGAACTAACTGGAGTACAACTTCTTCAAGCACTTTTTGCATCGAGTGCGCAATGTTGAAATGATGTTTCGTAAATGGCTCATGTCGCAATCGCCGGGGACCGAATCGCTCTACCAGACATTCATTACTGATTGTGTAACAGCCCTTTTTATTGAAAGCTATCATTGATTCAAAATCCTTAATAAACTCGGGTTTTCCATATGAGGCGAGCGCCATCACCTTATACTCATCAGAAGAATGAAGAAATCCCAAGTGAGTAGTAACCTGCTCATAAAGTAAGCCGAGTGAATGAGGCATATTTACCTGTCCCAGGCGGCCGATAGTATTAAGATTGCCTACATTATAAGTTGTTGTTGCTTTCTCACCGCGGCCATCCATGGTAAGAATCGCTGCGTGATCGAACGGGGAGCAATTAAAAGCACTGGCGGCATGCGCTAAATGGTGCTCCACAAAATGCCATTCAAAATCTTTGGTTGAAGTGCCCTGAAACCGTAACTGAAGATGATGAGGATACCCATCGACTAATAAGCCCGGAGAATTAACAATAGATGATAAGAACAGCGGGTCCCAAGGTGACAACCAATGCCGGTCCGATTCTAACGAGTGGAACGGGATCTCAATACTTCCGGCTTCGTGATAACCTGTCTTAGTCAAGAGATAGGGGTCAAACGAATAAGCTACATGATCGACATCCCTGAGATGAATTCCTGCTGTTTTTAAACAGTAATCAATTGCATTATAGGGGAGTTCGTAGGTTGAAAACGGAATTGGCCGTTTTCCATGTTTGTAATGGGTAAATCGTTCTTCCTCAACTGCAGCTAGTAATTCTCCATTTTTCAGAATGCAAGCCGCCGAATCATGGAAGACAGCATTAATTCCCAAAACATACATAAAATCAAGATAGATGTGCCTTGTAAAAACTTAAAACCACAGAAAAAGTTCGAGATAAAAAAATAAAGCATTTAGGAGCGAGTTATAACTAGACCGGATGATTGGTATATTGAAAAGCTTTTTTTAATTTCGATTGTTAACCAATTCTTTAAGATGGAAAATAAACCAACGATCACAGTAGAAGCCCTTGTTGACGCATCAGTTGACAAAACATGGATGTATTGGACGGAACCTCAGCATATAAAGAAATGGAATAATGCTTCCGATGACTGGCATACTCCCCATGCTGAAAATGACCTGCGGGTCGGTGGCAAATTCAGTTCAAGGATGGAGGCCAGGGATCAAAGTTTCGGATTTGATTTTGCCGGTACTTATGATCAAGTGAAGGTGAATGAATTAATTGAATACACGATGGGTGATGGCAGAAAAGTTCAGGTAACCTTCTCTCGTCAGGGTGATAAAACACTTGTTTCTGAAAGATTTGAACCAGAGACTACCAATTCGCTCGAAATGCAACAACAAGGCTGGCAGGCAATACTAAATAATTTTAAAAAGTATACGGAGAACCGGGATTCTGAATCTGCCGTATTATAATGCCTGTTAAATTTTAGCCGGATTGATGCAGTTTGCTTCAAACAGGTAAACCTTTCAGGAATTAGTTTCACATTACTAGAGTCTATTTTGCGAACGTAGAAGGTCCCGGATTTCCCCAAGCAACACCTGTTCTTTTGTTGGTACTGCCGGCGCAGTTTCCTCTTTACGTTTTAAGGAATTAATCGCTTTAACAATCGCGAAAATACATGCAGCAACGATTAGGAATTGGATAGCAACATTGATAAAGTTGCCATACCGAATTGCGACTTCCGTCACTTTCGTGGAGGTATCTTCCGGAACCAGCACCAATTTCTTTTCTGCAAAATCAATACCGCCAAGCACATAACCCACAGGTGGCATAATAATGTCATCCACTAGCGAAGTAACAATTTTCCCGAATGCAGCTCCAATAATTACACCTACAGCCAGGTCGATAACATTGCCCTTCGAAATAAACTCTTTGAATTCTTTAACTATGCTCATATTTAAAGATTTTAACTACTTGCCAGAAATATAATTAAATATAAGATAAAAGAGGCGTAAACCTGAAACATTTTTGTTTCACTTTTTAAACCTCTAATTGAGGTTATCAAAGTCTTACGCTTTGTAGGGTAATACGATATAGAATGTTGATCCTTTAGCGGGATTACTTTTGACGCCGATCTTACCGTCATGGCGCCTTACAATTTCCGCTGAGATATACAAACCCATCCCAAGGCCTGAAATCACGGGCGATAATTCTTTAGCCCTGTAAAAGCGCTCAAAGATCTTTTCCTGATTTTTCGTGGATATGCCAATCCCTAAATCGACTACGTCTATTTTTACGCTGTTCTCCATCCGCTTACAGCTGATATAAACCGAGCTCGCACCCGGAGAATATTTAATAGCGTTGAGGAGCAAGTTGTTCATCGCTTGCTCAAGTCTCACGATATCTCCATCAAGTATGATTTCAGGAATTATTCCGCGAACAATCAGTTCATGGCTGCTAAACATGTGTTGAACATTTTCTATACTTTCCGTAATCATTTGCTTCAGCGAGAAAGGGGCAATGTTTAACTGAAGCTGGCCGGATTGAATTTTCGATACATCAAGAAGATCTCCAATCAGGTTATTGAGTTTGGTAACATTGGAATTTGCTTTAGATACATATTTTCTTTCCTGTTCCTTCAAATCTGAACGCTCAAGAAGTTGTATATAAGCTTTTATGCTTGTAAGCGGAGTTTTCAATTCATGACTCGCTATTCCGATAAATTCGTCTTTCTTATTATCCAGTTCTTTAGATAATTCAAGTTCAATACTAATTTGTCTGTTCCGACTTATAATGTTGAAAATCATTATAAAGAACAAAACTGATAAGATAAAACCAAATGTCAGGATCATCAAAGGCTGCGACTTCTCTACAGCTGAGCCGAATCTTTCCGTGCTGGCTACCTGTAAATACCATTGCCGGCCGGCCACATTTAATTTTACTGTATTTCTGAATTCAGGGTCATATCGTATCCCCTGAATATTAACGGAAGTATCTGAATCGAACAGCAAATTTTTTTGATCCATTTTAGAACCATCATAGATCTCCAAACGCAAATCCCTGTAGTTTCTGCTTATATTCTCTATGAGGTCATAAGACCGGAACGGGTAGTAAACGAAGCCCTTAATGTTTTTCTTCCTTTGTGCAATGTCAGTTACATTTTTTGGTTCATGATATACTGGCAGGTACAGTAAAAGGCCCGGTTGTATATCATCATTGGTTTCTTGAACAAGGATAACTTTACCTGTCATCGAAGGCTGCCCGGTTAATAGTGCGCGGTCCATTGCTGCACGCCTTGCACTATCACTATACATATCATAACCAAACGCCTTTAAATTTCTTCCATTGAACGGTTCGATATATATTATTGGGGTCAGAAACTCATTTTTTAAAGTTGAGCGTATATTGAAATCAGTGAAGCCACTTTTTCTCACCGCCTCCTCAAGCCTATACCGGTCATTCTTGTGAATAAATTTGGCATATGCAATACCCTGAATACCTGGATAGATAGTTGATATGTTTAAGTTATCAACGTAAGTTTTCCAGTCCCGTGCTGTAATTGAGTCACTTCCATAAAATAGTCCCTGGCATCCCTTCAGGATCTGGATGTAATCAACCATTCGTGAATTGAGCGCACTCGTAACAGTCTTTACTCGGGTTTCGAATAAACGCTCTCTTTTTTCAATTGATGTTACCCTTGCCTGGTAATAGGAAAAAAGGGTGAAAGTTAAGAGTGCTATCAGTACAATAATAGCAGGATAATAGGCTTTCAGCGTTTTAAAATTCATCCTAGGTAAATAAAATCCGATATTCCTGCTTAATTTTTAATATTTGAACGTTCTCAAATATAATTGAATAGTATTCAAACTGTCAATTCAGCTATTAAGAATAACACCTTTTAAAAGTTAATTGGTGGCATTCTTTATCTTGCGCCATTATTCCCGGCTGCTATTTGGAACATTCGGGTATCAATAATCTAAGGCCCACTTACTTATGGTTGAGTTTCAAAACGTCTTAATTCTAGCTTCTGTATGGCCAGAACCGACTTCTTCTGCAGCCGGGGTTCGTATGATGGAGCTTATTAACCTATTTCTTGATCAGAAATGGAGGGTGACATTTGGCACTGCCGCTGCCGAAAGTACTTATTGCGCGGATCTCCAAATGCTGAATGTCGATAAGGTAAAGGTAGAATTGAATAATTCTGGCTTTGACTCCTACATCCGGGATTTGAACCCTACTATCGTTGTATTTGACCGGTTTATGGTAGAAGAGCAATTCGGCTGGAGGGTAGCAGAACAATGCCCGGAGGCTCTTAGGATATTAAACACAGAAGATCTTCATTGCCTAAGGAGTGCCCGGTTCAAAGCGTTCAAAGCGTCGCGGGAGTTTACAGCGAATGATCTCTTATCCAATGATGCTTCAAAACGGGAAATAGCCAGCATTTTCCGATGCGACCTGGCGCTCATTATTTCCCGATTTGAAGTAAAGCTACTGAAAGACCTGTTTAAAATTGATGAAGATCTGCTTCATTATCTGCCCTTTATGACGGATACGATTGATGAGAATGTTACCAGCAGATGGCCGCGGTTCTCAGAAAGGCAACACTTCGTAACTATTGGAAATTTCCTGCATCAGCCTAATTGTGATTCTGTGGAAATGTTAAAGAAGGATATCTGGCCTTTAGTCAGAGAAGCATTGCCAAAAGCAGAGCTGCATATTTACGGAGCTTATCCCGTTCCAAGAATAACCCAGTTAAGTAATCCGAAAGAAGGATTTCTCGTAAAGGGAAGGGCCGAAGACTCGCTTAAAATGATGAGCTACTCACGGGTTTGCCTCGCGCCACTCAGATTTGGTGCCGGGCTCAAAGGGAAATTATTCGATGCCATGCTTTCCGGCACACCCAGCGTGACCACCAGTATTGGTGCGGAGGCGATGCATGACGACCTTGAATGGAACGGGTATATTTCTGATGATCCGGGGGAAATATCCAGAAGAGCTGTCGAACTTTATACAGACGAGAGTTCATGGATAAAAGCACAGAAGAATGGAATTCAGATTGTTAACAAATGTTTTCTAAAGGATTTATTTCAAAAAAAACTGTTAAATAGAATTACTGCCATTCAAAATTCCCTGCTGATCCACCGTGGTAAAAACTTCACCGGCTCCATGTTGATGCACCATACAATGGCCAGTACCAAATTTATGTCTCGATGGATAGAAGCCAAGAATATAAATAACAATTCTCTTTAGCTCCGGGGATGATATTGGATAATGGCTTCCCTGAGGTAATTCCTGTCCATGTGCGTATATATCTCTGTAGTGGTAATACTTTCATGGCCAAGCATTTCCTGTACTGCCCGAAGGTCGGCACCACCTTCAACCAGGTGTGTCGCAAATGAGTGCCTGAAGGTATGGGGGCTGATACTCTTTTTCAAACCAATATGTTTAGCCAGATCTTTAAGAATCAGGAAAACCATCACCCGAGATAGAGGGCTTCCCCGCCTGTTAAGAAATACAAAATCTTCTTTACCGGGCTTAATGCTTACATGAACCCGGGTTTGTTCGAGGTATATCTTAAGACATTTTACCGCTGATGATCCAATCGGGACCAAGCGCTCTTTATTTCCTTTTCCGGTGATCTTAATAAATTCAACATCAAGGAACAGATTGGAGATCTTCAGTGTACATAGTTCGGTCACCCTTAGACCGCAACCATAAAGTATCTCGAGCATAGCCTTATTTCGAACGCCTTCAGGTGTTGAAAGGTCGATGGCAGCAATAAGCTCATTTACTTCTATGATGTTGAGCACATCCGGTAGCTTCCGGCTCATTCTCGGGCTTTCCAGTAATGCAGATGGATCTGAGTCAAGTAAATTTTCTAAAAGGAGATATTTGTAGAATGCTTTTATACCGGATAGGACCCTTGCTTGAGTTGGCGGGAGCATTCCCAACTGAACCACCCAGGTGAGAAAGTCTCTCAGATCCTGCGTAAGGATCTGCAGTGGATTTTTGTCAAGCCGGGCGGCGATCACATATTGCTGCAGCTTGTCAACATCATGAAGGTAAGCTTCTATAGTGTTGGCAGATAAAGATCTCTCAAGCCTCAGATATGTTTTAAAGCCTGCTAAGGCTTGTTGCCAGTCCAATTTGTTTTAATAAGTTTGAATAATGAAAATACAGATAATTAACGGTCCAAATTTAAACTTATTAGGTGTCCGCGAGCAATCTATTTACGGGAGCAGTGGCTTCGAATCTTTTCTGACCGGGCTGAGAGAAAAGTACAGTATTATTGAGATTGATTATTTTCAGAGCAATGTCGAAGGAGAACTGATCAATAAATTGCATGAGGTTGGTTTCACCTACGATGGAATCATTATCAATGCGGGCGGCTATACACATACTTCCGTAGCAATAGCTGACGCCATTGCTGCTATCAATACTCTCGTAGTGGAAGTACATATCTCCAACATCTATGCCCGGGAGGAATACAGGCACATATCTTTGACGGGAAAAAATTGTAAAGGTGTACTTACAGGCTTCGGGTTGGATGGTTACAGGTTAGCTGTAGAGAGTTTCCTGCAATAGCTCATTCCATGACGGTCGTTTCTTCTTTCCCGGCTGTCTCTCCCTTATCCTGTTTCTTATCAGCCTCGATTTCGGGAATAGCTTCTGTATAGATGAGGCCGGTTCTGGCAGCATGCTCAGCAGCTTCTACCGTATTGTCTACGATCACCAACTCGACATGCTCCTTAAGCTCTGTTGAAATGTCCATCGCAATTTTTTCCCTTTCCGCTAACTGAACATCACGGATATAAATAGCCAGGATTCGGCCGGGATATTTCTTCACTACTTCCCTGTAGATCTTCGGATCCTCCTGGCCACTATCACCAATCAAAACGAAGTTTAATAGAGGATAGGTTAGTAGTATGTTCTCAATCTCTTTAAACTTGTGGCCCATATGGCCGGAGCTTATGAATTTATTATCCTGCAATCCGAAATCGCGAAGCAGAAGCGGTCCTTCCGGTATTTGATTGAGGTCAAGAAAATCCTTCAGGAGGTCATACATGTTCCACGGGCTGCTGGAAACATAAAAAAAGGGATTATTTCTTTTGCCATTCCGGCCGAGCTGAAGTGCCTTGTAAAACTCGGATACTCCTGCGAAAGGGAGGCGCGTTTTGGCATTATGTAAGAACACTTTCCGCGACATGGCCAATACATCGGTTGCACTTGTCTGAACAATAGTATCATCAATATCACTGATTATCCCGTATTCGGCATCTAAAGGTGGTACCAGTACTTCTGCAGTACATTTTAAGCCTTCTGTGAATGATACCGGTGCTTCGGTAAGTTCAACGTCGATTTCATGCCACATATCGGTCCATTCGATCGGTGAGTCCGGTGCGAGATTGAGCATGAAGTAGCCTTCTTCATCTGTGATTACTGTGTGCTCCTGTTCCTGAAAATTTACTTTCAATGAAGCACCGGGAATCTCATCGCTCTGGAAACGATGGTACATGTTAACGAGGTTATTAACGATAGTGTCCTTGTCAGTTGCCGAGTCAATACCTTTGTCTTCCAGGACTCTGCCTTTGATGTACAGGCGGTTAAGGGTTCCGTAGCTTCTGTATGTTACGATCTGCAGCGGATCATTCAACTTTAACCGTTTTCTGAGATTGAAGAACAAACTATCAAACTTTTCCTCGACGTTTGAGCTGGCATCTACAAACAACTTTTTCCAATCTGACATATAAATCGTTTTAAATACTTTTATTGAACGTATTTTTAAAAGATGTGTTTACTTTAAAACAAATGTGATGATTAAACCGGATAGCTTGATATTTGATATGGATGGAACTCTTTGGGATGCAGCGGATACCTATGTCGCATCCTGGAACGCCGGGTTCAAAAAAGAGAACATTGATATAAAGGTCAGTCGAAAGGATCTTAGTCATATGATGGGATGGGAAAAGCGGAAAGTGCTCGATCACATTATGCCTGACCTGGATGAAGAAAAACAGGAGCAGGTATTCACAACTATCAATGAATTTCGTTCTCAGCTGATCCCGCAAATGGGTGGAACTCTATATGAGGGTATAAAGGAGGGACTGGAAAAACTCTCTTCGAAATATAAATTATTCATAGTCAGTAATTGTCCTGAAAACCTGATCCGCCAATTTATGGACTGGTCAGATATCAACCACCTGATAACTGATGAAATCGCGCACGGCAGGAACCTGAAACCGAAGCATCATAATATAAAATTGCTTATTGACCGGCACCAGCTAAAAGACCCTGTTTACGTTGGAGATACTGAGACTGACAGCATTGAAAGCCGGAAGGCCGGCTTGCCCTTTGTTTTTTTGAGTTACGGATTTGGTGAAACCGAGGATTTCGATCTGCGGTTTGATGACTTTGAGAGCTTCACTAACTACTTTATGAATTTATAAGTTGGTAACTTAAAATTCAGGTCAGAAAAGCGCTTTGTACCTTTTCCAAAATACTGCCAGACGATACTTCCCGAATACCATCCTGCAGCATTGAACCGGCCGTTATTAAAGTGATTTTTTTTCCTGTTTCTGTTCAGGTTTCCAAAGAAATAAAAATGTGCTTTACTGACAGCCAGCGCATTTTTGGGATTTCCCTGCATTAAAAATTTTACCAGGGAAAGGAGGTCAAGCCAGAAACGGATGAATATTACGCGGAATGCTTTTCCGGGAGAAAGGTTCTTTTGGAGCATCACGAGGTTATTCCGAAAGTTAAGATAGGTTTTGAACGCGCTTTCTACACTCAAAGTCCCGCCGCCTACGTGATAAACCGTTGAATTCGGGCAATACATGATTTTATAACCCTTATTCTTCAATCTCCAGCAGAGGTCTATTTCTTCCATGTGAGCAAAAAAATCGGCATCCAGGCCCCCTGAGTTCTCCCAGATCGTCTTCTTAATAAAAAAGGCGGCTCCTGTTGCCCAGAAAACTTCTGTGGCGTAATCATACTGTCCGGAGTCCTTTTCAAGAGCATCGAACAGCCGGCCCCTGCAAAATGCATAGCCATATCTGTCGATAAAGCCACCTGCTGCACCGGCATATTCAAAGCTGGATTTGTCATGATAGGAGAGGATCTTAGGCTGAGCTGCCGCAATTTGAGGATCGCTTTCCATGAGACTGATCACAGGCTCTATCCAGCCGGAGGTTACCTCCACATCTGAATTTAACAGCACGAAGTATTCTGCATCGACTTGTTTCAGAACATGGTTATACCCTCCGGCAAAACCAAAATTTTTGTCCGTAACAATTATGCGAATAGACGGATAGTTTTTTCTTACAAATTCAACAGAATCGTCAGTCGAGGCATTATCACCCAGTACTAATTCAAGATTAGGGTAGGTGCTTGCTACTACCGAAGGAAGGAATTTCTCAAGATAATTTTTCCCATTCCAATTTAAGATGACAACAGCGACTTTCGGGAAATACATTATTGATTAATTTCTTCGGGTGTAAACTTCCATCTTTTATGTGACCATAACCATAATTCCGGTTTCTGGCGAATGATCTGTTCTAATTTTTGTGTGTGAAGATTTGTAATCTCATACTCGAGACTTGTGGAGGGATCCTCAACCAGGGTTGTAAATGTGTATTCATAAAACCCGCGTTTCAGCCGGTCAATATGCAGAAAGACCACCGGCTGACCTGTTGTCTTTGAAATCTTCTCAAGACCGAGAAAAACCGCGGTATCCTGGTTTAAGAAACGTGTAAAGTATTGTGATTCATGCCGGGTAGGAGTTTGGTCGCTGGCAAAGCCAAACATGTACCGCTCATTTTTCAGCTCCACTATCTTTCGTAAAGTTTGTTTCATAGAAACCATGGTAGCGCCAAATCGCGATCGCAGCCTGTTCAGGTTTTCTTCGAAACTTTTGTTAGTCAGCGGCTTGAAGATTACCAGCAGTTTTTCTTTGAAACCCAGGGCTAAAGCAAGATTAGCCCATTCCCAGTTAGCATAATGACCTGACGCAAGAAGAACTGAACGGCCCTTGTCATAATGTTGCTGTACTTCATCCGGGTTGACGAGCTGGCAACGCTTACGGACTTCAGCTTCTGATATCGTAGACATCTTGACAGACTCGAGGATCATATCAGCGAGAAAGCGATAATATTGTTTTTCTATTTTGCTACGTTCATCATCTGCCTTTTCCGGAAATGCGTTTCGAAGGTTAGTTTGTGTTACCTTGCGCCGATATTTTATCAAATAGAAGAGGATAAAAAACAGCAGATCGGCTAGAAGATACAACAACCAGAAAGGAAGGTGCGAAACAAGGTTTAGTAAAAACGTATTAAGCCCTGAAAGACTTTTATTCATCTGCTTGGTATTATCTGCTGTCTTGTTTTTATCAACGATGACAGAATCGCTGATCTTTGGTTCTTTGAGCCGGAAGGTTTAATCCTTAATTTCGACAAAAAATTTGACTGCAAACTTAATGTATACGATGGAGAAAGGAGCAATTTTCCCGTTATTTTATCATCCGCCTATTGAATTCTTTATGCGCCTAATTCAGCATAAGGCGTCCATTTTATTTGAAAATCACGAACATTTCCCGAAGCAAACGTTTCGAAACAGAACTACGGTCCATTCGCCTAATGGCAAACTTGACCTGATCGTACCTGTGATTAAAGGAGCTAATGTGCATACTCCGGTTAAGGACGTCCGCATCAGCTATGAATTTAACTGGCAGAGACAGCACATAATGAGCTTGCAGACCTCTTATCGAAGCTCAGCATATTTCGAATACTATGAAAATGATTTGATCCCTTTCTACGAAAAAAACTGGAAGTTTTTGTACGATTACAATTTGGAAATCCTTCAATTCCTTTTCAAAGCATTGAAGTTGAACATTCCTTATAGCTTCACACCAGAGTATCTTCCAACTTACCCGGATCTGGCTGATTATCGCGAAACAATTCATCCCAAAAAAGATTCTTCTTTAGAATTCAAAAAATATTTCCAGGTATTTGAAGAAAAGAACGGCTTCCTCCCTAATTTAAGCATCCTGGATCTGCTTTTTAATCAGGGGCCGCAAAGCATAAAATATCTTATTTAATGGGGAAAATTAAACGCATACGGGTGAAGCCCTCCAGCCGGCCTAAAACTACCGGCAGCAGTCCCGGATCTGATCTGGTACCCAGTTCTGTTTTAGAACCCAGAATTACTATTCGTTCGTATGGTGATGATATTTATCATGAAAGGGAAGTTAAGAAATACCAGGATATCGACGATCAAATAGCAAAATTTAACACCTTAACCCATTGGATATGTGTCCAGGGCTTGGGTGATCTGAAGTTTTTCGAATATCTGGGGAATAAATTTAAAATCCATCAGCTTATACAGGAAGATATCGTTAGCGGCGGACAACGGCCTAAACTGGATGAATCATCGGATTACTTGTTTGCCGTCAGTCGTCGCATCTACATCAATGAAGAACTGGAAATGGCGAATGAGCAATTGTCGTTCATTCTCCTGCCAAATATTGTATTTAGCTTTCAGGAAACATACGGTAAGTGCTTTGACCCGATCATTAACAGGCTAAAGACGGATAAAGGTACTATTCGTAGCGGCGGATCCTCCTACATGCTTTATGCCCTGATGGACGTGGTTGTCGATGAATATTTCGAACTGATAAATCGCTTTGGTGATGAGCTCGAAACTATTGAAGAGTTATTGTACAGACGCCCTAAGAAGTCGATGATGTATGATATTCAGTCGGTAAAAAGGGCGATGATCTCAATACGACGTGCGGTTTGGCCCGAAAGGGATAAGATCAACGATCTCATTCGTAGTGAATCGCCGCTTATCACCCGAGACACCAGAACATTCTTACGTGATACCTATGATCATTCGATGCAGATAATCGACCTGGTCGAGAGTTACAGGGACATTACAACGGGCCTGATTGATATGAATCTGTCTTTCATTAGCAATGGTATGAATGAGATCATGAAGGTTTTGACCATTATCTCCTCTATTTTCATTCCGCTGACTTTTATTGCCGGTGTATACGGAATGAATTTTGCCTACCAGGATCCGGCGACAGGGAAAATATTAAACAAGAATATGCCTGAGCTTTATATGGCAAATGGGTATGAATATACCCTGGTGGCTATGTTATTGATCGCAATTTTGCAAATCATTTACTTTTGGAGAAAAGGCTGGCTTAGCAGCAAATAATAATAAGCCTGAATAAGTCTTATTCTCCCTGTGTTTTTCTAATTTTAGCGCCTGATGCAATCCTTCGAATTAAATAAAACGGACGTTCTTCGTTTCAAACAGGCACTTGAGGCAGACGACGAGACATTATTGATCCTGATTTCGGAATATCATGCCTCGGAGATTGCAATACTATTTGAGAGCCTGCCCCAGGAAGCCCGCGAACGTATCATCAGCATTCTTCCGGCCGACACAGCTTCAGAGATCATCTCTGAAATGGATGCAGAGTTCCATCCGGAAAAATTATTAGAAAACCTGCACCCGGAACGAAGGTCTGAGATCGTTGAAGAGCTGGACTACGATGATGCAACGGACATTATCAGCCAACTGCCGGAAGAACAGCAACAGGAAATTCTTGAGGAACTTGACGAGGAAGATGCCTCTCATATTCGTTCCCTGTTAAAATATGAGGAGGATACTGCCGGGGGGATAATGAATACCCAGCTGATCAAAATCTATGCGGACCTTAGCAGGAGGGAAGCATTAGAAGAGATCATCCGGCAAAGTGAGGAAATGGAGGAGTTCTACACAATACATGTCGTAGACCATAATAATGTATTACAGGGTATTGTTTCGCTCAAAGACATCATCAAGTCCCGTAACACCGTTCGTACCAGCGAGATTGTTCAACCCGATTTCGTTTATGTAAAAGTTGACACCGATCAGGAGGAAGCCGCAAGACTGCTTTCTCAATATAATCTGACCAGTATTCCGGTCGTTGATGATGAAATGCATCTGCTCGGTCGCATCACCTTTGATGATGTGATTGACGTAATGGAAGAGGAGAACACCGAGGATATCCTCAAAATATCCGGGGTGTCAGAAGATGAGGAACTCGCGGGAAACTGGAAAGAGGCTGTCAAAAGCCGTCTGCCCTGGCTCATATTAAATTTAGGAACTGCATTCCTGGCTGCCTCTGTTATCAGGTATTTCGACGATACAATTGTCAGGCTGGGAATCCTGGCAAGTTACATGACGATGATCGCAGGTATGGGAGGTAATACCGCCACACAAGCTCTGGCTGTAACCGTAAGACGTATCTCCTTAACCGACCTTACCGATAACCAGGCCTACCGTACTGTTTTAAAAGAGTTTACTGTGGGCATGATCAACGGTGCCTGCATCGGTTTTATCGTTTTGATTTTCGCTGTCGTGTATGATGGCAACCCGATGCTTGGGCTTGTGATTTTCATTGCGATGACTGGAAACCTGGTTATTGCCGGGATCGCCGGATCTTCAATCCCCCTCATCCTGAAGCGTGTTGGAATAGATCCGGCCGTCGCTTCATCAATTATCATCACAACTTTTACCGATGTTTGCGGGTTTTTGCTATTGCTAGGTTTAGCCAGCAAGCTTCTGCTTTAACAAAGCCTACAATTCGCGATTTCCAAACAATTTGATAATATTTTGTTCTCCATTAGATATGGATGAATATGTATTGATCATTAGTATTATCGGTTTGGCCGCGCTTGCAATGGCCTGGATGCCTGCTATCACCGCTAAGACGGGTATATCATACTCCATTATTTACGTGGCTTTCGGAGCCCTGCTATATACCATTTTCGACTTTCTGCCGGTTCCTGATGTGGACAGATATGAAGAATACGCAGTGCATATTACAGAACTGGTGGTCATTATTTCGTTAATGGGTTCGGGGCTGAAGATCGATCAACCTTTCTCATTCAGGGGATGGCGGGTACCTTTCCGATTGGTCATATTCACAATGGTACTGTGTATCGGCGCCGTCGCGGTGAGCAGTTGGTGGGTGTTTAAGTTTGACTGGGCATCGGCTTTATTACTCGGTGCCGTTTTAGCTCCTACAGACCCCGTGCTGGCGTCCGACGTTCAGGTCGGTCCGCCGCATGAAGAAGAGGTTGACAATGTGAGATTTTCATTAACGGCTGAAGCAGGTTTAAATGATGGCACCGCATTCCCGTTTGTCTGGCTCGCCATAGCAGTAGCTATAATGGCGCGAAACGGAAACGCGAGTATCCAGGAATGGTTGCTTATCGATGTGCTGTACCGGATAATAGCAGGTGTCGCTTCCGGGTTCGTGCTTGGAAAAGTACTGGGCTTTCTTGTTTTCGATCTGCCTATACGAAAGAATTTTTTGCTGACCAGAGACGGTTTCATTGCCATTGCCGCCACACTGCTTGTATATGGCGTTACCGAACTCATCCACGGTTATGGTTTCATCGCCGTTTTCGTTTGCGCTTTAACGATGCGTGCCTATGAGCGGCAGCATAAATTTCATAAGCGTTTGCATGAATTTACAGATCAGATAGAACGAATTCTGCTTGCTATCGTCCTGATCCTGTTCGGGGGAGCTTTGGTTACCGGTATACTGGAGCGATTAAACTGGCAAATGGTTCTTTTCGTGCTGGTTTTTATTTTCATTATCCGGCCGGCGACTGCATACATCGCCCTGAGTGGTCCTAAACTTCATTACAAGGAAAAGGGTATTATTAGTTTTTTCGGGATCAGAGGGATAGGATCATTTTTTTACCTCTCATTTGCTCTAAGTGTTACCTACTTTAATCACGGAAAGGATCTCTGGGCAATAGTCGCTTTTGTAGTGCTTGTTTCAGTAGTGGTGCATGGGCTAACTGCGGCCATTAGTTTAAAACGACTCAAGGAACAGGTGCCTGAAGACGATATTGAAATTCTTGCTTCGAAATAGTCTGCCCGGCATTCATCATTATGTCTGTATCAACGGATCGATCCACTTCAGAAAAAGCCCGCCCAAAAGTTAACTCTCGTATAGGACTCGTTTAGGTCTGGTTAAGGTTATTCCACCAATTTGGTGGACTAACTGCTAGATGACCTTAACAAGACCTTAAGAAAATGTAAGGTGTTTCCTGGACGTTGATCCGAATGGTCAATTTTTTTCTGGTCACCATTCAGATAACAATATGCTGTCGGGCCTGTTATTTTAGCACTTTATTCATCTCCAGATTCACTCCTGCCATATGAAACCGAAAATTATATACGTCTACGATGCTTTATGCGGATGGTGCTTTGGGTTTAGCCCGGTCATTCAGGCGGTACATGACGCGTACAGGGATCAATTTGATTTTGAGATCATTAGCGGGGGAATGATGATCGGGGATAGGGCAGGACGGGTTGCGGATGTGGCTCCGTTTATCCGGGATACTTACAAAACTGTGGAGGACACCACGGGAATAGTATTCGGCCTCGCTTTTATCAAAAACCTCGAGGAGGGATATATGATCTTCAACTCGGAAAGGCCTGCTATCGCTTTATCAGTATGCAAAAGTTTGCTGCCCAAAAAGACTTTCGAATTCGCCACTGATCTTCAAAATTCTATTTATTTCGATGGTAAAGAGCCGGATCATATGGATTTATACCGCTACCTGGCTGCTAATTTTGGAATAGATCCGGATGAATTTGCCAGCAGGATGGACGATCCCGTCTTTAAAGATGAAGCTCATTATGATTTCGCTCTGGCAAAGCAGTTGCAGGTTGGCTCTTATCCTGCGGTTTTGATTCAATATGCAGACAGCAAATTTTATTTAATCGCAAGGGGTTATTCTGATTACGAAACAATGGAACTTCGGATCAACAATGTTAAGAAGGAGATTGGGTTTTAGCTTTGCCGGTCAGCAAACCCGTTATTTTCAAAATGTCGCTGCTTGTTGTCTTCACCAGCTCAAGTTGCTCGCTTAACAAGCGTGAATCGTAATCCTGCGGCACAGTGTCTGTAGTCATCCTATGTGGAATGATAATTTCTGAGGCCAGAGATATTGGAAAGTCTGAATGATTTATCAATCGAATAGATTCATGCAGGTTGTTTAGGGATTTGCGGACCAACTTGATATGTTCCGGGGGAGCCGCACTGCTGGTCCGCTGCTGTAAGGTTGAGATCAATGTCGCAGTGTATGAGGACAAAATGTGATTGAGAACTACGAATCTATGAAGCTCCCTGACATTCTTCTGTTTGCTTTTCGGTTCTGACAGCATGCGCTGGAAGGTTGTGCCTATATTCGCTGAACTAACATAAACGGCTTTCCTGGTCAGCTTATACGCAGTGATATCCAAAGGTTTTCCGTTTTGGAGGTTGGCTGCGTTCAGAAGATACTGGTAGTTTGCAATCAGTACCTCCCGGACGTTATTTTTCAACTGGTGATACTCCCATGTAGGAAGCACAAAATAATTTGCGGCAAGGGCAATTGCAGAACCTACCAGGGTATCTGTAATTCTTTCCTGGGCAATCATCAGATTATCTGATGCACCTAAAAAATGAAAAAGTATAAGGATATACGGCGTCATAAAAATGACGCTTACGACATAATTCAACCTTTGAAAGCTGTATGAAGCGATCATAAATAAAAGCAGCAGGATAAAGAGCACTGTCTGGTCCGTGATGAATATCAGGATGAAAGCTCCGGCCAGTCCTCCGGCAACGGTTCCGATTAGCCGTTCATAATTCCTTTGTTTGGTTAAACTGAACCCGGGTTTGAGGATCACCAATATCGTTAAGAGGATCCAATAGCTATGGTGTCCGAAGGGGAAGAGTTTGGAAACAAGATAACCAATGAGCATTACCAGGGCAACCCGGATAGCATGGCGGAATATTGCCGAATGAATATTGAGATTGTCGCGAAAGTTTTTTATTCCGAAGTCCTGATGAGATACGAATTTGTCCAGATCGGTTTTACTCCTGATCTCCTCGTTCGCCAGTGATTTCGGATTGAAATAAGAATATATTTTTTGAGTACGGCTCGCCATATTCCGCACGTTAACAAGGATCTTCTTTAAGACGAGATTATTCAAGCCGTGTTCGGCCTCAACCAGATCGATCGTATTTTTAAGATCATTCAAATAAGGTTGCATGTCGTTCATTTTCGCGGCTGCATAATTACTTGTAATGATATAGCTTAGATCTTCGAGTTCCTCAGCTATTTTTTCGATGACGGATTTGAACTGATTCAGTACCCCGGTGTAACCGTAGGTCTTCCTGATGGCCTCATAATCGTAGAAGGTTGCCATGGTCTGTTCAAAAAGGTCTACTATATCTACAAAGGTTAAGATGAGCATCCTTCCCGTCGTAGTGGAATCGCTCATAACCAGCCGGCTTTTATATAATATTTCTCTTACCGAATCCTGCTGCTGATGAATGATGACCTGTTGATCGATGAGAGCTTTGTAATTTTTTTGAACATCACTTCTGGTATCGTAAAACGCGGCTTTAAGTCGGACGTACTTAGCAACTTCCTTGATGCATTCGCCCAGTTCCTGTTGAGCAGGCCGGAATGGCCGGATCTGCGAGACGGAGAGGCTTAGCACCAGGTACCACAATCCACCGGCTAAAATGTAAACGGCGTGTTCGAAGGCTCCGAAAACCGACAGTTTTGGGTCAATGCTTAGGATCATGATGAGCAGGGCAGCGGTACCTATAGCCGAAACGCGGGGTCCATAGACGGAAAACATGGAATAAAAAAAACTCAGAGCGACGATCTCAACTCCTACAAGTATTGGATATTCGTTAATGTAACCTGTCAGGATAGCCGTTATAAACACGAACAGGTTGCAAAAAAGCATACCGTTTCTCTTGTGGAGGACAGGGCCGGGATTATCAACTATGCTTACGCAAAGAGCTCCCAGTGAAATTGTTAATCCAATTTCGATTTTATCCAGCTGATAACAAATGAGAGCGGGGAGGAGTACTCCAAATGTTATTCGGAGCCCATCAGAGAAATACTGGCTAAATACGAAGGTTTTAATCTCTCTCGATTGATTCATTGTGACGGCTATCAGTAGGCGAAGGTAAGAATGCTGCTATCACAATTCTAATTCTTCCAGGATGCTATATAAAGAATTATTCAATCTTTAAATATTATGCCAATTGCCGTCCAAATTCTCATAGTAAGGGTAATTATTTTGTCCTTAAAGGCTATTGTAATTCCTGGAAATAAGTGTTTCAAGGTTCGATTGTTAATATTGTATACAAAGCCAAATGTTTAATACTCCTTAAATTGCCTATTATCGAAGGCACAAGACACTTCCCGATGTTAATAAATAAACTTTACATGTTGAAAAAGTGTTAAAAAGAAATTTGATTTTTTACTTGACATGTATATGAGTAAATGCCTACCTTAGAAATATCAAGAACGAAGTACTTTGACAGTCTGAAACAAAATCCACAAGCCAAAGAAGCTTAGGCATCAGCGGTTGGATTATTTAAGCTTAGCCTCAGATCGGATTCGAAAGATAAAGACTGATACGTTAAGTCCCAAAAGGCAGACGTTACCTATATTGCAACTGACTCTACGGAGAAAATGCAATGATAAAGTAAAGTATTACGGGTGCTGCAGTTTGAAAAGGCTAACAGACTACGAATTTGTTGAAGATATTGAGACTTGATACTTTTGAGTAACTACGGTTACAAAAAAAGTTAAAACGGAAATCTAAATCGAAAGAGGCGGATTTCCGTTTTTGTTTTATAGACATTTCTCTCCGAATAACCTCTCTTTTACCTATTTTCTGTAAATTTAGCCTCATGGCTAACAATACTTCATCGCTAAAAAAGAAAGTCTTTGTATTGGATACTTCCGTGATCTTATATGATCATGATGCATTTCTGAATTTTAAGGAGCATGACGTCGCGATTCCTATCCAGGTTCTCGAAGAACTGGATAATATGAAGTCAGGGAACGAAACGCGGAACTTCGAGGCCCGGAGTTTTATCAGGGTGATGGATGAAATTTCGAAGGACAACCTGATAAACCAATGGCTGCCGCTCCCGGGAAAGGACCGTGGGCATTTCAAAGTCATAATGGATGACAAACCAGCTATCCATGATGCTGAAGATATCTTCGGCCCCGGTAAATTTGATCACCGCATCCTTAATTCAGCGTTAAACCTTCAGGACCAGAATCCTGATAAAAAAGTGATCCTTGTATCCAAGGATGTGTGTCTGCGATTAAAAGCAAAGGCCCTTGATCTTACTTCTGAGGATTATGAAACTGGAAAGGTTAAAAATGTTGAAGAGCTATACAGTGGTAAGACCGAGCTCACCAAGGTTCCGGCAAAGCTGATTAATGAACTTCAGAAGACCGGCTCGCTTCCCGCCCAAAAATTGGGGCTTCCAACGCTGTCAAGCATTCACTACTATACTTTAAAGAATGGGAATTCCGTAACAGATGCATATTATAATCCGAAAGTACAGGCACTGGAATACCTGGTGGAGAGGTCGGTTTTTCGCATAAAACCTAAAAATTCAGAGCAGGCTTTTGCGATTCATGCGCTTTTAAGTTCAGATGTAAAACTGGTCACTATACAGGGTAATGCCGGTACCGGCAAAACCTTGCTTGCCCTGGCAAGCGCCCTGGAACAGCGAAAGAATTATCGCCAAATCTTTATTACAAGGCCTACCATCCCCCTGAGTAATAAGGATATCGGTTTTCTGCCTGGTGATGTAAAATTAAAGGTAGACCCTTATATGGCCCCCATCTGGGACAACCTACGCTTCATAAGGGAGCAATATAACGACGACACTAAGGTACAGGTCCGCATAGATGAGATGATAAGTAATGAAAAAATTGTCATCGCCCCTCTGGCATTCATTCGCGGAAGAACTTTGTCACGTATATTCTTCATAGTTGATGAAGCTCAGAACCTGACGCCTCATGAAATTAAGACCATTATCTCCAGGGCCGGGGAAAATACCAAGATCGTTTTTGCCGGTGACATTTACCAAATAGATACGCCCTATCTGGATGCTGAGAGCAATGGCTTATCCTACCTGATCGATAAGACAAAAAATCATCCCCTGCACGCGCATATAACCCTCCAAAAAGGAGAACGAAGCGAGTTGGCGAATCTCGCTAATGAATACCTATAGAAATGATAATTCGTGTGGATGGTAAATGCGATACTAATCTCCGATAGTGTTAGGGTACAAACGCAAAAAAGCATGTCTCTCGACATGCTTTTTTGCTCAATGATATATGTTGATTTAGTAAACAACTTTCACATTAACAGCGTTAAGGCCTTTTTTGCCACGCTCAACATCATACTGAACTTTATCGTTTTCACGAATTTGATCAATTAGACCAGATGAATGTACGAATACATCTTCTTCACCTGCTTCTGCGGGTACGATGAACCCGAATCCTTTAGTTTCATTAAAAAACTTTACTGTACCTTCTTTCATTGTGTTGAATTATTGATAATAATTGCAAGGTATGGAATTTTATTATAATCAAAAATATTTTTATTTGGAATAAATACCCATTTTATTTGGAATAAATACCCATTTTTTTGTTTAAAACCTTCCAACCCTGAACCTGTTTACAAATTGTAATTCTGCAAATAAATTTAAGAGGTTATGAAACGAAATACCCTTTTTTTTATTCTTCTGGCCGTAATCTGGACCGTGCAGGCGTGTAATACAAATAAAAGTTCTAAGGATCATTCAGGCATTGATGATCATGCACACTCGGACGCTTCAGCTATAGACGACGACATTTCGGATTTCATAATGAAAGCAGCGAGCGGGGGAATGATGGAAGTTCAATTGGGTGAGATGGCTAAGCTGAACTCCAGAAGTGAAGGTGTCAAGAACTTTGGAATTATGATGGTTAAAGATCATAGTAAAGCGAATACAGAATTACAGAAGCTGGCATCTGAAAAAAACATTATACTTCCTGCTGTTCCCAACGAGGATCACCAAAAACATATAAATGAGTTAACCCCTTTGAGAGGCGCTGAATTCGACGAAAAGTATATGGCGCTGATGTTACATGATCATAAGGAAGATATCGATCTATTTGAAAAAGCCGCCGAAAATAGTGATCCCGATGTCAGTGCCTTTGCCTCCGCGACTTTGCCGGTTTTAAAAAAGCATTGGGAGGCCGCCCGAAAAATTGAAATGAACCTGACGATGTGAAGTCCTTCTTCGGGACTGTAAATAAAATTGGTAAATAAACAGATAGTATTTAGCGATGGATAATCAAGTGATTGAGCCCACCCACATAAAGCAGAATATAGATTATTTTGACGTGGCTGCCGGAGTCTGGGGAATGAAGATAGTTATTGTGAATATCTACATGGTTTCTAAAGGGAGCGATTCGGGTAAATGGATATTGATAGATGCGGGAGTACCCGGCTCAACTAAAAAAATAATGAAGATGGCTTCCCGGTTGTTTGGGGAAAATTCACAGCCATCCGCAATTATTTTAACCCATGGTCATTTTGATCATGCCGGTTCAGTTAAAGACCTGCTGAAATATTGGGATGTTCCGGTATATGCCCATCATTCAGAACTGCCGTATTTAACAGGGAAGTCCGCGTACCCACCACCTGATCCATCCGTTGGAGGGGGCCTGATGAGCTCTCTTTCATGGACTTTTCCCAGGGGGCCGATCAATCTCAAAAGGAAGGTGAAGGCTTTGCCTGAGGATGGAACCGTCCCTGTTTTACAGGATTGGAAGTTTCTGCATACTCCCGGACATTCGCCGGGTCATATTTCCTTGTTCCGGGAGTCCGATCGTACCCTGATCGCCGGCGATGCATTTGTAACAACGAAGACGGAATCCGCCATTGCTTCGCTGACTCAAAAAAAGCAACTATCTGGACCTCCAAAATATTTTACGAATAACTGGGTTGCCGCCGAGCGGTCGGTGAAACTACTCGCTGATCTTGAACCTATGGTGGCCGCCACAGGGCATGGGGTCGTAATGAAAGGAGAGGAGTTAAAGCAGGGACTTAAAGGTCTAATCGCATCGTTTCAGGAGAAGGCTGTACCTAAGCACGGCCGCTATGTGAATGATCCGGCAATAACAAATGATGAAGGGGTACAATATCTGCCGCCAAAACCTTTCGACCCACTTTTGAGTGCTTCGGTTTTTGGCCTTGCAGCATTAGCGGCATACACGCTGGTCACCCGGGTTGGCAAACATTCATCAAAATAACTTTAACTGAGAGCTTACAGGAGGCTTCTCTTTTCCAAAAACTGTACGACCCCCGTATTTCCAGGAATCTGTTCGTTCTTTTTTGATCACCCTGTTTAAGTTGGTATTGGGAACGAAATCCTTTTCCGCCTCGAAGGAAATCTCTGAAAGGCGCCTGATTGCCTGTGTTTTATCGGCGTAACCCAACCTAGACTTTTCTACAGCCCGTTGCAGAATACTAATAGTTTCATCATACACTTTTACGGGTACAGGAAAGGGGTGCCCGTCCTTGCCGCCATGCGCGAAAGAAAATCTGGCAGGATCCTTAAATCGGGAGGGCGTCCCATAAATAACTTCACTTACCAAAGCAAGGGATTGTAAGGTTCGCGGGCCTACACCCTCCAGCAAGAGAAGTTCTTCGAAATCCTGCGGCTTTTTTTCATGAGCCAGCCAGAGCATGGCACCCAGTCTCTTCAGATCAACGTCTTTAGCTCTACCATCATGATGGGCGGGCATGACCAGCTTCTGTGCCTCGCTGATCATCAATTGGGGAGCCTCCCGGGTTATTTCCATCATCACATTCCGGGCTGATGACGACTCATGCGCAACTAAGTTTAATATCTTCCCCTGGTTCTGCCCATATATGAAGGTGTGCGGCTCCTCAACGAACGATGTGATGGAAGGGGAGTGCCAGTGATATCGCCGGGCCGTCGCATTCCCTGGACTCATACCTTGCTGAACCACTGCCCATTCCGCTTTGTCATTCACGATGAAGCTATGCAGGTAAAGCTGGAAACCATCCTGAATGGCAGTGTTGTCAACTTTTGCGCTCAGCCTACTGCATCGAACCAAATAGTTGGCATCGATGCCGGTTTGCTCTCCGATCCGGAGAAGTTCAGTTGGCGTATTCCTGGACGATTTTCCTTTTCCGCCGCAGATATAGATACCGAGTTCTTTCGAGTGCGGGTTGATTGCCCGTTTCAGTGCTCCCATCACAGAGGTTGTGATGCCGGATGAATGCCAGTCCATACCCATTACAGCGCCCAGGCTTTGAAACCAGAATGGATCGCTTAGCCTTCTCAGGACTTCTGCATTACCGTATTCCGAAATAATTGTCTCCACGATTGCCAGCCCCAACTTCGACATTCGTTCAGAAAGCCATGGAGGTACATAGCCATAATGCAAAGGCAGGTCTGCAGAACCGGATCGTTTCATTGCTAACAAAGTTAGTAATATTTATTAAGCTCTCTATCAGATAGGAATTCTCTCCATTGCTTATTCATAATAATTCTAAATAATACTTTGTCATTTGAAAATCTCTCGTACATTTGCCTCAAATTAGAATGAATCTAAATAGATATGCAAAACTCTTGTAATAAACTGAAAACCCTAATCGTTGCTGTTATCATCGTTTTAGGAGGTATTACTGCCACCGGGGCAGAAGCACCTGGTGGAACAATTTCAGGAACTGTTAAAAGTTCGGATGGACAGCCTGCGGCGTTTGTAAATGTTTCTCTTGTGGAGATAAACCGCGGAACGATTTCAGGAGAGCAGGGTGAGTATATTTTAAAGAACATAAAGGATGGACAATACACTGTTAAAGTAAGCTTTGTTGGCCTTAAGGAGCAGCGACAAATTGTTACTGTTCGTTCCGGCAAAATGACCGTGGCCGATTTCGTTGTGAAGGAAGATGCTATGCAGTTGAAGGAGATAATCATCACTGCGGTAAAGCGCAGTAGCAACGAGATTCCTGTAAACGCGGGCAAGGCAAACATTAAGCCTATGGACCTGCCTCAAAGTATAGCCATTATTGATAACCAGGTATTAACTCAACAGCAAAGCCTCAGGATGAGCGATGTGCTTAAAAACGCCAACGGTGTTTACATAATGGGCTCTACCGGCGGTACGCAGGAAGAAATAGCGGGGAGAGGTTTTGCCTTTGGAAGCAATAACACTTTCAAGAACGGTTCACGCTTTAACAACGGCGTTATGCCCGAGATCAGTTCACTTGAAAGTGTGGAAATACTGAAAGGTAGTAATGCCATATTATTTGGAAATGTAGGAGCTGGCGGGATCTTGAACCTGGTAACTAAAAAGCCTAAGTTTCAGAATGGCGGAGAAATAGCCTTCAGAACTGGTAGCTATAATTTCTACAAACCATCTCTCGATGTTTACGGGGCAGTAAATAACAGCGAAAAATTGGCATATCGTCTTAATGGAACTTATGAGAATGCCGGCAGTTTCAGGAAAAATGTCAGCTCTGAAAGATTCTATGTTAATCCTTCCCTGCTCTACAAGATAAATAACAAGACACAACTACTGGTAGAAGCGGATTATCTTAATGATAGCCGTAAACCGGATTTTGGGATCGGTGCTATTAACTATGAGATCGCGGCGGTTCCGCGGACCCAGTTCATTGGAGCTTCATGGGCAAGATACAATGTAGATCAACTGTCATCGACCGCTACCCTGACCCATAATATCAATAAAACATGGCAGTTAAAGGCTATGGCGTCGGCCCAGTCATATAACCTGGATCAGTTCAGCACTTCAAGACCAACGAACATTCAGGCTGATGGAACCTGGAACCGAGGATTGCAGCGCAGTACCATCGGCGAAGATTACTATCTGGGGCAATTAGACCTGACCGGTGAAGTTTTGACAGGAAAGATCAAACACAGTCTTCTTGTGGGGGCTGATATCGATAAGTATAATACCCGGACAAATGCCTACTCATTTGTTTTTGATCCGGCGAATCCGAAGTCAACAACCTATGACGTAGTCAATATCTTTAATTTCGATCAATCGGCGCAGCGCACGGATATTCCAGCTTCATCAATCACAACAGTCAACACAAATCCTGTAAATAGAGCGGGTGTTTATGCACAGGACCTTATCAGCCTGACTGATAATTTTAAACTTCTTGCGGGCCTGCGATATTCATACATGGAAACCCGGAATAATGTCCTGACAAAAGCTACCAACACAAACGTTGAGGGCAAACCCAAGTATGATGATGCATTAACTCCAAGGCTGGGAATTGTTTATCAACCTTTAAAAACGATGGCACTGTTTGCAAGCTATGCTAACTCGTTCAACCTTAATACCGGCATCGACAACACCGGGTCAGCTTTATCACCGTCTATGCTTAACCAGTATGAAGCAGGAGTGAAGAATGATTTTCTAAATGGTGCCTTATCGGCAAACCTGACAGTCTATAAGATCATTAACAGCGACCAGGCTCAGGTAATCCTTCCGGGAAGTCCGGAATATAATCCAGCATTTCCAACAGCACAGGAACTGGCGGGAGAGGTAACAAGTAAGGGGGTTGAACTCGATCTGTCAAGCAGAGCTTACAAAGGTTTTTCATTTATGGCAGGCTACAGTTATAACGACACACGCTATACAGAAAGCACGATCTATGAGGTAGGCAGTAAACTTCGGTATAACCCGGCTCATACGGCAAACGCAAGTGTATTTTACGCATTTAATAATGGTAAGCTCCGCGGTTTTGATCTGGGACTCGGTGCACTTTATTTCGGAGACCGTTATGCCGGTCGTTCTACCCGCCTGAATGTACAGAACGATGCCTATAAATTGATGGCTCTGCCTGCATTCACTACTCTTGATGCCTCTGCTGGTTATCAATACAAAAAATTCGCTTTCCGGGCTAAGGTCTCGAACCTGACGGATAAACTAAGTTACAATGCGCATGACGATAACAGTATTAATCCTATTGCCCCACGTCAGTTCTTCACAACCATTTCTTATAAATTTTAAAGCTAACTTAACGGTCGTTGATTAAACGAGCCTTCCCTGATATTATATGAAGATTTTTTTCCGCACAATTCACCTGTATCTGAGCTTGGCCGCAGGCATCGTTATTCTGATCGTATGTTTAACAGGTGCTATACTGGTCTTTGAAAAGGAATTGCAGGAAATGACTAGTCCTGATCGGTATTACGCAGAGCCGACCGGACAAAGACTCTCGGCCGATATTCTGTTGGAAAAGGTGAAGGCTCAATACCCGGATGCTAAGGTTACCACTTACAAAGCTTATACTGATCCGAACCGCACTGTTGAGATCAATATCACCGAAAAGGATAAGTCTTCCAAAGATGAAAGCGATAAAGCTTCGAAGGGAGCGAAGGAAGTTAAAGGCGAAGGTAAAGGTGGCGAAGGTGTCAGGAAAATAGCATTCGTAAACCCATATAGCGGAAGCCTCGTTGAACTCTACAGCTACAGGGAAACGTTTTTTTATAAAGTGTTTGCTTTGCATCGATGGCTGCTGGGCAAGAATGATGGGCCAGGGAAGTATATTGTAGGTATTTCAACTCTTATTTTCCTTTTTATTTTGATCACCGGCGTGATCTTATGGTGGCCTAAGACGCGTAAGATATTAACACAAAGGTTGAAGATCAAATGGGATGGCAGCTGGAAAAGGCTGAATCATGATTTTCACATTGTACTTGGCTTTTATACTGCTATATTCCTCTTCATCTTTGCTTTTACTGGTCTTGCATGGTCATTTCAATGGTTCAACAAGGGGATTTATACTGTGACCAGATCTGAAATGGCACCTCCTGCTGAGCCCCCTGTCTCAGCTTATTCGGAAACTGCAAAACCTCTAAACGTTGGTGCCGTATTATCAAAAGCTTCCAGCGATATTAAGAGTGTATTGTACTACAATATTTCCCTTCCAAAAGATTCAACAGGTGTTTTTGCGGTGACAGTTTTGCCTGAGACTGCGCCTGAAATGGCATCGAATACCTATTATCTTGATCAGTACAGCGGACAGGTAATTGGGGCCTTGATGTTCAGTGATAAGAATCTTGGGCAAAGAGTTCGTTCGACCTTTAAGCCCGTACATACAGGTTCTATATTCGGTGTTTACTCAAAGGTGATCGCATTTATCACCTGCCTGCTTGGAGCCACATTCCCAGTGACCGGGACAATTATGTGGATTGCCAGGCTAAACAAAAAGAGAAGAAAAGAAAAGTCCAGTATCCGGGCTATTTCAGAACAACCTGTGTAGCTCCGTAGCCGAACTTTTCTTTACGGGCATCCATAAATGTTTTTACCTGCACATGCTTGCTAAGAACTTTATGGATTTCGTTTTTTAACGTGCCGTTTCCGGTTCCGTGAATAAAGATGATTGAATCGAGCTTATGAACGATAGCGGCTTCAAGAGCTTTCTTAAAGAAGTTTAATTGTATGTCGAGGATTTCGGAACTATTTAGAAACTGGTGATCATCCCGGAGTTTTTCAATATGAAGATCAACTTCCTTGCCGGGGTTCTCAATGAGTTTTTTCTCAATGGCCGGTTTATGAAAGCTCTCCTTAAGCTTTTGTGCATCGATTACCAACTCTGGCTCGTCAAGCTGAAACATCCATCCTGTGCCCTTCAGAAGTGGCACCTGTTTCTTTGCTCCCGCAAAGTCTTTTCCTCTGAATCGTCTGCTGACAAATAAGGGTAGCTCTGGTTTTCTGTCAGTGCTGGTATATCGCAGTATTTGTATATGAAATTCAGGCCATTTATCTAGTTCCGATAATGTCGCTGAATAGATCTTAGCAATTGACTGGCCTGCCAATTCACCTGAGAATTCACCCTTGTATTTGCCATCCTTCTCCGTTTTAACGGAGACCAGCAATTGAAAGCTGCTCTCGTTAAGTACATGAAAATGCACAACCGATGAAGTGCGTTCATCGCTCACAGCAGCAAGATAGATTCCCTGGCTTTGAAAATCCTTTTGCACGGGTGCTTTTTCGTCTGCTGCCTTGCGGCCTGCAGGTTCATGCCCGTGAACCCAGGTTATCTGTGATACCATTACCGGGATTTCAAAGCCGTCCTTGTCAGTTACAGCAACTGTTTGATCGTCGATAATTCTTGTTATATATCCTTCAATGCGTTCATCGACGAAACGAACGAAATCACCTAGTTTAAATTTCATGTTCAAAGGTTATTAATCGAAATATACGTACTGATTAACCAGGCCAAATACAAACGCGGTTTGAAGCCTGGTAAACGCTTATTTTGATTTTAAAAGCTCGATGTCAAATATTAGAACGCTGTAAGGGGGTATATCATGACCCGCGCCCTCAGCACCATATGCTAGTTTCCATGGGATGAAAAACCTGTACTTTGAACCTTCCTGCATTAGTTGAAGACCTTCAACCCACCCAGGGATAACTCTTGCAAGCTCGAATGTTATGGGTTCACCCCGGTCATACGAACTGTCAAATTGATTTCCGTTCAGGAGGGTGCCTTTATAATGAACAGTCACTTCAGAATCGCGTGAAGGCTTAGGACCTGTTCCGGGTTGCAGGATCGTATATTGCAGTCCGCTTGCAGTAGTAACAACGCCGGGTTTCTTCTTATTTTCTGCAAGAAACTTGTCGCCTTCCGCTTTCAGATTTTCTGACCTTTTCTCATTTTTCTCACCCATAAAGGACGTTATAATGGATTGAGCTTGCTGCTCTGATAACTCGGTCTTTTCATCTTTAAATACCTGCTCCATTGCCTTGCTCCATAGCCCGATATTCAGTGCTTCAACACCGCTGGATTTCAGATCTGTAGCTATCTTTAAACCGAAGGCGTAACTGGCCGAGTCTGTTTTAGTTTTCATGACTGAAACAGATTCAACCTTCTTTGCTTGCGCAGTGTTTTTTTCCTTTTGAGCCGTGGCCATTATTGGTACAAAAGCCAGCAACAAAACTAATTCCTTTGTCATACTTGTCTGATTTAAAAGTCGTGAAGATACTTATTCCCTAAGAATTTTGCTTATCAATTGTGATCCCCTGTGTATTAAACAGTGCTTCCCGAATTCAGTGTTATTGATTACATTCGTTTACAATGGTTGATTACATCACTCTTTCAATACCTGTGTTTTTTATCCTTATCGGGATTGAAATTGCTTATTCGGTCTACAGGAAGCTTAACTACTATCGTTTAAATGACTCTATAGCTAATTTAAGTCAGGGGATAGGCTCCCAGCTTGTCGGACTCTTTTTAAAGACCGCAACTTTTTTTGCTTACCTGTATATTTTTGATCACTGGCGTTTTTATACGTTTCCCAATACGGTCTGGATCTGGTTGCTATTGTTCGTTGGTGTCGATTTCTTCTATTACTGGTTTCACAGGATGAGTCATGAGGTAAATGCTTTATGGGCAGCACACATTGTTCACCATCAATCTGAAGAATATAATCTCACAGTAGCTTTGCGTCAGTCGTGGTTTCAGGGAGGTTTTTCCTGGATATTTTATCTGCCGCTTGCCTTTGCAGGGTTCGATCCGATTATGTTTCTCACAGTCAGCTCCTTTAATACCCTGTATCAATTTTGGATCCATACCCGTGCAATCGGAAAAATGGGGCCGCTGGAATGGATCTTCAATACACCCTCACATCATAGGGTGCATCATGGCTCGAATAAGAAGTATATTGATAAAAATCACGCAGGTTCACTTATCATATGGGACAGGATGTTCGGAACCTTCCAGGCTGAGGAGGAGGAGGTCGTGTACGGTATCACAAAACCCCTGGCAAGCTGGAACCCGGTATGGGCAAACTTTCATTACTGGTATGAGCTGTTTAAGATTACACGCAAAACTTCTTCAGTAAAGGATAAATTAAAGGTTTTCGTTAATCCGCCAGGCTGGTTACCGGAAGAATTAGTCCCGGCTCCGGAAACCTCTGCGCCTGAAGCAAAGGAAATTTTGAAATACAGCCCGGAGTATAATCGCAAACTTATCTGGTATCTGTTAGTGCAGTTTCTACTCGCTCTGGTTCTTGCTACCCTGATCTTGTTCTTCAGCGCAAAGCTTAACAGCCTTCAACTCATCAGCTCGACAATCCTCGTCGTACTCACTTTAACTACTTGCGGGGCTCTGTTTGAGCACAAGGGCTGGTTACAGAAATTTGAATATTTCAGATTAATATTCTGGCTCGGCACGATTTTTACATATATGCCCCAACCAGGCAATGCCCTTCTGATTTTTGTAAATACAACCTTATGTATTACTTCACTCGTATGGTTTTACCTGATTCAACCTCAATTAGCATATGTGGAAACGCCATCTAAGCTTTAGTATAAGCTTCTTTCTGATAGCCCTCTTAGACATATTTATAGAAATATTCGATATTTCTCAAGCCCGTCTGTTCATTAAACCTCTGATATGTATCATATTGGGAGGGTATCTGGTCAACAAAACACGCTTATACGGAAATTTCAGTAAACTCATTTTCGGAGGCCTGTTATTCTCTCTTGCCGGGGATATTGCATTACTATTTGCGGGTAAGGGTGGAGTTTTTTTTATTGCAGGGCTGTCTGCCTTTCTTGTCGCACATATTTTTTATGCAATAGCATTTTTTCGTGATTATAAATACGACCCGGACGCATCAAAGAAGTATGGCCATTTGATGCTGTTTATTATGTCAGCATTTACAATTGGCTTCTATGTGTGGATAAGGCCCTATCTGGCGGATCTGAGAATACCTGTTATGGCTTACATGATTGTCATCTCATTGATGGCTATTATGGCAGGTTACCGCTATGGACGCGTCAACCTTTTAAGCTTTCAGCTTGTGCTTTCCGGAGCGATATTTTTTATTATCTCGGATGTCTTGCTTGCCATCAATAAATTTGTCTACCCTTTCGTATCCTCGGGGGTATTTATAATGGCCACCTATATGGCGGCGCAGTTCCTTATCACTATTGGCGCCTTAGAAAGAGTTGTTTTTCTGAAAGAGAGATCTTACAGGTAAAAAAAGCCATATTATCTCGCTGTTAATGATTGGACATTAAGAGCGAATAATATGGCTTAATGCGGCTAACCTTATTTGGATTTAAAGGTATTCTGAATCTTTTCTACAAAGCTCGGTGAATTTACATATGTTTTGTATTCTTCGCCTTCAACAAAATGCTTGAAGTTAGTGACATCCTTGCGAATCATGTCTTCAAATACATTGTTCAGAAGCTTTGCGATTCCCTGACCCAGGCTACCTGCCGGCGGAAAGTAACTAATCTCCACATTCAACTCTGTGCCGGAACCATTAAGAGCATCACTGAATTCAACTTTGCCGGCATTGTCGACCATTGAGCCTTCTACTGATTGCCAGCCTATATAGCTATTCTCTTCTTCACGGGTAATTTCTGCATTCCAGGTTAGTTTAACCAGTTCGCCGGGTAAGTTAGCTTTCCATTGTGACCGGTCTTCACTTTGTTCCTCTACAGAGGAAAGGTGTTTCATGAAACGGGGAAGGTTTTCAAAGTTTCTCCAAAACGCATAGACCTCCTCTTTAGGCTTATTCACGATAAATCTTTCGGTAATGTTTATAGCCGGCGTATCCGTGCTGTCTTTTCCCAGGCGTGAATAGATCGGGCATACGCCGGTGGCACCCCTATAGAGTAAGACACCGCCCACCATTGCTTCCTGAAGAGCTATCAATGGATGCCTGCCGATCTGGGACAGGCCTTTATAGGTAATTACTGCTCCGGCCAAAATAGATAGAAGACGTTCCGGAGTATTTACATTAGCATTTTCATTTTGAGGAAGTAACGGACCTTTTACAGCATCCGTGAGCTTCCGGGTGATTGATTCGAGCATAGGTTATCTTTGTTTGTGATTAGATAACAGGAATTTGACAAGGGTGTTTTAAACTGCTGATTTTGTTTCGGTGAAAGCACTTTCAGACCGTCTATGCCAGTAAAGCGCACCGGCTCTAAACCTTATGGGCGAAAGTCACTGAAACAATAGTTTCAATCTTTTCTTTAACTTAATACTTCAAAAAATGTGGAGTGTCTAAATCCCGCCAGTTAGCTGCCATAATGTTCACCGATATAGTCGGCTACACCGCTATTATGGGTAGTGACGAAAGTAAGGCATTTGACCTGCTCACTAAAAACAGGCTCCTTCAAAAACCGATAGTTGAGGAGTACGGTGGCCGGTGGATCAAGGAGCTGGGCGATGGTGTAATGGCCAGCTTTTCTACAGTGACTGATGCCGTTGCTGCCGCTGTCAGGATCCAGGAAGCTTGCAACAGGAATAATGAATATTTGCTGCGAATCGGAATTCACCTCGGAGAAGTAGTTTTTGAAGATAACGATGTATTCGGCGACGGAGTAAACATCGCGTCTCGGATCCAGGCTATTGCAGCGCCCGGAGGGATCTATATCTCTGAGTCTGTGTACAACAATGTTTCCAATAAGCATGAAATAGCTACCGAATTCGTTAAGCAGGAAGTTCTGAAGAATGTAAAGGAACCCGTGAAGATTTATAAGATCATTACAGATTCTGAACCTGCCAGCCCTTCGCTCTCTAAACGACCTCCCAAAAGCATTGCAGTACTTCCTTTTGTTAATATGAGCAATGACCCGGATCAGGAGTATTTCAGCGACGGAATGGCAGAGGAGATACTTAGTTCCCTGGCACATCTAACCGATCTGAAAGTTGCAGGACGTACTTCTTCTTTTCAGTTTAAAGGTAAAAATATAGACCTGCGACAGGTTGGTGAAGAATTGGGGGTAAGCACTGTTTTGGAGGGAAGCGTAAGAAAACAGGGAGACCGGCTTCGTATTACTACTCAGCTGATCAATGTGGCAGATGGCTTTCACATATGGAGCGAGCGATACGACCGGACCATGGAAGATATTTTCGCGATACAGGACGAGATAGCACTCGCCATTACCGAGAAACTCCGGGTAACCTTATTAGGCAATGAAGGCGAACTGATTTCCAGGACTCATACGCAGGACACAGAAGCATACCAGCTGTATTTGCAGGGTCGTTACTTCTGGAACCGGCGAAATGAAGAGGGAATGAAAGCAGCGGTTCGATTCTTCGAAAAAGCACTTCAAAAGGATCCTGACTATGCCCTGGCATGGTCGGGCCTGGCAGATACTTACAGTCTTATGGGAGAATATACCAACATCCCCAGAAGAGAACTGCTCCCGAAACAAATGATGGCCGTGAAAAGGGCTTTAGAGCTAGACCCTAACCTGGGGGAGGCACATATCTCACTGGCAACAGCACTTATGCTGAATGATTGGGATTGGGTAAATTCAGAGAAAGAATTCAAGACTGGGATCGGACTGAATCCTAAATATGCTACCGGCAGGCATTGGTATGCCGAATGGTTATTATTTAATGGCCGGTTTGCAGAAGCGCTGCACGAGATCACTCTTGCTGTCGAACTGGATCCTGTTTCGCCGGGAATCATGAAAGATAAAGGCATACATTATTACTACACAGGAAAGTATGATGATGGCATCGAGATCGCAATGAAAACACTAGACCTCTATCCAGATTTCATACCTATTTACCGGCTTCTTTCTCTATGTTATCAGGCAAAAGGAATGACCGAAAAAGCTATTGAAGAAAATAATAAGTGGGGTGATCTCACGGGAAACAAAGGCAAAACGGATGTTGCTCTTGCATATATCTACGCAGCATCGGGGCAGACCAGCGAGGCAAATGCAATACTCAATGTACTGAAGAAGAATCAGCTGAGTCCGAACGATTATCGCGCATTGGGATTAGTCTACGGTGCATTGGGTGAAAAGGATGAGGCCTTTAAATGGCTTCAGAAAAGCCTGGACATGCATGAGGAATCCCTGTGTAGTTTAAAAATTGATCCCAAGGCGGGACCGTTACGTGACGATCCGCGATATCATGAAATATTGAAGAAGATAGGATTGGAGTGAACCGACAAGTTTCCCGGCTATCTCAATATTTGAACTGAAATTTCTGAAGGTTTGGCAGATACTTTTTCTCCCGCTTCAGTTCATGCGTATAGATTATCCTGCCAAGATTTTTCATAAAAGGATAACACACGGTTTCATACTCATATTTACCATCGTTATAGATTCCGTCCTCATTTGATTGAACCACCACCGTGAGCATAAACTCAACATGATTTTTAAAGTCAACGAAATATGCGTTGTCGATAATATAACCGTATGAATCACCATATTTATTAAATATGCGTATGTCAGGATCAATCACAGCTTCTTTTTCCCGGCCATAATAAAGCATTTTACTATAAGCCGGCCAGAATTCCTTTGCATCATATTTAGGATAATCACTTTCAGAAGGCAGCATGGACATATACCTATACATCAGTTTATAATCGTCAGGTTTCAAATTGAATCTTTCCGCCCGGGGAAATGCTTCCGGGAACATCAGTTTCCGTAATATGGCCTGCTGATCAGCGATCGTATAAACATTTTTATCAGCAAATGAATATGGTTCGTTTACCAGGTGTTCATTAGCATCCATATACCCCATGCCGCGTATCAGGTTTTCAAGATCAAGGGGGTAATCCTTTGGGTCGTATTGCGGCTTCTGCTGGTATATTAAATTTTTACCATCGTAGAATGAAACCGGGTTCGTATGTTTTGCAGATTCACCTCCATCACCAATTGCCAGCCTGTTCAGTATCCTGCTGTCAGTCAAGCCGTTCTTTCGTAGTTTACTATTAATCTCAGCGCGTCCCAAAAACTCATAAATACGGTTGTATGCATCATTGTCACTGGTTAAGAGGATCTTTTTAATATAATGTTCAATACTCGGTAAGCCTGTTTCTGAAGAGCTATCCCGTTCAACACGGGTTTGTCCGGCAAAGGCACTGTCCGTGATCATAGTCGTTTCTTTTGTGAGACCCTTCACCTTCAGTGCATTGATCTTTTCAAGGGCAAAAACTGCCGCTGGTAATTTAACGGTGCTTGCCGGATAGAAATACCAGGAAGGATTTAAGCGGTAGCCATAGGATGTGAAACTCGGAAGGTTCTTGTCGTCGCGGTTAATGCGGGTATAAAGTATCTGAACCTCGTTGTGGTTAGGGTGATTGAGTACGTCGTTGAAAAGAACAGGATTGTCTTCCAATATTTTTTTCAGGTAGGTGGTATCTATATCGTTAATATTTTGACTTTTGGCACTTAAGGAGGTAACTATCATTATTAGCAGGGCGGATATTGATCGTTTCATACCTTAAAGATAGAAAATAAGTCATCATGCTTTAATATGCCCCGATGATTTGCAAATAATAAAGCTAATGATACCTTTGCACCTGCATTTGGTTCCCGATGTAGCAATCGGGATGAAAAGGGAATACGGTGAGAATCCGTAACTGTCCCGCAGCTGTAAGCTCCGTAACCGAGGTTCAATAAAGTCACTGTTCAATAAGAATGGGAAGACGGACCAAAGGGGAGTAAGTCAGAAGACCTGCCAGAAGTATTATTAATTCATAGCTTTCGGGGATTGAAGCTTGAGTGACCGCCTTGACGTATGTGGTCATTTCATGTATTCTGATGTTCTGTTTGCTGTGAGGATTTATCACTCACAACAAAATGAAAACAAAAAAAAATTATGTTGCTGCAGGCCTGGGGCTTGCACAACTGGTATTGCTGAGCGGCAATGCCCTGGCCCAGCAGGAACCTGTGCGGAATCTGAACGAGGTGGTTGTAACCGCAACCCGCTCATCCAAAAAACAATCTGAAATCGGTAAGGTGGTGCGGGTAATCTCTGCTGAGACGCTGTCCAGAAGCCAGGGGAGAAGTTTGCCTGAAGTTTTAAACCAGGTAGCAGGATTGACAATAGGGGGCAACGGCAACACACCGGGTGATATCAAATCGGTATACCTGCGCGGCGCTGCACCCGGAAACACACTGATACTGGTCGATGGAATCCCGATGAATGATGCCTCCGGGATCACCGGAGAATATGATATTTCAGCAATACCGGTACACCAGGTTGAAAGGATTGAGATCGTTAAGGGAGGCAACTCTACTTTATATGGCTCTGATGCTGTAGCGGGGGTGATCAGCATCATTACTAAAAAAGGTGCCGGCAAATTAACTGCCAGTGTCCTTGCTACCGGCGGCAGCTATGAAACATATAAACAGGTGCTGGGACTTAATGGTAACATCAGCCAAACTTCGATCTCCTTTACTGCCTCAAACCTGAGCTCTGAGAACTTTTCAACTGCGGCCCCCGGTGCCGGCGAAACCAATTTTGATAAAGATGAATTCACTCAGCGATCTGTAAACCTGAATCTTGGGCAGCAGGTGAGTGAGAGGTTATCGCTTAGGGCCCATATACAGGCGAACGGCAATGCAGCCGGTCTTGACAACGGCGCTTTCGCTGATGCTTACGACTATACTTACCAGAAAAATTCGGTAATTGCCGGATTAGGTGGAAAGTTGAATCTCGGTAAGGGCGAATTCAACTTCAACATGACCCATAACGCAGTTAAGAATCTGTTTGATAACCAGGGTTCTATCACTGATAACCGGGGCCAGATCTCGCAGGCCGAAGCAGGTATTAATTACGCGCTGACCTCTTTTCTTGAATTAACCAGCGGACTTAGCTATAAACGATCAGCTACTGAACAGGAGAATCCCTTTTCTGCGCCTTTGTTCGCTGATAATAATATCAAAAGTATATTTACCTCGTTCTTCCTAAAGACCGGCAGCGGTTTTAATGCCGAGTTGGGTGGACGGGTAAACGACCATAGCGAGTTCGGGGAGAACTTCACTTACACCATTAACCCGTCCTATGTCATCCGCGATAGGTACAAATTATTCGTCAATATCTCTTCTGCCTATCATGTTCCCTCACTTTACCAGTTATTTTCAGAGTACGGAAACCTGGATCTAAAGCCTGAGACCTCCCGAACTTACGAAGCCGGATTTGACTTCGACCTGCTTCCTCAAAAACTGAATGTAAATCTCTCGTATTTCGATCGTAAGATCAGTGATGTAATTGATTTCGGGCAGCTAAGTGCCACGAGATTCGGGTATATTAACCAGAATGAGCAAAATGATAAAGGTTTTGAGACAGAGATAAGCTATAAGCCCGCGGATAAGCTTACTATTGACGCGTTCTATGCTTATGTAAACGGCGAGATGACCTCTCCTGCTGGCACAGCCTTTAATCTGTACAGGCGTCCTAAGAATACGTTCGGCGCTACTGCAGGATTAACTATCAGTAAGTCGGTGCTGATGAGCATGAGCTATAAATTTACCAGCAGCCGGGAAGATTATTATTTCGATGCATCATTTAACCAGGTCAGCGCTGATTTAGAATCGTATAATATGCTCGATGCCTATATTCAGTATCAGCCAGTTTCAAAACTTACCCTGTTTGCAGATGTCAAAAACCTGCTTGATGAGAATTACCGGGAGTTTGAAGGGTATAATACGAAAGGCTTAAACTTCAATACCGGTTTCCGGTGGGAGATCAGGTAGTCACATATTTCTTTTAATATTTTAAATTATCGATAGCGGTGAGAAATTCTCATCGCTATTTTTGTTTTGATACATATTGCATAAATGAAAGACCAAGTGAATAACACGGGCAACAACCGAAACGAAAATGCTGTGATCTTCTGGAGCGGCGGTAAAGATTCAGCAATGGCTTTGCAAAAAGCAAGGGAATATCCCGGATTAAACATCGTTGGATTGGTCACTACCGTAACTGTCGGTACCGGTAAAACCTCAGTGCATGAAATTTCTGAAGCCGCTATTGAAAGGCAAGCGGTGCAAACAGGTCTGCCATTAACAAAGATGGTCGTGGAAGAGCATCCTGCAAATAGTTTGTATGAGCAGAAGCTGCTTGAGTTGTATCGTGAACTTAAGAATAAAGGTGTCAGCACGATCATTTATGGGGATATCTTCCTGGAAGATATCAAAATTTACCGCGAAGACCTCCTCAGAAAGGCCGGATTAAAAGCTGTCTTCCCACTGTGGAAACTAAATTCTGCGGACCTTATGCAATACTTTATCCGGTCAGGATTTAAAGCAATTACCTGCTGTGTAAATACCTCTCAGCTGGACGAAGCTTTTTTAGACAGAATGGTGGATTCTTCATTTCTGAATGACCTTCCCGAAAATGTTGACCCGGCGGGGGAAAATGGTGAGTTTCATACATTCTGTTTTGATGGTCCCGTTTTCAGGCACCCGGTTAACTTCAAGACAGGCAACCGGCATTTCAGAACTTTTGAATTAAGGTCGGGTGAACAAACAACAGTCTGCAGGGTTGAACTTATTGAGGTATTATGAAGAAAAAGCGAATAGTCGTGTTGACGGGCGCTGGCATTTCAGCGGAAAGCGGCTTGCAAACTTTCAGAGACGCTGATGGTCTGTGGGAAGGTCACAATGTATATGATGTTGCCACCCCTGAAGCCTGGCATCGCGACCCGGTGATGGTGCAGGAATTTTATAATATGCGCAGAAGGTCGGTTCTGGCCGCGAACCCGAATGAAGCTCATAAAGCGCTGGTACAGCTTGAGGATAAATATGAAGTCTTTATCGTAACTCAAAATATTGATGATCTTCATGAGCGGGCCGGATCAGGGCAGGTGATACACCTTCACGGAATTATCACTAAGTCACAGTCTGAACGATATCCGCACCTCACCTACGACATAGATGGCCCGGATCTGAAAATGGGTGAACTCTGTGAAAAAGGCCACCAGCTAAGGCCGCATGTCGTCTGGTTTGGCGAGCCTGTCCCAATGATCGAAAAAGCTGTGGAGATCTGCCAGGAAGCGGATATTCTGATAATTATCGGCACTTCACTTCAGGTATACCCGGCTGCAGGTTTGATTGATACTGTGCCGCCAACTGCGGAGATCTATCTGGTCGATCCAAAAACGACGGTGCATCATTTCAATAAGATTAATGTTGTCCAGGAGAAAGCAGTCCTTGGTGTTCCGCGACTTGTCAGGGAGCTTGTGGAGCGGACTGACACTTAAACACTACCTTCTAGGCTATTATTTCACCCAAAGGTCGCAAAGTTTAGGACGCCGAGGACGCAAAGTTTAGTAATAGTTGATTTTAAACCGAGGTAAACGGATAGGCTTTGCGGGCTTTGCGTTTTCTTATCTTGCTTTGCGTGCCTAAATTTGGTAGATGGAATAGACATTTGTTAAAAAGAAAAGCCCCCGAAATCATTCGGGGGCTTTTATATGTCATTAAAAAAATCTTATCTGTTTATAAGTACCGGGTAACGTTTAGCCAGGAAATAAAAGCTTCCAAAAAGAATTGCACCAAAAATAAGGTTACCAACAACCATATTATTTAAAAACGGCAACGCCGCGATATAAGATGCAATCACTCCTTGCATGTTATGCGGATACTGGGTCACAGGGTATAGAAGGGCGAAATTCGTGATCAGGTAAAATACCAAAGCTCCGGCAATTGACGACAAAGCAACATTTGCCACGTTTACTTTGCTGCGGATCAAAAATCCGCAAAGTACCATCGCCGTAAAAGCTAGATAAACCACCATGCTGAATCCGTTCCCGATGAAAAGATCAGAAAGCGCCATTGCTGCAAGCGGCATAATAAAGGCTAAGCGTTTATCGCTAAACTGTGCTCCCGAAAAAATAGCCAGGGCACCTACAGCGGTGAAATTCCAGATATGAGGTATAAGCAGGGGTAATGCACGTGTTAAGGCGGCGCAAACTATCAGGATAGTTAAAACGAGAAACCGCGGTGATCTGATTTGTTCTGTCATGCATCAAAATTATGAATTTTTTTGGGATGCAAAACAGCGAATTGAAAATCTGTTAAAACACGTCTGGATCGCAGATATTTGGCTGTTACGGGTTTCCAAACAATATTCTGAATAGAATTATAAATCATTTGTTTTCAGCGATTTAGATTATTTCACATTCATTTATAATTAATATACAGTTACTAGATGTCCTTCCTAAACAGGGTCCTTGCAAAATTTAATTTGGTTTTGATATTTAAATAACTAGTAATCAACATATTGCGTTGCCAAGGAGAAGAGTTTTGATACCTGTAAGATTTATACCCAATCGTCATGGAGAAAAGCTTTGATTGGATTCACTGTTTAACCTGGTATTAAAAGCTGCGTGCTGAGATGATACCACATTTTTATTATACATGCTCTGTATGTTTCACCAGGCCGGTAATGTATCTTTTTTGATCTCACCAGCAGGCAGAACAAAGGCAGACTTTGGGAACCAGAAAATCTTAACAAATTCTGGAGCTAACTATATGCTAACTATATACTAACTATATGCTAACTATATACTAACTATATGCTCACTATATCAAAGGCATATCAAAAACCCGTTATCAGATACTGAATAAATCGCGAATTTGTAATTTTAAATTAATTAAATATCTTGTAGTGATTTATTTATTCAGAAGAGATTGAATTATTTATGGCAATTATAGATGAGGGAATCCTGGGCGGATTCCGTGGAAAAATAGGGACGGAAGTAGGTGTTTCAAATGGTGGGAGGTATTATATGCGTTCGCTGCCGCGAAAAAAGAAGAAGATCACTCCCAGGGAGTTAATGAACCAGGCAAAGTTTAAGGTGGTTCTGGAGCATCTGGATCCGATAAAAGACCTGGTGAAGGCCGGCTTTAAAGATTGGTTTACCCGAACCGGCGGCTACAGGGCTGCTCTATCCTACAATCGGAAGTATGCTGTGGCTGGTGAGGAACACGATTTCTATATAGATCCTGCATTATTCAGAATGAGCGGCGGCGATTTGCCGGGTGCTTTGGATCCCCAGGCGCATATTGCCGATGGTAATATTGAAATAACATGGACCGTCGCTCCGGCGATTGCTTCAGAGCATTCCGATCAGATGATGATACTCGTTTATGACCGGTCAAATTCTAAGGCCTTGACAAGGGTTTATGACGGGCCTTACCGACGCGCCGGGACTTATAGCATGGCGATAAGCCCTGAAATGATTAATGCGGAAGTGGATGTTTATATAGGCTTTGTTGCGGCCGACCGGTCGGCGCAGTCCGATAGTCAGTATCTGGGGAGATTCTTGAACCTTGGCTAACAGCAGGAAGATTGTACTACGGATTGAAGGATCAAATTATATAACCTGCGGAATTCAGGATTTTTCAGCTTCATTCCATGAATGATCCTGTTTCCGATCAGGTTTTGGCTGCTCTAAATATCAGCTACTTGAGGGCATTCGCCGGCTCGAACGGATCGAACACCTTCATTCCAGTTTTAATTCGCAGGAAGCCATTTTCAAGTCGGTATGGCTGTGCATTTTCATCGAATAAGTTTACCGTAAACTTTGCTTCAATCAGGTAATATTTATCATCCAATCGTTTCACCTGGGTAATCTCAAACCTGGAATCATCTTGTATAGTCTTTGGTAAATTTGTATTGATCAATATCGAAAATCCCGGGATATAGGAAGTCATTGTAGCCTTAAAAGGCTGGTGAAATTCAACAGAGATCCCGTCCATTGTATTTTCAAGGTTCAGGTCAACGGCGAAGTGCTGTTCTCCTAATTTGAAGAGGTCGGAATTATCGGCTGGAACAAATAAAGTAGAATAACTTTTCCGCAGTTGATTATTGTGGAATTTCTTGCTGAATGAAATTTGGAAAGTGTCGTAATCTTTTCGAGAATGGAAACCGTAAAAAGTATCATACAATGTCGAGTCTTTATCTCCATACCAATAAAAACCGCCCGTTTCGTATTCCCAGTCCCGATCGCTAAGGAGAGCGGCGTAAGGTTTAATGTTGACCTGTCTGTTTCCAATTCCATTCGTGTTCCTTTCAGTAAAGCTGTATTTCGTTCCATTCATTATAAACGAGACGCTATCCTTAAAGGATATGGGTTCGGGCGTGAGTTCGCTAACAGTTTTTTTACAGGAAGAAGCTAAAATTAAGACTACCAGCAGGGAGTAAACATTTACAGATTTCATAGGAAGGGCGAAGCTAAAAATAAATTCGGGGTTTGAAGTTCCACAGGCAATTATAGTGCTTCATACCTGCCAAATGCAGCATGGAAATCGGCGCGCATTGTCTCAAAGCGATGCGCTACCGCCTTCATGAATTCATCGTCTAAGATCTTAAATACACCATTAACCCCATCGGTTAGATCAATCTCCGCGACCTTATAAGTTTGCTCATATATTCCTTTTTCAAGTTTGATGATGAACTTCTGGTTCATCGAAAAAATGGTGATCTTGCAAACTGCATGTGGTAACTCCGCAACAACTCTCATGGATATAATTTATTAATATTTATTGCGCTAATTTACTGTTAGGAAGTTAATTAACGTACTTGTATTCAAGTATAGGTTAACATTGTTATTAACCTGGCCGGCTTTAATTTTGTCATTAAAAACCCCGGATAAAGTTTACCCGGGGCTCCGCTTTTCTTCACTAGATACCCATCTCCTTAAGAAGGAAATCAGCTTTGTCGATTTTCGATGCAACCCATAGGACGTACCGTATGTCCACGCCAATGGAACGGCTGTAAGCAGGATTCCATGCGTAATCATTGATTGTTGCTTCATACGCGCGGTCGAAATTGACACCGATCAGCTGTCCGTTGGCATCCATAATTGGCGACCCGGAATTCCCGCCTGTTGTGTCCATGTCATACAGTAATGCCACCGGTACATCGTTCATATCTTTTTTAGCAAAGATCCCGAAATCCTTTGCCAGCCACAGATCTTTTATTTGCGGTGGATAGGCAAACTCAGGATTGTTGGTACTTCCTTTTTCGATGATCCCCTTGACGCTGGTAAACGGCTTCATATACGAAGCATCTGCAGGGGAGTAACCACGCACATATCCGTAGGTCAGTCTCAGCGTACTGTTTGCATCAGGGATGAAGTCCTTCTTAAGAAATTGTTCCTTTACCGCGACATAATCACCCATTAGCTTATTCAACAAACCGTTCCGGCGATCTTTTTCAGTTTTCAGCTGGTTTGCCTCAGCAGATAGTTCCTGTTCGAAAGCCAGAAGCGGGTCATTGTATTCCGTTATTGCCTTTTGCGATTTTAACAGCGTGTTAAGGGTGTAGGAGGCATCCTTTAACTTGGTATACTGTAAAGTGCTTTCAACAAACTTGTTAACCTGTTCTTTCTTATCGAATCCTTTAGAAAGCTGTTTGTCTACCGCTTTGATCCGTTGGTTTTGCGGGAGGGCCGAAGCATCAGTGATCATTCGTTTGAAAATAGTTCTGTCCGTGCCAAGATCATAGCTGTTGTAGATATTTTTGACGGCCTGTTCCAATTTAGCAATATTGGAATTATAGAATTCAGTCCGGCTCGCAGCAGGTTGGGCAGCAAGCGACTGTTTAAAGTTATTTACCTGGCGTGCTATGTTTACAAGACTTGTACTGGTATATATCTGGCTCAGCCACATATCCTGCGAAGCATCGCTAAAGATCTGGCCATATAGCTTGTCAATGTCGCTCATCAGGGTGCCATATTTTTGCTTTACTTCAGCATTCGAATTGATAAATTGTGACAGTGCAGCGTCTTCTTTTCTTTTCTGTTCTACCAGCTGTAAGCCGCTCAATCCTTTGAGTTTGCCCCGATAGTTTTTAAGCGTATTAGCATTTCGTTTTATCCGTGTTGCCAGCTTTAGCTCAGTGATTTTGTCATTTTTGCCAGCCTCTTCCATTACTTTATTCTGAAAGTCGTAAAGTTCAGACACATAAGGAAGTAAGAAGTCTTCCTGGTACTTGATAAATTGTGCCGGGCGATGACGGAAGGTTCTTCCTGGATAGCCAAGGATGAAAACGAAATCCTCTTCATTTACTCCTTTAGGATTCACTTTCAAAAATTTCTTTGGCTTATAAGGAACGTTGTCTTTTGAGAACTTCGCCGGGCTGCCGTCAGGGGCAACGTAAGCTCTCATGAAGGAGTAATCGCCTGTGTGCCGTGGCCATACCCAGTTATCGGTTTCTCCACCAAATTCACCGATAGACCGCTGTGGAATGTAAACAAGGCGAACATCCTGAATGGTCTTATATCTGAATAACACATAGCTTTTACCAATGAACATTTCAGACACTTCGGCCTTGATGCTCGGATCTGCTTTCTCTGCCTGCTCAGCAAGGATCCTCATCTGATCATTGATGATCTTGATTCGGTTCACCGGGTCAGTTTCATTACTTACCGCCCCTAAAACCTTCGACGAAACGTCTTCATAGCTGTCTGTTATCCGGCATGTTAAACCCTTTGCTTCAATTTCCTGTTCCCTCTGACGGGCTACAAAGCCGTTCGTAAGGTAATCTTTCTCCGGGGTGCTGGCCAGTTGAACCGCGCTAAAGGCGCAGTGGTGGTTGGTAACGATAAGTCCTTCATCTGAAACGAATGAACCGGTACAACCGCCCACATTCACAAGCGCATCGATAAGACTTACGCCATCAGGATTGTATATATCTTTCTGGTCAATTTTTAGTCCTGCCTTCTTCAGATCCAGTTTGCTTATTTCACTGAGAGGGAACATTCCTTCCTCAAAGACCTTCCATGAAGTTCCTGCGATTGCAAGTGCCATCATGCCGGTCAATGCCGCTATTTTTCGGTTAAATTTCATGCTAGTAAATTTTGGGGTCAAAGCTAATAAATAAAAAAAGTCCTCAGTGTTTATAGCTGAGGACTTTAATTGATTTACAAGGTAACTGATTAATCATTATCACGGCCATGGCCGCCTTTGTTCTTTTTGCCTTTTGATTTTGAATCATAACGGTCATTATGATCGTAGCGGTCATCACGATCATTCCGGTCATTTCGGTCATAGCGATCATCATATCTTCTGCTTTCTAGTTTTTTACGCTGTCCGGGAGGCATTCCGTGAGGATGCTTTCCTTCCCAGCCGCGGCGCTGGTTTCCATATTGATTATTACGGTTGGCGTTACGATACACTTTGATCCGTTCCGTGCGCATTTCGTAATGTCCGGGTATGGTACGGGAACCTATGCCAAATACACCTGATGTCCGGCGCTCGGGAATCCAGACCCTGCGTTCAACGGTTTGCCATTGATAATCTCCGCGTTCGTCCTGGTAAACCCCCGGTTGAGTAACCCTCCGTTCTACCCGGTCGCGATTGCTGTATTGAGCTGATGATGTGGTTGCTCCCAATGCTACAAAGAGGGCAGCCAATAGTAAGGTTCTACGCATTTTGTCTATTTGTGTGTTTAATTGAAAATTTGGTGCCACAATATGTTATACAGTTATAATTCTGTGTTTGTACCGGGAAACCATCAGTATGACTAGCACAAGGGGTAATGGTTTATTATCGTTATGCATGCATATCATTTATTTCGCTCAAGATGCTGACGATGAGTATAATTATAATTCGTCTGAAGGGTGTAAGAAAAGCCTGAAATCCGTTTGAAATTCCTTAATGATATTACTTTTGTAAGATGGCAGAAGATCTGAATATCATCACAGCAAGTAAAACGGAACAATATCAATCGCTTATACCCCAGTTAAAAGCGCTCCTGGAAGGCGAGACCGACATAATAGCCAATCTCGGCAATGTTTCGGCCGCACTGAGAGAGCAGTTCAAATTTTTCTGGGTTGGTTTTTATCTTGTTAAGGAAGGTGAACTTGTATTAGGCCCCTTCCAGGGCCCCGTGGCATGTACCCGGATCGCCCTGGGAAAGGGTGTTTGCGGATCTGCCTGGGAGGAGAAAAAAACTCTGATTGTGCCGGACGTTGATCTTTTTCCCGGACATATTGCCTGCAGTTCTGCTTCGAGATCTGAAATTGTAATCCCGGTCATCAGAAACAATGAGGTAATCGCCGTGCTGGATGTGGATAGCGAACATCTGGATCATTTCGATCAGGATGACGAAAAGTACCTTAGCGAGATCATTGAACTGATTAGTTTCTGAGGTATCGGGTGTCAGGTATCAGGTATCAGGTATCGGGTATCAGGTAACAGTTATCGGGTATCAGGTATCAAGTATTTAGTTTCTAGTCTAGCATCTAATATCTAAAATCTAACATCTAATCTTGAAACTTCCTCTAAGTTTTTACCAGCGCAATGATGCTGTTTTGGTCGCCCGGGAATTGCTGGGAAAGCATATCTATACCAATATTGACGGCCAGCTCACGGGTGGCGTGATTGTGGAGACGGAAGCTTACCAGGGTCCCGAAGACCGCGGTTCACATGCCTATAACCATCGTAAGACCCCTCGGAATGAAATTATGTTTAAGGCAGGTGGCGTTGTCTATATGTATATCTGCTACGGGATCCACGATATGCTGAACGTGGTGACAGGCACTGACGGGACTTCTCACGCTGTATTAATACGAGCTGTTGATCCAAGGGTGGGAATAGAAACGATGCGGGAGCGAAGAAACCTTTTTACTGAGGATACCCGCCTATGCCGTGGGCCGGGAGCTTTGGCTAAAGCCTTGGGTTTGGTAAAGGCCCATAATGGTATTAATTTACTGGAAGATAAGATCTGGATAGAGGATCGGAACGAAATTGTTAATGAGAGTGATATTATCGCTTCTGCTCGGGTAGGAATGAATTACGACGGCCCTTACAAGACTATTCCCTGGCGGTTTTATATGAAGGGAAATAAGAATGTAAGCAAGCCTCACATTTGATTTCCTTTGTAGGTGGATTTAGTCCCGGGATTTCAGGCACGGACAATCCTTACAGATTCAAGCTTTCATCTTCAAAGTAAAACTTAGCAGGGTCGCTGAATGTTCTTATCAAAAAAATTAAGATCATGGAAAACGACAAGCAGGAGAGTTTAAAGAAGCTGAAATCGCTGGTGGACGAAGTCAAGATCGCTATGTTGTGCACGAGTCAGGATAGTCATCTTCGAAGTCGCCCGATGTCCACAGCTCAATTTGATGCTGAAGGCAATCTCTGGTTCTTTACTAGTGAGTACTCTGAAAAGGCAGATGAAGTAGCCGGTGATCATGAGATCTGCCTTGCTTATTCGAGTCCTTCAAAAAACACCTATATCAGTATTAGCGGCTATGCCAGGATAGTGAACGATTGGTCAAAGATGAAAGAGCTTTATAATCCCGCAATTAAGGCATGGTTTCCTAAAGGACTCGATGATCCGGATTTGGCTTTATTAAAAGTTAGTCCGTTGCAGGCTGAATATTGGGACAGCAGTTCGAGTAAAATGATCACCCTGTTCCAGATCGCAAAAGCCATCGTAACCGGAGAGAAGTATCATGAAGGTCAGCATGGTAAAATTGAATTATAGCGATCTTCTATTTGTTCATCTATTCAGCAGCCGGTACTTTTACCGGCTTTTTTGTATTATTGACCATGTATTTTCAAAATAAGCGGGAGTTTGCCCTGGCTCTTGACTCCGCAGATAAGCTTAAAGATTTTCGAAATGAATTCCTGATTCCGAAACATGCGGGCAAGGAGATCATTTACCTCTGCGGTAACTCCCTTGGCCTTCAACCGCGGCCAGTGAAGAAGTATCTGGACGAACAACTCAGCAACTGGGAGAATCTTGCCGTGGAAGGCTGGTTTGATGGCGACAGTCCCTGGATGTTCTATCATAAGGAGATGCAAAAACTGATGGCGCCTGTCGTTGGGGCTAAGCCTGAAGAGGTCATCCCGATGAATACGCTGACTGTCAACCTGCACCTGATGATGGTCAGTTTTTACCGGCCAACAGGAAAGCGAACAAAGATTTTGATGGAAGCGGGTGCTTTTCCCTCAGATCAGTACGCTGTTGAAAGTCAGGTTCGTTTCCATGGCCTGGATCCGCAAACCTCGATAATTGAGGTAAAACCGCGCGAAGGTGAAGACCTTCTCCGAACTGAAGATATTACGAAGGTCATTGAGCAGAATTCCGATGAAATCGCCCTTGTGCTTTTTAGTGGTATCAACTACTACAGCGGACAGTTTTTCGATCTGGAAGAAATTGTGAAGGCAGGTCACGCCGCCGGCGCTTTTGTCGGTTTTGATTTGGCTCATGCGGCTGGAAACGTTCCGTTGAAATTGCATGACTGGAATGCTGACTTTGCCTGCTGGTGCACCTATAAATATATGAACAGCAGCCCCGGAGGGATAAGCGGTGTGTTCGTCCATGAGCGTCATTTCAATAACGGAAGTTTGAATCGCTTTGCGGGATGGTGGGGATATGACGAAGAAAACCGATTTAAAATGGAAAAGGGCTTTGTGCCGCAACAAGGGGCAGAAGGCTGGCAATTAAGCTGCAGCCCGGTGCTGCTGATGGCAGCTCACAAAGCCTCGCTGGTTTTATTCGACCAGGCCGGTGGGATAGAGGCCTTAAGAGAAAAAAGCATAGCGCTTACTGCCTATCTTGAATTTATCATCCATGAAGTTAACAGATCCGCCGGCAGGGAACAGTTCAAAATTATTACTCCCCGGGAACCTCATAGCAGGGGCGCACAACTTTCTTTAATTGCGGAAAAGGACGGAAAGAAAATTTTTGATGAACTTGTAAACCGGCGAATTGTTGGCGACTGGCGTGAACCCGATGTAATAAGATTGAGCCCTGTGCCGCTATACAATAGCTTTACTGATATCTTTGAATTAGGACAACAGCTAGAAGAGATCCTGGGCGGGAACCGTTCCGTTTAATGTCCAGGCTTCCGCTTTTGCGGAAAAAAGGGGTTTAACTGTAGACCACACGTTTTTGAACAGGTCGGAGGCCCGGTAATCGTCGAGACTTTTTTCACTGTTCCAGTAACTTATAGTGAAGTATTGCGATTCTTCACCGGCAACTTTGAAAAGACTCGTCTTCTGGCAGCCAGCGGCGTTTTCGATCAGCGATTGTGTTTTATAAAATATAGCTTCGAACTGTGATGCCCGATCGGGCTGCAAGGTCAGTTTAACAAGGCGGGTGATCATGAATGAAATTCTATTCTGACAATATCGTTAATATGCAAGCCCAGCAAACCGCTGGCATTGCCCTTATTGATCGCTATCTCCAGGTGATTACTGATACCAAATAAACACAGCTTCTCACCCTCAGGAACTTCATTGTAGTGCCAGCTTAGCTGGGAAATAGATTCATTGCGCTTAAAAAACAAAGTAAATTCGCGGTTATTCTGAACCCTTGTGAAGATATCTTTAGTGATATTGGTGATTATATTCTGAAAGGAGTCGATGTAAATAACATTTCCGCGAATAAGATTGCGTTCAATGACCGGTTGTAAAGTCGTTCGTTCTTCTATGGAAGCCACCGGGATACCGATCTCTTTGAGTTTACCTCCTTTAGCGAGGTGGGACGCCGCTTTTGAAAAGATATCCGAGAGGGGGAAGTGCAGGTATTTTAAGTCCTGCATAATGTTGAGCTCGACTATTTCCGAAGGTTCTTCTTCGAAAAGAAGGGAGAAAATTCCGTTATCTGATCCAACGAAATAGTGATCTTTGTATTTTAATGCCAGGTACCGGGTCTTTTCATTGAAGACTGAATCGATACCGATCAGGTGGACAGTTGCTTTCGGAAAATAGTGAAAAGAATTCTTAAGAATGAATGCTGCTTGCTGAATATTGAAAGCAGAAATGTTATGGGTAATGTCAACAATATTTGCCGTAGGCAAGCGGCTCAGGATGCTTCCTTTCAGGGCGGCTTGATAGAAATCTTTATCGCCGAGATCAGTTGTTAAAGTGATTATTGCCATTAAAATGTTAATATAAATTGTTATTCTTGCGATAGGTAAACAAGGATACAAAGATTGAATTTTTAATCAAATAAACATCTATACCCAATTTAAAACAACTAATTTGAACGAACTAAATCTTTCTATAGACAACGTGAACCCTCTTGTAATGTGGGGGGCTAATAACGAATATTTCGAGATAATAAAAAAACATTTTCCGAAGATAAAAATTGTTGCCCGCGGGAATGAGGTTAAGGTTCTGGGTGATGAATCGGAACTCAATAATTTTAGTTCTAAATTTCAGGACATCATAGATCATGTAGATAAATTTCAGAGCCTGAATAACAACGATCTGGAAAATATTCTTGGCACCACTGTTACCCTGAATAAGGAAAGCGACGGTGCGGAAGGCAGGAGTTTTGGTGGGGGAGAACCCATCGTTTTCGGCCCGAATGGCATCGTTGTTAAAGCCCGCACGGCTAATCAAAGGCGGATGGTTGAAAGTATCGGTAAAAACGATATTATATTCGCAATCGGACCGGCAGGAACAGGAAAAACCTACACTGCGGTTGCGCTTGCCGTAAGAGCGCTAAAGAACAAAGAGGTTAAGCGCATCATTTTGACGCGACCTGCAGTTGAAGCAGGGGAGAATCTTGGCTTTTTACCCGGCGATCTCAAAGAAAAGATTGATCCTTACCTCAGACCCTTGTATGATGCGCTCGATGATATGATCCCGGCTGAGAAGTTAAAAGTGATGATCGAAAATCGGATTATAGAGATCGCACCACTTGCTTTTATGAGGGGACGTACCCTCGATAATTGTTTTGTGATCCTGGATGAAGCACAAAATGCTACTGACATGCAACTTAAGATGTTCTTAACAAGAATGGGACCTTCAGCTAAATTTATTGTAACAGGTGATATCACCCAGATAGATCTTCCCCGAAAGCAGCATTCAGGCCTCCATACCGGTTTAAGGATCTTAACCGATATCAAAGGCATTGATATCATCTATCTGAGCGGTGAGGACGTTGTCAGGCATAAACTGGTTAGAAACATCCTCAGGGCTTACGGTGATATACAATAATTAGATATTAGACATTAGATATTAGACGTTGGACCTCATACCTGAAACCTCTTACCTCATACCTGAAACCTAATATCTCACATCTCACATCTCACATCTCATATCTCATATCTCAAATCTCAAATCTCATATCTCATAATGAACGCAATAAAAGAAACTCACTTTCAATTACCCGGGCAAACCAGTTTTTACAAGGGTAAGGTCAGAGACGTTTACACTGTTGATAATAAATTCCTTGTGATGGTTGTTACAGACCGCATCTCGGCATTTGATGTGGTTCTGCCTGAGCCCATCCCATACAAAGGCCAGGTATTAAATCTGATTGCTTCCAAAGCTTTGCAGGATACGGTTGACATCGTTCCCAACTGGGTCATCGATGTTCCGGATCCAAGTGTTACTATTGGAAAGATATGTGAACCGTTTAAAGTCGAGATGGTTATCCGGGGCTACCTGGCGGGACATGCATGGCGCGAGTACCAGGCAGGCAGGAGAGAGGTTTGCGGTGTTAGTCTCCCGGAAGGACTAAAAGAGAACGACAAACTACCTGAACCGATAATTACTCCTACAACGAAAGCAGCTGTCGGACATGACGAAGATATCTCAAGATCTGAGATCATTCGACGTGGAATTGTAAGTGAAGAAGATTATTCACAGCTGGAAGATTACACCCGGGCACTATTTCAGCGTGGCTCTGAGATTGCCTCGAAACATGGTCTGATCCTTGTTGATACCAAATACGAATTCGGAAAATCGGAAGGCAGAATTCATCTCATCGATGAAATTCATACACCCGATTCATCAAGGTATTTCTATAGCGAGGGTTACGAGAAGTTGCAATCTGAAAACCAGCCTCAACGGCAGCTCTCTAAAGAGTTTGTCAGGAAATGGCTTATCGAAAATGGCTTCCAGGGGAAAGAGGATCAGGTGATACCCGCGATGACTGAAGAAATCGTTACTTCGATATCTGACAGATACATCGAACTATACGGTCATATTACCGGAACGGATTTTCAGAAGCAGGATGTGGGAAACATCCTGGAGCGTGTAGAACGCAATATTATTGAAGCACTAAATCGCTTAAAGTAGTTTTTATTTATTATTATTGTAATAGAGTTATCTAATATACAGACCATGAAATTTACAGTAGACAAACACGAAAAGTATGTTCTAATCAGGCTGAATGAATCCAAGCTTAACAGCCTTATTTCCCCACAATTAAAATCTGAACTTATACTTACAAACACTGAGGGTCAGCGTAATATCATACTAGATCTTTCTGCTGTAAAATACTCTGACTCGTCTGGCCTTGGAAGTTTGTTGGTAGGTCACCGGATCTGTAAGAATGCCGAAGGAAGTTTTATATTAACGGGTATTAATGAGAACGTTGCCCGCCTGATCACCATATCTCAGCTTGAAAACGTATTGACCATCGTGGGGTCGGTTGATGAAGGTATTGACCTTATCTTTATGGAGGAAATTGAGAAAGAACTTAAGAAAGAAGCCAGATAATATCGGTTCTGCTACGCATGAAATTTGAGATAACGATTTTAGGCAGCAGTTCCGCAACTCCTATATTTAACAGAAATCCGTCAGCCCAGCTTCTAAACATCAACGAAAAATTCTTTCTCGTCGATTGCGGAGAGGGAACCCAGCAGCAAATGCTTCGCTATGGGTTAAAGGCTCAGCGAATAGATGATATTTTCATCAGTCATCTCCATGGCGATCACTACCTGGGCCTCGTCGGTTTGCTATCCTCCCTGCATTTAAACGGCCGCACCAAGCCGATGAACATTTACGCTCCTGCTGCTTTGCAGGAGATCCTGGAGGTTAATTTTAAACATTCACAAACAGAACTGCGGTATCCCCTGAACTTTCAGCCTACCGATCCAGAGAAGTCGACGACCATTTTTGAAAACTATGATGTAGTGGTATCGACAATTCCCCTGGCCCATCGCATCCCCTGTACAGGATTTAAATTTTCAGGAAAAAAACGGCTGCCGAAAATGATCAGGGAAAAGGTAGATGAACTCAATATCCCGGTTGAACAAATCTCATTAATAAAACGGGGATTTCCATTCACTGATCATAAGGGAAAAATACACGGCTCGAGCCAGCTAACTACTGAACCAGATAAGCCAAAGGCATATGCTTACTGTTCTGACACTATATGTGACTGGAATTACATAGATCTTATTGAAAATGTCGATGTGTTATATCATGAAGCAACTTTTATGCACGACATGGTTGACCGGGCGAGTGAAACTTTTCATACGACCTCTTTACAGGCTGCACAGGTAGCCTTAAAGGCTAATGCCGAGCGATTACTTATTGGCCACTTCTCAGCCCGCTACAGAGAGCTGGAACCCGTTTTAGCGGAAGCAAAAAGTCTCTTTCCGAATACTTTCCTGGCAACTGAAGGAAGTGTTTTCCGACTATAAAAAAACCGCTTACCATACCTGGAAGCGGTTCGAATAATAAGATAAAGCCTTTTACTCTTTCTTTCCTCCGAAAACTGAAAAGCTTACATAACGTTTAGGGTTAGCTTTCAGGTCTATCATAAGTTTGTCCAGGTTGCTGGCCGCGTTGTTCAGGTTATTATACATCTGCGGATCGTTTATCAGCTGTGCTAGTGATCCCTTGCCCGTATTGACTTTGTTTATTATTCCCTGCAGATCAGCAACAGCTTTGTTAGCTTCAGCCATGGTCTGAGCAAAGTTTGCTTTAGCAACCTCATCGGTGACTTTGTCAAGGTTATTCATTATGGAAGTGATCTTTCCATTGTTTTCCTTGAAGTTTCCTGAAATAGATTCAAGATTCGCCATTATTCCTGCGATGCGGCTACTCTGACTCCCTACGAGGCCATCAACCGTTTTGGTTGTCCCCTCCAGGGTTTCAAGAGTTCGGGCTATGCTGGTAAAGCTGCGTTCGAAATTTTTTTGAAAGGTAGGGCTCAGCGTGGAGTTTACTGATGTTAAAACGGAATCAAGACGTGCAATGATCATCTCTGCCTTTTTTTGCACCGGTTGTACCTGTTCCAGTAGGTCCTTTTCAATGTTGGCGTTCAGCGTATCGCCGTCTTTTGCGTACTGGTTGCTGCTGCCAAGTTCGAAGATCACTGCTTTTCCGCCTAAAAGGTCAGTACTTTCTAAGCGGGCAATTGTGTTATTCGGAATTGCATATTCAGGATCAATCTTGAACTGGGTGAGGATCTGACCGCTTGGCAATAAAGTAAGCTTGGAAACGCGACCGATCTGGTAGCCATTGACAAGAACCGCCTTCGATACAGCCAGCCCGTCAACCCGGTCGTACTTTGCATAAAATTCGTTTTCCGAGGAAAAGACGTCATTTCCTTTGAGGAAGCTATACCCGACAATCAGAATTACTATTGCTACTGCTGCTAAAACACCTACTTTGGTTTCGCTGGTTATTTTCATTAAAAGAGTGTTAAGATTAAGATTGATTATCGTGAAAATAGCATCCGAAAATGAAGACCCTCTTTTTAACCGTGTTTAACAATATATTAAATCTTCCGGGTAATCCACGTCAACGAAAGTACATTCATTCTACTCGAGTTCCACTTGTTTTTTATAACTCTGGATTGCTTTCAACAAACAATTGACTATTTCGTTTTGACCGCTCTCCGAATTCATATATTCTTCTTCTGTTGGATTTGAAATAAAACCAATTTCAGTAAGTACAGCAGGCATTCCTGCGCGAGCTAAAACAGCAAGGCTCTGTTCTTTGACACCCCTGTCAACACGGCCAGTCTGTGTATATTCATCCTGCATAAAGGTAGCGAGCTTAATGCTCTGTTCCCTGAAAGCGTTTTTCATTAAAGAGAGCATGATTATACTTTCGGGATCTTTAGGGTCATAACCTTCATAATTTTCCTTGTAATCCTTTTCCAATAGTATGGAAGCATTCTCACGCATGGCAACGTCCTGCTCGTCAAGTCTTCCGAAACCTGAGACGAAGGTCTCAGTGCCCCGCGTAGAGGTGCTTTGAACTGTTTTATAAACAGGTACCTTACGCCCGCGGCTGTCCTTTTTATAGCCGTTTAATACCCTCTTCACCGGCATCGAATTACAGTGGATAGAGATAAACAGATCGGCTTTTGCCCGGTTGGCAATTCCTACACGTTCGTAAAGCGGAACAAAAACATCTGATGTACGCGTATATATAACTTTTACGTCCTTTATTTTTTCTTCAATGCTTTTTCCCAGGAGAAGGGCTACTTGTAAGGCTACATCTTTTTCTTTAGAAAAGCTACCATGAGTATGCCCATCGTGGCCGCCATGGCCAGCGTCGATCACAATTGTTTTAATGCGGTATGCTGCCGGCGGATTGCTTCCAAAAGCAGCCACGGAGAAAACCATTAATAACAGCAATAAAGAAATGTATCTTTTCAATGGTATAATTTTCATTAATTTTGGTCGTATTGTATATTCTGTTTGTGCAAAAATAATATTCATCATCGAATTTGGAATTTATAAAATCTTTTTTTAGATATACCGTTCTTTCTGCACTTATTTCATTGAGTGGGCCGGCCTTTTCACAACAACCGGTCCTCAAACCTGCTCCCATAAAAAAAGACACAACCCTTGTTGCTACAAAAACGGATACTTCAGTACAAAAGTCTAAGTCTACATCCGGTTTAACATCTAAAGTTCAATACGGTGCCAGGGATTCTGTTCGCTTTGATCATATCAATAATGTAGTGCACCTTTATGGGGAAGCACGTATTATCTATGATGAGTTTGAACTGGATGCTGATTACATCCGGTTGGATCAGAAAAATAACCTGGCCTTTGCTAAAGGTTATACGGATCCCAAGACTAATCGTTACAGCAGGCGGCCTATTTTTAAGCAGGGTTCGGAACCCGCGATTACTACTGACTCACTGGTTTTCAACTATAAAACGAAGAAGGGGAAGTCTTTCGGAGTCTTTACCGATGTCGAAGGCGGCTATCTTCAGGCCCGCCAGTTTAAGAAGAATGAGTATGATGAAGGTTTCTTTAAAAAGGGAATATACAGCACGTGTAATTTACCGCACCCTCATTTCGGAATTCATATTACCCGTGGCATCGTGACCGAAAAACAAATAATAACGGGTCCGGCTTATCTTCAGGTTGAAGATGTGCCTATTCCGTTAGGAGTTCCTTTCGGTTTTTTCCCTAAACCTAACAGGCGTTCCGGTGGTCTGTTATTTCCAACTTTCGGGGAGGATACTCAACGGGGATTTTATATGAGGGATCTGGGTTATTACTTTGGTATCAGTGATTATTGGGATATGGCGGTGCGAGGAAGTTTTTATAGCAAGGGTTCATACGAATCGAATACGCAGGCAAGATATCGTAAAAACTATAAGTATGATGGTTCATTAAGTTTCCGTTATGCATCAACGAAAACGGGGGTGGAAGGAACTGAAACATTTGAACACCCGGCTAAGGATTTTAATATCATGTGGAGTCATAGTCAGCGACCAGAAGCTAATCCGGGAACCACATTCAGTGCGTCGGTGAACGCTGGTACCGGCAGCTACTTCCAAAATACGACGGCAGGTGGGACTTATGATTACGATCAGATTACCAGGAATACCATGTCATCGAATATCAGCTACGGAAAAGTTTTTGCCAATGGGCTATTTAATTTCACGTCTACATTGGCTCACCGTCAGGAAATTGAGGCTGGAACAATATATCTTGAGCTACCGTCCTTTAACTTAGGAATGACGACCATAAATCCTCTCGACAGTAAGGATCGTGTAGGTGAACAGAAGTGGTTTCAGAAGATTACGATGGGTTACACTTTCCGGGGAAGTAACTCCGTGAATACAACGGAAGATGAGCTTTTTGGAGAGAATGGATTATCGAAGTTCAGAAGTGGTTTCGAGCATAACATCCCGATCAGTCTGTCGCTGAATGTTCTAAAATATTTCCAATTCAATTCCGGATTGCAGTATCACGAGACCTGGCACTTGCAGACAATAAGAATGAAGTCCTTTCCAATATCCGGAATTCCGGTTATAGATACTATTCCTGGATTCAGCCGGGCATACGATTACAGCATGAATTCCGGGTTCTCAACCAAATTTTACGGCACGAAAAGATTTAAGAAAGGTAAGCTTGAGGCAATAAGGCATGTGATCACTCCGTCGGTCAGTTTTAATTATCGTCCGGATTTCGGCGACGATCGATTCGGGTATTACAGGAACGTGGTGACCAACACAAAGGGCGACATCCTGAGATACTCTATTTATAATGGGGGAGTGTACCAGGGGCCTGGTTTCGGTAAAGAAGCTGGTATCAGTTTTAATATAGACAATAATATTGAAGGAAAGAGAAGGGCTAATACCCAGGATAGTGTTAAAACCGCTATTTCCGATAAGATTCCCATTCTGCAGAGTCTGAGCTTTAGCGGTAGGTATAACTTTGCAATTGATTCGTTCCAGCTTTCCACGATTGGTTTCTCAGGACGTACAGCCCTATTTAAGCAAAAGCTGGGCATCAATTTTTTTGGTACCCTTGATCCGTATGATATTAACGATAGGGGCACAAGAATTAACAGGTTTACTTTCAATTCCGGAAAGGTTCCCCGCTTAGCACAGTTTGGTCTGTCAACTGATATCAGTTTGAATTCCGCAGCTACCCGGAGCCGCAATAATAATTTGAATCAGCTGGGACAAAATATGCAGGGCGGCAATCCTCAACAGGCACAGGAACTTGCTATGATCAGTAGGGATCCAAATGCCTTTGTGGACTTTAATGTGCCCTGGAATATAAATATTGCCTATAGCTTTCAGTATACGAAGCCTGGCCTCGAGGCCAATATAACCAACACGCTTAATTTCAATGGCGACTTCAATCTTACTCCCAAATGGAAGGTTCAATATACTTCCGGTTATGACTTCAGGTTAAGTAAATTAAGCATGACGCAGATTTCCATTTACCGGGATCTTCACTGCTGGGATATGTCGGTACGCTGGGTGCCATTCGGACAGTATCGCAGTTACAGCGTTGATCTGAAAGTAAAAGCTTCCATTCTTCAGGATCTGAAGCTAAGCCGTCGGCGCGATTATTTTAATAGCTTTTAGAGTATGCTTGCCGAAATCATTACTATCGGAGATGAGATCCTGATTGGCCAGATCGTAGATACAAACTCTGCCTGGATGGCACAGCAGTTAAATGATGCCGGCATCCGCGTAAAGCAGATCAGTTCGGTCTCTGATGACCGGCAGCATATCCTGGACGCTTTACAACTCGCGCAGACACGTGCCGACCTGATTATTCTGACGGGAGGTCTCGGACCTACCAAAGACGATATCACTAAAAAGACTCTGGCTGAATATTTTAATACTGGTTTTCGCTGTGATGAAGAGTCGCTTGAAAATGTGAAGAGTATTTTTGCCAGGTACAACCGGCCGATGCTTGAAGTGAATCTGCGACAGGCAGATGTTCTTGAGAATTGTATCACTCTTCAGAATAGGAATGGCACAGCCCCGGGGATGTGGATTGAAAAGGATGGTAAGGTCTATGTTTCGCTGCCGGGTGTGCCTTTTGAGATGATGTATCTGGTGGAGGAGGAAGTAATTCCAAGACTACTGGAAGCATTTCGCCTGCCAGTCATCTCGCATCATACAATATTAACATCCGGCCTGGGTGAATCGATACTTGCGGAAAAAATCGCAGATATTGAGGATTCCCTGCCGGCACATATTAAGCTGGCATACCTGCCCAAACTGGGTACGGTGAGGCTCCGCCTGAGCGGATACGGGAAAAGTAAAGAATCGCTGGAGAAGGAGATTTCTTCAATCAGCACACAGCTGGTCAGCCGGCTTTCTGAATATGTAATCGGGCAGGCAGACATTTCCCTGGAAAAGTCAGTTCTGAATTTTATGAAAGAGAGAAACCTGACCCTTTCAGTCGCCGAGAGCTGTACCGGGGGGCTGATTTCCCATATGATCACCCAACATCCTGGCTGCAGCGCCGTGTTTTTAGGCGGCGCAATATCCTATTCGAACGACTTGAAACAAGTTATGCTGGGAGTCACTCCACAAACGCTTGAAACCTATGGAGCCGTCAGTGAGCAGACCGTCCGGGAAATGGCCGCGGGAGCAGTCCGGATATATCGTTCGGATTATTCAATTGCGGTTAGTGGCATAGCTGGTCCTGATGGCGGCACTTCTGAAAAACCGGTCGGTACCGTATGGGTCGGCGTGGGTAATGCTCAAAAAATAGTCACCCGCCAGTTTCAGTTCGGCAGCAGACGCGCACAGAATATAGAACGCTCAGCAATTAGTGCGCTGACTATGCTTTTTAAATTGCTGAAAGAAGATAACGCATAGACTAAAAAAACTATTTTTGTAGCGTTTAAGCTTGATACCGCAAATTTTATGTTGATTTTTGCGATGTGACGGGGTAGCGATGAAGTATAACTCGAAAAACTAAAAATATAATATGGCTCAATACGAATTATTATTACCGAAAATGGGGGAGAGTGTTGCGGAGGCTACTATTATTAAATGGGTTAAACAACCCGGTGACATGATCGAAGCGGATGACTCAGTTTTGGAAATAGCTACTGATAAAGTAGATTCTGAAGTACCATCCCCGGTAGCTGGTAAGTTAATCAAAGTCCTGGCCAACGAGGATGAGGTTGTACAGGTTGGAGCCGTAATTGCCATTATTGAAACTGAAGCCGACGGACAATCAACTGAGCCGGTAGCGACAAGTGTTGAGGAAGCACCGGTGCCCGCAGAAGTTCCAGGCACCGAGCAGTTGAGCCAGGCTTCAGAAAAGCCAGCCCCGGTTAATTTTGGTAATTCGTCCAGGTTTTACTCACCACTGGTAAAGAGTATCGCGGCTGAAGAAGGGATTAATCTGAATGAGCTCGATCAGATAAAAGGTTCCGGTGCTGAAGGAAGGGTTACCAAGCAGGATATTTTGGAGTTCGTAAAGCAACGGCAGGTTCAAACCGATGTGCCGGTAGAAGAAACACCGGCTGCCAACGCTACTGCTCCTGCGCGTCAGCCTGTCCAGCCTGTTGAAGAAAAGCAACCGGCAAAGCAAGCAGCGCCTGTAGTTTCTGTCAGCGGTGGCGATGAGATCATCGAAATGGACCGTATGCGGAAATTGATTGCTGACCACATGGTAATGAGCAAGCAGACCTCCCCGCATGTTACATCTTTTGTCGAGGCTGATGTAACTAATCTTGTTAAATGGCGCGAACGTGTTAAAGGCAGCTTTGAAAAACGCGAAGGTGAAAAAATTACTTTTACTCCAATATTTATTGAAGCTGTAGCGAAGGCGATAAAGGATCTTCCGATGATCAATGTTACCGTAAATGGAACTCAGATCATTAAGAAACGAGATATCAATATCGGAATGGCAGCTGCGTTACCATCAGGTAACCTGATCGTACCGGTAATTAAAAATGCCGATCAACTAAACCTGGTAGGTTTAACAAGGTCTGTAAATGACCTTGCAAAGCGGGCCCGACTATCAAAGCTTAAGCCAGATGAAACGCAGAATGGCACTTTCACCATAACCAACGTTGGTACTTTTGGAAATGTCATGGGTACGCCAATAATTAATCAGCCTCAGGTTGCTATTTTGGCCGTCGGTGCTATCAAGAAGAAGCCGGCGGTTATTGAAACAGAGTATGGGGATGTTATTGCGATTCGTCATATGATGTTCCTGTCATTATCATATGACCATCGGGTAGTTGACGGTGCGTTAGGAGGCTCATTCGTTAGAAAAGTAGCTGATTATCTGGAAGCCTGGGATAACACCCGCGAGATATAAGGTATATGATTATATAAGTAAAAACCCTGAACGTACTACCTTAGGGAAATTTACTGCAATATTTCAGCGAGTTCGGTTAGCAACTCCGGATCGTTTATTTTGATCTCGACCCCCGGGATCTCCGCTATAAATACGCCGTCCTGGGTTAAAAGATCCTTATTGTTCAAAAGACTTTGCAACTTCACCTGCCCGATGATAAATTGAAAATCATTACCGTAAAAACGCTCGGAGATAGTTTCGAACTGAAGCCTTTGCAGGAGCGAATCATCAGAATAACGCAGGTAAACGTTTAGGATAATATCATTTACAATATTTAAGTTGCTTTGCTGATGTTTTTTATACTCATAACGGTAATCATACCTGAGCGCTGCAATATCTGACAAAACAGCGGAACCTGTGGGATGACCACCTGCACCTTTACCAAAAAAGAATTGCTGATCGGCGAAGGCGGCCTGAACAATTACCCCATTATATTCATTTTCGACATTGTAGAGAAAATTGTCCGCTTTAATGAGCTTTGGAAGTACGTAGAGTACAATTTCCTTCTCATTGATCTTTTTAGCCGTAGGTATGAGTTTGATCTTATAGTTCTTTTCCCTGGCATACTGAAGATCTTTATCGGATAGATTTTGAATCCCGATATTCAACACATCCTCGGGTTGAACAAAAACACCATAAGCGTGTGAAGTAGCGATTACCAGCTTGTATTTTGGATCATAGCCTCCTACATCAAGGATCGGATCAGTTTCAGCAAAGCCAAGATCCTGTGCCTGTTTTAGGGCACCTGGATAATCCATATTCTCAGAAAAAACTTTAGTGAGAATATAATTCGAGGAGCCGTTAAAAATTCCGCTTATTGAATGCAGCAATTCATTATCATAATACTCCTCCAGATTCCTAATGATTGGAATGCTACCGCACACAGCTCCTTCATAAAGGAGTGAGGTTCCATATTTTTCCTGTATCGCAACCAGTTCTTCAAGATTTTCGGCGATCATCTTTTTATTGGCCGAAACGACATTTTTACCATTTTTTAGCGCGGTAGACACAATGTGAAATGCTGCATCCGCATCATTAATAAGTTCAATCACGGTATTGATCTCCTGATCGTTTAATATTTCATCTGCATCAGTAGTAAAGAGGCTTGCATCCAATGTTCGCTCTTTATCCGGGTTCTTAATAACGATCTTTTTGATCTCCAGGTTCAGATCTTTAGTACGAATAATATCATAAAGTCCCTGGCCAACAACTCCAAACCCAAATAATCCAATAGTTAGTTTCTTACTCATCTTATGTTACGCTATTTTGTGCAGGCTGAACACGGTTTTTTCTGCGTCGCTGCTTTTTAAAAAATTTCCAATTTCCTTTGTTAATGTTTCAGTCTCGATTAAGAACCCATCATGACCATAGAAAGAGTTTAATTCAACGAGTCGGGCATGGGGGATATATTCCGCGAGGAAGCGTTGCTCAGCAACTGGAAACAAGACATCATTTCCAATACCGATGACAAGTGTTTTAGCCCGAACCTGTTTAAGAGCATCCTCAATATTGTTCCTCTTTCTTCCAACATTATGGCTATCCATGACTTTGGTTAGCAAATAATAACTGTAAGCGTTGAAACGTTTTACAAGTTTTTCTCCCTGATAGTTCTGATAAGATGAAGCTTTAAACCCATTAATTTTATCAAGATTAACTTCCAATTGGCTGCCACCGTAGGTTTCGTAAGCCCGGTATGAAAGCAAGGCAATGCTCCTGGCCACTTTAAGACCTTTACTTCCGCCTTCAGGACTTAAGGCATAAAAGGTACGATCTGCTGTAATTGCAAGTCTTTGACTCTCATTAAATGCTATACCCCATGGTGAGTGCTGAGCATTCGTAGCGATTAAAACCAGCCTTTTTATTCTCTCAGGCTCTGCAATGGACCACTCGACAGCCTGCTGGCCTCCCAGGGATCCCCCGATCAGAAGGCCAATGTCGGTGATCTTAAGGTGCTCCGCCAATATTTTATGAGCATTAACCATGTCGCGAACCGAAATATCCGGAAATGACAAATAGTAAGGCTGGCCTGTCTTTTTGTTTATGCTCAGCGGATTACTGGTTCCATATGGAGACCCAAGAATATTTGCACAGATGATGAAATGCTCATCGGGGTTAAACAGGCAGTTTTCGCCGAAAAGTCCGGGCCACCAATCAAAGACATCCGAATTGGCGGTTAATGCATGGCAAACCCAAATTACGTTGTCTTTCTTTTTGTTCAGGCTACCGTATGTATGATAGGCGATTTGCAAATCACTAAGTTTCTTGCCACTCTCCAATACAAATTGCTTTTTATGCTGATAAAATTTGGTATTCATGTTCTGTTATAAAGTATTATGTCGATCAGGTGTCATTCTATCACTGCAACACCGGCTCTTCGGTTTTGATATTACTGAATGCTAATTGCAAGTCAGCCTTGATATCATCTATATGTTCAATACCTACGGATATACGTAACAGGGAAGGAGTTACTCCGGCGGCCTGTTGTTCGGCGTCACTAAGTTGCTGATGGGTGGTTGCCGAGGGTTGTATAATAAGGGTTTTAGCATCGCCCATATTAGCAAGGTGACTGATAAGCTTCAGACTATCAACAAATTTGGTAGCAGCTTCTTTCCCGCCTTTAATTTCGAAGGAAAGGACGGCTCCGAAGCCGTTGCGAAGATATTTTTTTGCGATGGAGTGATAAGGGCTACTCTCGAGGCCCGGATAATTTACTTTTTCCACTTCAGGATGTGCTTCCAGCCATTTAGCAAGTTCCAGTGCGTTATCCACGTGACGCTGCACTCGGAGTGATAATGTTTCCAATCCCTGGAGAAGGAGAAACGAATTAAATGGAGATTGTGCAGGTCCAAAGTCACGTAAACCTTCAACCCGGGCTCTTATTATAAATTGAATGTTGCCGAAGGGGCCTTCTGATCCGAACACATCGTTAAATACCAGGCCGTGATATCCTTCTGATGGCTCTGTAAATTGTGGAAATTTGCCGTTACCCCAATTATAGTTCCCGCCATCCACAATAACACCTCCTATTGAGGTACCGTGGCCGCCTATCCATTTTGTCGAGGACTCCACTACCACGTGAGCGCCGTGCTCCAATGGTCTGAAAAGGTAGCCAGCTGCTCCAAAAGTATTGTCTACAACCAAAGGAAGGTCATGCTTTTTAGCAACTGCTGCTATTTTTTCGAAGTCTGGTACATTAAAACCAGGATTTCCTATTGTTTCCAGAAATAAAGCCTTTGTTTTTTCATCGATCAGCTTCTCAAAGCTTTCCGGATTATCTCCGTCAGCAAACCTTACTTCGATTCCCAAACGCTTAAAAGCTACTTTAAACTGGTTATAAGTGCCTCCGTATAGGAAAGACGTTGATACAAAATTATCACCTGCCTGCAGGATGTTGTTTAGTGCAATGAACTGCGATGCCTGTCCTGATGCTACTGCTAACGCTGCCACACCACCCTCCAACGCTGCCACCCTTTTTTCAAAAACATCCGTCGTGGGATTCATTATCCGGGTGTAGATGTTTCCAAATTCCTTTAAGGCAAAAAGATTTGCACCATGTTCGGAACTATTGAACACATAGGAGGATGTTTGATAGATCGGAACTGCCCTTGAGCCGGTTGTAGGATCAACTTCCTGGCCAGCATGTAGTTGTAAAGTTTCAAATTTTAGATTCTCTGTTGACATGATGAAATTCGTTTTTAAGTGAATGTGATTTTTAGACGTCAGAATAGATAGAATTGGCAGAGAAGATCTGCACCGGCAATTGTTATTGAAACAATTTACCGCTTAGCGGCAGCAACAGCACATATAGCTGTATGCCGTGCAGATATCCATTAAGAATGGTCGTGAAATGGAGATTTCTTTAACGAGATCGAGAGGAAGAGAATTGATTTCCAGTTGCATAAGTTTATAAATTTATAGTTTCCCTTGTTAGGGGCAGGAATTGGCACCTTCCCCAAAACCGATTGGGGGGTTGTCAGTGGGTCATTGAGCCTGATCTCTCGCCACTTCTGTATAAATCAAAACCTATATTAGGTTATTGAAGACAGATTGGTATTGCTACCAAATAATGTTTCAAATATAGAAGATAGTTTAATAGAATGCCAAATTAAATTTGCAATAATTTTGTCACGGAATCAAGACAGATAAATAGTAACGTCGAAAGGATGATTTTATCAGGTAAGCTTTAATGCCTGATCAAGGTCGGCGATTAAATCATCTGCATTTTCAATTCCTACAGATACTCTGAGCAAATTTTGAGGAGTTTTGGTTCCCGGGCCTTCTATTGATGCCCGATGTTCGAGCAGACTTTCGACACCTCCAAGACTTGTAGCCTGGGTGAATATCTTCACATTATTGGCTACTTTCAGGGCTTGTGTAATTCCACCCTTAACTAAAAAAGATAACATTCCACCGGAACCATGCATTTGCTGCATAACAATATCATGGCCGGGATGACCTTCTAATCCCGGGTAATAGACCCGTTCAACGTTCGGGTGCTCATGAAGATAATGGGCAATTTTTTGAGCGTTTGCCGCATGCGCTCGCATCCGGTACGGGAAAGTTTTGATACCCCGTACGGTTAAATAGCAATCCAGCGGGGAGGGGACCGCTCCGGATAACTCCTGGATACTTCTGATCCTTTTCCAGAAATCATTCTTTTCCCTGGTTATTAAAGCGCCTCCCAAAACATCACTATGTCCACCCAAATATTTTGTTGTGGAGTGCATTACGAGGTCACAACCTAATTCGAGTGGTCGCTGAAATAAAGGGGTTGCGAAGGTATTATCGCATGCCACCATTATATTATTTTTTCTGGCGATCTCAACCAATGCCTTAATATCCGTGATCTTTAAGAGGGGGTTGGATGGAGTTTCGATCCAAATCAGTTTTGTTGACGGTCTGAGGGCTTTCTCCACCGCAGGCAGATCCGTCATGTCAGCATAGGTGACCTCATGGATGCCCTTAAAGACCTCATTGATCTGGTTACGTAGTCCGTGATACATGTCTGCGGGCGCTATTATATGACTGCCCGGTTCTAAAGCCTGGAACACGCATCCGCCAGCAGCGTTACCGGATGAGAAAGCACAGGCATCCGCTCCGCCCTCAAGTTGATAGAGTACTTGTTCTAAGGAACTTCGGTTTGGATTGTCGGCTCGGGTGTAAATGTAGCCACCGGGAAAACCGCCATCTGCTCCACGTTCAAATGTCGTAGATAAACTGATTGGCTGAATAACTGCTTTACTCGCACTGTCAATTTTGTTTCCGGCATGGATGGCAATAGTTTCAATTTTCATATCAAGGGGATAGCGGGTTGATCAAATATAGAACATCAAAGAAATGAAAACTCATTAATTTGTAACATTAAGCGCTTAGACCCTTTTTTTGAGTCATTATTGTATTTTTGTTCAAATATTAGAAATGAAGGCTGAGAGAAATTTGCAGATACTCCTGGGTGATGCCACCCTATCAGGTGAGCTAAAGGACATAGCGCAAAAAGTTCAGAACGGTGTTCGGATTTCTTTCGAAGAGGGAGTGCTTCTTTATGAAAGAGCTGATCTCCCATACCTTGGGGTTCTGGCTAATTATATTCGCGAAAACAGGCACGGTGATAAAACCTATTTTAACAGAAATTTTCATATCGAGCCTACCAACCTGTGTGTTTACGACTGTAAATTCTGCTCTTATTCCCGTCTTATCAAGGAACGCTCTGAAGGCTGGGAACTTAGTATGGAGGATATGCTGGACATCGTAAAAAAATATGATGATCAGCCTGTTACTGAGGTTCACATCGTCGGAGGTGTCTTACCACAATATGATGTGAAATTTTATGCTGAACTCTTTACTGCGATTCGTAAGCACCGCCCTGAACTGCATGTGAAAGCGTTGACTCCCGTCGAATATCATTACATATTTAAAAAGGCTAAACTCGATTATGCCACCGGGATGAAAGTAATGAAGGAAGCCGGTCTGCAGTCAATACCGGGAGGAGGTGCCGAAATATTTCATCCGGAGGTTCGTGAGAAAATTGCACGTGACAAATGCACCGGTGAGCAATGGCTGCAAATCCACGAGGAATGGCATAAACTTGGAATGCGGTCAAACGCGACCATGCTTTACGGTCATATTGAGGAATACAAGCATCGCGTGGACCATATGGAGAAATTGAGAGAGCTGCAGGACCGGACAGGTGGCTTCCAAACTTTTATTCCATTAAAGTTCAGGAATCAGGATAACCAAATGTCACATATCCCGGAAGTATCAGTTATCGAAGATCTGAGAAACTATGCTATATCGAGGATCTACCTGGATAATTTTGATCATATCAAAGCTTACTGGGCGATGATAAGTCGAAATACGGCTCAACTTTCATTAAACTTTGGGGTAGACGATATCGACGGTACTCTGGACGACACTACTAAGATCTACTCTATGGCCGGGGCTGAAGAACAACATCCGGCTATGAGCACGCAACAGTTGGTTGAATTGATCAAGCACGTCGGAAGGCATCCTATCGAAAGGGATACCCTTTACGGAGTCGTGACGGATTTCGAAAATTATGTGTTTCCTGAAGAAGTAAAGCCACGGTTTTATAAGCTGCCCGTTATCAATGAATCGAGCGTTGAAACTAACTAGGCAGTATGGATTTTAATCATATGGGAGATCCTTACATGAAAAACGAATCTGCTTCGGAGGATGCATTCACGGTAGTCAAAACCCTTTACATAATCAGGCACGGGGAAACTGATCTGAACAAAAGGGGAATTGTACAGGGGAGGGGGATGGATACCGATCTGAACGAGCATGGACGGAAGCAGGCCGAGGCCTTCTATCAAGCTTACAAACATATTCCTTTTGACAAGATATACACATCAACCCTGAAGCGAACCCATCAGACGATTAAGAAGTTTATAGATGCCGGTATTCCATGGGTTCAATATCCGGGACTTGACGAGCTTGCCTGGGGGGTGTATGAAGGTCAGGAAAGCTCTGAAGAAATGCGGAAAGCGTTCAGGCAAATGATGCACTACTGGCTTAGCGGCGAACTTCACCAAAAGTTTGAAAGGGGTGAAAGTCCGCTTGAAGTCAAAGAACGCCAGTTGACCGTGCTGGAGAAGTTGATAGAGAAACATAACTCTGAGAAAAATGTCCTCATCTGTATGCATGGTCGGGCAATGCGTTTGTTTTTATGTCTTCTTTGTGAACTTCCCTTAACATCAATGGACCGGTTCCCACATTTAAATACCTCTTTGTACAAAGTTGAGTACAACGGACAAAAGTTTCGGATCGCTCAATTTAACAACACCGATCACTTAAAATATCTTATACCAAATAATTCCTGTGAATAAAGTTAAAGTATCCGCCGTTTCATATACAAATACAAAACCTTTCGTTTTCGGTCTTACACACTCTGACATCATTGACAAAATTGATCTGAGCCTTGATATTCCTTCAGAATGTGCTAATAAACTTATAGCTGATCAGGTTGATGTCGGACTTGTGCCTGTAGCGGCTCTGCTTAACATTCCCCAATATGAAATCATTTCTGATTACTGCATTGGAGCAACCGGAGCGGTAGATTCTGTTTTCATTTTCAGTGATAAACCGATCGAGGAGATCACTTCTATCAGGCTTGATACTCATTCCCGCACATCTAATAATCTCGCACTTGTGCTGCTTAAGAATTACTGGAAATTAAATCCGCAAGTCGTTGAAACAGAGGGTGACGCATTTGTTTTAATTGGCGACCGGACTTTCGGGAAGAAGCACGAATACCGGTATGCGTATGACCTTGCAAAAGAGTGGCATAACTTTACTTCATTACCGTTTGCCTTTGCAGTATGGGCAGCTAATAAGCCTCTCTCTACGGAGTTCATTCAAGAATTTAATAAAGCTTTAAAATTTGGATTAGAAAATCGCCTTGAGGTGATTAAAGATAAGGCTATTAATGGCTTTGATTATAAAGATTACCTTCAGAATAAGCTTGACTTTAATCTAGATGAGAAAAAACGTCAGGCGATTGAGATGTTTCACAATTATGTACTAGCGTTGTAGGAAAGGGGGTAGGCCCTTTGAATTAAGAAGCCGAAAGGCAGTTGAATACATGGTCAATCGTCTTGTCCATTACCTTTAGTGGATCCTTGCTGAACTCGAATTTAACCCGGCTGGCTAATATGGCATTTACGGAAAGTGCTTTATGACCCAGAACCTTTGATAAGGCATAAATTCCTGCAGTTTCCATTTCAAGATTTGTTATCCGGTGCTTTCCGGAACGAAACTCCTTTAAAAGATTAATAAAATTTGGAATAGAGTTTTGCGCCCTTACTTCCCGACCCTGTGGTGAGTAAAATCCGGGAGCGGTTATCGTAATACCCCGTTGAATCCCATTACCAATCTTATTGAGTAGTGATTCGTCGGCTGCCGTGAGATACGGATTCATTCCTTGTATATGGTGGAAATGAGATTTTATCTCATCTAACAAGGTATGCTCGTCACCTGATACTTTGTGTATATAATAGTTCATCAGAGTATCCATGCCTAACCCAAATTCCGATACAAGAATACTGTCAACTGCAATATCTTCCTGAATGGTGCCTGATGTGCCTATCCGAATAATGTCAAGGCTCTTTAGTTGTTTTTTGGGAGTTCTTTCGGTGAAGTCTATATTGACAAGTGCATCCAGTTCATTAAGCACGATGTCAATATTGTCAGTACCGATCCCTGTTGATATAATGGAGATACGTTGTTTACCAAGATAACCCGTATGGGTAATAAACTCACGTTTACCTTTTTTAAGCTCAATGCTATCAAGCCTTTTACTCACTTCTCCGACACGATCGGGGTCACCCACAGTTATCACCGTGTCAGCTATATCTTCCGGTAATATATTAAGATGGTAGATACTTCCATCCGGATTCAAGATGAGGTCTGATTCTGAGATTGGTTTCATCGTTTTATATTAATAGAATTTTGCCTTGATAGTTTGATCGGGCAGGCTTTATTGACTGTGCAAATATTCATAATTTAGCCCGTCAATCTTATCCAGTTTGTTTAAAAGGTGGTTTAACTGAGATTTTCGAACTGTGACTTCAAGTGAACAATCGTTATCAAAATTTTGATGGCCGATCGTAAGTTCTTCATCCTTAATGATCTTCATTACTTCGTTCATCTGGATGTACTCGAATTTTAGACGATAAACATCGTTAACCGTCTTCTCGATTATTTCTGCGGCTTTAATGGCTTCCTGCGCAGCAGTTTTATAAGCGTTGATAAGCCCGGGAACTCCTAAAAGCGTTCCGCCAAAGTATCGGACAACTACAACCAATATATTTGTAACGTCGGCAGATAATAAAGTATTCAGTATGGGCCTGCCCGCTGTCCCCGAAGGCTCTCCGTCGTCATTTAGTCGAAATATAGACCTGTCGGCAGTCAACCGTACAGCCCAGCAAAAATGCCGTGCTTTGCCATGTTCTGATCTCAACAAGTTTACGATACTCTTTATCTCAATTTCGGATTTAATGGGAAATGCATACCCGAGGAACTTGCTGCCGCGGTCTCTGAATAAACCTTCTGAAGGTGCGGAGATTGTCTTATAGGTATCGTCAAAGAGCATTTTAGGATATTTAGAACTTATTTATTGACTTGATAAATGAATTAGTCAATTAACTTAGGACAACCAGTATGATAGAGATCAAAGCCAAAGCTATTCCCGCATAATTTAACCGGCTAAGCTTTTCCCTAAAGATCAGGATTCCTACGATTGATCCCAGAATAATGACTCCAATGTTCATTGCTGAAAATACTACGGAAGGCTGCTGAGCTAAGGATTGATGAGCTTTCAGGTAGAATAATATATTACCGAAGTTCGCCATTCCAAGTATTATACCGCAAATGAAATTAATCCATTCGAACTTTAGCTTCCCTGTGATGAACATAACTGCCAACGCAATCACTGAAATCAAAAAAGCAAGGATAAATATTATTTGAAGAGAGCTGGTATAAGGGATGACCTTATTTTGCGCAATTTGCTTAAACAAGACATCTATAATTCCTAAACCAACGAAAACAATCAGCAAGTAGATCCAGCCTGAGGAAGTGCTGCTTTTGTCTTGTTTTTGCCAGGGTATTGAGAAAAGAATAGCCGCAAAGCCGACAGCGATGCCGGCTGATTTCATTATGGAGGGCGTCTCTTTAAATAGTAGAAATGCTGCAATTACGGGAATGAACAGGGACAATCGCTGAGCCACATCTGTTCGGACAATTCCTGAATACCGTACTGATAGTGCGAGAATCACAAAAAGACCGGGAAGTAAGAGTCCTAAGAGAATATAGATAGGATAGGGGATCGCCTGCATATTTAATGAGGAGATATCCGGGCGATAGAACACCCAGCAAAGACTTCCGGCGGCAAGATAATTCCATGCAATTGCCTGGTTAGCATCTATATGATATCGTTTAGCTAGTTTTAATAAGACAGACACAAAGACACTGCAACAAATACTTAGAAATATAAAGATCATCAGAGATTATAAATTATAACGGATTTCAAGAATGTCAGTGTCAACAGTTTCGATGTGGTCAGCTTTACCAGGAAGGATTGGTGCGGGCATGCCTTCACCCCAATTCTCGTCAGCAATAAATACCCGGCTTTCATCCCAAAGTCCCGCATTGATAAACAATTCCAGAGTTTTGAGTCCACCTTCAATTATGATGGATTGGAAATCCATAAGATATAGTTGATAGCATATCAGCTGAGGTAAGTAATGGTCAAAGTCCTCCAATTCCAGATACTTAATCTTGTGATCAACATATGTCTTCAAAGAATTAAACACAATTGTAGGCTGTGCCTGATCAAATAAATGCAGCGAATGATCAAGTTGAAGTTTCCGATCAATCACTATTCGTACAGGCGACTTACTATTAGTCTCCCATAGACGGGTGTTTAATTGAGGATTATCCGCTTTTGCGGTATTATATCCCACGAGCACCGCATCTTCCTCACTACGCCATTTATGAACCAGGCGTCTGGACATTGCAGAACTGATCCATTTCTGGTCTCCGTTCGCAGGAGCAAAATAGCCATCAGCAGTTTGCGCCCACTTCAAGATTATATAGGGCCGTTGTTTTTTAACCCGTGTGATAAAGCGCCGGTTCACTTGTAAGCACTCAGCTGTCAAAACATCTTCTATTATTTGAACACCGGCATCCTTCAGCTTTTCAATGCCCTTGCCATTTACAAGAGGGAACGGGTCACGACAACCAACTACAACTTTTGGAATTTTATAACGGATGATAAGGTCTGAGCAGGGCGGGCGTTTGCCAAAATGCGCACATGGCTCCAGATTAACATATAAGGTTGACTTTTCTAGAAGCTTTTCTCCATCCGGATAATTACTTAAAACACTGGTTATGGCATTTGCCTCGGCGTGCGGCGCGCCATAAGTTTGATGATACCCTTCGCCTATAATTTTACCGTCCTTAACGATAACGGAGCCGACCATGGGATTTGGATTTACAGATCTTGTTCCGTTAAGAGCAAGCTCTATACAACGTCGCATAAAGGTTTCATGATTGGGCATCGCGGGCAAAAGTAAGAAGATTCGAGGTAATACGGCATAGACGCGGCATCTTGCTGGCGATTCTTTTATCTTTGGCAAATAGTTAATAATGACGATTCGCGAATTAGAAAAATTGTTCATCGAACAATTGACCATCCTATACGACTTTCAGGAAGCACAAAATATAGCATGGCTTGCTATAAGTTCTGTACGCGGGTTAAACCGGCTTGAATACTTAGGAGCGAAGAATGATAAGTTAAAACCTGATGACGAGAATAAATTGTTGGAGATCCTCCAGGCTCTTAATACCGGGATGCCCTTGCAATACGCCCTGGGTGAAACAGAGTTTTATGGACTGCCATTCAAAGTAAACCCAGCGGTTCTAATTCCAAGGCCTGAAACAGAGGAATTGGTAGATTGGATACTAAAAGATTTGCACAAACAGGATAGTCTTCTGGACTTGAAAGATCTGTCTATACTGGATATCGGTACCGGAAGCGGGTGTATACCGATTGTGTTAAAAAAGAATCTCCCGCAGGCAGATGTAACGGGCATAGACATCTCTCCAGGAGCAATTGAGGCAGCTCTAGAAAATGCTGCTGTTAACCAGGTGGAAGTAAGATTTATGGTTCAGGATGTTTTTGAACTTGCGGATAGTAACCTGAATCACGAATTCAGCATCGTTGTAAGTAATCCACCGTATGTGACCTTGTCTGAAAAGAATCTGATGCATCAGAATGTATTGCAGTTCGAACCCCACAATGCCTTGTTTGTAAGTGATGAGGACCCGTTGGTATTTTATAACGCTATTTCGGATTTCGCCAAAAATAATCTCGAAGCTAATGGTTTATTGTATTTAGAGATCAATGAGAGTTATGGAGAGGCAACGAAACTCCTGCTCGAGAATAAAGGATTTCATGAAGTCGAGGTAAGAGAGGACCTCAGAGGACGGGAGCGAATGATAAAGGCTAAAAATGCCGCAAGCACGAAGAAATGACTGGAGGGTTTAAATAAGAAAAGCAGCTATAAACCGCTTAATTAGTCGGTTTAAAATAGCTGCTAAGTTTTTTATAAAGTGATGCTACTCAGTTGTAAAGGTATTTTGGAAAATTGAACTTGAAATCAGCTAAACGGCTGGCAGATAATTTGCGCATACCTGCTTCGTTAATGCGGTCGGTTAATAGAGATTCAAGATGGACATACTCAGAATTCAGAGCCATATCAGGGTCTCCAAAAATATGCGTTACCTGTTTGGGAACCGGCAACACCTCGTCGAATGGACAATCTTCTGCTGGTAGATTCATTGAAGGCAAAGATGGGTTTTTTCCTTTATATTCATAATGTGAAATATCAATTCCAAATACTTTTTCGGAATCCTCACAGGTTTTAAACAAATATGCCGAATAAATTCCCGCAGGCAGATCAAATGTACAAAATAGTGGGAATTTCCGGGACTCAGCCCAATCATTAAACGACGAAACCATATCATCCTCAATACCATTAGTGTTAACCTTGATATTCAGTTCAGTTTGATAGGCCCAAACAGGCATACAATATTTCGTTCCATTTTCCGTAAAAACGCTTACTTCATCGTATCTAAAATGTTCTGAATAGCTCATGGTGGTCCGGTTTAATTAATTATTCTTACGGATGCCATTGGGCGAGTGTTACAATGAATCTTGTTTTATTGTGCTTAGAACTCAATTTATATGATAAAGAGATGTAAGTAGTTGATCGTGAGGTAAATTATTTATCGTTTCGGAGGCTAATTCCTTAATAAGTCCCGAAAATCAGTCTTAAAATTGGTAATGGTTTAATAATGCCTACTTAAGTTCATAAGTTGACTACTTTTGTATTTTCATTTAAAACCTGGAATTGTGCTATTAGATACATTAAAATTAAGTAAGCCCCTTATTAAAGCAATGACCGAGGCGGGATTTTTAACTGCTAAGGAAGTTCAGTTGAAAACAATGAGCAGGATGATCGGGGCTCAGGATATGATAGTGTCGGCGCCCGAAGGAAGCGGTAAAACGACCGCTTATGTACTGGCAACATTGATGCGGCTAAAATTTGGAGTAGAGGAGGCACCCAGGGCTTTGATTCTGGTGCCGGATAAAGACCGGGTTCAGTCTGTATTAGAGCAATTTGAACTGTTGAATAAGAATAAATCAATTCGTGTGATCGGCATGCACGGCGATCAGAGTGTTGAATCTCAAATGGACGCTCTTGCGGACGGAGCTGATATCGTTGTTTCAACCCCGGAACGTGCACGGGCTATTTACCTTAAGCTGGGATTGAACTTAAATAAAATCATCATGTTTATCGTAGATGACGCTGAACTGATCATTAAAAAGGGGTTACAATTACCCGTATCGGAATTGGCAAGAAGCATAACACGTTGTCAGCATCTGATCTTTACGGAAGTGATACATGGGAAATTACACCACATGATCGACCCCTTCATGAATTTCCCGGTAATTATTGAAATTGAGAATTTATCAGAGCAAAAATTAGATACGCGTAACCAGGTTCTGTATAATGTCCCTGACTTCAGAACGAAGATAAATCTGTTAAATTTATTATCAGAAAGGCCAGAGAATAACACGAAATGCATTGTCTTCGTGAATACACGATTAACAGCGCAGAAGCTTTATAAAGGCCTAATTCCTTCGGTTCAAAAGACTGCAGCTATTCTCAATCCATTATTTTTTGATCAACCAGGCTTTTCGTCTGTTGTAGATTTTGTAGAAAATTCCGAATTTTCTACACTAATAGTAGCGAACGAAGGCACTGGTGTAATCTTCGTTCAACAGGTACCCGTGCTGATACATCTTGAAGTTCCCGATGAAAAGGAAACCTACCTGAACCGGGTGATGAAAGATGTCAATAGTGAGGAGTTAATATCAGTTATATTCTCGACAGATATTGAACTAGCGACGGTTAAAAAAATAGAACATGCCATTGGACATCCGATTCCAAAACAAGATTTGCCTGAAGGACTAATTATTTACAAAGGAAAATCTAAAACCAATTCTAAGGATGTCGTTGTTAATGAAGAAGCGACCGGCGCTGCCTTCCATAAGAAAAAAGAAAGCAATGCAAAGGACTATAATTTTTCCTCCAGGGAGAAAGCGAAAATGAACAGGAAGAAGAAGCACTAAGTTATCCATCCAAGCTTTGATCATCTAAAAACAATTTATGTAGAAATAGTGACATAATTAATATTATGTTAAGTAGTATCTTTATGTTTGGATGTCTCCACTGATGTACTTTGCTCCCACTATTCACTAATCCATGATATATCGTTGTTTTTATAGCGTTCAAGAGAATTTTGGAATAGGAATTGCATCTGATAAAATGTAAAAAAATTTGACTGCTTTTTAGTTCTATGAAAAAACAGGCTGTTACAGGATCGTTTTATCCCAAAGTTGACTTTAAATTAAGATGTGTTGTTAAATTCATTCAGCCGACGCTGTATTAAATCGTATAAATGTCAAAGCGTATCCTTATTTGTGACGATGATTCAGACATCCTATCTATTTGCCAGTTCATACTGGAGGAATCTGGATTAGAGGTGTTTACCCGCAACAATTGTAATAATATCCTTTCCGTTGTTGAGGAAGTTAAACCCGATGTGATTTTAATGGATAACTGGATTCCCGACAGTGGTGGCATTATTGCTACACGTATCATCAAACAACATCCAGTATATAAAAATATACCCGTTATATATTTCTCAGCTAACACCGATATAAAGCTGTTGGCTAGCGATGCCGGTGCGGACTCTTACCTGGCTAAACCGTTCGATATTAATGATCTAGAGAAAGCAATAGCTACTGCCAAGGTCGATTAGCTTCGCTACTAGTCATTAAAAACTATTTTTGCTTGCTAACGTTTTCTTTAAGCAGTAATAACAAACTGGACACTAGCTGGTTTACTGTGTATGTTTAAATAGATTGTATATGCGTTCAATCTGGAAAGGTTCTATCGGATTCGGTCTCGTAAATATTCCGGTTAAGCTATATTCTGCTGTTCAGAGCAGCCGGTTAGATCTTAATATGCTTGACAGCCGGGACCACGAGCATATTAAGTTTCAGCGTATCAATGAAAAGACCAGGAAGGAAGTTCCCTTTGACAAAATTGTAAAGGGTTATGCGATTGACGATGGTTACGTAATCTTAGAGGATCAGGACTTTGAAGATGCAAGTCCTCAGAAAACCAAAATGATAGAGCTAGAGAATTTCGTCGATATTTCTGCCATCAACCCCATGTACTACGAAACTTCTTATTTCTCAGAACCTGAAACTCAAGGTAAAAAAGCTTATGCACTACTTCTTGAGGCACTTAAGAAATCAAAAAAAGCCGGCATTGCACGGTTCGTCCTGCGCAGTAGTGAAAATCTTTGTGTCATTCATCCGGTAGACAAAGTTCTGGTTATCACTAAAATTCGATTCGCCGAAGAACTCAGATCTCCCGAGGAAATTCAAACTCCTGATGATGTAAATGTCGCTAAAAAGGAACTTGATGTTGGACTGGCTCTCATTTCCCAATACACTTCTGAATTTAAAATCGACCAATTCAAAGATGAGTACACCGCTGAATTATTAAACATAATCAAAGCTAAATCGAAAGGTAAACGGCCTACAATCAAGAAGATGAAGCCCGTTAAAGCTACTAGCGATGATCTTTACGATCAACTCAAGCAAAGTCTTACTGCTGGTAAAAGTGCCTAGAGGAGTATAAAAAAAAGAAAGGCTTGCGTCGAACAACGCAAGCCTTTCTTTTTTTGTGTCTTGGCAGAGTTTACTACAATGCGTTTATCTGTTTGGTTAATTCATCAACCTTAGCCTGATTTTTCTTAATAATATAATAGGTTTTCAGGTTGTCAAGAGCGAGTTTAGATTTCGGGTTTACGGCAACAGCTTTTTGAAGGTAAGGAAACGCTGTATCAAATTGCGCATTCGCTTTCTTCATCATCTCATCATATTCCTTTTGTTTATTCTGAGGAAGTTTATTTGCGGTATTATAAAGCTCAATTCCATTATTCAGGTAAATGCCACCTAAATTTACGTTCGCATCAGCAAATTCAGGATCAATAGCAAGAGCCTGCTTATAAGCGGCTACCGCTTTATCTGTATTATTAGAAGCACTGTAGGCTATACCCAAGTAAAAAGGCAACAGTTTGTTTTTAGGTTCTTTCTGTGCCTGAGCCTCAATTTTGCTGATAACTTCGGTTTGCTTTCCCGCCATAAGGCTTAACTCAATTTCCTGGGTAGCAAGTGCTGCATCATTAGGAAACTTTGCTGATCCTTCGGAGGCAGCTTTAATTGCTTTAGCTGTATCACCCTGCATAATATACAGACGGGAAAGATCTAGATAAACCTGGTTGTTTGAAGAAAAATTGGACTTCACAAGACTTTCGTACTTCTCGATGCCCGCTTTATAATTTTTGGCATTAATAGCCGATAATCCTGCATAGTAAGTAATGGTAGTATCTCCCGGACGATGAGTCAACGAGCTATTAAATGCACTATAAGCGTCTTCAAATTTCCCGGCTTGGTAAGCTTTAACCCCTGTATTGATACTATACTGAGCAATGTTAGCTGTTACCTTATCAAGATCTGCTTTATTAGCGCCGCTTTTATCTAGTTCTTTCGCTTTTGAAAGTGCTGATGTAGCCTCCGTCATCACAGGCTGAGATGTAGTCGGAACTGAATCAAGAAGGGCCAGGTCAGAATAGATCAATGCTTTGTAGGTCCAGGCTGTCGGATCATTTGCGGTTTTCTCGTTAACTACAGCTTTATCTATTGACGTTTTCGCATTCTTTAGGTTTGTTAATCCTAATGCTGCAGAATTGGCATCTCTAAGCTGCGCATATTTCTCATAATTGCTTTTAGCACTGCTTACCTCGCCTTTTTGAGCAAACACGAATACTGAAGTGCTCATAAACGTCAATGCCAAAATGAAAGATTTGATTTTCATGATTTTAATTTAATTTAAGTTGATTAATCTTACTGTTCACCCTTTGAAGCTGAATCTCGTCGCCTGAATATTGATACAATATAGCCAAAGACTGTAAGGTTTTCAATTGGTTCGGATCAATCTCATTAGCTTTTGTGAGATGGCTTAAAGCGGTGTACATCAATTGTCTTTTTTTCTGATTTCTAACGTAAGAATTTAAATAAAGTAATCCTAACGCATAATTTGCATCGTAATTGTTGGGATCTGAATTTAAAACCTTTTCGTAATGCTCCTCAGCCTTTGCTTTATTGCCGATTACGTCGTACGAAAATCCTGCCAAATAATTTAAAGGAATGCTGGTTTCATCCAGTTTGAGTGCATTAGGCAAAAGATCTATGACTAGTTTATATTCCTGTTTTTCAGCATAATAGTTGATTTCCTTGAAGACAAGGTCTCTATCTTCCGGAAATTTGCCTCTCCCCTTTCTCAAAACTTCCAGGGCAAGACTATCGTTCCTGAGGAGTGTGTATAATTCTGACAAATTGAAATAATAAGCTGGCTCCGGCTTGTCCTCAATAAGTCGGTTATAATATATCAGAGCTTTTCGAGGATACCCTAATTTCTCGTAAATGATTGCCAGATTATGAGCAACCTGCAGTATTCCGGGGGCGAGGGTATCAACTTTCGTAAATGCATTTGCTGCCGCATCAAAGTTTGAATATGCCAGCGCGTTATTACCCTCACGCAAATATCCGCTGGCTAATTGATTTCTAACAAATTCAATTTCAGCCTCATGCTCGGTAAGAAACTTTTCATTTTTTAATTGATTCAATGAGAAAGATGATTCTTCCAGCGGGTCCTTTTTGTAGGTAAGATTTCGATTAGAATCAATTACCGCTAGTGCTGAGTAAATCATAGCCCTGATCAAGTTATTCTTTGGTGAAAGAGAATCCTTGGCAGTCTGATAAGCTTCATCAATGTTCTTCCGGGCTATCTCCAATTGTTTACTATCGCGGGTCTTGGTAAAATGGGCGAAGGCATTCATCGCCTCTTTGGTTGGACTCTGTGCCCAAGCCGAATAGTCCCCAAGTAAAGTGAATAGTAGCAACAGGATTGAAGCCGTAAATTTCATAAATCCACTATCTATAAAAAGCTCCCCTGTACAAAAGAACAGGGGAGCTAATAGTTTATTAAAACATTTTATTCCTGGTCAGATTCAGGCTCCTCAGATGAGGAAGAAATGTCGCTGTTGTTTTCAGTAATATCCTCACCGTTTATGATATCTGCATCCTCCTCGTCTTCCTCCCGGCTTACTTTAGCAACCGAGGCTATTGAATCGTCGCCTTTGAAGGTTATCAGACGAACTCCCTGCGTGGCACGGCCCATTACCCTTAAATCAGCAACACCAATACGGATTACGATTCCTGATTTATTTATTATCATCAGATCATCCGTGTCTGTGACGTCTTTTATCGCAACAAGTTCACCGGTTTTATCTGTAATGTTAATGGTTTTTACCCCTTTACCACCTCTGTTAGTTACCCTATAGTCGTCAATGTCGGTGCGTTTACCATAACCCTTCTCAGAAACCACAAGGACGGTGACTTCAGGATTATTGATACTGATCATACCTACAACTTCGTCCTTTTCATGCGCCAGCGTTACTCCACGGACACCAGTTGCGGTCCTTCCCATTGGCCGTACGGTGGATTCATTGAAGCGAATTGCTCTGCCCGAACGGAGTGCCATCACGATCTCACTACTGCCGTTGGTCAAGCAAGCCTCAAGTAACTGGTCTCCTTCATTTATGTTAATGGCATTGATACCATTGGAGCGCGGCCGGGAATAAGCTTCCAACGAGGTCTTTTTGATTGTACCCTTCTTGGTACACATGATGATAAAGTTATTTTCAAGGTAGTCCTGATCTTTCAGGTTCACTACTTTGATATATGCCTTAATATTTTCCTCTTTTGGAATGTTGATTACGTTTTGAATGGCCCTACCCTTGCTGGTTCGGGTGCCTTCCGGTATTTCGAAGACGCGAAGCCAGAAACACCGTCCTGTCTCGGTAAAGAACAACATGTAGTTATGGTTGGACGCAACCAGCATATGTTCGATAAAGTCTTTATCCCGCGATTGCGAACCCATAGATCCCTTGCCACCACGCCCCTGCTTGCGATACTCGCTTAATGCAGTCCGTTTAATATAGCCTTCATGGGAAATAGTAATAACCACTTCTTCATCAACGATGAAGTCTTCCATGGTCATATCTTCCGCAGAGTGCGTGATCGAGGTACGTCTTTCGTCACCATACTTATCACGTATCTCAATAAGCTCGTCTTTTATTATTTGCATTCTTAATGACTCATCGGCTAGAACGGATTTTAAGTAGTCGATGGTTTTCATCAGTTCTGCATATTCTTCCTTGATTTTGTCGCGTTCCAGTCCGGTTAAGCGGCGTAAGGTCATATCCAAAATAGCGCGGGCCTGAATGTCAGAAAGCGAGAAGCTTTCCATTAATCCTGTGCGGGCATCTTCTGGACTATTAGAGGCACGGATCAATTTGATCACCTCATCCAGGTGATCCAATGCAATCAGCAAACCTTCTAAAATGTGCGCACGTTTTTCAGCTTCAGCCAGGTCAAACTTCGTACGGCGAACAACTACTTCATGGCGATGATCAACAAAATGTCTGATCATGTCTTTCAGCGTCAGAAGCATCGGTCTGCCATGCACAAGTGCAATATTATTTACACTGAATGATGTCTGAAGTGCAGTGTATTTGTAAAGGTTATTAAGGACGATAGCAGCGTTAGAATCACGTTTTATCTCGTAAACAACACGCATACCGTCGCGGTCAGATTCATCACGTATCTCGGAAATACCCTCAATTTTTTTCTCATTGACAAGTTCGGCAGTGCGTTCAATCATGTTCGCCTTATTAACCTGATAAGGGATTTCATTAACAATGATCCGTTCGCGATCGTTACCATAGGACTCGATCTCTGCTTTTGCACGCATTACAATCCGGCCACGACCAGTCTCGAATGCATCCTGAACGCCTGAATAACCATAAATGATACCCCCTGTCGGAAAATCAGGTGCTTTAATATGCTGCATTAATTCAGGGATAGTGATTTCATTATTTTCGATGAAAGCTATCGTTGCATTAATGGATTCAGTAAGGTTATGTGGAGCAATGTTGGTAGCCATACCCACCGCAATACCAGAAGCGCCGTTAACCAATAGGTTCGGGATACGTGCCGGTAATACTGTTGGCTCTTGCAGGGAATCATCAAAGTTCAACTGGTAATCAACAGTTTCTTTATTGATATCAGCTAACATTTCCTCAGCTATTCTCTTCAGACGGGCCTCCGTATAACGCATTGCTGCTGGCCTGTCACCATCAATCGACCCGAAGTTACCCTGGCCATCGACCATTGGATAGCGAAGGCTCCAGGGCTGAGCCATACGAACCATGGTATCGTAAACGGACGCATCACCATGGGGGTGATACTTTCCCAAAACATCACCCACAATACGGGCAGATTTTTTATGCGGTTTACTGCTGGTAACGCCCAGATCGAGCATACCATATAACACCCGGCGATGCACAGGTTTCAACCCGTCACGCACATCAGGTAAGGCACGAGAAACGATTACCGACATTGAATAATCAATGTAGGCGGCTTTCATTTCTTCTTCTATGTTTATTGGAATTATACGATCGTTAGGTTCTAAATCTGGGAATTCGGTATCGTCAGCCATTTTATGGTTAAGTTCTTATTAATTATCTATGCGATCTTAATTATGTGCACCGCATCGTCGTTTTTGCGACTTGCGAAGTTAGCAAAATATGTAGGTTTAAAGAAGCTGTGGAAAAGTTTTAAAGCAATTCAGGCCCCGGGGAATGGTTGATTAAAACTTATTGTGGAACATGAAATTTTATTCTTGCTTCCCGACTTTCCCAATAGTCTATTATGTCTTATGTCAATTTTCCTTTGTTCGATATTGATAATAGATGGAAAATTTTACGGGGATTCATTGCTATATCGCCTAAACAATAAAGCACTTTGGTATTACTTTATTTTTTTCCAGTACTCTTCCACTTTCATACCGCTTGGCAAAACGCCATTCAGAGTTAGCTTATCTTTCTCAAGTTTGTATTTATAACTGATTGTTTTTCCTACCAGTTGAGAGGGTTGCAAACTATATTCGCTCGTTACCAAAAACGAATCTCCTTTTATCTCATATCGGCCCGTGCCGTACTTTTCAGGGTCCACTCCTTCTTCCAGTATGAAAGCTTCGTATTTATCGGAAGTGTAGGTTCGCTGCATCTTAAAATCGGGAGATGCTTGCTGCAGTTTATCATTATATACCCCACCATCATATTGCCAGGTGCCTAATAGCGAATGTGGTGCGCAGGCAACCTGCATCATGATAAATATTCCGAATATTCCGATTGTAGTTTTTTTGTGGTGCATGGTAAGGGGTTATTAGCTAATTTTTAATAATTGGTAATTGATCAGTAAATATCTGCTTAATATGTGTTTAAGCCCAGTTTATACCTTTTTTCAAGAGTGATAACGTTTTTTCTTCTTCACTATTGGCTTGGGGCTTATAATCATAGATCCAGTTGGCCTGAGGTGGCAGGCTCATAAGGATAGATTCAATACGGCCGTTGGTCTCCA
>NZ_JAAFZB010000087.1 GCF_010692725.1 Flavihumibacter soli | reverse complement strand
GATTGGGATTGCAAAGGTAGAAAGATTCTTGTTATCTGCAAATTATTTTTGAAAATAATTTCGAGCTTTCCGTTTTTCCAAATCGCTGCTGGCTTATTCGCCTGCCGCTTTTTTTAACCCTCGACCAACCTTTCTGAGAACGTCCGCTTTCCTTCGATTGCGGAGTGCAAAGGTAACAGCTTTTTTGTTTCTGCCAAAATTAATTTGAAATAATTTTCGGCTCCGTTTCCCTGCTTATCCAGTCTGCCAGTTCCGGCCTTACGCCTTCCCTAATTCAACCTTTAAACCTTGCTAATCTCTCTAAGAACATTCCCGCCTTGCTTCCTTAGCGGGTTGCAAAAGTAGAAACTTTTCCCATACCCCGCAACAATTGTTTTAAAAAAAACACAACCCAAACCTAACACCCTGAAAAACAGCAGGAAAAACTAAAGAGACCTAAACACGAACGTTAAAATTTGTTAAACCATCGCCTCTTATAGCAGATTCTGCTACTTTAGCCGGTACTTTATGCCGAAGATCTAATAGCAAGGGAACCTGGCGTAACTAAAAATACATATATGAAGTATGAGGTATCAGAATGGTATGACTTATAACATATATATAATGTGTCTTATCTCCGGTCCGGCATTATATTATAGTGTACTATATATATAGTAGTATAGGTTAAACCCAGATATTTACTTTAGACAGCCCCTGAGAGCTGCAAAAGCAATACGTAAGGGTCACAGCGATCATATAACCATATTCAAATACAATTACAAGGATGGACTAATATTTTGCATTTCAGGGTCAGGAGCCCTTTAGATATATATATATAATAAGGCTAATAGAATCAGACTTTTATATAGCTTAAATATAATTGACTTTTTATCAAATAAACTTACCTTTGCAGGATGTTCAAAAACAAACGCTTACTAGCTCTAAGCATTTCACTAATACTAACTCTATCCGTAATCAGCTGTAAAAGCAAATTTGAGAAGCTAAGGCTGAGCAATGATACTGCTAAAAAATACCAGGAGGCTCTGAAATTATATAATGACAAAAGCTACAACAAGGCTTTAATATTATTTGATGACCTGATTCAGAAATACAGAGGACGTTCCGAAGCTGAGGACCTTTATTATTATTTTGCTTATACTAACTATAAGCTGAAGGACTACACTACTTCAAGATACCACTTCAAAACTTTCGCGGACACCTACCCTAATAGTCCGAAAGCAGAGGAATGCAGGTTTATGGCCGCCTATTGTTATTATCTGGAATCACCGGTATACTCCCTTGACCAGGAGAACTCTTTGAAAGCAATAGAAGCTTTGCAACTCTTCATCAATCTCTATCCCAAAAGTGAACGGGTAGCAGAGGCAAGTAAATTAATCGACAACCTGAGAGGCAAGCTGGAGACAAAGGCATTTGAGAACGCTAATCTATTTTTACAAACCGGCGAGTACGACTTTCAAAATTATAAGTCAGCTGTTATCGCTTTTAGGAACGTTTTACGTGATTATCCGGACACCAAGTATTCCGAAGAGATTGAGTTCCTGGTAATTAAAGCCCAGTATTTCTATGCTAAAAACAGTATAGAGTATAGACAGGAAGAGCGCTTTAATGAAGCGATATCGATGTTCACGGAATTTGCAGAAAAGTATCCATCGAGTAAATACCTGAAACAAGCTCAGGGAATCAAAAAGGATGCTGACAGAGGCATTGTAGAAGTAAAAAAACTGCTGGCAACTCAACAGCCTAAACAAGAGAAAAACGAAGATAAACAGGAAGAATTAACAAATAGTACAAATGAGCAATCCTAAAAATACAGTACCAACCAGCACCATCACACGTGATGTTCGCCAGTTAGATATTAAGACTGATAACATTTATGAATCAATCGTTATCATGTCAAAACGTGCTAACCAGATTGCAAATAATGTGAAAGAAGAACTTCACGGGAAACTTGCAGAATTCGCGTCTTCTAACGATAACCTGGAAGAAGTGTTTGAAAATCGCGAGCAGATCGAAATTTCAAAGCATTACGAGCGTATGCCGAAACCAACCCTGATCGCTGTGGATGAATTCCTCAACGATAAGGTCTACTATCGCAATCCGTCTAAAGAGCAAATTTAATATTTAAAGCATAGGGCAATGAGTTTATGCTGTGCGCTATGCTCCCTGCCCTATGCTTAAAAATAAAAACATTCTGCTTGGCGTTTGCGGAAGTATCGCTGCCTATAAATCCGCTTCATTAACCCGCTTGCTCGTTAAAGCAGGGGCTAATGTTAAAGTCGTCATGACCAAAGACGCTGCCAGTTTCATCACTCCTTTAACTCTGGCAACCCTTTCAAAGAATCCCGTCCAAATTGAATATTTTAAGCCTGACACAGGCGAATGGAATAACCATGTTGAATCAGGCCTTTGGGCAGACCTGATGATCATTGCGCCCGCGAGCGCCAACACACTGGCAAAACTAGCTGCCGGAATTTGCGACAACCTCCTCACCGCGATTTACCTTTCCGCCCGGTGCCCCGTTTTTTATGCGCCTGCTATGGATCTGGATATGTGGAAACATCCCGCTACCCAATCGAATGTCAGCAAGCTGAATGAGTATGGAAATATCATATTAAGCCCGGCTTTCGGAGAACTTGCCAGCGGTCTGATAGGTGAAGGCCGGATGGCTGAACCCGAGACTATTGTTGACTTCCTCAAAACCTGGTTAGGAGAAGGACAGCCTTTACGCGGAAAAAAAGCATTGGTCACAGCGGGGCCAACCTACGAATCCATTGATCCCGTAAGATTTATCGGTAACCATTCGTCCGGTAAAATGGGTTTTGCGATCGCGGAAGAGCTGGCGAGGCTGGGTGCCGCAGTCACTCTGATCACCGGCCCTGTATCAGTCAAACTATCCGATAACTCAATACAACGCATCGATGTAACTTCGGCGGACGACATGCTGACTGCCGTACAACAGAACTTTTCAGGCAGTGATATAACCGTGATGAGCGCGGCAATTGCCGATTACAAGGTTGAGAATCCGGCCGGGATTAAGATCAAAAAAGCCAGCCCGGAACTCAATCTGCAGCTGACCAAAACAACTGACATCCTTGCTACAATTGGTAAGGAAAAAAAGAATGGCCAATTGCTGATCGGTTTTGCACTTGAAACCAATAATGAAGAAGAATACGCTGTCCAAAAGTTAAGGTCTAAAAACCTCGATTTCATAGTCCTCAATTCTATGAACGATAAGGGGGCCGGATTTAAAGGCGATACGAATAAAATTACTATCATCGATCGCCAGCTCAACAAAGAACACTTCGAATTAAAGTCCAAAACGGAAGTAGCTGCAGACATTTGCCGAAAAATTGTAGATTTAGTTTAATGAAGAAATTACTTCTGTTGTTAACCGTCTTAATACTTTTCCGGGATTTAAATGCCCAGGATTTAAACGCCAGAGTACAGATCCTTTCGCCGCAATTACAGAATCCCAATGAAAGGGTCTTTACTGTCCTGGAAACGAACATCCGGGACTTTCTAAATAACCGGCGCTGGTCAGCAGACCCTCTACAGGCGCCGGAAAGAGTCGACTGTAATTTTGTATTAACAATTAACAGCTGGGATGGCTCCGGAGCTTTTAAAGCGGAAGCGCAGATCCAGTCCAGCCGCCCGGTTTATGGCACAAACTACAATACAACGGTACTGAACATAAATGATCAGGATTTTGATTTTACCTATTCAGAAGGCCAGCCAATGGACTACACGGATCAGAACTTCACGACCAACCTTACTTCGCTCCTTGCCTTTTACGCTTACATCATTACAGGACTCGATTACGACACCTTCTCGAAGAACGGTGGTACTCCCTACTACAACAAAGCCCAGCTGGTTGTTAACAATGCTCAGATTGCACCAAACGGCGGCTGGAAAGCTTTCGAAGGTCTGCGTAACCGTTTCTGGCTTTCCGAAAACCTGGTTAACAAAATCTATGCTCCCATCAGGGAAAGTCTTTATGAGTACCATCGGGAAGGATTAGATGTGATGTCAACCAATAAGCAAAAGGGTGAAAAAGCTATCTTGAATATTCTGCCGAAACTCCAGAAGATCGACAAGCAAAAACAGGGCGCCATGCTGCCGCAGCTATTCTTCACAGCAAAGGCTGATGAGCTGGTACAGATTCTGAGCTCTTCTTCCCCGCAAGAGCGGATCAGGGCCTATAATCTCTTAGCGGAGATCGATCCTGCAAATATCCCCAAATACGAGTATTTAAAAAAAGTCAAATAAGCATTCGCTCTTATTCCTGAAGGGCAAATCTGTATTTTTGCCCGAACCAATTTTGATTACATGCTCAACAGACTGGCCATACGCAACTACGCCCTCATAGATAACCTTGATATATCGTTCTCTAAAGATCTGAACATCCTGACCGGCGAAACCGGCGCGGGAAAGTCAATCATATTGGGGGCACTTTCTTTACTCCTGGGGCAACGGGCAGAGAGCAAGTACTTCTATAATCAGCAAAAAAAATGTGTGATCGAAGGGATCTTCCAGGTAGGAGAATTCCATCTGAGCGACTTCTTCACCGAGAATGACCTTGATTATGACAAGGAGACTGTTCTGCGCCGTGAAATATCATCCGATGGGAAATCCCGGGCATTCGTCAATGATACGCCGGTTAACCTTACCACGCTCAGGCAGCTCGGTGAAAAGTTAATAGATATCCATTCGCAGCATGCCACGATCGAAATCAATGATGAGTCCTTCCAGTTGAACGTCATTGATATCGTTGCGGGTCATCAACCATTGCTTGGTAACTATAAGGAGACATATAAAGCACATCAAAAGGCGATCGCCAGGCTCAATGAGCTGATTGCCGAAAGCCACAAGCTCAAAGCTGATCAAAATTACTTCCAGTTCCAGTTTGACGAACTTGAAACCGCCCGTCTGTCGGAGGGCGAGCAGGAACAGATGGAGCAGGAACTCGATGTGCTGACCCATGCCGAAGAAATAAAGCGAAGCCTGGCACAGGTCACCTTCCTTCTGAATGACGGTGAACAATCAGCACTTTCTCAACTGAAGGAGTCGTTGAACTGCCTGCAGGCCGCCGAAAAATACAATCCCGAAATTTCAGAATATGCTGAAAGGCTGAAGAGCAGCCTGATTGAAATAAAAGACATTGCCAGTGAAACGGAACGGCTCGAACAGGAAACCGGCATTAATGAAGAACGGACCGCAGAAATCACGGACCGTCTGAATATTCTTTACAGCCTTCAAAAAAAACACCGCGTAGCGACAGTAACTGAACTTATGGAACTTCAGGAAAGTTTGTCAGGGAAGCTGAACTCCATTCTTTTTGCAGATGAAGATATAACAAGGCTTCAGTCTGAAACCGAATCTCTTAAGGCGGAGCTTGCGGTTCTAGCTGCCGAGCTGAGTAAAAACCGGGAAAACGTAATTCCCGGACTGGAAGCGCAGGTACAAAATGTATTGCATGAAGTGGGAATGCCACAGGCAGTCCTAAAGATCAGCCGCGAAGAATTGCCGGGAGAACAACTCAGAAATTCCGGCCGTGACCAGGTGCAATTCCTTTTTAGTGCGAATAAAGGACAGCAACCCCTCCCGATAAATAAGGTAGCTTCCGGGGGCGAACTCTCCAGGTTGATGCTAAGCATCAAATCTCTTATCGCAAAGCACACTTCTTTACCTACCATTATTTTCGATGAGATAGATACGGGTATATCCGGGGAGGTAGCTCTGAAAGTAGGCAACGTCATGGAAGACTTGGCAAAAAATATTCAGGTGATTGCCATTACACATCTCCCGCAAATTGCCAGCAAAGGAAAGGCACATTACCGGGTGTATAAGGATGAGCAGCCTGATCGCACTCTGAGCAATATCAAAGTTCTCGATGATAGTGAGCGTACTCTCGAGATTGCCAAAATGCTTAGCGGCGAAAGCCCCGGCGAGTCGGCAATGCAGAATGCACGGGAACTTATGGGCTTATAATTATGGAATTAATTGGTTAATGTCATCATAACCGATATGATGAGACCTCGTTTACTTAGCCATTACCTGATCATTGTCCTATTGACTCTTTCGTTTTCAGGATTCAGTAAGGCGATTCCAGCAATCGACTCGATAGAAGTTGTATTTAAGGACACCATACACGTACATGGCAAGGTAGTGGATGAGCAGGGTAAGCCTTTAAGAGGTATAGAAGTATCAAGCGGGTACTATAAGGGCTTAGTCAGGACATTAACGAAAGCGGACGGGAATTTCCTTCTAAAAAACGTCCAACCAAATGACACCATATTTTTCAGCAGCGGTAACCGCCAGGCAAACATCTACCATGAAGGCAGTCGTATCTTAAATGTAGTCCTTCCGGAACTTAGAAACAGGGGGTTGGAAGGAACAACTGTTACTGCAAAAAGGAAAGTGCCCAAACAACCAAAGAATTCCATAATAAAATTGGAGGTATCTGGAGGAACCTTTCCCAACGAACCTTACGGACCACAACCCTATGGCGGCTATTCCAGGTTTGAAAAAGACTTACAGACGAAGCTCATCTATCCCGAAAAAGCGCGGATGGCCAATATCGAAGGTATGGTGAAAATGGAGTTCATTATTGATAGTTTAGGAAAACCAACCGACTTTAAAACCATACAAGGATTGGGCTACGGTTGTGAAGAAGCGGTGATAGAAGCCATGAAAGCAACGAAATGGAAAACAGGCGTCAGTAGTGGCTACCCATGGGCACCCACAATGTCGGTGAAAGTCCTGTTTAAGCTGGAGGATCTGTAATTAAACCCTGACAAACATTTACTAAATTACTTTCAAACGCAGATCAAAATCCTTCCCGACCATTCTCAGACGGTCCTTAATTTTTTTGAAGCTAATCAATTAGATTACTTAATTTAGCCCACTTAAATTTATTACTATGGCTTATAACTTACTGAAAGGTAAAAGAGGAATTATATTCGGGGCACTAAACGAGCAATCAATCGCCTGGAAAACCGCACAACGCTGTTTTGAGGAGGGTGCTGAATTAGTGTTAACCAACGCACCTATCGCCTTGCGCATGGGCGAGATTGATAAACTTGCAAAAGAGTGCAATGCACCCGTTATTCCTGCCGATGTAACCAGCATGGATGACCTGAACAACCTTTTCACCAAAGCACAGGAACACTTTGGCGGAAAAATTGATTTTATCCTTCATTCAATCGGGATGAGCATCAATGTCCGCAAAGGAATTCATTACACCGAAAATAATTACGAATTCACTCACAAAGGCCTGGATATTTCTGCCTTAAGTTTACACCGCGTATTACAGGTGGCCATGAAGCAGGATGCCCTGAATGAGTGGGGATCCGTAGTTGCCTTAAGCTACATCGCGGCTCAGCGTGTATTCCCTGATTATAACGATATGGCTGATAATAAAGCCCTGCTGGAAAGCATAGCCCGGAACTTCGGTTATCAGTATGGTGTGAAAAACAAGGTGCGTGTCAACACTGTCTCTCAGTCCCCGACTATGACCACGGCAGGTTCGGGCGTTAAAGGCTTTGCTGGTTTCGTTAACTACGCAGATAAAATGTCTCCGCTTGGAAACGCCGATGCAAATCAGTGTGCGGATTATTGCGTTACCCTGTTTTCTGACCTGACTAAAATGGTGACCATGCAGAACCTGTTCCATGATGGCGGTTTCTCCTTTACCGGCGTAAGCCAGGCACTGATCGATCAGCTGGAAGATAAATAATTCTGAACTTTATATTTATATTAGAATGCCGGACATCGTTCCGGCATTTTTTGTTTAATAACCTGATCATGTCCCTGAAATAAAATCTCTGGCAATAAAAAAGGAGCCCTAAAGCTCCTTTCTTTGATTTGAATATACAGACGATTACTCGTCTTCTTTTTTCTCTTCTTTCTTTTTCTTACCCTTCGACTTTCCAATGATGCGGATCTCTTCCTTCTCTTTGTCATAATCCACTTCCATCACATCACCTTCAACCATCTCTCCTTTAAGGATCTCTTCGGCAATCGGATCTTCCAGGTGCTTCTGGATCGCACGTTTCAACGGACGGGCTCCAAAGTTAGAATCGTAACCTTTTTCAGCAATAAAGTCTTTTGCTGCATCAGTTAGCTTGATATCATAACCAAGCCCTTTGATCCGCTCGAACAATGCGGTCAACTCGATATCGATGATCTTGAAGATCTCTTCTTTTCCCAGCGAATTGAAAACGATCACATCATCAACCCTGTTCAGAAACTCAGGCGCGAAGGCACGTTTCAGTGCGTTCTCGATCACACCGCGTGAGTAAGTATCTGCCTGGTTTGACTTAGCGGCTGTTGAGAAACCAACTCCCTGGCCAAAATCCTTAAGCTGGCGGGCACCGATATTGGAGGTCATAATGACAATCGTATTCCGGAAATCTACCTTACGTCCAAGGCTGTCTGTTAACTGGCCCTCATCCAATACCTGTAACAGGATATTGAATACATCCGGATGAGCCTTTTCGATCTCGTCCAGCAGGATTACAGAATAAGGCTTGCGGCGTACCTTTTCGGTCAGCTGTCCACCTTCTTCATAACCAACATAACCCGGAGGCGCACCGACCAAACGCGAAACAGCGAATTTTTCCATGTACTCACTCATGTCAACCTGAATCAGCGAGTCTTCACTGTCAAACATAAAGCGGGCAAGCTCCTTAGCCAACTCCGTTTTACCCACACCTGTAGGACCGAGGAAAATAAAGGAACCGATAGGTTTCTTAGGATCCTTCAATCCTGCGCGTGTGCGCTGAATAGCTTTTGTCAGTTTGCGCACAGCGTCATCCTGGCCAATGATCCGGTGGTTGATCGCATCAAACATCCCCAGCAACTTCATGCTGTCAGTCTGTCCTACACGTTGAACCGGGATACCGGTCATCATCGACACCACTTCCGCTACGTTATCTTCAGTAACGGTATAACGTTTGGTCTTTGTTTCAGCTTCCCACTCTGTTTTCGCACGCTCTAATTCTTCCAGGAGATGCTTTTCAGTATCCCGCAGTTTAGCAGCCTCTTCATACTTCTGGCTTCTTACAACCTTGTTCTTTTCAACCTTGATCTCTTCGATCTTTCTTTCGATCTCGATGATCTTATCCGGAACATGGATGTTGGTCAGGTGTACTCTCGAGCCTGACTCGTCCAAAGCGTCAATAGCTTTATCCGGCAGAAAACGATCGGTGATATACCTGGAGGTCAGGCTAACGCAGGCATGAATAGCCTCGTCTGTATAGGTAACCCCATGGTGCTCCTCGTACTTGTCTTTAATCCTTGTCAGGATCTCAATAGTCTCGTCCGGGGTAGCTGGTTCAACCATAACTTTCTGGAAACGACGATCTAACGCGCCATCCTTCTCAATATACTGACGATATTCGTCAAGAGTCGTTGCGCCAATACATTGGATCTCGCCCCTTGCTAGAGCAGGCTTGAACATATTAGATGCATCCAATGAACCTGAAGCGCCGCCGGCACCCACTATCGTATGGATCTCATCAATAAACAGGATCACGTCCGGAGATTTCTCAAGCTCATTCATCACCGCCTTCATTCGCTCTTCGAATTGGCCCCGGTACTTGGTGCCCGCAACAAGCGAAGCAAGGTCAAGTGTCACTACTCTTTTATTGAAAAGTACCCTTGAAACTTTACGCTGAATGATCCGCAATGCCAGCCCTTCTGCGATAGCAGATTTACCCACACCGGGTTCACCGATGAGAATCGGATTGTTCTTTTTACGGCGGGATAAGATCTGCGAAACCCTTTCAATCTCTTTCTCACGGCCGACAATAGGGTCAAGCTTACCATCCTCAGCGGCACGGGTAAGGTCGCGTCCGAAATTGTCAAGAACCGGAGTTTTTGACTTTATATCAGATACCTTTTTAGGCTGGCTGAAACTCTCTTCTTCCCTGAAATCATCATCTCCTGCCGCAGAGCCCGGGGCCTCATCACGAAATCCTTCCTTATTGTTCTCTACTTCCGATTTAAATACATCATAATTGATATTGTACTGCAACAATATCTGGGAGGCTATATTATCCTCATCCCTTAGTATGGATAATAGTAAATGCTCGGTACCGATCACATCGCTCTTGAAGATTTTCGCTTCAAGGTAAGTGATCTTTAAAACTTTTTCGGCTTGTTTGGTTAAAGGTATATTTCCAAGATTAACTGTTGTTGAAGATGTGCCTTTCACAGCGTCCTCGATCGAACGTCTCAGGCGTGAAGTGTCTACGCCTGCCCCTTTCAATATCTTTATTGCCATCCCATCCCCTTCGCGGATGAGCCCTAAAAGTAAATGCTCCGTGCCAATATAATCGTGCCCCAGTCGCAGAGCTTCTTCCCTGCTATATGATATCACGTCTTTGACGCGTGGTGAAAATTTTGCTTCCATTTATTACCTTTCTTGGTCTTTAACGCCCTAATCTATTAATTTATTGAGTTGTGATTAGAGCGGCATCTAACAAAGTTATCAACAATTACGCCATTTAACTATAAATGGTTTCCAGTAATTTTCAGATAATTAACTTGACACCTTTTTGACTTATTTGGCGATATTTGCGGGATTTAAAATATAATTATGGCAGACGAGAAAATCATTTTTTCTATGGCCGGGGTCAATAAGATTTACCCGCCTCAAAAACAAGTTCTCAAAAATATATACCTCTCATTCTTCTATGGCGCCAAGATCGGGGTTATAGGGTTAAACGGTTCAGGGAAGTCTTCTGTTTTAAAAATTATTGCCGGTTTGGATAAATCTTTCCAGGGGGAAGTAGTATTTGCTCCGGGCTATTCTGTTGGCTATCTGGCTCAGGAACCGGAATTAAATCCTGAAAAAACCGTCAAAGAGGTAGTAGAGGAAGGAGTTGCACCTATCAAAGCGATCCTGCAGGAGTATGAAGAGATCAACGAAAAATTTGGTCTGCCTGAGGTCTACGAGAATGCCGATGAGATGGATAAGCTGCTTGCCCGGCAGGGAGAACTACAGGATCATATCGATGCGGTTGGGGCATGGGAACTTGACTCGAAGCTGGAAAGGGCGATGGATGCCCTGCGTTGCGCCGAACCTGATACTAAAATTGCCACTTTGTCAGGAGGAGAACGCAGACGTGTAGCACTTTGTCGCTTATTGCTTCAGGAGCCCGATGTTTTATTACTCGACGAGCCGACCAACCACTTGGATGCCGAAAGTATCGACTGGCTGGAACAGCATCTGAAACAATATAAGGGAACTGTAATTGCCGTTACCCACGACAGGTATTTCCTGGATAACGTAGCCGGATGGATCCTTGAACTGGACCGCGGTGAAGGTATTCCGTGGAAAGGTAATTATTCATCATGGCTTGACCAGAAATCAAAACGCCTCGCCTCCGAGGAGAAGACTGAAAGCAAACGCCAAAAGACACTGGAGCGCGAGCTCGAGTGGGTGCGAATGGCCCCAAAGGCGCGTCATGCGAAATCAAAAGCGCGTCTTTCCAACTACGAAAAACTGGCGTCCGAAGAGACTAAAGACCGCGAAGACAAACTGGAACTGTTTATCCCGCCAGGTCCGCGTCTCGGAAATGTGGTCATCGAAGCGCAGAACGTCACTAAAGCCTATGGCAATAAACTTCTGTTCGAGGATCTTAATTTTTCACTGCCGCCGGCAGGTATCGTAGGAATTATCGGCCCGAACGGCGCCGGCAAGACAACCCTATTCCGCCTGATTACGGGACAGGAGACTCCGGACTCCGGAACTTTCCGGGTGGGCGAAACTGTTGCCTTGGGTTATGTTGACCAAATGCACGACGACCTGGATCCTAATAAATCTGTATGGGAAAATATTACCGATGGCCAGGAAACAATTCTCCTGGGAAATAAGCCGATCAATTCAAGGGCCTACGTTTCCAAATTTAATTTCAACGGGGCGGATCAGCAGAAAAAGGTGAGCGTGCTTTCCGGAGGAGAACGCAACAGGGTCCACCTTTCCATCACCCTGAAAAAAAGCTCCAATGTATTGCTGCTGGATGAGCCGACAAATGATATAGATGTGAACACCTTGCGGGCACTCGAAGAAGGCCTGGAAAACTTCGGGGGTTGCGCAGTGATCATCTCCCACGATCGCTGGTTCCTCGACCGGATCTGTACACACATCCTGGCCTTCGAAGGCGATTCCCAGGTTTACTTCTATGAAGGCAACTATTCCGAATACGAAGAGAACCGCAAGAAACGCACAGGCGATATCACCCCTCACCGGATGCGGTATAAAAAATTGGTTGAATAAGAATTCTGCTAGCCTTAAAGCGAGTGCAGGTTCGATTCCCGCCTTCAGTACCAGACGGGAAAGACGTATTTTATCACGTTCTTTCCCGTTTTTATTTCCCCGTAACTTATTGGTAATCGAATAGATAAGCTGGGCCGCTTCGGTGACTCGCGGGTTCGATATTCATTCCCGTCAAATAGCAGTTTTTCACGAAGTATCGAATCTTTCCTGCCTTTTTAGGCGGTCCCGGTGAGCTGTTTATCACAAGTTGCATACTGCAAAAATCCCTGCAATGGCAGTCCCTAATTAATTTTACAGGCTGAACCCGTATCCCTGTGGCTCGCCGTTTATTATGTCCTGAACTTAATAAAATAACGCTTCGGAAATAAGCGGTTCATTTAAGCCGTTGACCCATTGCCATTCTTCATCTCTATACTTTTTTATCACTATTTTCCCACCAATTAATTATTATCAAAACCACACGATGAAATGAACTATGAAAGATTAGCTACAGAGATTTCGAGTAGGCTATCAGACCTTATTGAAAGAAGGGATAATGATCTACTTGGAATTACCAATGTTGAGTTGGTAAGTCTTTTTTGGAAAACAGGTAAGCAAGTAGCAGACTATCTGAATGCTGGCAATACAAAGACGCAGATTAAGCCCCTGGTTTCGGATATTTCAGACGAGCTGACGCTTCGCTACGGTAAGCTCTTTTCTAAACGAAACGTTGCAAAAATGAAATTATTTGCAGAGCATTTTCCTAATATTTCTGTAGCTAAGGATATTTCTCGTTTGTTAAGTTGGCAACACATTCTGATATTGCTGAGAATTAAAGATCTTGAATCTAAATGGTTTTATGTAGATATAACGATTAGGCAAGGGTTAAGTCCGGACCAACTTCTTGATGCAATTCGCAATAAAAATAGCCAGCAGGATAAATCCTCTAAGTTTAACCGTTATGTAAACGGGTGGAATGATGAATGGTGGGGGGAAATGTTTAGAATCGGTGTGAAACAACAAGCTCTTATTAGACTAATGTCCAGATATTTTTTTGGGAATTATCGGTCAGCTGATTTTCGTAAGTTACTGACTCCATCCATTGTTGCTGAACCAGCACCTGCAAAAACAGAGAAAGGTTCGAAAAAACAAGGTGTACTATTTGAATTAATTCAAGAGATTGAAGAATTCAGAAAATCTCATAATTGGTGGCTTAATGGAACCTTGAATAGCTCCTTTCGTCAAATTGGAGAGTGTATTAATGCACAGTTACACTCAATGCCTGAAAGTATTAATAAGACTAATTTGATTGATACAATTTCGAAAAGATTAACCACAAAATACGGCTCGAATTTCACTACCGATCAGTTGCTCAACATGATGCATTTTTTTCAAAACGTTTTGGATTCAGTCAATCACAGAATTGCTTACTTGGTACCATGGGAACACCTTTTAGCGATATTGCCTTTGAGAGAGCCCGAGGAACAGTTGTTTTACGCAAGATTAGCCGCAAAAGAGGGACTAAGTGCAACTATTTTAAGAGAACGAGTAAGCGAAAATACCTATTTGAAGACTCCTGAAGCTGAAAAAATGGAGAAATCCACTATGACTTTGTTACAAAATCCCCGGATAATAACAAAAAATGTTAAGTCTAAGAGTAAACCTTTAGTTATTGAACATCTCATTGACACTGGAGACGATTTAAAGGACAGTAAGGTCATTGTGAATATCCTCGAGAACCGATATTTTCCGTTAGTGCAAAGTTGAGAAAAAAGCATACCACAATTGATGAGTATGGCAAAGTTTATCTTTTCAGAACATAACGAACTAATGGGGTAACAAATGAGGTAATTTAGGTGGGGCCGCTCAAATATTCTTTCTCCAAAAAATCGCCAATATGGCATAAAATTCTCAATAGAATATAGTATAATTAGCCAGGAATGTCCTTTTGGTTGTAGTGATAACAACGTTACTTCATGCCGTACTTTTACTATTTATGATTGAGAAACCTTATGTCAGAATATTAATTCTGACAGTTTGTACCTTTTTATCTTTCAATTGCAGAGCATCAAATTCCTCATTTAAAAGTTTTACAGGTGAAACTCTAGCCTTCAGGTGGGAAAACCTTCGCGCAACAGAAACCGAGTTTATAACAGAGGAAGATAGTATATCTATATTTCGAAATAAAAAACATACAATATATAGAATCCCATCCTATCACACGGTAACCACAACGAATCTTAACAAAGATGGAGATTTCCTTAGTGAAGACGTTAACACAACACTAAAGTTTCGCTATTTTGTACAAAAGAATAATGAAATCTATGGCAGTATATATGATTCAATTAATGCAACGAATTATAAGCAGAGACTTTTAGTAGATTCTTTTTTAATCAAGTATGCTTTTAAAAATTCAAAATTTGACAATTTCGAAAATTCGAGAAAAGTCTCGACTCTTCATGAAAAGGATTTTATTAAAGAAACCTATTCACCAATAAAGGGTGAAACCCATCCAGATACAATCTATCTGTATTTTTCACAAAAATTACAAGATTTTGAATACTCTTTTTCCTCCAGGTTGGACAGTTCGAAAAACTCGAAATTATTCAGAATCAGGTATGTGTATAACGCTATCCCACCGCAAACAGACAGAATATCCATTCCAAGACAGGAATATCTATTTGAGCTAAAAAGGGCTAATATCATTGGCCAGGATTCGATAAGAGAGTTAATTAAGCTTAATGATTTATTGTTAAATTCAAAAAAGTGAATGTGATAAACGTGGTTTACTATCCCATTATACCAAAATAAACCCCGGCACAACCCCGGGTTTATTTTTAGATACTTAATTCTGCGGCATCCGCTTGCCTCAATTACATTCAGCGGGTTCGGGAAAACATACCTGTTGTCTGGGGTAAGGCAGTAAGTTTGTCCCTGGATACCTTTTCAATGGTTGTCAAACCCGAAAAGTTAACTCGAGACAAACCTGGTATATGCTCTTTTAATTATTTTCCTGAGGGATTTATGAACAATTGCTTAAGCTGAACTTCATCTAAGACCAGTTCGGGGGAAAAGTCTTCGCTTTCAGCGTATTTAACCAGGCTGGATCTTAATTGCCCTGCGGCCGGCCTTGATTCCAGGTTGTTCCTGATATCGGTGGATACAAGCAGGAGCTTGCCTTTTCCGACTTTCGCTTCGATGACCAGTGCCATTTTGCGGTTTTTAAAGAAATTATCGATCACCCGCACAATCGGTTTCATGGGAGGCAATGAATCGATAATCATTGTTTTCGAATTTTTAATCAGGTCCCACCATTGCCAATTGCTGTAGAAATCCGTAGGAAATCCGTCTAAAGCCCGATGCTGCGGATCACATAAGATTCCCATTGTTCCGGGTTGTTTGGGAAAATGCACGGGACTCCAGAAAACAGGCGCAAAACGACCTTCAACTCCGTTTATAAAGGCAGTATCCGGATTTAAGATCACTTTGCTGCCTTCGGCCAGGTAGCTAATCGCTTCTTTAACCGAAGAAGTGAAAATGACCTTGTTTCCGTTTTGCTTCTGCTGGGGATACACCCAAATCTTCCATTGATTCTTATAGGCTGTGCCCTTTATCTGCAGCTCTATCGTGAGTTCTTCAGCCCTCTCCAATTGCTTCAGATCGAAGCCGAAGCTACCCAGACTGATGCCGTTTCCTACCGGAATATCCTGTACCGCGAGTTCTCCGTTAAAAATAAGGCGCCCATTTTTACCGCTTACCTTCCATACCGGTACTACCTGTTTAAGCTGCGAGCTCCCAAAATTCGCAATTTCTGCAGTTGCATGAACCTGCTCTGTATTAAAATAACTTGCTTTGTCAAAACGAATAAGGGGCACTACCGGCGAACAATACATTCGATGTTCGAGTGGAGTTACCAGGCCCTTACTGTCCCAGAAGGCATCCAGAATACCTACAGTGGCTGTTCCCTGCCCCGGGAAATCGTGCAGGTCAAGCAATTGAAAGCCACTCATCCCTTTGGTTCTAAGCGCTCGTTCTATTTCCTCTTTATACAATGAAGCTGAGAACTTGCCGCTGGCCAGCGTATATGACGGCGCCAGGTCTGCCATACCTTTTTTCATGAGATCATGACGGATGGCTTTAAAATTTAAAGGATCTAATACGCCGGTGTACTTGCTGATCTCTTCAAGATTTGGATAAACGGAGTACTGCCCGATCTCATGAGTAATGATCGGCACGGGCAAACTGTCAACAGCCTTACTGTAATCGGTTGAAAAATCAGGTGTATAAGTATTAAAGATACCCTGTCCTCTTACCCAGCCTTTGGTGGTATACTGGGTAACAAAAAACTCATCGGCCTTTTCGGGCCATCTTCCATGACCTTTTTCAAATGTAAAAGTTGTCGTTGCATACAGATGGCGCTTATCCTCTCCTTTCACTTCGGTGTACAGATCATCCAGCACAGCAAAATCGCCTCTCAGCTCATTACCCAGAGACCATAAAACAAAGGAAGGGTGATTACCATATTCCTCACGGATCCTTTTAGCTTCATCCTTTAGAAATGGAATAACCGTTTTGCTCTCGCCTACATTTTCGTTCCAGAACGGAAGTTCTGCCTGCAAATAAAAACCCAGGGAGTCCGCTACCTCAAATGCCGCTTCTGGCGGACACCATGAGTGAAAACGAATATGATTCAATCCGTATTCCTTTGCTGTTTTAAACACTTTCAGCCAGCCTTGCTTATCCATCGGCGGATAGCCTGTAAGCGGGAAAATACTGCATTCGAGGGATCCCCGTAAAAACACCCTGTTGCCGTTCACCTGCAGCAGGCTGTTCCTCCCGGTTATTTCTCTCAAACCGAAAGTAGTGGATGCTGCATCTGTTTCCCCTGACTTTGAACCGCTAAGGATCACTTTAGCGGTATATAAATTTGGATTAAACTCATCCCAAAGCTTTGCCTTTTGTCCGAGTGACAATTTGATCTTCTTATGGAATTCTCCGGCGGGAATGGTTACCGGTAATTTTTGTGAAGCCACAATCTTGTTATCGGAATCCAGTATATGCACCAGCAAAGTCCCCTTGCTCTGAGTTTTATGATCGTTTTGCAGAGCGGCAGAAATAGTAACTGACCGGTCATCAAGCTTAGGATACGTCTGAAGCAAATTAATTCGCAGCTTTTGCTGAGCAACTAGTTCAATCTTCCCGATTATCCCATTCCAGATGATCTGGGTGCCATCCGTATAGGCATGTCCCATATTCCGATGGCTGATCTCATGCTGTTTGGAGTTATCAATACGGATCACCATCAGGTGCTTGCCTGGACTTAAGAAGGACGTCAAATCAAACCGGTGCGGAGCGCTAAGGCTTTCATCGCTGCCGGCTTCCTTGCCGTCTATCCAGATCCGGGTATTCCATATTACCCGCTCAAGCGACAAACGGATATTCTTTTCCTTCCAGTTCTGAGGAATGGTTATCTCTTTTGAATACCATGCCGGCCCTATATAAGAATGCTTCCTTGCCAGTTTAAGAACAACTTCCTTCTCCATCTTTTCATCAGAAAGGGAAGTCTTCTCGCCGATGCCGGCATCGTCAAGTGTCCCTGGAAGCTGAATCGCTTTTTCAAATTCCTGGGTGAACCATTTTTGCTTTACACCCTCATTTTGCGAATCCAGTTTCACATTCCACCGGCCTGCCAGGGAAAGTTTTTCCTGGGCTGCAACCTGCATCATCCAACAGCAAAGGGAGCAAGCGAAAAAAAATTTAAGAGATTTTACCATAGCTTATTGACCCTGACATGTTGCTTAAGAGTTACCGCTTAATAAATGGCATAGCAAAACCCATTAGTCCTGACCAGTACATGAGAGAATATCACTACCAATTATCAGTTCTGAAAGGTGAAGCCGGCAATCCTTCTGTGTTAAATAAATCACCGACAATCCAATCCTTAAAAGCATAGCGTACTGCTACAGGCGACTTTACCTGGTCACTTTGAACAGTTACTCCGGTAGCGGTGATCCTGGCCTTAGCCGGGTAAAATACTTTATCCTCACCGGCAACTTCAAATGCGGACAGAGTATTGCCAAAAGAACTTAAGCCGTTTTCGACATTTTCAAAAAATATTGTCGCCACGTCCTTATCTATCTTCATGGACTTGTACACCGGACTTGCATAAGCCAAACCTTTCATCCCATAATTATTGGCCAATGCCCAGTTTGCAAGTCTTTTGCTGATGGTCGTTTTATCTGGCGGATGAATAAAATTCTCGGCACCGACATCCATGCTTACAACCATTCCGGAATTTGGGATCTGCTTGCTTGCCTTCAGCTGTGCCTCTCTTAATAAATCAGCAGGGCCTATTACATCCTTATATTTGTATGGTGCGATCTGAACATAATAAAAGGGGAATTCATCCCTGTTCCATAATGTTCTCCATTCTTTTACCATTGAAACCATCAGTTTATCATAAATATGATGGTTGGACCGGTTTTGCTCGCCCTGGTACCATACAACTCCCTTGATGCCATAGCCTATAATGGGGTTGATCATGGCATTGAACAAGACAGCAGGATCATTTTTTATGATTTTTGCAGTATCCGACACTGCGGGGATCTTAATTTCAGGAAAACTTTTCAGACTGTTCTCAGTCATCCAGGCTTCGATCTTTGTACCGCCCCATGTTGACATGATTATCCCGACAGGCACCTTTAACTTACGCTGAAGGATTTGGGCAAACTGATAACCTACTGCACTGAAATCCTTTACGCTCTGTGCATTTGACACCTGCCACGAAGTTGATTTACAATCATACTGAGGAGTTCTTGTCAGATCTCTTTCGTACCTGATGAGGCGGATTTGCGGATTGTCTGCATCCATCAGGATCTCATTTGAGTTTAAGGTTGGCTGATTGATAAAGCCCTTTACCGGCATTTCCATATTGGATTGCCCGGAGCATACCCATACTTCGCCAATCAAAATATTTGTAAGAGTAAGTTTCTCTCCATCACTGATGGTAATTTGAAAGGGCCCACCGGCTGAGGGGGTCTCTACAAGTAACTTCCAGGAACCATTTTTCTCATCAGAGCCTGTGGCATACTCCTTTTTATTCCAGGAAGTTGTAATAAGAATCCTTGAATTGACCTTTGCTTTACCCCATAGTGCCACCTTCGAATTCTGCTGCAAAACCATATTGTCAGCAATTACCGAGGGCAGTAAAATTTTACCGGAGACATTTAGAGCCGCCAGGAATAAGGCCAGAAAAATAATTCTAAACTTGTTCATATTCTGCAGGTTTAACGATTGCTGCCGCTTTTTTAATTTTTATAGCGAACAGCGACCATGTGGCAATAAGCATCAGTACGGCAGAAACCTGGTAAATAATCGAAAGGTCAACATCGGCGTCTTTTAATGCTCCGCCAACATAAACCATAATGCCGCCGATTATGGTGCTTAAAAAGTTCAGAAAACCATAACCTGTAGCTATATAACGGCTATCGGCAACCTGCCTTAAAATAGGCATTAGGTTAGCGTCACTGAATCCCCTGGCCATTCCGAATACTACCATGGCCAGAATAGCAATGGTGAAAACACTTGTTGAAGACATCAGGAATAAGAATGGGGCACCTAATGTGAATCCAATTATAATTACATATATGCGGCTTTTTTTATTCGATTTAAACCAGCGGTCGGCTAGAATACCGCCCACAATAACTCCTATAAAAGAGCCGATCTGGATATAACTGGTGGCCGAAATACCAGCTTCCCCAAGGTTGAGATTAAAATGCTCTTTAAAAAAAGTGGGCAACCATCCGTAAACCAACCAGTTTGCGGTACCTAACACGCTGAAATAAAATAAAAGGATTAAAAATGCGGGTTCCCGGAATAAAATTTTAATCGATCTCAAAAGACTTATCGGTTCTGCCAAAGCCTTGTCATCCTGTGATACCTGGTCATCAGGCGCGGCATTAGCATCTTTTAAAAAGTAGACCAGTACCAGTGAATACAGGAGACCGAATAAGCCGAACACCTGGAAGCCTGAGCGCCAACCCCATATCTCGGCTATATATCCGCCAAAGCCCCCCAGGGCCAAACCGGCGTACAGTCCACTGATGTGCAATCCGGTTGCCAGCGAACGAGTCCGGCCTCTATGATAATCAGTGATCAATGCCAGTGCGGCAGGGATATAACAAGCTTCACTTAAACCCATAAACACACGGGCCACCAGCATTTCTTCAAACGAGCTAACAAAGCCAGTCCATAACGTCACTGCTGACCAGACTGCCACACTAAATACGATCACTTTTTTCCGGCTGTATTTATCGGCAAAATAACCACCGAATGGACTTAAGAACCCATAAGACCACAGAAATACGGAAGTCAGTAAACCAAACTGGGCATCTGTCAATGAAAAATCAGCTACAATAGGATCTCTCATCGAAGTGATCATAATACGATCGAAGTAATTTAACAGGGCTACTATCCATAGCATACCGACTATGATCCATGGATATGAGGAAACGCGTGTATTCATTCTTTATATATTGTTATGATTAAAAAGTCAACTCAGTTCAACTGAATACTAATTATCCAGAGGAGTGGCCTGTAATACTCTGGAAGTTCTCGTAGCCGGCCTCACCTCTCCTCCGGGAAGGATTATGCTGCCGTTCCAGACCACTAAGGGTGTAGTTACAGGAGCCCAGACACTGCCGTTTGGATTAAGTTCGGAATTCACTTTTTTGTCCGTGAAGATCCTACCTGAAACCATCCATCTATCAGAAATGCGATCATAGGCTAAAATATCCGTAGAAAACCCACCGTGTTTTTCTTTTAAATCCGCTGCTATAGGCGCAAGTTTACCGTCATCGCCGCCGAAGATGAGTAAATGATTCTTACCCATGGCATAAGCGGTTGAGGGTGCTGCCACTACAGGGTTTGGCAGATCTGCTATTCTTTTCCAGCCTTTTCCAGGAATGTATTTATAAGCATCCTTAAGATATTCCCGTTTCCCATCTTTCAGAGAAGCGCCGCTAAAAAGATAAAATTCTCCATTGAGAGCCCCTGCCACGCTAAGCATCCTGGAAGCTCCGGGCCAGGTTGGTAATACCGCCCATTTGCGGTCAGCAGCTTTTTGCGAAAGGTCTAACGACCAGAATATGTTCGTTGATTCCTTTGAATCAGGAGCCTTTGTTCCACCCGCTATGTAAACGATATCACCTATGACGACTCCACAGGTATTAGCGATTGTTCCGGGCATGGTGGGGAGTGTTTCCGTTATAACTTCACCGTTTTTATACCGGAGGATAAACGCATCTGCATGGTGTCCGGACTCATTACTCCCTCCAAAGCATAATAGAGCGTTACCCCACGTAACTGATACCCCATATCCAAGCGGGACAGGAAGTTTACCAACTACTTTCCATTCAGTCGCCTGGCTTTCCAAAGCAAAGATCTGGTTATGCCATTTTTTAACGGAGCCGGTCCATGGCGCACCACCATCCGGGAAGTTGGCGCCTCCCGCTACAAGCAAAGTGCCGTTTGATACCCCCGCAAAAGAACCGGCATAGCCAACGGCATCCGGAATTGAGGGTAATTGATCCCATTTTAAATTTGAATTTAATTCCTGAGCGAGCCCCTTGTCAGTGAGTGATATATGCATAGTGAGGATAAGTAATTTTATGAGCCAGTTTTTCATTTGTATATATTTTTGCTTTACCGGCAATGAAGCTTATATGAGATTAAGCCGATACAGATTTCATAAGAAAAGAGCTGAAACAGGAGATTTGTGAAGGGCTTATATCTGTACTTCAGGAAATAGTTTTTCTTTCGTTTCCAGGCCATTATTCACAATATCAAAAAAGTTTATTGCGTCCAGCCCGCCTATCAAGGTTTCCGCTTCCTTAGATGAAAGTTCCTTTAAAGGTAACCGGCAAGGTCCCAAATCAAATCCGAGGCTTTTCATGATCGCCCGTTGCGCAGGGATGCCAGAGAACTGAACCAGACAGCGTACCATTTCTATAGAAACAGATTGCATCTGCCTGGCCTGCTCCTTCTGATCCTGGTTATAAAGCGCCATTACCTGCAGGTATAATTTTGCGGAGTAGGTATAGGTGCTGCCTATCGCTCCTTTTGCACCCACCGCTAAAGCACCTAGCAGCATTTCATCGTATCCAAAAAGGATGTCAAACTTGCCGTTCTTATAATTCAGACAGGCCTGGTATTCATGAAGAGTTGAAGCCGTGTATTTGATTCCGGCAAGATTAGGGATTTCATCCTCACTTAATTTTAAGAACTCTATCATATCCATTCCGACCCCTGTTAGGGCAGGAATATGATAGTAATAAAATGGGAGCTCAGGAGCCGCCGAAGCAATCTGGGCCATACTCTCTACCAGGTTCTTTACCGAATTAGGCTTAAAATAGAAAGCCGCAACGGACGATATTGCATCCGCGCCGATCTCTGCGGCATGGGCGGCAAGCGCTCTTGATTCGGCTATAGAAGTATGGCCTACATGTACCAATACCAAAATTCTTTTATTAACAGCTTTGACATAAGCCTCAGCCACGGCCTTTCTTTCTTCGATGGTCAAATTAGGCCCTTCGCCGTTTGTTCCGCAGATGAATACCCCGGTTAATCCGTCACTGATCATTTTTTCAACAATAGATGGTATTAAGGCTAAATTTAATGTGCCATCACTGTTAAATGCGCAAAATGTTGCTGCTATAAGACCTTCAATCTTCTTCATATTCTTCATTATAGTGTTTTAGTTCATTTGGTAAAGCTGTCCATCATGGAATAGCTTAATATAATTTTACAAAGCCTGCAGCCTTTAAAAGCAAAGTCAAAAAAAGAATTCTCCTCTTTCATGAGCTTAGAGAAACCCCTTCGGATTTATCTTTTAGACTCTTTTGCTTTACCGGCTCTTGCTTTTTGTCAGCATGTCCAGGTGGAACTTTTTCAGCATCAGGCTGTAATTCCATCCGGTTCCAACCGTGTTTGTTTCATATAGACAATAGACAGTCCCGTCAGGACCCACCGCCATATCAGAATAGCCTGATGGCCCTTCATTAAGTACTTTTTGAACCGGCCAGCTTTGACCCTGATCATAACTTAGCTTTACGGTTAAATTCTTCCTTGGATTTTTTGGAATGCTTCTGCTATCAGGATTCGAGAAAAGCAAAATGCTTGTGCCGGATTTCTTCCTTGCGGGAACTTTAATAAGGCTGGACATGCAAACGGGTTCAAACAACTCCTCATCAAAAACAGGCTTCGTCCAGTTGGTTGCACCATCAGGGCTATAGCTCACTGCTTTTAAACGCTTCGCATCAGGTGTGCGCATATGTAACATTACCCGGCCGTCATCCAGCTGCACGGCCATTGATTCATTAGGATCTTTGAGTTCAGGTGAATTATTTGCGACGATATCGCCTCGTTTCCAGGTTTTCCCCTGGTCATCACTATAGATAGTGGCTACACAAGAGGGACCATGGCTTCTGTGAGGAACCAGTTTGTTTGGATCGCTCAACCATACGGGAACGACTAAGCGGCCATTCTTTAATTGAATACTATGGCCTGGTCCCGGCGCAAGTACCTTCCAGTCGTACTCCGGTTTGAAAGCATCAAATGCATAGGTAATATCCGTATGCTCAGACCAGGTCTTCCCATCATCTTTCGAAAAGGTGTAATACGCGTTGGCATAATCACGCTGATACAATAGGTGGATGGTACCATCATTCCCAATAATTGGCGTTGCGTTACTGGTAGGCCCTTTTTTCTTAGCTGCGATAATTACGGCGGATCCCCATGTGTTACCCCCGTCCTCGCTTCTTTTCAACAGCAGGTCCATCTCCGACCAGTCACTTGCGGTACCTATTCTGCCTTCAGCAAAAGCCAGTAAGGTTCCTTTTTTTGTTATGACAAGAGACGGGATACGCAAGGAAGCGTACTGGCCCTCCGGACTAAAAACAAGGCTGCTGTCAATCCTATTCCCGGCAGAAAGAGATTGGGTGGTTTTACAACTGTTAATGACCATCAGCAGAAAAGAGCCAATAAAAATCATCAGCAGACATTTTCCTGTTGAGATTAATTTAACGTATTGTTTTACGAGGATAGACATCAGCATATTATTTCGATGAATTGAATAGTTTTAAATCTGTGTTCATAAAAACTTCAGGCAAAAGCTGAGCACACTTCTTTCTTAAAGGCAGAACATCTTCTTCGGGGATCCATCGGTACGGCCAGCGCAAGCGGGTGCTTATCGGAGTCCAGCCACCAACAGCGGCCATTAACTTATCAACCGCCTGGTTCGAATAAGCTTTATCCCGAATATAAGGCACAATACATTCATCCATAAACTGCTGTATTCTTCCCTGCAGTTCAAATGACTTTTCATCACCTTCCTTAATTTGCTGATACCATTGCTGGGCAAATTGCGGATTTAAACAGGCAACGTTTGAATAAGCACCATGTGCCCCGTGTGAAACCCCGGTAGCTAGATTATGGCCGGGAATAAATACAGAAAACGGAACCGGCAGATCTCTCATGTCCCTATACCACTGCTCATCGCCTCCGGCAACTTTGCAGCCTGCCAGGGAAACTCCTTCATTGAGAATTTCTTTAAAATCTGCCGGAAGCAGCTTTCTCTTGGCGTGCGGCGGATTATACAATATTAAACCTATTGGAGCGGCAGCTTCTACCATGACTTTTAAGAAATCGATGATCTCGGGCATTGAGGGCACAAACCAGTCAGGCAGGATCACTTGAATGGCTGAGGGCTGCCATTCCCTGGCACGTTTCACCCTCTCCAGAGATATGATAGGGCTCATGTGTGAGCAGCCAATCTGAAAAGGCATTGCCGAGGCATTGCATTTCTTTGCCAGTAGAGTATTTACCTTGTCAAACTCTTCTTCAGTCTGGTTATAAAATTCGCCTGCGGTACCGTTAGAATAGATCCCGTCAACACCGCAGGAAATCAGTGTATCAATCTCAGCTTCCAGCTGTGTATAATTGATGCTGTCATCAGTATTCAACGGTAGTAACAAGGTTGCCCAGTTACCGTAAATTTCCTGCGCCATTAACGGGATCATAATTTTTCCTTTTTTAGATTAGTAACCCTTTGTTTGTTCAATTAAAGGATTGGTGGCCATTACTTTCGCAGCTACAGGCCAGAATAACGGTGTAGTTTTCCCTTTCAGATTAGGAACATAATTATAAACGTTGATGGTTCCCGCAGAATGAAAGCGAACCAGGTCATACCAGCGCTTATTCTCGAAGAAGAATTCACGACCGCGTTCGTTCAAAATTTCCATTTCCAGTGTTGACTTATCTGCTACTCCCACATAAGCACCAGTACCTGCGCGCAGGCGTACTTTATCAAGGTATTCTATTGCTTTGGCGGAATTATTAATCCCGGCATAAGCTTCGGCTGCCATTAAATAAATATCAGCGAGACGAAAAACAATGATATCATTATCCGAAACCCGATCATCGGTATATTTAGTTCCGGGATATTTGTCTATCCATGCAACCTTTGGAGTGGTGCCCTGAAGTTCTATTACGAAAGTAGAAGCAATTCTCTTATCGGCAGGATTAACATTAAAAAGGGCTCTGGATGGTACGCTAATTTGATAGGCGCCTTGTCCATTTGAAGTAGTAAGACAATACGGAAGTTCAGCCAAATTTGAAGCGCCGGTTACTCCAGACAGGAAAGGAAGAGCATTCAAGGCGTAGTTAGAGTTGCCGCCACTTTCGTCACGATTGTAATAAGTTGACAAGATTATTTCAGAATTAGCACGTACCGTAGTCACATTTCCAAAGTTAGCCTGCAATGTCAAGCCTGCTTTTTCCACTTCTGCGACAGCAGTAATTGCATCGTTAAAGTCCGGCGCTCCACCACCCAGCACCTTTGCATTCCACAGTTTCGCTTCGGCTTTTAATGCCTGAACAGCAGGATAAGAGAAACGGTATTTTCCGTTTGCAAAACTTTGATCAGGAAACAATGCGATCGCTTTATCCAGATCAGCAAAAACCTGTTTCATCACATCCTTTGAACTTGAACGGGCAAGTAAAGGCACATCAGAAGAGGTTATAGATTGAAGCATCAGCGGCGCATCTCCTATTATCCTGGTCAGATGAAAAAAGAAATAGGCCCGTAAAGAATAGGTTTCTGCCTTTAAACGATTTTTAGTGGCTTCGTTTGAAAAAGGAAAGCTCTCTATTTTATCAAGCAGTAAGTTGCAATGGCCAATGGCCTGGTACCAGTTAGCATAATCAACTGCCCCGGTTGTAGGGTTTATGACATGGTTCCATGCTGTAGTAAAACGTGCATTAGCTGCAGGTATTAATTCTTCACTGCGTTCTGTGCCATAAACTATATTATCATTTAACGTGCGTACATAGGAATATATCCCGGTAACATAAGGACTAAAGTCGCCTTCGTTGTGAAAATAAACCTGTTCTGTAATGGAGGATTGGGGCTTAACATCCAGCAAATCTGAACACCCTGCAACCATCAGAGAAGATAGGGCGGCAATACATATATATAATCTTTTCATGATTTCTTGATAAATAATTGGTGATGAGTTTCTATAATTTAAGGTTAGCGCCAAAAGTAAACTGACGTGGACGCGGATAGCCACCCGGATCAAAACCGGTATATGATTCAGGATTTAAACCTTCATACTTCGTGATATACCCAATATTATAGATGCTGAAGAAAACGCTCAGGCCGCTGGCTTTAAACTTGCTGGTAACTGACTTCGGCAGGTCATAATTTAAGTTAAGCTCGCGGAAAGCCAGGAAATCGCCTTTGGTAGTTAATGTAGCAACGTCTACTCCGTACGAACTATTTGTACCTACGGTAGTCACCTGACGCAGATAATTCCGTTGACCGAAATCGAAATCAGCAAAGGAGAAACGTGCATATTTCTTACCGGTGTCCCCTTCTTTTTGCCAAATATCATCACCCAGTGCCGCTGCTGGCGCACCTTCGTTAAAGGCACGTCCCTGACCTAAAGAGCGGGCTAAGGCGCCATCGTTAATGATATGACCTAAGGCAAAATCAACATTAAACCTCACACTGAAATTTTTGTAGGAGAATGTATTCTGCATACCGCCGGTTTTGTCAGGGGTTCTATATCCCAAAAATTCCATATCCCGGGCATCAATGATATCATCATTATTTAAATCTGCCCAGATATAGTCACCGGCATGTTTTCCAACAGTTTTGCCTGCAGGCGATGAAAGATTATCAACTTTACCCCATGCCTTTGCTTCTGCTTCGGTTGAAAAAACGCCCAGTGGTTTAAAGCCGTATAAGCTATACGGACGTTCGCCCTCTGCAAAACCGCCAACTTCTATTTCCTTGCCTGCATTAACATCGTATACAATACCACCACCCTGACGGTTATTCAACCTTCCGTTACCAGGAAGTTTAGTTACCATTTGCTGGTTGTAAGCAAATACAACGTTTGTTTTCCAGTTAAAATCATTTATGTGTAACACGTTTGCGCCCAGTGCCACCTCAATTCCGCGATTCCTTAACGTCCCGTTATTGTATACAATAGAGGCAAACGGGGCTTCGGATGATAAGGGAAGTGAAGCTAATCTATCCTTGGTGAGCTTGTTATAATAATTAACCGATAACGTTACCCGGTCTTTTAACAATCCCATATCAAAAGCGAGATCTGCAGATTCTGTTACTTCCCATTTCAAGCCCGGATTTGAAAGATTAGCTCTTAATACACCTGAACTTTGAGCATAATTTACTGCCCTGTAGTTTCCGTACGTATCGGTGATATTTAAATCTCTTGACCCGGTCTGGCCCCAGCTCGTCCATAATTTTAATGAACTGATAACGTTTGGTTTCCAAAAATTTTCTCTGTGAACATTCCAGCCGGCCGAAACAGAAGGGAATAAAGCATATTTGTTGTCCGGTGCAAAGTTCGAAAATCCATCATACCGGAGTGAACCACTAAGAAGGTACTTTGTATCATAATCATAACTAACCTGGCTGAAATAACTTAAGGACCTTACTTCACCAAGTGTCGTTCCTAAACCCGTTACATTCGTTACCGTAACACCATTAACGGTGGTAACAGATGGCTCATTAATGGTATTTATATAGTCGTTGGTCCCACGCTGCGTACCTATAGTGATGTTATTTGATTTCTCTTTTGTAAAGTTAAATCCACCCAGAGCTGAAAAATTATGCTGGTTTTTTAACGATAAACTATATTGCAATACCTGATCTAGCATTAACTGCCGAGAGTTTGTATGCCCTTCTCTTTTTTCCCGTTGAGTGGCAAACTGGATCGGATCAGGAAAACTTGTTCTGAACAATGATTCACGATAGTCCTCGAGAACGTATGAGGCAGAAGGACGATAATGCAAGCCTTTTGCTAAGGTTAAATCAGCTTCGATCCTGGATACTAATCTTTCTGTAGAAACATTAAAATCATCATACTCAAGCGTATGAAAACGGTTACGGGTAGTTAAGTTTTCACCAGTGGTTGGTAAACCATTGTCTTTAAAGGTACGTAGCAGGGGTGTTATCCGCGTGCCCCTGACCAACTCATTCTGGTATGCTTCGACATAATTTGGAAGAACATTCTGATAATTAAGCATAAGGTTCAGCTTGAAATTTTCAGAAGGTTTAAACCCAACGTTACTTAAAGCACTATATCTCTTGTATTTGGTACCTACAAATGTTCCTTCCTGATCTACATAATTTAACGAGACGTTATAATTAGCTACCTCATTTCCACCGTCGGCTCCGACATTATAAGTATTTGAATACGCATTATTCCACAGCAGATCCTGGTAATGATTATCAGCAAACAGCAATTTAGTTCCCGGATTAATCGGATCATCCATCGTCTGCCAGCCTTTTGCCATTAAATTATCTACATAGGCCTGTCCTTCGACAGCTACGATATTATCATACAAAGCAGTGAAATTCGTGGCTTCACCATATTGTCCTTTAGCTGTATAAACTTTTGTTCCGGCAGAAAATCCACCCTTCGTTAAAAGATTGGGTTTATCCAAAGCATCATACGTGCTGTTGATAGTGGTACGTGCCAGCTTCAAATAATCAGCCGCACCCAGATAATCAAACTGTCGTGAGGGGGTTTCTACATTTGTACGGTAATTGAATGTGAAATTTGGCTTAGCGCTATTGAATTTACCTGTCTTGGTTTTAATAACAATTACACCATTGGCACCCCTGGCACCATAAATAGCTGTTGAGGCTGCATCCTTCATGACCTGGAAAGATTCAATATCATCTGAATTGATATCATTCATTGACCTGAAAACTCCATCAATAACAACCAACGGGCTTGCGGCATCACTACCTACAACAGAACCGTTACTATTTCCAATACCTGTACCATAGGCGTTCAACTTAGAACTGCCGCGGATCACAATATTTGTCGCTCCCTGACCTGGTTGTCCGGATGAGATCGGGACCGAAACACCTGGAAGTTTGCCCCCCAGTGCCTGAACAGGATTCGGGTTGGTGGTATTTCTTAATTCCTCAACATTAAGTTTTGAAACAGCAGCGGTAGTCTTCTCTTTAGATTGCTGAGAATAACCGACTACCACTACTTCAGTTAAAGAAGTAACCTCAGCTTCCAGAGCAATGTCGATGTTCGAACGCCCGGAAATAGCAGTTTCCTTCTCGATAAAACCCAAATAGGTAAATATAAGAGTCCCGCCTGCCGTAGGTACTCTTAATGAGTACTTACCATTAATATCGGTCGTTCCTCCGATAGAAGTCCCTTTTAATCTAATGCCAACCCCTGGCAAGGTTTCTCCGTTTCCGGCTGCTGTTACAATTCCTGTTATTACGGTTTGATTCACTTGCCCCCACAGAGTAGTGGTGGCAAAAACACAACACAACAGGGATAGGAAAAATACAATCTTTTTCTTTTTCATGACTGGTTATAAGTTTTGGTTATGGTTGGTTACTAGTTTGGCAACTAGTACTTATGTACTACATATCAAATGTATAACACTTTTTTAAAAATCAAAGTACTGCTAAATAAATTTTTGTGATTATACTCCGGAAGGTTTCGTAAGACGGTCGAAATGTGGCTTTAAATGTTCAAACATACCAATCCTGAAATCTTCTTTAGTTCCGGTTTTTAAAATTTCTACCAAATCCTGGTGAGTGACTTTCCCCCTGGTTGGCTGGTCTTCTAAAGTAACGACATATCCGAAAATAGGTAATAACATGATCTGAAATCTCTTTAAAGTGTCATTGCCGGTGATCTCATAAAGTTTTCCATGGAATGCAATTTCATTTTTTATACGAAATGTTTTATCCGCGCCATTCTCCTTTTTCGCGATTGCTTCCAGGTCCTTGATATCCTGTTCCGTCTTTCTGCTAAATAATAATTCGGCCAGCCCCATCTCAAGTACAAGCCTTAGTTCAAATATATCCTGCAACGTGTCTTTATCAATAATTAAGGGATCGAGCACCCTTTCCATCGTACCAAGGATATCAGGCCTTGCCAGCACCATACCCCGTCTTTTACGTGTTTCAACCATTCCCAGCATCCGCAGGCGGCTTAGAGCCTCACGCAGAACATTTCTGCTTACCCCCAGGGCCTCTGCCAATTCCAGTTCTTTCGGAAGTGAATCACCTGGTTTGAATGATTTTCTTTTTATGTATTCCCTTAATTTCAATTCCACAACATCCGCCATTGTAAAAGACTCAATGGGATCCAGATCTTTGCTTAATTCGTTATTTGCCATAGTGATCAAAAATGACAATTATTGTTAATATGTTCTACAAATCATTCATATTCTTTTATCGTATTCTAAAAATTGCCGGTAGTGTTTCAAACAGTTGATTTGCTTGATTGAAGCACATGAAAAACTGTTGCCCGACATGTTTTCCCGAACAATTCCAGCCGCTTGCCCTCGCTGTCAATTTGGCTAAATATCATTTATGCAACATACATTCTACTCGTTGCTTCTCTCTCTTTCACACAATGCCAATGAGTAAAGCTAATTATGTAGTTGGACCGATAAGATGTACGGTGGTTCATAACGTTTAAAGTAGGTATTGCCTGAATCGCTACCTTAATTTATACTAAACTTTGCCAGCCCTTCTTTATCCCAGGTAAGGGTCTGCTAGGGGTTAGTCCGCTAAATTAGTGGACTAACCTTAACATGACCTAAACAAGACCTATACAAGGGGACAAGCCGGCTTCGCAAATTCCATGGCGAAACATCACCGACCGGATTGGACGATTTACCTGTTACGTAATTAAAATCTCTCTGAAAGCTGATACCTGTTACCTGTTACCTGATACCTGTTACCTGATACCCGATCCCTGACGGCTAATACCTGTTACCTACAATCCGTAACCCTCTAAAAACGCGGCAAGTTCTTCGATACTGGCACTCTTCCCGTTCTTCATATAACAGGCTGCAGCGGCATTAGCGAGGATAAGGGATTCATTTATATCCATATCCATGAGCGAGGCGGTGCAGTAACCGGCATTGAAATTATCGCCAGCGCCTGTGGAGATCGCAGGGTGTTCGATATTAAAGGCAGCTGATTTTGCTGACAAAGAATTCTGCCAGGCATAAGAGCTTTCTGCGGTATGGATAACTACAGTGCCGATCTGCATAAATTCAAATATGATCTTTCCTGCCTTGAGCAGATCCTCCCCGGGTTCAGATCCTATTGCACGGCAGACCAGCAAGGCTTCATTCCGGTTCAGGCTTAGTGTGACATCACAGAAACGGGAAAATTCCCGGATAAGGGTTAAGGCACCCAGGATCTTGCTGCTGCTGTATTTTGAACAGTCGGAAAGATCGAAAAAGGCTTTCAACGAGCGGTTTACATTCGGCAGTACTTCCTCCAGCAATCCGGACCAGATCTCACCGGCGTGCCTGGTTTCACTCCAGTTCAGGAGGGCGAGCATATCACTTTCCTGAACCATCCGGATAATATTTTCAAGCCCGATACGCTGCTTGACCAGTTCCCAGTCGGCATTATTCAGCTGCGTCATGTGAGCCAGCATGATCTTCCCGTCATGGAATTCCAGTGCTGACGTGATGCCGGGCTCTGTGAAACTGTGCAGGGTGGTATTGGGATGCATCTCCAGGAAGACGGCATCGGGTGCGGGATATCCGAATGCCCCAATGCAATGGGCGCGGCCACCCAGGCTCGCTATTGCGTTGGACATGATCGGGACATTCCCGCCAAGTTTTTTAAGAAGCTCTTCGGTTTCCAGGCTAAGTCCGCCCGTTCCTTTGGATGCGATGTAGCTACCGAAACTTTGTACTGTTTCGAAATATTCTGATTGTCTTTCCGCGTTGGTCTGAAAGATAACTTTCTGGATAGAGTCAATAAAGCCGTCAAAGCCGGCCACTACCTGCTTACGGCTCAGAACATGCTGGTTCGATCTTAAGCGTGCGGATAAAAGAGAGGATTCTGCTTTCATATATGCCGGCGATAAATACTTATTACGCCTTACGGGAAAGTAGTAGTGCCGCATCCTCGTCTAAATAGACATATGCGTTTTCATGCCTCTGAATGATACTGGCCGGTACTTCTGACCCCACGTCCCCCTCAAGGGTCCTGGCTACAATCACTGCTTTCTTCGAGCCGGAAGCAATAAGAACCGCCACCTTTGCTTCAAGCAGGTGACGCGGGCCGAGCGTTATACCATACGTCAGCGGGACTTCCTTCCTGAAATACTTTTTAGCAACCTCCTTTGTATCGTCAGCCAGTTCTGACAGGTGAGCATACAAACTGAAATCCACACCCGGCTCATTCAAGCCCACATGCCCGTTCATCCCGAGGCCCACCATCATCAGGTCTATGCCGTTTTTCTCCTTTACCAGCTGATTAATCCGGCTGCATTCTGCTTCCAGGTCAGCGGCAGCGCCATCAAAAAAATGTATTTTGTCTGCTTCAATACCAAGTGGCTGAAAGAACTGCTCATCCATGTAATGACGGCAGCTTCCTTCGTCACCGGCGTTCAGACCTGCCCATTCATCTAAACCGACAAAGTCACATTCCTTAATGTTCAATTTTCCTTCTCTTACATCATCAACAAGGTATCTCAGGACACCTGTGGGTGTGTCGCCCGATGGAAAGCATATCAGGGCAGAAGGATTTTTCCTTATGTGATCTGCTACAAAACTGGCGGCAGCTTTGCACATATGGTCGTAGTCAGTGTGAATCCGGATCTTCATATTTTATTTCTTACTGTTTAGCGTTCAGCCAGAGGTCCACCGGCTTTTCAACTTTCGCGGAAAAGGGCAGTGCCGTTTTCATGCCCGTTCCTGCCGAGGCATAGGCTGCATAGATCATCTCCAGTACGGCGCGACCATCCTCACCCGTGACAAGCGGCTGCTTATCCTCCCGGACACATTCGATAAAATGCTTCAGTTCCTGAGGATAACCCTGGTTGTATATTTCTTCAATAACGGCAAAGCTCCAGCCTTGTGTTGTATCTGCTTTCTCCATCGCGTAGCCGTAGCCATCCTTACTGTAGGCCAGGGCTGAGTTTCCCATAAAGAGGTCGGCGTAGATGACGCCACCCGTCCCGTGGATTTCACAGCGGTCATCCATACCGCCATGCTTAGCCCAGCTATTCTCGGCAACCCCGGTAACTCCACCTTCAAATTCCAGAATGATCACGGAGTTGTCCTCCCCTCTTGTGCGTTCCTTATGGAAAACAGTATCCATCGAGGCGTAAACACTTTTTACCGTGGCCTTGCCCAGCATCCAGCGGAACCAGCCTAAAGCATGGCAGCCCATATCCATGATGACTCCCCCGCCCGCAAGGTTTACGTCGTAGAACCAATCGGTATGAGGACCGGAATGTTTCTCAGATTGCTTCAGCATGTATATATTCCCTACAGCGCCCTCTTTTACAAGCTGGCGCGCACGCTCATATTTAGGCGCGAAACAGAGTTCTTCAGCATACATCAGCTTAACATTATTCTCTTTACAGGCTGCGATCATTTCGTCAGCCTCTTCGAGAGTAACTGCAAGCGGCTTCTCAATAATAATATGCTTTTTCGCCGCAGCAGCTGCAAGCGTTGTCCGGGCGTGCAGAAAATTGGGAAGACAGATATCGACCACATCGCAGCCGGATTCTGTTATCGCCCGGGAAACATCATCGAACCAGGCGGGAATGGAATGCTTTTCGGCGAATGCCGCGGCCTTAGCCGCATCGCGCGCATATACGGCTACGATCTCCGCTTCCGGTACAAAGCGCCGGTAAGATTCAATATGGATATCAGAAATAAAGCCCGCACCCAGTATAGCTACTTTGATAGTCTTCATCTTTGTTTTTTGTTGATGATGATATTCATTACTTAGTCAGGAAGAATGATTTGTCGAGCCGGATATCTTTAGATGAACTTCCGATCATCAATTTGAATTCGCCCTCCTGCGTGATCTGTTTCAGTTCATCATTATAAAACGCAAGCTTCGAAGCATCGAGGGTGAACGTTAAAGTCCTGCTCTCGCCCGGCTTCAGACTTAGTTTGCGAAAGTCCTTCAGTTCTTTGACTGGTCGTACCGGCTGCGATACCAGATCGCGGATATATAACTGAACCACCTCTTCACCTGTGTATTTCCCGGTATTCTGCAGATCGAAGGTAACCGTGATCTTATCCCTGGTGCCCATCGAATCCTTGCTCAACTTTAAGTTACTATATTTAAACGAAGTATAACTTAGGCCGTGCCCGAAATTGTATTGCGGTGTGTTCGGAAGGTCGATGTAAGCGGAGCGATAGAACAGATCATTATCGCCCATTGAAGGACGACCCGTATTCAGGTAATTGTAATAAATTGGTATTTGTCCCTCCGATCTCGGAAAGGTCATTGGCAGCTTTCCTGCGGGATTATATTTGCCGAAAAGTACATCCGCAATAGCGTTTCCGCCCTCGCTTCCCAGCCACCATGTATAAAGAATGGCCGGAACGTTGTCGGCAGTCCAGTTAAACACCATCGGTCTTCCCGACATCAGCAATACAACCACCGGCTTACCGGTAGCCATGACCGCTTTGATCAGTTCTTCCTGCACACCGGGCAGGTGGATATTGGCTTTGCTTTTCGCTTCTCCGGTCATATCATGAGCTTCGCCCATAGCCATTACAATCACGTCAGCCGAAGCAGCTACTTTTAATGCTTCTGCGAAACCGGCTTTCGAAGTATCGTTTATGGCACAGCCTTCTGCATATAAGAGAGATGTTTTTCCGGCCTGTTTCTGCATCCCGGAATGAAGGGTCACAACATCGTTTTTCTGCCCGAGTTCGACTGTCCAGAAACCTTTCATATCCTTTTCAGCTTTGGCCAGCGGACCGATTAGCGCTATTGATTTCAGGTCTTTCGACAAGGGGAGAATATTACGCTCATTCTTGAGAAGGACAATACTCTTTCTGGCCATATCGCGGGAAGCTTCCAGATGGTCAGGATGATTGAGGGTTTTCTTTTCGCGGTCGGCATTACTATAGCGGAAAGGGTCATCAAACAGGCCCATCTCAAATTTCTTTCGCAATATGCGTCTCACCGCATCATCGATATTCTCTTGAGATACTTTTTTTTCTTTTACCAGCCTTGCCAGATGATTGACATAGCTGCTGCTCTCCATGTCCATGTCGGTGCCGGAATTTAGTGCCGCTTCGGCTGCTTCGGCGTTGTCTTTAACATAGCCATGCTTGATCATTTCGCCTACCGAACCCCAGTCGCTGACGACAAAACCCTTGAATTTCCATTTATCTTTCAGGATATCCCTCATCAGGTAGTTATTTGCTGTTGCGGGAGTTCCATTAAGATCGTTAAAGGAGGTCATGAAAGTAGATACACCGGCATCGAGAGCCGCTTTGAAAGGCGGCAGATAAAATTCCCATAGTGTCCGGAGGCTCATATCGACACTGTTATAGTCACGCCCGCCGATAGCAGCACCGTAGGCAGCAAAGTGCTTGGCGCAAGCCATGACCGCTTCCAGATCACCCAGGCCTTTGCCCTGGAAACCGCGAACACGCGCCCTGGCGATATGGGATCCCAGGTACGGATCTTCACCGGCACCTTCCATCACCCTTCCCCAGCGCGGATCACGGGCAATATCGACCATCGGGGCAAACGTCCAGTGAATACCTCCTGAAGCAGCTTCCCTGGCGGCAACCCGGGCTGACTTTTCGATGGCCTCCATGTCCCAACTCGCCGCCTCTGCAAGCGGGATGGGAAAGGTTACATGGTAGCCGTGAATCACATCCTGTCCGAATAACAAGGGGATCTTTAACCTTGACTTCATGGCAGCTTCCTGGAATGCACGGGTCTTTTCAACGCCGTTAATATTCAGCATGGAACCGATCTTCCCTTCGCTGATGAGTTTCATTTTATCGCGGAGATCGTCGGTCACCGGTCCGGTGGCTGCCCAGTCGCCGTTATATTGATTTAACTGGCCGATCTTTTCCTCGAGGGTCATTTTAGCGAGAAGTGCATCTACTTTTTTGCTGGTATTATCCGGCTGCGAGAACGCCTGGCCGGCAAACAAACAGATCAGTATTAGAATGAGAGAATATCGGCCGGTCATGTTCTTATATCAAATATTTAGTGAGTACCAGGTGCCTTCTTGCCTGTCCGGATCTTGTGCCCACTGGCAGCGAAGTAAAAAATCACCATATAACATGGGATCATAATTGCATATGCTGATCCGGGTGAGAATTGATCGGCCAGGAAGCCGTAAAGCAGCGGAAGCAGTGCACCACCTGCAATCGCCATGATCAGCAGGGAGGCACCCATTTTTGTAAAGCGACCGAGATCTGCTATTGCAAGCGGCCAGATGGCGGGCCACATCAGTGAATTCGCTAAACCGAGAAGGGCAATAAATAATACGGAAACATAGCCATCGGTCATAACAGCCCCCAGAGAAAACAGGATACCCAGTGCTGCACAAACCTTCAGCGCATTCTCCTGGGAGATATACTTTGGTATACAGGCAATTCCGGCGATATAACCAATGATCATGGCAGCCAATGTGGCAGATGTAAAGAATTTGGCTGTTGCCAGAGATATTCCCTGCGAAGCACCATAACTGATGATGGTGTCTCCTGCCATTACTTCAACGCCGACATAGAGAAATAATGCCAGAACTCCCCATACCAGGTGCGGAAACTGGAGTACGCTGGTCTTGCCTGTATTCTGCTCAGCCAATGCAGGATCCTCTTTGTCGCTATCTACTTGCGGGAGTGACGAGAAATATATCAGTACGGCAAGCAGTGCCAGGGTGATTATGATGATTACATAAGGCAGGATGACTTTAGAAGCCAGAATGTCCAGCTGTAATTCTTTCTGCTCCAGGGTCATCGTGCTGATTGTTCTGACCAGCACATCTGCATCCTTGAGGGTTACTGCGCCAAGAACGAGGGGTGCGATCATCCCGGCAACCTTATTGCAGATGCCCATGATGCTGATCCTCTTGGCTGCGCTCTCAATAGGACCCAGGATAGTGATATAAGGGTTAGACGCGGTTTGCAAAACAGCAAGTCCGGTGCCCTGGATAAACAAGCCCAAAAGGAACAGAATGTAAGTTCGCGAGATAGCAGCGGGTATAAAAAGTAGCGCACCGGCAGCGATAATTAATAAGCCGACGGACATTCCGTTCTTGAAACCGGTGACCCTTAGTATCCAGGCCGATGGGATCGCCATAACGAGGTAGGAGATATAGAAAGCAAAGGCTACCAGGTAAGATTCGAAATTATTGAGTTCGCAGGCGATCTTCAGGTAAGGAATCAATACTGAATTCAGCCAGGTTATAAAGCCAAAAACGAAGAACAAACTTCCGATGATGATAATTGGGTTGATCTTTCCGGGAAGCTTGGCTTCCTCCGGACTACTGATCTCCAGGACGGCGTCCTGACTGGTGATTTTTTCCTGCATGTGCTTAGTGGTTTTTCAAAAATACTGTCTGTTATCTAATCGGCGAAACAAGCGCTTCCAAAAAACTGCGGCTGGTGAAAATCAGGCTGCGCAGACTCCATATTTGTCCATGACAAATAATGAGGTTCAGGCAACAGATCGCCGCATTTATAAAAGTTTACCCGGCATGTTTGCCCGCTGATTGATTTAAGGTCATGATACGAAAAAACTTCCAGAGGGATGGCAACAGTTAATTCCCAGTTCACCAGGTATTGTTGCGTTTGGCTGATTGTCTTAAAAACCGTCTGATACCTGACTCGATCGATCAGTTCTTTTTTAATCAGCTTACGATGGTTCCGGTCGGGCCCGTATCCAAAATGGCAGGTGCCAGAGCAGTTGAACTCCAGGTTATAATAAGACTGATCTTTACCCCAGGAAATGAAGAACTCCACGCAACTATCGTTGCACACCGGACCGTTCGTTGCCAGGTTAAGTGCCTGGACATTTTTTTCCGTTACAAAAAACTTCAGGAAAATAGAATTCCCTGAATGTGCTACAGCAAAATCAACAAGCGGAGCATACGAATATTCAGGCCATGGAGAATAACTTACAGGGTTTTTCTTTACCATATCCATCACTTCGGAAATCTTAGAAACCGATCCGTCATGCGCAGGCAATGCAGGAATTATAAGAGGGTTTCCCGTATCCATCACTTCAGAAATCTTAGAAACCGATCCGTCATGGTCAGGCAACGCAGGATTTATAAGTGTATTCATGTACTCGGGACGATGACCGGTTTGCGGATGATTTCTTCCAGTTCCGATAAATTACCCTCGATCTGCCTGAACAATTGAGTCTGGGCACGGCTGCGCTGAAGGTTATGTTCAGGGAAATGTATTTTATAATACGTGTCGCCATTCAGATAGTCAGTAAGGAAGCGGATGCTTTGCATATAAGGCAGTATCAGCATTCCTGCTGAGAGCGATCTTACTTCTTCAGGAGTAATGAATTCCGAAGCCTGCTCAAGGTAACCCCTGATATAAGACTCGAACAATGGAATGTTTAGCCTGATCTTATCCAGATCCTTCTCATCTTCCGATGCGGAATTGATCAGCGTGCGGATAGCGTCTCCAAAATCATAGGCGAGATATCCGGGCATTACCGTATCCAGATCAACAACACATTGAACACGATTCATTTGATCTAACAGCAGATTATTGAATTTCGTGTCGTTATGAGTGATGCGTTTTGTGGTGGCACCTTCTACAACATCCCTGCTTAACTGAATTAAATGCTCAGCGCGACTGCTCAGAAAATCAATTTCTGCCTGTATGTGTTGCTTACGTCCGACGGGATCGCTGGCGATAGCCTGTTTGAAATCGTTTACCCTCTTGCTGATGTTATGGAAATCAGGAATTGTTTCGCAAAGCGAATTTATATCCAGATCAATAAGCTGCGCCTGGAACCTTCCAAATGCTCTGCCACCCTCGTAACCAAGGGAATTGTCTTCAATTACATCAAATGAACGGGTATCTTTCAGGTAGTGATACATTCGCCAGTAATTCCCCTGGGTGTCTTTATAATAGAATTTGCTATCTGCGGTCTTAACCAGGGTCAGAACCTCATTGTCAGGGTTCGAGCCTGGAATTTCCGCCAGCTTGCTCTTCAGGTGAGTGATGACTTTGTAAATATTCTCCATCAGGCCCGGCACATCCTTAAAAATCGCGCTATTGATCCGCTGCAATAAATAATCGGGCGAACCTGCCTGTGCGTTTTGCAGGTGAAATGAATCATTTATGTGTCCTGATCCGTGAGGTTTAACTACAGAGATCGTTCCTTTTACCTGGAATTGTGATACGATCTCAGGTAAATCGTATTTTTCATTTATAATCATAGATTCTGGCGAATGTTATTTGCTTGCTTGCAGGGCTAAAGAGAGGCTCCGGCTTGCAAAGCGTTTTTTTCTTTTTTGTTAAATAATTTGGTTAGAGATTCCCTGCTTTTAATTCATCCACCGCATGTTTGGCTGCGCGCGCCGTCAGTGCCATATAAAGGATCGAAGGGCTTTGATTTCCGGTAGAGGTCATGCACGCACCGTCGGTCACAAATACATTTTTGCATTCATGCATCTGGTTCCATTTGTTGAGAAGGGAACTCGCGGGATCCGCGCCCATTCGCACGCCCCCCATTTCATGGATATCCAGACCGGGAGGCTGCTTGTTATCATATTTTTTGATATTCCTGCAGCCAGCCTTTTCAAGCATTTCGGCACTTTGCTCCAGGAAATCATTAACCATTCGCTCGGCATTATCGTCATAACCTACAGAGGTTACCAGCAGAGGGATTCCCCACTGATCCTTCTCCGTATCGCTAAGACGTACGTGGTTGCTTTCCTTCGGAAGGGTTTCACCCTGCATATACATGTAGACGTTCCAGCCGCCCGGTTCGCATAAGCCGTCCTTATAGGCGGCACCTATCTCGGGCTGACCATCAGGATTGTTTCCACGACCGCGGTAGGCGGCCATGAAGGTGGTAAAGCCCCCGAGGTAATCCGTATCCTGCTCTTTCAGATTCCGGTAATTAGCCAATATTGGCTCAGTCGGATTCCGACCGTAATAGTATCGGTCTTCGAAACCAGGCATCTCCGCGTTAACAGATCCTCTGTAATTATGATAGCCGATATACTTCCCCAGCAAGCCGTTATCATTGCCTAGTCCATTAGGGAAACGCGAAGATTTCGAGTTCAGCAGAATGAGGTTTGTGTTCAATGCAGAGGCATTAACGAATATCACCTTTGCAAAATAATCGGTTGTTTCCATGCTTTCCGAATCAATAACCCGGACACCGGTTGCCTTTTGTTTTTGTTCATCATAGATGATTGAATGAACAACAGAGTTAGGCCTCAGGGTTAGATTTCCCGTATTATTAGCCCAGGGTAAGGTAGAAGATACGGAGCTGAAATAGCCGCCGAAAGGGCAGCCGCGCATACATAGATTTCTTGCCTGGCATTTTCCCCGGCCTTGTTTCAGATGAATTTCCCGCGGCTCAGTCAGGTGGGCCCAGCGCGCCTGTACCAGGTGCCGGTTCGAATAGTTGTCTTTGATGGATTTCTGGATGGCAGATTCGACAGCATTGAGATCAAAGGGTGGCAAAAATTCACCGTCCGGCATAGATTCAATTCCGTCCTTATTACCGCAAATTCCAATGAACTTCTCTACATGGGAATACCAGGGAGCTACGTCGTTGTAACCTATTGGCCAGTTGATACCAAACCCAAAGCGTTCGGGTGCAGTAAACTCCCACTCACTCCATCGCTGGGTGGCACGGCCCCAGGTCAGCGACTTACCGCCTACCTGATAGCCTCTTATCCAGTCAAAGGGTTTTTCCTGCACGTACGGGTGATCCTTATCTTTGATGAAGAAATGACTGGTGCTCTCACTTATTCCTGCTGCTTTGCTGATCAGCGGATTTTCGGCCAGAAATTCCGCACTCAGCTGCCCGCGGTGTTTCAATTCCCATGGGTGGCGATTGGCGGTTGGATAATCCTTAATATGGACCACGTTCCTGCCTCTTTCAAGGACCAGGGTTTTTAGCCCCTGCTCACAGAGCTCTTTAGCGGCCCAGCCGCCGGAAATTCCTGAGCCAATAACAATGGCATCGAAAGAATGATCCTCTTGTCCTTTAGAATTAATGCTGAATTCCTGATTCATCCTGATTGTTTTTAGTACCCGGTTAAAGATCAATCAAATTCCCTGTAAGCGCCGAACGTGGCCAGCTGATCTTCACCCAGCTGCGCTGGTATAGGAAGAAAGGGTAGCTTCAGATGGTCCGTGATCTGCTTCCACAAAAATGTTCTCGTATAGGTCTGATGAACTTTTTGAAAAGGAACGGCCAGTAAAAGATCCTTTGCTGCCTGATATTCTTTCTTATCGATCAGGAGCTGGATTGCTCGTTCCTTAAGCCATTCATCCGGTAATGCGTCAACCAGGCTAAGCCACTTTTCTCTTTCAGTCAGCGTACTTTCACCCAGGCTGCGCAATAACTTATCGCGTTCAACCACAACCTGTGGATGGAGCTGCAGATAGCGTTCCTTGACAGATTCGAAGGCCTTTCGGGCCTCCGCCAGGTTACCATCCAGTCTATACAACCTGGCTAACAGCACCCTGGCGACACCCGTTCCGGAAGCAGACAGCACCCGAATAGCCTCTGCTTTATTCCCCCGGCCGGCAAGCCATGTTCCATAATGAAAGCGCCATAGATCAGCATTCTCCTTCTCAGAAGAAGATATAGCCCACTTGAATGCGTTGTCGAGGTTCTCAAATCCTGAAGGCGCCCAAAGATTCTGATGTACTTCGGGAGGCGAAGGAACTTTTCCTTTTTTATTGAATGCGCTTAGCAGATCTTCCCATACCCTCACTTCGGCAGAGCGTGCCCAGCCAAAGAGGGGAACCTGTCCAGGCGACCGTAAAGTGGTAGCCGGCACTTTGAGATCGTAAATATCGAGCTCCCGGTCAGTTGGAATCCAATATTCCGTATGCCATCCTGACTGGTTAGGCTTAAGTTCCAGTTTGATCGACTGGTCGCCTATCGGCCCACCCTGGATCTCAGCATATGTTTCGCGCTTTGCGGTGCTTAATAATGACCATTCTTTATCTGCATCAACACCGTAACTCCATAGCTTCATCCCCGGGGCGATAGCTTCGTCGGCGATATGATAAAGACCTGATCCAATTGAAGGAGTAAAAGCGCCGAAGGCATTTGCATCCTTGGTTTTCCAGAAGTAACCAGTCATTTCATGAATATCTGACTCCTGACGCGGCCCCTGCTTATCCCAGTCAAGGCTATCTACCTTTGATGAGTGAGATAAAACCTTGCCTTTCGGGAAGAAGTATTTTGTGTCCGGTGCCGTTGGAAGTGCGGCGTTTGACCAGGACATCCAGGGGTATGCGCCCTTGCCCGGGTTTTTGTATACCACCCGTTCTGTTAAAAAGGCATCATCTGGTCCCAGTGAGTATTCAACCGACCATTGCATACCAAAGCGCAGCTCCCGCTCGCCACAGGCTACATACACCCTTTGCGGGGTTCTGTCGACCTTGTATTGCACAGTTTCGTTCTGGCTGGGCGAATGAGAAATAGGGAAACTCACCTCTATGCCGCCTGCAACAAAGTAGAATCGCGGCAGGATCCGGGTGGCTTTGATCACCTCCGGTACATAGAGTGATTCCTTGCCTGATTTTTTGTGCACAAGCGAGATCACCTTGCCGCCCAGATCAGGGCAGATAACTGCCTTCACCTGATCGTTCTCCAGAGCCACAAAGCGGTATTTTTTCAATACCGGCCTATGCGCCGTTTCAGAATAACTGACGTAAGGATATACACCGTTCGGGTCAAAAGCAGTAGGCACGGGTCCTGCGGGTACAAGCTCGTGGAAAAGCTTGTACTCCGAGAATTCGCGAACCTGCGTTGACTTTGTCTGGGCGACAGTTAAAACTGAAATGCAGCCCGCTATCAGGCTAAGGATAAGTTTTTTCTTCATCTCAGGTTTAGAGTTTCAGTCTTTCACTTAATTGTTCGATCATCTTTCTTCCCTTCTCAACTGCGTCCTTAAGATGTTCTTCATTGAAATCCTTATTCATCGCAATTGTCTGCATATGGGATTCGAACTCCTTAAGCAGGCGCTGATCTTTCTTATTATCTGATTTTGCTGCCAGTCCTTTCAGGATCCTGATCTTTTCAAAATCGGCTATACCTTCACGCAGTTTTTCAAACCTGATACCGCTGGCTCCGCCCGGATAGATCAGGTAGCAGTCGCCTGCAGCCCATGAACCGTGACGCGCATCCCGCATTGGATCCGCCGGCCAGGCATCATATGCCCATCTCAGGAAGCCATTATAGCCATATGCTGAAGTATACCAGCTGATCCAACGGCCTTCAATTGGCGGAGAGAAAACGAAGTTATTTGGGAAAGGCGGATTACAGCATACATAATAAGTAGTATTGAAACCCCGTTCGTTACGCTTCTTCACCTCTTCCATGCCAGACTCCTTACCAAAAAGATAAGAGTAGTCATTCAGGTATTGATCTAACTCCTGGTGCCAGTCGCCCGCATAGGTGATTCTCCATTTCGAAGAATGATCCTTGATAACTTTAATAGCAGCCAGGGTCTGATCAAGCGGGTTCTCATTGATACCCAGGTAGGTTTTTTCCAACCAGCCCTTCTTTTGGAGGTGTGCCTGCAGATCATCTAAGAAGACATTCCATACCTCTTTGAACTGTTTTGACTCAGGCGTCCAGGTTTCATGGACATAATTCCCGGTCTTCTCATCCATGTAACGGAACCTGTTGCCCCATGGGATCGGTGTGTAAAGGGTGATAGACTCATCAATCCCCATTCCCATAGCCAACTCTACGTACTCATCGAATATCTTGTAATCAAATTTCCATGCGCCGTTCTCCTGCTTTACCCATTCGATCATTCCGCCTTCCAGCCTGTATGAGTTGTCTGACCACGGTGAATTAACGGCATAGGTTGTAATGTATTTACCACCTGCATCAGCGTACGGCTGCAAGTGTTTTTTCAGAAGCGCCTTATGCTCTGCCGACCATGGCTCGAGGTTGAAGTATTCAGCAACAACCCATGGATTTTGCCAGAGATCCAGCTGGTGCTTCCACTCTGCCGGTTTTGGCAACTCCTGGTTCTGAACCCGAACAGTCAGGTGAAGCGTTTTCTTGCCTTCAGTAGAATGTACCACGATGTTACCTTTGTAAACGCCGGGAGCTGTAGTGGAAGGAATGTTAACACTAAACCATACCGGGCGAACCGTTTTACCGGGCAGATCAAAGCGTTCAAATTTCTCGAAACGGTCGGGCATCAAATAAGTGTCCTTATAAGGCGAGGTTCCGCAAACTACATCCCGGGCACCATAAGGATAGTTGGAAACCACATAACGTACTATGTCCGAGCTTATGTTCGATTTGGCAATGGCGGTTCCATTCTCACTTACCAGGTCATTCAATTGAAATCTGACCTGCTCAAGTGTGTCTGAAGACCAGACAAGTACCTGCGCGTTCAAACGCTCACCCCTCCAACCTGTCTCAGACCACGATGCTGATTCTTTTGTAAACTCGGGAACTTCTGTACGGAAGTAGAGCGCATCAGTTGATCCGAATGCGGCCTGCAGACCCTTTTGACCATTTTCCCAGCGTTGAGGTTCTGTTGATTTATCAGATGTGAATTCCGGCTCGTAATGACTACCCAGAACGGGCACCTTTGTAGAATCCAGCTGTCCTTTATGCACCTGGTGGACCTGCGCTAACGAAATTCCTGCTGTAAGATGCAGAAACGAAAGGATGAAAGCACCTTTCTTCAGCAGGGAGAAACTCCCTCTTTTTAGCGACGAGCTTAAAAGCCCGTGCTGGCCATCTGCAATGATTTTTGAAACTTTCATGTACTATGATTTAAGTATAAATGGGCCCGGGGAGGGCCCATTTTATAAAGTAATATTACTATTTATAATCCTGTTTACCAGCCGGTATTTTGAACAAGGCTGCCGTTAGATAGCTGGATCTGCTGTAATGGTATAGGGTCGAAATAATGCTTTGGCAGGAACTGTCTGGATGAAGCCTGTTCAGCCACAACAAAGCCCTGGGCGTCAACTTGTATGTCGGTTCCTACTTTAAGATCCGGATATCTTTGCTGGTACTCGGTACCTACAAATTTAACACCCCGCAATGACTGTTTCATAACAGTTTCTCCGGCTTTCCACCTTTTCAGGTCATCCCTTCGGAAGCCTTCGAAAGCAAGTTCTACTGTACGCTCGCGTCTGATCTCATCCAGCATATTTAATCCGTAGGTTCCTACGTGGCCGTTAGTCAGCGCAGGCATGTTCACACGGCTTCTTAACACATTGATCGTACGGTTCAGATCTGCATCAGAGATCTGTCCGTTGGTCTCATATAAAGCTTCGGCCAGGATCAGCAGAACTTCGCCATATCTGAATTCTTTGAAGTCATACTCGCCACGGAAAGAGGCAGCATCTTCGGTTTCATCCAGAAATTTACGAAGCATATATCCCGTGTGTGTTGCATCAGATCCTGAGAAACCAGGGAATTTTGGCTGCAATATTCCACCTTCGAAGAAAATTGTGCTACCCGGTACAACGAAAGTCATAGCCAGGCGTGGATCCCGGTTTGCAAATTCGCTGGTTAGTGTATTATAACCGGCAAATAATGGTGACTGAGATATAGGCCGCCCGTCGGTTGCAAGGTACATGTCTGCCAGGTTCTTAGTCGGCGTCATCGCATTGAACCAGAGTTCACGCGTCCAGTTGTGTGTTGCCTGGTTAGCATAATAGCGACGTGCCAGGATAACCTCTTTGCTGTCGTCGCCGCCAAGGATGAAAAGATGCTTGTAACTATCGGCACCTTTGTCTGTGTATAGCCGATATTCATTTGAGTTAACTACTTCATTTGCCGATTCCACTGCAGCCGCAAGATATTTGGCCGCGTCTCCGGTGCCGTGGTATTTCGCCCAGGTTCCCATATATAAAGCAGCCCGTGCTCTAAGCGCCAACGCAGCGCCACGAGTTACTTTCCCCATATCATCTGCAGACAGCTCACTTTCAAGGGGCAATTTAGTTGCCGCTTCCTTCAGGTCAGCCAGGATGAAATCAAATATTTCCACCTGGGTTGATTTGGGAGAATAGAGTTCCGGGGAAGTGACTTCCAGGACCGTTTCAATCTTAGGAACACCGCCAAATCTGCTTGCCAGGTTCCAGTAGCTATAAGCACGGAAAAATAGTGCCGCTCCTACAGAAGGATCGATTGCTGCTTCGAGGCCGGACTCTTCCGCTTTTTGCAGCAGATAGTTAGTTGCCCGGATCTGTTCGTAGGAGTCATCCCATAAATCTGAGTTTGCAGGAGCAAGGAACGAGCCGTTACTCACCGCGTTTGCGCCGGTACCGAAAGCGATATCTGAATTATTGTCGGTGTTTTGAGACACCTCCTTCAGACCGAAATAAAAATCATTGGCCGCCAGCTCAAAATGCTCGGGGGTTTTCCAGAAAGACGCATCTGAAAGCTTATCCTTCGGAGCCAGGTCCAAATCTTTTTTACACCCGGCTGCTACGATCAGCACCAGGCATAGGAAAGTGTGTATATTAATAAATCTTTTCATGACAACTGAGTTAAAATGTTACATCTAAACCGAATGAATATATACGCTGGAACGGGTAATTAAAGCCCCACTGGTTAGATTCAGGATCCCATCCGCCTTTCACATTGTGCTTTTCCCACAGATCCTGGCCGCTGAAATAGATACGTGCTCTTGAAACCGACACCTTGTTCATCAGGCTGGTAGGTAAAGTATACCCAACCTGGATATTCTTGAGCCTCACATAAGCGCCGTCGATCTTTTGCAATGTAGAAGGCTGATAATTCCAATAGCGGATATTTCCATGGCTTAATTTTGGCATTTCCGCATTCGGGCGATCCTCGTTCCAGGTCTGACCAAAGTAAAAGCGGGCCGGTTGTCTCCACCAATCACTCCATGGCATTGAGTACTCGCCTTCACGGAACATGGTTCTCTTGCCTACTCCCTGTAAGAAGATACCGAAGTCGAAATTCTTCACTTTGGTATCCAGGTTCAGTCCATAGGTATAGCGCGGCGTGATACTCCCCACGTTGCGAACATCGCCATCATTGTTATCACCGTATGCGCTGATAACACCGTCGCCATTCAGGTCTTTGAATCGGGCATCACCAATACCGATATCCTCAGGAACACCTCCCAGTTGCTTATAGGCATCCAGCTCCTGCTGGCTCCTGATCAGGCCGTCGAATTCGTAAGCGAAATAAGTGTTCACCGGATAACCTTCCCTTACCTTATTCAAACCAGGCACGTAAGTATCTCCTCCCCCGTAGTCTACAATCTTGTTCTGCGAATCACTCATAAGCAAGCGGACGGAATAGTCAAAAATCCCGGACTTGTTCCTGTACCCAAGTGAGCTCTCGAAACCCCAGGTCTTTAACTCTCCTGAGTTCGAGAATGGGGGTGTCGCTCCAATTACGCTAGGATAAGTAACCGGAATCAGCATATTCCTGTTCGTTTTAACGAAGTAATCGAAAGAAAAGCTAAGTTTCGAGTTGAACATACTGGCATCAATACCAATATTCCTGTTAATTAATGTCTCCCAGGTCCTGTCATCAGATACCTTCATTCCATTTAAATAGGCTGACTGGACCGGTCTACCTGCACCGAAAGGATAATAAGATTGGTCAGGCCACACTCGGCCAATATTTATAAGTTGAATATAATCGTAATTGCCGACAACGCCTTCCTCCTGATTACCGGTCTGACCGTAGGAGGCCCTCAACTTCAGGTCATTTACAAAGTCAACGCCCTGAAAAAAGTTCTCCTGAGATATTCTCCATCCCGCTGAAATGGAAGGAAACAATCCCCAACGACTGTTAGCCGCGAATTTTGAGGATCCGTCGTATCTTAGATTACCTTCCAGCATGTACTTGTTATCGAATACGTAGCCGATCCTGGAAAAGAGTGAACTGATCGCCCATTGATCACCACCCCCGCCGTTTGACCAGTTATCGGAACTGCCCAGATTGATCGACCAGACATCTTCACTTGGGAAATTGTCTCTTCGGGCGCTGAACCATTCATAATCATTTTCTTCATGGGATGCGCCGCCCATAATGTCGAGATCATGCTTACCGAAAGATTTGTTGTATTGGAAATAACCTGTGAAGTTCCTGTAGGTCTTCTCCGCACTGAAAGGAGCTACAGAACTCTCACCCGGGTTTGCAATCGTATAATATGCCAGATCGCCATCCCAGTTGTAAAGAGGTACGGATTTAGCAATATCCTTATTGTCGTCGGAAGTAAAGTTGATACCGGTTTGCAGGTTGAGTTTCAGATCCTTCAATAATTCCGCGCTTAGCTTGAAATTTGTGTTCAGATTTCTCTTATTGTAAACTGCGGTTTCAGCACCCTGCGCTTGTGCCAGCGCATTACCCCAGCCACCCTGTGCGAAGTATTGGCCATCAGCGTTGTAGACCGGATGATTAGGCATGCCGAAAGTCGCTTCAGTGAGTACCCAACTGCCTAAACCGCCAAGATCAGTACGGCGCTGGTTTTCCAGGGAAACCTTCGTTTCCAGCCTTATCTTTTTGGAAAAATCATAGTCATAATTAAGGCGCAGGTTGTACCGCTGATTTCCGTCATCGGCATATTTTATTACGCCCTGCTGGTCAGAAAACCCACCGGACAGGTAGTATGAAGAGTTTTCACCGCCCCCGGAAACATTAATATTATGCTGTTGTTGGAAACCTTTTTCCATGATCGCTTCCGTCCAGTTGGTATTTGTAAAGAAGAGTTTCCATCCCCCATATAAGGGATGATCTACCGGGTTAGGATCATTGTTGCGGATCCTGTTCAGATAGTCTTCCGTATACATTGGCGCTGCACCGTTATGCATATTCGCTTCATTATCCATTAAGGCCATTTCCAGGTTAGTGGGGCTTTCCATCATACCGGTCATTTTGCTGCTCGCAAAATTGGTATTGTACGTTATTTTCGGAGCGCCTGATTTTCCTTTTTTGGTAGTAACGATGATCACACCATTTGCGGCGCGGGCACCATATATGGAAGCCGATGCATCCTTTAAAACACTTATTGACTCAATGTCATTTGGATTAAGGAGGTCTATGCTGCCGGAAACTCCGTCAATTAAGACCATTGGTGAGTTACCGCCGTTAGTCGAGGAGTAACCACGCACATTCAGCTCAAACCCTTCTGTTCCGGGCTGTCCGGAAGAACGTTGGATGGTCAATCCGGGCACCTCGCCCTGCAGAGCTGAGATAGCATTGGTGACTGGCTTAGATTCGATGATCTCTGATCCTACCGTAGCCACCGCACCGGTAAGAAATTGTCTTTGCTTCGATCCGTAACCAATTACAACCACCTCGTTCAGGGAAGTCGATGATTCACCCATCAGGATATTAAGTGTCGCCTTCCCGTTCACAGGCTGTTCTACAGTTTCGTATCCTACGAAAGAGAATACCAGTATTCCGTCTTTAGGAACGGTTATCGAATAATTTCCTTCTGCGTTACTCACCGCCTTCTTTGAAGGGTCAGCTTTCAGTGTTACAGTTACTCCCGGCAGAGGACCGGTTTTGTCTCTGATCGTTCCCCTGACAGCAATGTCTTCTAGCAGGAGCATCTTTTTACTCCTTAAAGGAACAGCGAATGCTTCATTAACAGGATTTCCTGCGAGCAGACCAATTCCCAGGATGATGGCGCTATAACGGCGCACCTCCTTTGCATGATTAGTAAGTTTGACTTTCATAATGTGTTGGTTTTGGGGTTGGTTATTTCCAAATGTCCGTATGCGTTTGCGCACACACTTTATTTGCTGGCGTGCGTTTGCGCACACGCATTATCCAAAGTAAATTGTAATAATCGGAAATAGCAAGACTTTCGAAAAAATAATTAAAAGGTCATGTTTTGCATGAACAAGGGGCTAAACCGCTTGAAAAGAGAGCATAGAAGCTTCTGTGAAATAAGAAACATTCTCAGCACTTACGATATCCAGCGGCAGATATTTGATCAGGGGGACTGGTTTTTTAAAGACCAGGAAGTCTGTAAGTATGGAAATGCCCCAGTAGCCCTGCCCCATTGGGTTTTGATTTATCAGGAAACTGATGACATCATTATTGAGGTAGTACAGATTCTTTTCCAGCAGGTCATATCCTATAATCCTGATGTGGCTCAGACCTTTCTCTTCAAGATATTTTGCGATCTCATATGCCTTGGATGTTGTAACGAAGATGCTCCGCAGCGATGAATTTTGCGCTATATCCTTGTCCAACTGTTTTCTAAAAGCAGGCATAGACTGCCGGTTCAGATCAGACCTGCAAATGGTGTATTTTCCATCAGGATCTTTTTTGCGAAAATAATCATGGAAGCCCTGCTCCTTTTTAAGCAGGTGAGCCGCATTAGAGGGCTCTTCGTCGATGTGCGCAATTAAGATTGAACAGGGTTCCGGATTTCCGTAGTGTGTAAGCCTGGCTGCCACATAGCCGCTCTGGTAAGAATCCTGGCCAATATAACTCAGGGGGTTTGACTCAGGGATCTGTGTGTTAAACAGAACAAACGGGATGTTGCGCTTGCGCCACTTCTGGAAAAAAGGTTGCACTTCCCGGTAAAAGATGGGTGACAAAAAAACGCCGTTCGGCTTACTTTGTGTCAACTGCTCTGCCTTTCGAACAAAGGAGTCGGCATCATATGGGTTAAAGATGTACTGATGAATTACTATTCCGTATTGCTTTAGTTCCCGTTCAGCTTTTTCAATACCCAACTTAGGAGCTTCCCAGTAAGAGTCGACTTTATGATCGGGGATCAATACCGCCAGGTGATAAACTTTATTGGAGCCTAATGCCCGGGCCATCAGGTTAGGTTCATAGTTCAGTTCTTCAATAATCTTAAGAACTTTCTCCTTTACGTCTTCAGCAACCCTGCCACGGTTATGTATGACCCTGTCGACCGTTCCCGTCGAAACCCCCGCCTTTATCGCTATATCTTTAATACGAATTGCTGTACTCTTCATTCAGATCAGATCATCAGCAGCAAATGTAATTGAATAATTTATTTCAGAAATAGTAAGCAGGAATAAATAGCGGGTAATGCAGTATTTCTATAAATATATAACCAGGTTCTGTAGAATTCTCCCCATCGTGAATCATTGAACCTTGGCCATACCAAGTTTCCGGGAATATCAGCCAAATAAATCATCTTTGTACATCTGCCGAAATTCAAGGTAGGCAAAAGCACAATTCGAAATGGAAATATTGATCATAGCCCTGTTGATACTTTTAAATGGTGTGTTTTCAATGAGTGAAATTTCACTTGTCTCATCAAGAAAGTTTAAACTTGAATCAGCCGCCAAGAATGGTAATAAAGGCGCACGTAAGGCGCTGATACTGGCTGATAATCCGAACACTTTTTTATCAACTGTACAGATCGGAATTACCCTTATAGGGATTCTGACTGGCATTTACAGCGGTGATAAGATTACGGATGACTTGGGAAGACTGGTCGGTTCCGTAACACTGCTTCAGCCGCATGCAGATTCTATTGCCGTTGCCCTAGTAGTGATAATACTAACCTATTTCTCCATCGTTTTCGGCGAACTTTTACCCAAAAGGATCGGCCTGGCCTTTCCCGAAAAAGTAGCCTCCTTAGTTGCTGCCCCGATGGAGCTGGTATCAAAAATAACCAGGCCATTCATCTGGCTGCTGGCGAAGACAAATGATTTCATGTTGAGTATCCTGGGTATTGAAGACAAAGGGGACGGACCTGTGTCGGAAGCGGAGATCACATCGATCATACGTGAGAGTACCCTGCATGGTGAAATTGACGAGATTGAGCATGATATTGTCAAGCGGGTATTTGCTTTGGGTGACCGGAAAGTATCCGAACTAATGACCCATCGCTCAGAACTGGTCTGGTTGAATATCGCAGATGACCTTCAAACAGTCAAGAGCAAAATTCAGAACGAGATCCATTCCGTTTATCCCGTCAGAGACAAAGACCAGGAAAAGCTTACAGGTGTGGTATACCTGAAGGAATTGTTCCCTAAGGATTTCAGCCAGGTAAGTTTTAACCTTGGGGATTTTATCAGAAAGCCACTGTTTATCCATGAAGGTACGCCGGCTTATAACGTCCTGAGGCAGTTTAAAGTCACGAAGATGCACCACGCGATAATAGTCGATGAATATGGCGCAATAGAAGGCATGCTGGCAATGGATGACATTGTAGATGCACTGGTGGGAGACCAGGCTGACTTTAACCAGGAAGATTATCAGATCATCAAGCGAAATGAAGATTCCTGGTTAGCTGATGGCCAGTATTCATATTATGAACTTCTCAATTATTTCAAGATAGAAGATGCAGACGAAGGAAATTTCACTACAGTAGGCGGGCTGATACTTAATGAACTTCAGCACATCCCAGTTGCCGGCGAAAAGATTAAATGGCACAATTTAGAGCTGGAAGTGGTAGATATGGATGACCAGCGTATTGACAAAGTGCTTATAACGCGTAAGGGCGATCAATAAGCAGCAGCATCGCTCTACAGGGAGAGTTCCTTTTCCCTTGAAGCCAGGTCGGCAATGCTTGTATTGCCCATGATCTTCAGGGTAGCGTCACGTACTTTTTCCATCATCTCCCGAATACTACAGGTACGTTCGTTCAGACACTCTTCACACCGCTGGTAAAAGTTTATACTGACACAGGGAAGCAAGGCAATCGGACCTTCCAGAATCCTGATGATCGTACTCACCATGATCTCAGAGGGGGGCTGTAATAGATAGTACCCACCGCCCAGGCCCATTTTACTTCCCAAAAGCTGTTTTCTCTTCATCTCCAGTAGAATTCCCTCCAAAAACCTTTTTGGCAAATTACCCGCGGCAGCAATCTCTGAGATCAGCATGGGCTTATTGTCCTTCGCCTTTACCAGTACGATCAGTGCCCTGATAGCATATTTTGTTTTTTTAGTAAGCAAGAGTGCGAGTTCTTTGATATTAATGTACGATAGTACAAATTTAGAACATCACAACCTTAATAAAAATTGAATCATCCGATACATCGTTCAAGAGGAAACAGCATTAAAGAGAGATTCGGTGTGTCTTTGGAAGCAAGGGTTAAAACACCAGCCTGTCTAAAGAGTTCCAAATGATCCGTATGCTGGAGATAAGTACGATGATCCCAACGCCGATAAACATTTTACGGACAGGCAACTTACCGGCTAACCTGGCAGCCAGTGGTGCAGCAATAATACCGCCGGCAATCAGGCCGACGATAGTACCGAGATGACTCACTCCCAGGATAACAAAAAATGTTAAGGCACTTGCCATCGTAACAAAGAATTCAGTGAGGCTAACGGAACCGATCACATACTTCGGACTCCGGCCTTTCGAGATTAGCGTACTGGTTACAAGGGGGCCCCAGCCGCCACCGCCGAAGGAATCTAAAAAGCCGCCGGCCCCGGCAAGCCAGCCCGCACGCTTAACTTTTTTAGGCTTCAAATCTTTTTTAAATGCGTTAAGCAGAATTTTTGTTCCCAAAAAGAATGTATATACAGACAATACCGGCCTGATCCAGTCGGAATATTTCGCACCCAATGTCCCCAGTAATACAGCGCCGGCAATCGCCCCCAATATCCCGGGAATGAGCAAAGTTTTGAAAAGCTTCTTATTTACATTCCCGAACCTGTAATGACTGAATCCTGAAGCACCACTGGAAAACATCTCGGCCGTATGAATACTTCCCGAGATGACTGCCGGATTTAACCCTCCGGATAATAGAAGGGTAGTAGAAATAACGCCATATCCCATGCCCAGCGCGCCATCGACCAGCTGGGCAAGAAAACCCACCAGTACCATGAAAAAGAATGCCCGATCAAGATGGGTGGCCGCTAAGCTTTCCATTTCTTCGAATGTCATGTACTCGGCCATTGCTATCCCGGTAATCACCAGGACCAACAGGAGAAGGCTTAAAAAAGCTATATTCTTCCACTTACGCTCGTCATTGCTACCGACCGCTGCATTCACATATTCCGCTCTTCTGATTGTCATTTTGTATTCTTTAATCCTGCTTCTGCTTTTAATTCAAGAGCCCGTCAAATGTCAGCGCCACATAGTACAGGCCTCCAAGAGTTGGGCCGCCGGCATACTGAACATATTTCTTATTAAAAATGTTGGTTCCACCTGCTTTTACAAAGGCTTTCAGCTGAGGTAAGCGATAAGTAAATTGTGCATCAAAGGTATTAAACGCTGGAACTCCGCCATTTACCAGCGGGCTTTCCCACATAAAGGAATCCTGCCACCTCCACACTGCATTAAATCCCAGGTTCTTTGCTATCTCACGGTTGCCTACCGACACATTCGTCGAAAACTTCGGTGTATTGAAGCCGGTGACGAAATAATCGCTTTGCTTATTTTCAGTAATATCATTATAGCTCACGCTTCCTGACAATGTATATTTCTTGAAGAAATTATAGGTAAGTCCAAGTGATGATCCGAAGTTATTATACTTATTCTTCGCATTTGTATAAACCCGGTATCGGGTTTGTCGCGCTCTGTTTGCCGCAAGCATTGCTATAACAGCGTCATTCGATCCAACCGGCACCTGTGCGGCATCAGGCGCAGTAGTTGTTGATGCATAAGGAACTGAGACTTCCACCTGGCCTAAAAATCCTTCATATTGGTTCGCGTAAAAGTCAATATCTACCACAAGTTTGTTCTCAAGAAGCACGCTTTTGTAGCCCGCTTCAAAGGAATTGATGCGCTCCGGTCGCGTCTCACCTAAATTGGTCACCAGCAGCAGGTCCCGGTTCTTCAGCGCCGCATCGGCGCTGGCGAGGCCGGCAGCTACATCCTTATTCACTGCGGCATTGAAGGTATTGATGGAGGCCAGTGTATAGGAGTTATCCAGATAGTTTAAGCCTTCGTTGATATAGGGCAGTCCGCCAACCCGCCTGATATTACCATTATTAACAAACGAGATGGCTTCAAAGATTGCAGGAAACCGGAAGCCATTCTGAAAGGATGCCCTAAAGTTATGTCTTTCTGCCAGGGTGTAAACAGCGGCAATCCTCGGATTCAGCTTAGCTTCGAACTCGGGATTATAATCCAGCCTTAAGGATCCGAAAAGCTTCAGCTTTTCCTGGAAAAATGTCTTGGTTAGCTGGGCAAAGGCACCGAACTTTTTATAATAAACATTGTCGCCGAAGCTTCCGTCTGCAAGCGGTTTGTTCCTGTCAGCCACCGGCCTCTTGAAGTCGACAAAGTTGTTACCATCCGGAATAACTTCATATATGCGGGCATCAGCGCCGACCAGCAGATCAAAGAGTTTAACCTGCTTCGAAAGATCCCACTGAGCGTCCGTATGATAGGTTCTGCTTTTTTGGGTTAACCAAGCACCACCTGTTGTGCTCGCACCCGTACCCGGGAGTACGGCAGCATGATCCCAGTTGTTGATCGCTACAATCGTATTTTTCAGCTCATCGAAATAAGGAGTACCCGGTTCTGCCCTACCCGCATCAGCGGCTACACGGGCGGTCCTTAGGGCGTCGTCCAATGGAACGTTGGCATTCAGCGAGGTCTGGAGAGCCGTTTTAAATTTTGCGCCCCAGGCAGAATTCGTTCCTCCGCTGGTAATGTCAAGGTTATCTACCAGCGGCTTCAGGTTATACGAATCGCCGGTATTTTCGATCGATACATAGCTCCTGACGAAATAAGTCGGGCCTTTTAATTCAAGCTTATGATTCTGAACATGTACGTTATCCAGCTGTATCTTATTCCCCCGCTGAAAAACACCGTCCATCTTACCAGTCCGGTAACCATATGAAAGTTCCGCTTTGTTGTTCAGGCGGTAGTGAAGCGATGCGTCGAACTTGAGGTTATCGACATCCGGACTAACAAGGTCCTTTTCGTAATAACCCGTCCGCCTGACGATGATACTCTGATTGCCCGTCCGGCCCGGGATGGTCAGACCACTGATCGTGACAGCATTACTTCCGCCGTCATCCCCGTACTTGTTCCAGGCATCATAAGCCGGGTTATCATAGTCCGCATCCAATTCCGGGAAAGCCGGATTTGCCGTGTTTAAATTATTCGGGTTCTGGTTGATTCGCGTATCCGATACCCAGTCAGTACCCCTTATGTAACTCAGGTTGACCTTAAATGCAAACCTGTTATCGAATGCTTTCGCGTAGCGCAGAGCTGTTTCCGTCAGCGCATTTACCTCGCTTCCGGTTCCTCCGTTTGAATTGAGCCCGCCCTTCTGGTACACACTCAAGCCCTGGTAGTAGAAAGGGCTTTTCGTCAGCAGGTTAGCCATCCCGTTGATCGCGTTCATCCCGTATAATGCCGAGGCTGCCCCGGGAGTGATCTCCACGCTGGCGATATCCAGCTCAGTAGGCCCGATAGAATTACCCAGCGGAACCCCCAGAGTCCCTGCCTGCATATCCACCCCGTCAACCAACTGCACAAAACGAAAGTTATTCGGAATATTGAATCCCCGGGTATTAGGTACCTTGAAGGTGATACTCGAGGTGGTCATCTGCACACCCTTCACATTTTCAAGAGCATCATAAAAACTTGGAGCCGGCGATTCCCTGATAGCCTTGATATCGAGTTTTTCGATGGCAACCGGCGATCTGAGGATGCTTTCCTCCACCCTTGAAGCGGTGACCACGACCTCCATCCCCAACTGGGTCTGAGTGACCAGGGCGATATTCAGTCGGGAGTCCGCTCCTTTTACTTCAAATTCCTGCGTTTTAAAGCCCAGGCTAGACACGACGAGTGTAAGCGGGAAGTTCGCTTTTGTTTTAAGATTGAACGTACCATCATTACCTGTCGAGGATCCGTTGACGGTGTTTTTCACTACGATACTCACCCCGGGAATTGGAGTTTTGGTACCATCTTCTACGATGGTACCGGAAATGACAATGAAATTATTGCCCTGTGCATGCACGCGCTGCTGTGTGACAAAAAAGAGAATGGTCAGGGCGAGTGCCTGAACTGAACGTACTCCTGTATTTTTTAAGATTGATGCTGGCTTCATAAGATTTTTTTAAGAGAAGTTTATGGGATTCGGACTGATCGTTGCATACCAAATGCACAACATAAACTATCCCCGAGTAAGCCGCAGCCATTGAAAAGCAAGAGTAAATTCTTATTCATACATTAAAGTCTACCGATTTAGTAGACAATTATAGGATAAGTTTCTCAAATGTCCAAACATGACTGTAAAAAAAATATTGCGCCTATCATTACATTTTTGTTAATGAATTGGCCACAAGGCCAAAATATTTACTATTTTTAGAGGTGTCTGCCAATTATAATAAACTGGTCAATCATTAATTATCTATTAAATACATAGATTACTAATCCGTCGAAGACGACATTATTACCCGAACGAACATTCACCTGACATGAAATGGATAACCCGTGAACGCCCGAAGATTGACCGCCTGGCATGTCCCTGGCTTATCAAAAGATTTATTGATCCGGAAGCTGAATTCATTTACCTGCCCCTTCGGGAAGTAAGCCGAAAAGCCGCAGAACTGGGCGCCATCCCATTTGACATTCCCGGCGTGGAATTTACGCACTATGAGGACCGCTGCACATTTGATTATTTTTTGGAAAAGTATAAGCTTGACGACCCTGGCCTGGCAACCATGGCTTTGATCGTCCGCGGCGCCGATACCGATGCACACCACCTGGCAAGCCAGGCCTCCGGACTTTGGGCTATTTCGGCCGGGATGGCTTTCAACTATAAAGACGATCATGAACTGCTGGAGAAGGCCTGCGTGATCTACGATGCGCTTTACACCTGGGCCAGGCACCTGCAGAATGAAAAACATACGCAAAACCCCGTTGAGAACCAGTTCCTGAATATTTACAACCAGTATGTGCAGGAAAAGAGAGACTCCCGTAAGACCATGCCTCCATGGGCCAAAGAGCTTAAAAACATTATACAGGACCAGATTGATATAAACATGACACTGAGCCTCAAAGATGTTTCTGAAGAAGTGAATGTACACCCCGCTTATATTTCCCGGACTTTCTCGAAGCATTTTGACAACCTTTCTTTCGGTGATTATATCCGCAAACTCCGGATCGAGAAGGCAATCAAACTGATAGGATCCGGGAACCATACTTTATCGGAGATCGCCTTCCTCACAGGCTTCTCAGACCAGAGCCATTTTACACGGATATTTAAAAGGTATACGGGCCGAAGCCCCGCTGTTTACAAAAAAGAACGGCTGAAATGGAAAGCTGATCCTAATTGTTAAATTCCCTATAAGAATCCAGGTACTTCAGGTCATTCTTGCTTTTTCCATATTTGGAACGCGCTGCCGATACATAATCGCATTTATGATTATTTTTACCTTTATTAGCGACAGGTATGCATGTATAAACATCGTTAAATTTATATGAAAACAATTTTTACGCTTCTTATAACACTTATAGTTACCACAGGATTTTCTCAAACGACTCAATCTGATTCTTCCAAGATATTGAAACAGGTAATAATTGAAGCAGTGCGGCAACAAAAGGGTATTTACAGGTTAGATTCTGTAAAAGGAACATATATTTATTCCGGAAAGAAGAACGAGGTTATTAATGTTGCCTCCCGTGACGCAGCAATTTCAGAGAAATATGGAAGGCAGATCTTTGCCAAAATACCAGGGGTGTTTGTATATGACATGGATGGCACCGGGAACCAGGTTAATATTTCGACACGAGGTTTAGATCCTCACCGTGGCTGGGAATTTAATATCCGTAAAGACGGCATCATAACCAACTCCGACATGTACGGCTATCCTGCAAGTCATTACAATATCCCTCTTGAAGCGGTTGAAAGAATCGAAATGGTCAGAGGAACCGGCTCTCTTCAATACGGCGCACAATTCGGTGGCATGCTAAACTATGTTAGCAAGCAGCCTGATTCGACTAAAGCATTCTCTTTTGAATCAATAAACACCGCAGGTTCCTATGGCCTGCTAAGCACATTCAACGCTATAAGCGGCACGAAAGGAAAATTCAGTTATTATGCATGGTTCAATAACAAGACTACGGACGGTTATCGCAAAGACAGCGATTCAAATTTTGACGCACAAAACATATCCTTGTTTTATCGCTTAAATCCCGGCCTTCTACTTAAAGCAGAATGGACGCGTTCCAACTATACAACCCATTTACCCGGGGCTTTAACCGATGCCATGTTCTTAGCGAACCCTCAGGCAGCAACCCGCTCGAGAAATTATTATAACCCGGAAATCAATGTACCGTCACTTACCGTCGATTGGAAACCAGGACGAGAATCCCAGCTCACATTTACGACATCGGCTATCTTAGGGGCCCGTAACAGCGTTTTATTTGACAAACCTGCCACCACCCCGGATATCATTGACCCTGTCACAAATGAATATGCAAACAGACAAGTAGATATCGATCACTATAACAGCTTCACCTCCGAACTGAGGTTCCTTCAACCTTATTCATTGTTTAACTTAAAAAACAATTTACTCGCAGGAGTACAGTACATGAATAATGATCTCCACCGGCAACAACAGGGTATAGGAACTACCGGTTCTGATTATGATTTATCCCTCGTAAGCCCGGGATGGGGAAGAGATCTCCATTTTAAAACGAATAATATTGCTTTGTTTGCGGAAAACAAATGGTTGCTGTTACCACGGCTTTCTATAAATACGGGGTTACGTTTCGAGTTTGGCGAAACCCAAATGACGGGAACCATCAAAAACTATCCTGCGAATGCTATTCCAAACAGTATTAAACATCACTTTCCGTTGTTTGGCATAAACACCCAATATAATATTTCTCGTAGAATCAACGCCTACGCCGGATGGTCCCAGGCATACAGACCGGTAATATTTAAAGATATCATACCAGCCTCTGTCTTTGAGGAATCTGATAAAGATCTGAAGGATGCAAAAGGTTATAACATGGAAGCTGGCATAAGGGGTGACTGGAAATTTTTAACCTGGGATGTAAGCTACTTTCAATTGTTGTACAATAACCGCATGGGAACGCTGGCTCAAACTAACGGTGCAGGAGATGAGACAATTTTGAAAACAAACATTGGCAACTCAGTAAATAAAGGGCTTGAAGTATTTGTACAAGGCGATTTTTACCTGGGAAGAAGAAGCAGTCTCAGTCTTTTTACTGCTACGGCATATATGAATGCTGTTTATAAAAATGCCACCTTACGCTCGGGCACCCAAAATGTCTCTATCGACGGTAACAAAGTAGAAAGTGTACCCGGTTGGCAAAGCAGAAATGGCTTAACCTTGAAGTTTGACAAGATTAGTTTGGGTGTCCTGCATAGTTATACGGCGGAAACATTTGCCGATGCATTTAATTCCGTTCAGCCATCGGTTACCGGCTCAACGGGTTTGGTCCCCGCTTATCATCTTTTTGATTTTAACGGCAGCATCAGCCTTTCACGCAGGATACAGGCCCGGCTGAATGTCAGTAATGCCTTCGATAAACAATACTTTACCAAAAGGCCCCAGTTCTACCCCGGTCCGGGCATATGGCCTTCAGACGACCGTACATATTCAGCAACATTAGCAATTAAACTTTAACAAGGCCGATAACAAATCATTATTTTATTCCCTTATAGTCTTTTCAACTTCAGGTCGCGATAATATTTGATCATTGGATAAGATATTACGCCTTCAAAGGTTATGGTTTTATCCGGCGCAATTTTTACAAAGTAGCCACCGGTCCATGGGAAAGGGATGACATTCGGAAACGTTGGAACGACTCTGTTTCTTAATTCATTAATCGGATGATGGGTTGTCACTAAAGTCATTTTGTTATCAACAGGCAGTTCATCCATTAGTAAAAGCATTCCCGGAAACAAGCCGCCTACCCTCGCAACGTTATAATCGGGATGATTCAGACGGCCATCGGTAACTATCGAAGGGCCTGCGTTTATCAGCTCAGCAGTCTCAACCGCCCGGTAAAATTCGCTGCTTACTACTCTTGTGATCGGGTATTTGAGGTCTTTGAAGACTGTACCTAAGTCCCTCGCACGCTGTCTGCCCTTTTCACTAAGTTGTCTTGCTAAAGCAGTCTCCTTAGATTTCCACCAGTTGGGTGGCCCTTCACCCTGGTTCAACAAGTTATAGTCCTTTCCCTGGTCAGCATCTGCATGTCGTAAAATGAGTGCATAGGTTTCCGAAGAGGTTGGTAATTTATGAAGAGTCTCCCAGCCTTTTAAATACGAGCCGTAAGGATCAGATCCCGGCGGGCCATTGTAAAAAACGTTTGAAGGATCGTAATTCTCATCATTGACGCCCAGTGCATATACCTTGATCTTGTTATTTGGATCTGCGGTCGAAACAACATCTATTGCTACTACTTCAGCCGAAGTAAGTCGTTTAATCAGGCCTGTGGAAGAAATCTCGATAAAAGTATCAGCTGAAGAAAAGGTGGCAGGCTCACTTGTTTTAATCTGATAGTCATTGCTATTCACCAACAACAGTTCATCCTTAAATTCTTCAGAGGTTACTTTAAGGGTGTTTGGGACATTGACAACCTTATCATCGTCTTTGCATGTTGCCAGGACTAGCACCAGTGCCAGCAATGCAATTAACCTGAAATTACTCATCGCTTTCGGATTTTAAATTAAGACGGCTCATTTAGGCAGTTAAAAGAAGCCATAATAGGTAACAGGCTTTTTATCAAATTGTTATCAGCTTCATTAAATTTCCTGTCCGATCGAAATTTCTATTATTTAATCAAATAAGTTCTTACTCTTTAGTTGATTAACACACTGTTAATTCCAATCTATTATCTTTGCCCGATGAAATTTTTCGCAATTTTCATGGCCTTCTTAATACTGGGTTCAGGCTTTGACCTCTGTGCTGATCTCGACTCCTGCGACAGCAGCGGTGCGACAGAAATCAGCAAGGACGGGAAGCAAGCCGAACCGGAACTTTGCAGTCCTTTCTGCCAATGTGCCCGGTGCCCCTTCTCGATCCTTATGCCCAAAGCAATAAAGGCAACAGAACAATTATTTTGTGCTCACCGCAATTTTCCATATTCTTCATTGGGCACTCCCGTTAAGGTAAGTTGCTCTATCTGGCAGCCACCTAAAGCTGGTTTAATTCAGTAAATTCTTCTTAATCCAAATTTTATCCACCGATCATTCCCGGCGAATGGTCATACTATATTACAATTCAATGAAAAGAATTATAGTGTTTTTTGCTGCATGGATCATTTCATTACCGGCCCTTGCTCAAAATACTTTTACAGCAACAATTAACGATTCCCGATCAGCACAACCCCTGCCGGGCGCAATCCTAACATTCCCTGATCTGCAACGATCGGCTTCCTCAAATGCTCAGGGCCGGGCAATCTTTTTAAATATGCCTGATGGACGGTACCTGCTCGAGATCCGGTTCTTAGGATATGAAGCCCGCCAGGATTCTGTTACCTTCCCTCTGGATTCCAGCAGGGCTTTCATATATAACCTGGTTCCATCTGAAGGTGAAGAACTGGAAGAAGTAATGGTTTCCTCAACCCGCAGCAGTCGAACTATCGCCGATATACCGACCCGGATAGAAGTAATTGCCGGCGAAGAACTGGACGAGAAAGGGAACATGAAACCAGGCGATATCCGGATGATCCTGAATGAAAGTACGGGTATTCAAACACAGCAGACTTCTGCGACTAGTGCCAATGCATCGATCCGTATCCAGGGTTTAGATGGTCGTTACACGCAAATACTGAAAGATGGATTCCCCCTGTTTTCAGGAGCGGCAAGCGGCCTTGGATTACTGCAAACACCGCCTTTAGACCTGAAACAGGTGGAAGTGATCAAAGGGTCGGCATCCACACTTTACGGTGGCGGCGCAATAGCAGGCTTGGTCAACCTGATCAGTAAAACGCCGGCGGACCAGAGAGAACTGAACTTTCATTTAAACGGAACCTCTGCCGGTGGCCTGGACCTCAATGGATTTTATTCTGAACAATTTGGTAAGGCAGGCCTTACTTTATTTGCTTCCCGTAACAGCAATAAAGCCTACGCACCAGGTAAAACCGACTTCACCGCAATTCCTGAATTTACACGGTACACCTTGAATCCGAAGCTCTTCCTCAATTTCAACGATAAAACCTCCCTTATCTTCGGAATTAACAGCAGCATCGAAGACCGAACGGGCGGTGACCCCCTTTACATTGAAGGAGACGGAGATGCCACGCATAGCTTTTTTGAACAAAATAAGTCAGAGCGTGTCTCCACCCAGTTTTCATTGAATCATAAAATTAATGAAAATACGGAGCTAAGCGTCCGGAACAGCCTGAGCTACTTCGACCGTAAATTAACCATACCCGATTACCTGTTTGACGGAACCCAGCATGGAACGTTTACTGAGGCAAGCATTTCCACCCGTGGGGAGAAAACAGAATGGGTAGCAGGCCTCAATCTCTGGACAGATCAGTTTAAAGAAAATCACCAAACTGAAGTACCATTACGAGACTATACACAAACGACCTTTGGCGCCTTCATTCAAAACAATGTGCATGCAAGCGATTGGCTGGAGATAGAAGCCGGGTTACGGGGAGATCAGATAGTCGACTATGGTTTTGTCCTGCTTCCGCGGGTTTCGGCATTAGTTAAAGTATCTGAAAAGTTTAATTCGAGGATCGGCGGCGGTCTCGGCTATAAAACGCCGACAATCTTTACCGAAGAAAGCGAGCGCATCCAGTATCAAAACGTGCTGCCCATTTCTTCAACAACGAACAAGCTGGAAAAAAGCTATGGTGTCAACTGGGATGTCAACTACCGGACAACCTTATTCAATGACCGGGTCTCGTTTAGTATCAACAACCTCTTGTTTTATACTTTTCTGAACAATCCTTTAACATTGAACCCGGAAGCGGGGAACCAGTATCGTTTCATAAACCTGCCGGGCCATATGGACAGCAAGGGGATGGAGACAAACCTGAAGCTTGCCTACCAGGATTTCAAGCTGTTTATCGGTTATAGCCTGACAGATGCAAAGATCCATACAAGCGGCACTTTAAGCCCGAATCCCTTAACCGCAAGACACCGCCTGAATAATGTACTGATGTACGAGGTGGAAGAAAAGTGGAAATTAGGAGCAGAAGCCTATTACTATAGCGAGCAAATCCTTAACGACGGTGCTACCGGAAAACCATACTGGATCTTTGGTTTCATGGCAGAAAAGCTCTGGGAAAGCTTTTCATTGTATGTAAATTTTGAAAACTACACAGACACCCGCCAAACGCGTTTCGATACGATCTATACGGGAGACATTTCCAACCCCGTCTTTCGCGATATATATGCGCCTCTAGACGGTTTTGTTGTCAACGGAGGTTTAAAGATCCGACTCCGCTAAATTCTTAAATTTCATTTCAAATAGCTGTCCTGCGTTTTTAAGGGCAGCTATTTAATGGTAAATTGTATTCCAAAGGTTAAATCTGTTCTATTAATTTGCTGGTTCCTGGTATAATATTGTGTTTTCATAGAATATGCCTGATTACGAAAATCGATCGACCGCAGCAAAGACTGAAAATATCAGTTCAGTCAGGCACGCGTATACGCTCAGGGATCTTATAATATACTTCCTGAAGCTGGGCACCTGGGGATTCGGCGGTCCGGTAGCCCTGGTCGGATATATGCACCGTGATCTTGTTGAAAAGAAACAATGGATCACCGATGAGGAGTACAAAGAAGGCCTGGCGTTAGCCCAGCTGGCACCCGGTCCGCTGGCAGCCCAGTTAGGGATCTATATCGGCTTTGTTCACTACGGACTCCTTGGCGCCACGCTATGCGGACTGGCATTTGTTATTCCTTCTTTTATCATGGTCGTGGCACTCGGGATGCTCTACAAGGCTTTCAGCGGCATGGCCTGGTTACAAGCGGTATTTTACGGCATCGGCGCTTCGGTGATCGGCATCATCGCGATGAGTGCCTATAAGCTGACCATCAAATCGATCAGCAAGCCGGAACTTACACTGATCAAATCTAAATGGATGCTCTGGACGCTCTACCTTGTGGGAGTGATCGTGACCGTAGCCATCGAGCGTGAAGAAGTTCTGCTCTTCCTGGCCGCAGGCCTTCTATATATGATCATTAAAGCCCCGCCAAAATGGATTAAGAAACCGGCCCTGCTGCCTGTTGTTTTTGCAGGAACCGGCTTCTGGCAATTTGAGACCGGCAAGCTTTGGGAAATTGCCCTGTTCTTCACAAAAGCCGGAGCCTTCGTATTCGGAAGCGGCTTAGCGATCGTGCCCTTTCTTCATGGAGGTGTGGTTAAGGAGTTTGGTTGGCTGACAGAAAATCAATTCCTGGATGCCGTGGCCGTGGCCATGGTAACACCGGGTCCTGTGGTGATCACCGTGGGCTTTATTGGCTACCTGGTTGCGGGTTTTCCGGGAGCCAGTGTTGCTGCGCTGGCAGTCTTTATACCCTGCTACCTCTTTACCGTTTTGTTAGCCCCGTCATTCAAAAAGATTGCAAAAAATACGAGCATAAAAGCATTCGTAGATGGCATAACCGCTTCCGTAATCGGTGCTTTGGTGGGGGCTGTTATTGTAATTGCCCTGCGTACAATTATTGATATCCCGACCGCACTAATTGCCATTGCCAGTGTTCTGGCACTGATCTATGTGAAGAAGCTTCCGGAACCCGCAATTATTGCGATTGCCGCTGTCATAGGCGCTATGATTAAGTTAGTGTAGCGCCTTTCAAATTCCCCGGACCTGAACCTGGAAGGTCGAAGCAGGGAGATTGAGGGTGGAAACCGAAAACTAAAAGCTGAAAGCTTGCCAGACACCTCATACCTGTTACCTGATACCTCATAAGCCTGGAAGGCTGACAGCTGATGACTAAAGCTAAAAGATTTGTAACCCTTTTTCCAACTCCTCTCTCTAATACTTAAACAGATTGAATCAGGATGAATAAATCAGATAGAGGGTTGGAACAGACTGCTGAAGACCTGCAGCCGACGAATGGACACATTGTTAAAGTGCTAAAAACTGAAATGCTCACTCATAATGTAAAGCACTTTACCGTGGAAAAGCCTGCAGGTTATACATTCGTTTCCGGTCAGGCTACAGATGTTTCCATCAATACCGCCAGTCTTCGAAATGAGCTAAGGCCATTTACTTTTACCTCGATCAACAGCTCAGCATTCCTTGAATTCATTATAAAGATCTATAAAGGACACCAGGGAATAACTGAATTGCTTGAACAGATCAATCCGGGTGATGAACTTGTTCTTCATGAAGTCTTTGGAACAATTACCTACAAAGGGCCGGGCCTGTTTATTGCGGGTGGCGCCGGAATCACTCCATTCATATCCATATTACGTCAGCTCAGATCGGAACGAAAGCTGGCAGGCAATAGCTTACTATTTGGCAACCGTACAGTCGCTGACCTTTTCCTGCACCAGGAATTAAAAGGTATGCTGGGCTACAACTATTGGGATATTTTGGAGAAGTCTGATGATTCTTCCATCCCCGGAAGACTTATAGACCGGAAACTGCTTTCGGAACATGTCAACAGAGGCAATGAATTTTACTATGTCTGTGGTCCTGAAACATTCACCGCCATTATGGTGGATCACCTGAAAAACCTGGGAATAGCCAAATCCAGGATCATCATCGAAGAATAATCTACGCAAGCTTTATGGAAGAGAAAGAAACCACTTTGACCGCCGAGGTCACAGGCAGCTCAGTACTGGAATTAGAAGAATTAATTGGCGAACAACACATAGGAACTTCTGCGGATACGCCTTTAAGAGGTGATGCTTTTGAAATGCCTGATAATGAGAAGATCAGGATAATTGCCGGTCATTTCAGGGAGATCATGAATACGCTTGGCCTCGACCTGGCAGACGATAGTCTGAAAGGAACACCGGGCAGGGTTGCAAGGATGTATGTGAATGAGATCTTTGCGGGATTAAATCCCTTGAATAAGCCGAAGGTTTCGCTGTTTGAAAATAAATACCGGTACAAACAGATGCTGGTCGAAAAGAATATTACGCTTTACTCCAATTGCGAGCATCATTTCGTGCCGATCATCGGGAAAGCACACATTGCTTACATTTCTTCCGGAAAAGTGATCGGACTGTCGAAGCTTAACCGGATCGTTCGATACTACTCCGAACGTCCGCAGGTGCAGGAACGCCTCACGATGCAGATAGCAAATGAACTTAGGTCTGTCCTGGAAACGGATAGTGTGGCTGTTGTGATCGATGCCGTACATTTATGCGTGGCCTCCCGGGGCATAAAGGATGTTAACAGCAGTACGGTCACCGCAGAATACAGCGGCGAATTTTTAGATGCAGAAAGAAAACAGGAATTTCTTAGCTATGTAGACTGATGCCTGTCCGTACAAGCCCGGTACAACAACCCACTAGCTAGGAAATACTGTTATAAAAAAGGGTTCCATGCATCTGCATGGAACCCTTCAGCTAAAATAAATAAGCCACGCATATTAAACGTGCGGAATATGCATAATACTTCTAAAAAGAGAGTCCGGGATTACGCGAAAATAATCTTTCAAGAATCATCAGGTGTTTATCCAAAAAATTCTCGTAACACCATTGTTTAAGTTTCATACGCTCTTCTGCCTGCAGTATCTTCATGCCTTTTCTCAGCTCTTTCTCAAATATCATCTTGTCGAAGCTAACCTTCAGCAAAATCATTTTCACATATTCCAACATAGTAATTAAAGAGTTTTAGGTTTTTAATTGCTCTAACCAATCAATGTAACTTAAAGATAGTGCCGGTGTTTTAGATTATGCTTCTCCAAAAATTAAGATTGCATTATAATTGCAATTCTCAACAACTCCCTTCCCCTGATAAGGTATTTTGTGAAAATTAAAAAAGTACAACGGTACTTTTACACCGTGCTTACAAGCAAAGCCTGCGGAAACAGTAAAGGTAGGTTCTTTTGTATCTGTCTGCCTAAAAGCTGCACCTGTATATCGTCGGATACATTCAGCGGAGTCAGTGTATCATGAGCCAGCTCCTCCCAGACAGAGTCTTCTTTCATCCGGAGAAACTTACAATTCCCACCCGCTATCTTAACCTGGTGAATGCCGAACTCCCACTCATCCGGATAAACACTGTACCGCTGCTCATCTACAAAAATTTCAAATACTTCCATTGCCTCACTTGCTACGATACTTTTACCTAATAAGTTATGAATTTTTTTTTAGACTAAAAAATCGATCCTGAGGGATGCTGTCTTTTTCAACGTAAAGAACACGCTTCGCCGAACGAGGCTTTGTTTTTTAAGCTTATTCCCGCCGGGCAAGTCTTAAAAGTTCCTGTCATTACGGGATTTAAATTCAGTATATTTATAGTGTATGAATGTCACAACGATAAGATTTGTTTTCCTCTTCCTTATTTTTGCATTCGCCTTTGTTTTTGGCACCACCCTGCTTTTGGATCAGCCACCGGAGTCTTTCGTTGGATCGGAATCACAGGGAACGTGGAAATCTGTCCTATCCACCATTCTATCTCCTTTTAAAATTATTCTGATAGGACCCCTGCTGCCTTTTATTAAATTTTTGCATCAGGACCCTGACACACCACCTCCATTTTTTCTTGCCGGGTTTGCCATCTACTGGACGATCCTTGCCTTAATTCTTCATTATATCTTCCATAAGATAAAGATCTTCGGGTGAATGGTTTACCACGATTGAATGGAAGATATTTTCAGTGCAAAAAGCAGCGATTATTAGTGGATAGGTGAAATTATTCTCCCCCGCAATAAAAATTTATTAAAATAAAGTTAACGAATCATTAATTTTCTTATTATTGGACTTTAGCCGATCCAATCAAATAACAAAAGAAACCGCCGGGACTGGATTCCGGCGGTTTCGCTTTTTTATTGCACTTTGTTACTTCCTGGCAATAACGGTCTCAATAGAAAACAGGTTCTTTACCTGGGTAGTGTCGACGAGAAACCTTATTTGCTTTTTATCAAAACCGGGATCCACCCTTTCCTTAATTACTTTGGCTATTCGCTCCCTTTCTTTTTCAAAGGTCTGCTTATCGAATATCTGTCCGCTTTTGAATTCCGTATTCGCCTTTTCGCTCTCGAGTACCAGCCGCATGTCTTCGTCTGCTACCCGGTAGCTTACCCTGTCAAGTTTATAAGTAGCCTTCAACGGAGACTGGGCATTTGCGTTGCTGATTGTGGCCATCAAAGCAATAAATGCAATGATGAAGAAGGAGTTGTTAGTTTTCATGAGATGATTATCATAGGTTAATTTAGTGATTTCAAGGCACTTAATGCATATTCATCTGATGGGTTTAGCTGTAGGGTGCTTTTAAAATAGTCTTTTGCTTTTTCTGAATTAGACCTTGAATGAAATGCACCCAAAACGTTATATGCCTCAATCAGCGAATTTTTACGACTATCAGATCCAGCATCAGGTTTCGCCAGTACAACCTCAACGTATTTTGTATAGTCCGGAACCATTAAACCGAGCTTAGGTTCCTGGGTATCGACAATGTTTTTAATTCTTGCCCTGTACAAATAGGAATCAGGGTTTGCCGGTACAGCTTTAATAACATAACTAAATGCTGAATCAGCCCTGGCTAATAGGGTTTTGTCAGGTGACTGTTTTTCCTTTACCTGGCCAGCATAGTTAAAATAGTGAGACATCCCCAAATAAAAACTATCATATGCCCTGGTTTTTGAAGTTGGATTAGTAACGGCAATTTCAAAGATCGTAGCCGCATCAGCAAACTTCCTGGCGGCATATAAAGTTTTCCCTATCTCACCTGTTATCTGAACGTTAGTAGAATCCAGATCAATTGCTTTTTTCAAATTTTTAATACCCTCCGCTTCTGATCCTGAAATTTTGATCAATGCTCTTCCTAAATAAACGTAATCCCGGGGAATGATCCGGCTGGTATCTATTTTGGAAAGGAAATCATTTAAAGCTTTAACACTTGCCGGGTAATTCCCGTTTTCATACGCAGAATATCCCAAATACCTAAAAATACGCGGATTGGTTTTATCCATTTGAGCCATCGCATTTGCTTCAGCTTCCAGTTCCTTATACTTTTTAGCGAGGATCAAAAAGGTCGCATGGCGTTCCCGGGATTCCAAAGAACGGTCTGTCAGATCCATGTATTTTTCATAAGACTTTAATGCCTGAGTAATCCGCTCATCCCATTTACTCGACTCGGCATTACCCCACCAATAATAGGCCTCAGCTAATTCCCGGTATGCAGGGCCGTAATTTGGATCTAATGCAACAACCTCGTTAAGTTCTGTAACGGCCTCCGGATATGCTTTGGATAATTTATTCAAAACGCCCATCTCCACTTTAGCACGCAATAAGTTCTTGTTCAAGTCAAAAGCAGTTCGGTAATTGCTGAAAGCCTCACTGTTTTTCTGCTGTGCGCGATAGGCATCCCCGAGGGCGAGATATACTTCAGCATCTTTAGAATTAATTGCTTTAGCTTTTTCCAAAGCCGCCACAGCGGCCGAGGCATCAGGCTTTGGCGCACCCGAATAAGCTTTACCAATAAAAAGCAATGTATGATGATCTTTCTTGCCGGTTAGCGAAAGTGCTTTATCAAAGTGACTTTTAGGATTTGATAAATTTAAAGCAAGGTCAGCTGCACCCAGGCCCACATAATTTAAAGGAAAGTTTGCATTGGCATTGATACCATTCTTATAGGCCGCTTTAGCGGAATCAATATAATCCGTGCCTAAATAAACATTGCCCAGGTAAAAGAAGTTTTCAGCATTTGTTGGCTGAGATAGTGTTAATGCTTTAAGCAGCGTTTTGCTCTTTTGGTACTGTTCTGCATCAATGGCTTTTTTAGCATCTCCTAAATTTTGGGCGAAGCCTGGTGAGCCAATCAAAAGAACTCCGAAGATGGCATTAATGAACTTGTTTTTGATTTCCATGTTATTTTTCGTGAGGTAGAGTGAAGTCCGATTTGCTGATCGCAACCTGATTTTGTCAAATTATTAAGCCTAAGGTATATATTATTGCTTTATTATAACCATGGCATTTCTAATTTTATAAATCGTATGCTTTCCGGTTAAATTCTGGAAAGTTTTAGATTAACAAGGGTTAATAAATGGTTAGAGAGAGTGAGTCACGGAAAGTTTAAGGGCATTAGAAATAAGTATTCCAACATCTAAAATCTTGTAATCATTAGTCTACTGGATTTTAGCCAATCAAAAAAGTTCATGTCGCTTGTCCGTTACGATGACGACAGGCTGCAGCCTTCTCCTGTTTAGTCTCTACTTTTTATTCTCTTATGTATCCAGGACCTGCTAGTGCAAAGTGATTGAAACAATAAGCATCGTTTTTTCACGGTGCAGATTTTTTATACTGTGTTAATTCATGCCATGCTTTTTTGGGGCGGTCAGCAGCGAATCCGTGAACCAGGCGGTAGTCCTTTCTTTCCCTGGTAAAGTGCCACCATCTTTTAGACTCGTCACGGTGTTCGATAAAGTGCACCAGTAACCTGTAAGAATCTTCGACACAAGGATCAGCCCAGGCGTTACAATGCTTTTCATAAGCATCAAACAATGCAACAGCGTCTTTTCCACGGAGCTGTTCCAAAGAATAATAACCCTGCTCAATCAGTTCACGTGCAAAATTATATCCCAGCGAAGGAATACTTTGAAACTCCATTAGTGCCCGAATCTCCTTCTTCCTGACTCCCCCGGCGCCAACTAATTGGACAAGTTCGTCAGGAGCGTAATTAACCAGATCCTTAATGGCAACTTTCTTCAGTTTAAGCGTCTTCTTTTCTGCTGGCGTCAGATCAAGCTGAATCGTCTTTTTCATTAACATTTATTTCATCGCTTTCTATTTATCAAAGAAAGCAAATAAGAATCAGGCTATTATTTGGGGTTGATCTCGCCGTTTACCTTTTCAAAATGTAACCCCCATTTGTTTAAAGCCTCCATAAGAGGCTTCATACTTAAACCTAATGGGGTCAAATGGAATTCCACTTTGGGCGGCAATACCTCAAAAACTTTTTTGGCGATAAGCCCATGATCTTCCAATTCATTCAATTGCCTGGCTAATACCCGCCGGGATGCTTCCGGTAAACCTGCTGCAAAATCCCGAGGCCGTTGTGGCCCCCTGAACAAGGCGCTGATAATTGCCGGTTTCCATTTACCCGTTAGTACATGAAGCGAAACTTCCATCGGACAATCGGCCTTAATCTCCAGTTTCCGGCTGTATGTTTTTACAGATTTTTTAGGGGGATTAATTTGTCCCATATAGGATATATTTTAAGGTTCAGTTAGACTTGTCTCCGAAATCAAGGGATATAAAAATAATTCAAACACTATGATCGTTGTATTAGGAGCCACGGGAAATGTAGGATCAAAAATAACCGCTAAACTTCAGGAAACAAATACCCCTTTCCTTGGAATTGGGTTGGCAAACTCAGAGATACAGGGATTCCGAAGAGGCGATCTGATGGACCGCAATTTCCTTGAACAAATACTGTCGGGAGCTACAAGCCTTCTCACCATACTTCCGGGTTCTCTTTACCCGGTATGGCATGACTATGCCGCATTGTTAAGAAGCGTGCTTGAAGAAAGTCAGGTAAGCCATATTGTAAACATCAGTAACGCTGTAACCGAAAAGAATGGCAGTCCTTCTCTGTTGCATTCTTTTGAAAAAGAGCTCAATTTGCTATCGGCTTTGAACATAAAACACCTGCGCTGTGCTAATTTTTTTGACAATCTTAGCTGGGGATTGAATAACGGTTATCATGGAGATTTGAAGCTCCCTTATATTTCTACTCATGAGATCGCTTTTGTAGCTTCGGGATACCTAGTAAGACGGAACTTCTCTGGTCATTCTATTGAGGAACTTCTCGGCCCGGCTGATTATTCCATGAACGATTTTAGCGCACTGACAGGGAAAGGAGCCCGGCAAATGCTGCTAACAGAGGAATCCCGATCCTTTTTTGAGCCCTTTAACCAGGGTTTATTTACTATCGCACCCAGAACAGGAAATAACACAACCTCACATTCTGATCCCCGGTTCTATCTGGAGTATTTTTTGAAAAATGAGTACCGTGGAGATTGAAAAAGGTCTTTTTATTCATTTACCCCCTCGGGCTTGGCAAATGGGAAAAAGCACTGCCGACAGGTACTGTCAGCAATGCCTTATATCCTCCTGTTTTTTACCGTTACCTGAAAAGTTATTTACCCTTTTTTCCGATCGTTGTACTTAACGACACCCCTATTGAATTTGCCGAATAACTTGCATTTTGGCTGTCTTTATAGGTCATGGCCGTATAGGTAAGGCCAATACCATGATAGGCGATCTCGAAGATCGGTCCGGCAGCACTTTTAAATTTAGCGTCCTCGCCCAATCCGTCAGCATTGAATTGAATGCCCTGGTGACTGGTCAGGCCTGCGCTCAGGCGTAACTTTTTTGCGGCCATATAATTGGCGGAAAAAATGACAGGCACCCTTGTTAAGCGGATGTTTGCGTTCGACGCCATGGTGGTTATATACTTGAAGCCGACTGTCCCGCGCAATAAGAATTTTTCCGCTTTTGGAATCTGGTACTGGCCACCCACTGCTATCGATACGCCTTGCCCGGCCGGCATCGATTGGGTCTGACCGTCAGTAAAGTGGGTGACGGCGATTTTGTCACCGCCGAATTCCCCCGCGACACTAATTAAAAAACGGAACGGCGAGGGTTTGGTTGTCACCTCCTGTGCAGTGGAACTGTGCAGGGCAGTCGTGACAATAAATAAAACGAAAATTAATCTGTAAAGAAAATTCATGGTCGACAATACGTATGGTATGTATAAATAATTAAATTTTAATTTCAATACGTATAATCCGGTAGTCGAGTTACAGGAAAATGAGGATAACTAGGAAAAAAAATTTATATATAATTAATACCGGAATGCAGTGCATAGTTGAGTAAATCAGCGGATTGATCTCCACCACTCGTACTACCTCCCAAGCCCAAATCATCAAAACCTTGAACTGGCCAATTTAACGTCAGCGTAAGCGAACGCTTTATCAAAACGTTTTTTAACCTTCATGGCCTCTTTCTTCCGGCCTTGTTTCAGTAAACTCTGCTGCAAGCCAAATAAGGACCAGCCATTCTGAGGATAGATCCTCAGGTCTTCAAGATAGACCTTCTCTGCCTCCTTAGCAGACCCTTTTTCGAGCAAAACAGCGCCCAGAATCTGGCGCACCGGTTGATGCCAATCTGCAGGCTCATTATAATTCAACTTATCCTCCAGATCCACTGCTTCCTTGAAAAGCGGAATAGCTTTATCGTAATTTCTCTTTGCTGCATAAATTTCGGCACTTATTATCTTTTCGGCAATCTCCATCAAGGCATACGGTGTATTTAAAGCACCGACAGAAATACTATTTAAGGTGGAGTCTTTCATCAGCGGAAGCAAAGCTGATCGTTCACGTTCTGCCTTATCAATCATTCCCTGCCTGGCATAAGCTACGCCGCGGCCGTAGTGCCACATCGCCCTTGCATATACAGTCTTTTTATCAGGTTCCGGAATTTTTAACAGGTCGTCCCATTTCCCAAAGCGAACCATCGCAAAAATGGGGGTCACGGAGAAATGCTGCACCTGGAATCCGAACGGACTTACCATCATAGCAGCATCCTGTTTTGAACCAAGCGTCTGAGCAACTTCAACAGCATATTTCCCCCGACCTTCCAGGGTGGTACAAGCCCAAAGGAAATGATAATTATGCGGATGGTAAACCAGGGCATACAGGCCCTGCGAATTGCATTGGTTCAGATAGGCCTGGTCGGCTTTGACCGAAGCCTCATTGGTAACAGAACCTTCGTGATACCGCCCCGTACGGATATAAATATGCGAGGGCATGTGTACCAGGTGACCGGCAGCAGGCAATAATGTTTCTAAACGTTTCGCGCTGGGCATGCCGCGTTCAGCGGTCTGCGATGCTTCCACAGTATGAATATAAAAATGGTTAGCCCCCACATGATCAGGGTCTCTCTTTAAAACCGACTCCAGAAGCTCCGTTATTTCCGCCGTCCAGGGCTGCGCACTGCCGTCCTTCAGCCAAAAGTTCCAGGGACTTAGATCCATTAATGCTTCTGCGTATAAACTGGCAGCATCCAGGTCGGAAGGATATTTGGCCACCACCTTTTTCATGGCATTGGCATAAGCGCTGTCCAGATGGGCCCGATTTTCAGGCGGGTTGGCTACATATCTTTTGGACAAAGCCATGATATATGCCTGTTCCTTTTCCGTTGACTTGGGGGCTAAAAATACCGCTTTCTGAATAGCATTAAACACCACAGTTGCATCGGCTGCATCCATCGGCGCATTGATATTCGGTCCCAGACAAAGGGCCTGGCCCCAAAAAGCCATTGCACAAGCCGGATCAAGTCGCGAAGCCTCGTTAAATGAGCGGTAAGCCTCGGCATGGTTAAATGCATAATACAAGGCTAATCCTTGGTCAAAAAACTTCTGAGCAGACGCGTTGCTGGTACTCACTTTAAAGTGATGATCCCCTAAACCGCTAAAAATGACAGGCCGGGCTTTAGCAGTATCCACAATGGTGACAAGGTCCGAAGCTTTTAAATTGCCAGTACACATTGGGCTTTTGATCGAATTTCTATAAGCTGAATAAACCTCCCTAACCTTTGAAGAATGATCTTCAAATAATAAGAGCGCCAGTACGGGCAGTGCTACAGCAAAAAGGGTATTCCTCTTCATATACATATGATTTTGACCATATTAAATTTAATGAAAATGAGACAATTTGCTAATGTGGTAATTTGCTAATGTGATAATGAGATAATGTGCAAATGTGATAATGTGCGAACTTATTCCCTGAAGCCTGTTACCTGATACCTGTTACCTGATACCCGTTACCTGATACCTGTTACCTGATACCCGTTACCTGATACCTGTTACCTGATACCTGATACCCGTTACCTGATACCTGATCCCTGATACCCGTTACCTAATACCTGTTACCTCACACCTGACACCTGTTACGCCATACCCGGCACCTGACACCTGTTACCTGCCACCTGTTACCTTCTACCACCCTAATCCAGAAACTCCCGGATCAATCTTTCCGTTTCTCCAGGACTTGTTAAGAAAACATAATGATCTGCTCCTGGTATTTCTTTCACTATGCCATCCGGCTTTTCACTTTTAAAGCGGTTGATCTCCGCAGCGTAATAAATCTTCCATGCAGGCATGAAGTCGTTCGCTGCCCTTTGCTGGTTAGCCGGGTCCATGTAAGTGTAGGATGGAAACCATTGCTGCGCAGTGTTCCGCTGACCGTAAATTGCTAAGGCAGGGCATTTCACAGCTGTATAATTCTGCATTCGTACCCCTTGCACAATAGCGCCTGAGACGCTATAGGGTGTCACTGATCCGACACGGAAATTTTGGGCAGAAAAGATATACTGGTGTCTAAGCTCATCTTCGGGGAAAACAAATCCTCTGATCCTTTTGAGGTCATTATTCAAATCCTGAACGGAAAGGCTGTCTTTCGCAGTCGCCGCAGGAAAGTCGGGAAAAGGGAGATCTTCTAAATTGCTGTGGTCATACGCTGCGTCAAGATAAATAACCTTCAAAACCCTGTCGGGATACTGGGTGGCAAAAAGAGATATTTCATCACCGGCAATGGAGTGTCCAATCAAAATAACCTTCCTGACGCCTATACCATCACAACGGAAAGAATATCTTTCGTCAGCGTATCAATGCCATAGCCTGTATTGGTTTGTTCAGAAGCCCCATAGCCTCTGCGGCTCATCCCATACACATGAAACTTATCGGTAAATTTTGGTGCAAAACCATCATATACATGGCCCGTATTGCCAAGCCCGGTTAAAAACAGGATAACCTGCCCCTTGCCGCCCCAGTCTATGACTTCCAGCTGGTTACCTGTGCTTCCGGCAATACTTGTTAGCTTATGGTTTGCCTGTCCGTAAAGACAGAAGGAAAAGAAGCAAAGAATAATTAATGAATAAAAACTGTGTCTTGCTTGCTTCATAAAATCGCTTTTAATGGGGAATGATTACGCCTAATATTTTACGCTCGGCGGTGGTGGGTCTATCGAGGCTCTTTGTTCAAGTCTGCATAAACTCAATCGGATCATTATATAGTTCTAAAGCTATTATTTTTTACTTTAAAAGCAAATTAACCAAGCAAATGTGACATGAGATAAGAAGGTAGATGAATGATCCGTGTAAACCTTTTAAATTTGCAAAAAACATCACCTCCATGTCTATATCATCAGAAGCAGAACTCATTGGAATGCAGAAGGCCAGCGACGCTGTTGCAATTACTTTAAAGGAAATGCGTGACTATGCCAGGCCAGGGATCACTGCTAAACAACTCGATGATTTTGGTGGTGCAATCTTAAAAAAGCTTGGTGCAAATTCGGCTCCTGCATTGAGTTACGGCTTCCCGGGATGGACCTGCATAAGTGTTAACAATGAAGTCGCACATGGTATTCCCACAGCAAAAAAAATATTGCAGGACGGCGATTTGATAAATGTTGATGTGTCGGCGGAATTAAAAGGCTACTGGTCAGATAACGGTGGTTCCTTTGTACTGGGCGATGACATTTATAACCACAAGCATTTGGTTAATACTTCAAAAAATATATTGTATAAAGCCATCAGCAGTATACGCGGAGGCGTTAGAGTAGCAGATATTGGCCGACTGATAGAAACTGAAGCCAAAAAGACCGGGTATACCGTTATCAAGAATCTAACCGGGCATGGCATAGGTCGCAGCCTGCATGAAGAACCGCATGAGATTGCTAATTATCCGGACAGGTATAATACAACCCGTTTCAGGAAAAACTCTGTTGTGGCAATAGAAACCTTCATTTCTACCAAATCGACTATCGCCGAAACGCAGGCAGATGGCTGGACATTAGTCGGTAACAAGGGCGGATATGTTGCACAGCATGAGCATACGATCATGGTGACAAATGCTGAGCCGTTAATTTTTACCGCTGCAAACGGTATTTGGAATTAAATACATCCCGGATAGGTCATGTAGCACTCAGGTAAAGGTTAGTCCACTAAATTAGCGGACTAACCACTAGCAGACCCCTCCCTGACCTAAGCGGTTTGCCTCCAAGGGGTCACTGATATCATAAAAATCACTTACTTCATTTCAAGACTCTTGTTTGCTTTTAATTTTAAGGAATGATTCACAAAGCGGCTGATAGTAAGCAGATTATTGTTATTATTATTCCGATATTATCTTTTAATCTTTCACAACTCAATCAATGAACAATACCGTTTTTGACCACCTGCATTCAGAGGGTTTGTTAAGTGACGAGAGTTTTAAGAAAATTAAGCAGCGGCAATCTTCACCTTTATTCTCTGTTCACTGGGAATTAAAAACGGCATTATATACAGGGGTATTATTACTGAGTACAGGTTTAGGAATTCTGGTTTATAAGAATATTGATAGCATCGGGCACCAGGTTGTGCTTGCTTTTATCGCTGTACTTTGTGCGGGATGTTTAGGGTGGTGCAATAAAAATAAAAAGCCTTTTAGCTTCGCAAAGGTAGAATCTCCGAATTCACTTTTTGATTATGTTCTTTTACTTGGCGTATTGAGTTTTCTCAGCTTGATTGGCTACCTGCAGGTTCAGTATGGAGTTTTTGGCGACAAATACGGTTTAGCTACCTTCTTACCGATGGTCGTCTTGTTCTTTTTTGCCTACTATTTCGATCATATCGGCGTGCTGACATTAGCTATTACAAACCTTGCCATATGGATGGGAGTTACAGTCACCCCGAAAGATTTACTGGAGCATGCCAATTTTAATAATGAAAAATTCATTTACACCTATCTCCTTCTTGGATGCTTACTGCTGGTGGCAGGTTGGGCGACAAATTATTACGGCATCAAGAAACACTTCGCTTTCAGCTATCACCATTATGGGGTGCATGTAACATTTATTGCTTTATTATCCGGATACTTTTTTTACGATTACGGCCTCTCCTTCATCTGGTTAAGCTGTTTGGCAGTCTTGACCTGGTTTATTTTCAAAGATGCCTACAGAAAGAGGTCATTTTATTTTCTATTGCTGTGTGTGCTGTACAATTATATAGCCTTTAGCGGACTGATTATCAGATCAGTTATTAAGGTCGCTGAGTCTGAAGGTTTTTACCTGATCAGTTTATATTTCGTTTCCTCAGGCTTCGGACTAATCATTTTTCTTACAAACCTTAACCGCAAACTCAAGAGTAATGATCATTTACAATAAAACCTGGCTGTCAAATTTATTACTGATCCGAGAGGTTGAGAAGCAGTACCATGCGGGACTTGTTTCAGACGACGAGTTAAGGAATATTAAGCGTGCCTATCCGATAGGATTTTACACACCCGGATTCCTCGCCCGGGTGGGAATGTTCCTGCTAACGGTGGTTATATCTGTGTTTTCAAGCAGCTTTTTAAGCCTGGTATTTGCTGAAGCGCGGATCGTTGAGTATTACGGCTGGTTCATATTCCTTGGAATTATTCATTATGTAATACTCGAAAAGATGGTACGAGTCAATCACCATTACCGCTCGGGGGTTGACGATGCGCTGTTGTGGATATTCGCCGGGCTATTTGCGGGCTCCTTCTATTGGGCTGTTGAAAGCAGCAGTGAACAGTATCTGCTTGCGTCAGGATTCGTTTTCCTGTTATGCCTCTTTTTAACCATTCGCTTCAGCGATATCCTGATGAGCCTCGTGGCGTATTTGTCTGCCCTGGCATTTGTCTTCTTTGCCTGGCAAAAAACAGGTGCCTTTGGCTTAGCCACCATGCCCTTCTTGCTAATGACCTTTTCAGGGCTTAGTTACGTGATTGCAAAACGCTACGAAAACAAGGACATCACACGTTTCTACACCAACAATTTCCTGATACTTCAGGTCATTAGCTTGATAACCTTTTATATCAGCGGCAATTACTACGCTGTAAAAGAGCTCAACGATATGCTTAATGGTACTGTCAGCGAAACAATTCCCTTAGCCTGGTTTTTTTGGCTCTGGACAATCTTTCTGCCCTTCATCTATATCGGACTTGGTATCAGGAACAGGAACCGGGTTTTATTACGCAGCGGGTTATTACTGCTTGTAGCCGCTGTCCTTACTTTCCGTTACTATTATCATTTAATGCCCCTCGAGCAAGCTTTAAGCCTCGGGGGAATAATACTCCTGGGCCTTTCCGTTTGGGTAACTAAATATCTTCACACACCCCGGAAAGGATTTACCGCAGCAGAAGTTAAGACACAAAGGGAATTCGAACTGCTAAATCTGGAGTCGCTGGCAATAGCTGATACCTTTTCTGCAGCCGTAGAGCCCGTTGCTGAAGAAGGTACATCATTTGGTGGAGGACGATTCGGAGGCGGAGGCGCGAGCGGCGGATATTGAGACTTATTGGTGGAGCTTAAAACACAATAAGTAATGAGCTTTTTTATTTAGGTGATCATCAATCAGGATATAAAGCCAGCGGTCACTACTTTAAGATTTTCTTCTAATTCCAGCTGCCCCACCGATGTAAAAGATTCCTAAGATCATACAAATAATCCATGAAGCAAACAACATGGGCTTACCATGCCCCATTCCCAGATCAATGCCCTTATTTATCAAGTACTTTTCCGACACAATCAGTATAGTGATATAATAGTAGGTACCGACTGCATAAATAAATTCGACAATAACAAACCATACCAGTGGCCGAATCCTACCAATGTGCTTATGTATTGTATAAGAAAGCAAGAGAAAAATGCCTATTGCTAGAGCTGAAAATAAAAATTCAAGCATATGATTAATTGGCAATAAATTTCGTTGGCTAGGATAAATATAATTACATCTTCCAATTTCCACGCAGCCTAAACAACTAAGACAAACGTCCTGGGCTTAACACAAAATAAGCCTGAATCTCTTCAGGCTTATTAAATAATTAGGCTCAAAACAACGTAAATCATCTATTGGAGATGGGCCGGCATTAGTTCGTAGACCTCCTCCCAGCCGTCGGAAGCGATTGGAGAACCCACATAGATCGTCAGCATGTTATTCTGAACGGTCACAAAACGTTTGAGATCATCAGAGTCGTAGACGAGGCGGTCATCTGTATCGGCCCAGGAGCTTTCTTTAGTCAGCATATAAGTTCCGGACTTGACAACAGTACCAGCATTCACCTGTGTGAACTCCTTATCCGTAAATTGAAGAATTCTTCCGTTACCCGCAACGAATACGCTTGGTGCGCCCGCAATCTGTACGCCATTGATCCTGCGGAGTTCCCAGGTACCTCGCAGCGATACTTCAGTTTTTAATTCAGGTGTTTCAGATTTCTTGCAGCCGATGGACAGTGTAATAACGGAGAATAAAATAAGGGTCAGGATCTTCTTCATAAGTTTTTTTTAGTGATTTATGTCAGTACGACAAGCAGGGTTGAAGCGCGACATACTTATAAAACTATAATTATTGTCCGGAACTTTGATTGAAATGATCAAATGATGGGGACAATGAAATAATCGTTACCCCTCAAAAACCTGTCTGTCATTGCAAGACAATTACTTGCACCAGTATCTTCTCAATATTCTACCACCATTCTTCCATCCAGGCTTTTGAAACTTTGGCTCCAGCTTCATAATTATCAACCACCATAACCAACCGATTAGCATGGTCACTGTATTGGGTTAAAATGTTAACATTCGCATCTGCTAGTCTCATGCAAAACAGACCTAACTGCCCCGGCACATCCTGTCTTAGCTTTTGTATGATCACATCGTTTATTCTGGCAACTGTAATCCCGGCTTCTTCCAATACGAAAGATGCTCTTTCTGCGTCATCCACTAAAAAATGAGCAATTGAATGATCTCCGTTTTGAAAGACACCTCCCCCTTCCAGGCTTATCTTATTTTTCCCAAGAGTTTGGCCTAATAGTGCCAATCTTCCGATTTTGTTTTCTAAAATAATTTCTAAATCCTTCATCATATGTTTCGTTTTATCGGTGAATAAATTTACTGTCAACCGGTGCCTGTTCCCTGTCGTCCATCCCATAGTCTCTAACCACATCAGCAATTCGTATCCGGTAATTACTGAAAATAGCGTTTCGGCCTTCACGTTGTGCATTTCTGTGTATCTCAAGATTACGCCATTGAGTTATACTTTCTTCGGTCTGCCAAAAAGAGAGCGACAAGACTTTTTGAGAGTTTGAGACGCTCTGAAACCTTTCAATTGAAATAAAACCCTCGATCTTCATTAACTCGGGTTTCAGCATGGATGCCATATCAAAATATTCATCCCATTTCCCCTCTGCGGGAAGAGCTTCAAAAATTACTGCTACCATGATTTATCTGTTTTGTTTCCGCAAATAAAGAGGTATTATTACGGTTATACTTCATTCAATAATGAACAATGGAAGTAAACGAACACTTCGTTATCATCTCAGCTCTTATATGCGAACCGGCCAGGGCAAGAATGTTATGGAAATTACTTGATGGAAGAGCTTACACAGCAAGTGAATTAGCAAATGAAGCCGGTATTTCGCCAACATCTGCGAGTAACCATCTGTCAAAATTGCTTGACGGCGAATTAGTTAAAGTCGAAATACAAGGCAGGCATCGGTATTTTTCATTCTCAAAACCGGAAGTTGCTTATGTAATTGAGTCTTTAGCTAATTTAGCTTTAAGTGACTCAAAAAGCATCACTAAAAGGCCTGAACTAGTTAAGGGAGATAAATTCTGCAGAACCTGCTACGATCATTTGGCGGGCTTTGTCGGGGTAAAGATCACAGAGGCCCTTGAAGAAAAAGCCCTGATTGAAAAATCTGGAACTAGCTATCTTGTGACAAGCGATGGATGGGACTGGCTTTCCAATTTTGGTATACAGGAAGCTGATCTGGCAGGTAACCGGCGCCCGGTTACACGGCAATGCCTTGACTGGAGTGAGCGCCGGCCTCACTTAGCGGGTCAACTGGGTGCACTGCTATTAATAAAGATGCTGGAAAGAAACTGGTTTAAAAAAGTTCAGTTTTCAAGAGAACTGGTTATTACTTCAAAAGGACGCCGGGAAATAGATAATTTGTTTGGAGTGAGTATTTAAGCTGCCTTTCAATAAAAGATCTTCCACTTTGCCGCGCATTGATTACTTTTAGTCATGAGCATAAAACTTATCCTTTCTGCATTTGCTGTAATCATTGCAGGTCTAAACTCCGTTAAAGCTCAATCGTCGGCCAGGGCAGACAGCATTGCAATGTATTGTGTTGATATAACTCATAATCCACCCCTTTTTATTATTGTTACTTCGGAAAGAGAAATCCCAATACCTAACGGTGCAATAAATGAGATTAAACCAGATTGGATTGCATCATTAAAGATCTTAAAAGACTCTGTCGAAATAGCTAAATATGGAGAAAAGGGAAAGAATGGGGTGATATTATTATCCCTGAAGGAAGAAAAACTTCAGGAGGTCTTAAGGGCTCTTAAACTAAAAGAGTAATGATGATTTTATGTTATCGCTTACTTTGTACTCATAATCCTCTAACGGATATAAAAAACTGCATCTAGCACCCGCTTTTATTTCCACCATTGCTCGTCCTCCTTTTGCCTTGCTTGTTTTGAAGCCATACTATTGGTGTCTTCATGACTATATGCTTGTCGGTAATTACTCCAGCCGCTTTTTACATATTTGTCGTCAACACTAAATTCACCTGCTCCAATGTCAAGGTCGCCACAACCCGGAATTCTAAAGTCGCCCCAATTACATTTTTTTGAAAGGTTCGTTTTATAGCTTGTCCAGCTACCAACAAACTGATTATTTGAAAAACCATCTGCAATCAACATTAAGGCATCATATCTAAAGCGCCCCTTGTTGTCAATTATTAATGCGGTTTTCAATTTCCCCTTTATGAAACCAGTTGAAGGATGCTTTTTGTCTTCATATAAAATAACATCACAAGTCACAAACCCTTGTTTATAGGTCGGAATGTCTCCACTCTTATAAATCCCTGCTTTCCTAACTGTTATTGTTCCTTGAAATGTAGAAATTGTTTCTTTCACTCTAGTCTTACCGTAAACTAAATATTCGTACGGGTTTACCGGATTTTGGATAACCGAAACTAGATGAATAAAAAATCTTTGATAGTCGTCACCTATAAAGCCTAATATTTCACTTCTTTTAATTTTTTCTTTGTCGCCTTCTCTGTCCTCAGTTAAAATACTGTCTGCCGTCAAAATTGTGGAGAGATCATAGGCTTTAATCTGGTCGAAAAAATTAGTTGTTGTCGTGTCCTGAGCATAGGCATTTGTGAACGGTAAAATTGTTAAAATGAGTATTGCTGTACTTCGGAGAGCTGTCGTCATAAAATTGTGTTATTGTCTAAGGATTTTCGCTGGATTGCAGTATCTCTGTTAGTTCAGCCCGACTTCGAATCATTTGTGCATGAACTAAATACGAGAACTAGAATGCAAATAGGGATTACAGTCCCCCATCTTTGGTATATCATATTAGTCGGTTTCAAAACGATAAGTACCTCCACCTTCAATAGAAATTTGCTTAGGTACGCCATTTGCAAAACTTATTCGGGTTTCCATCGAATTTATTTGGTCGTCACCTGGCACTATGAACAGCAGCTCATTATTTTCTATGCCTTTCGGTAATTCATCTTTAATTGCAACATGGTATTCTCCCAAATATTGGTTGTCTTCGCTGTAAATCAAAACCCGATTTGTTGCTCTTCGAGATTGTCCCCATATCCAAGAGGAGGAAAGTACCCTAAAGATCCGGCCACCCGTTGACTCAAGCGTTCCCAGATATCTCAGTTGTGTTTCGTTGTGGAATCCCGGTTCCGAGAAGTCGAAAACAAAAACACTGTCCCTTATATTTCTAGCCAAAACCAGATTTCTCAAGTGCGAGTCCGTCATTATCTCTTTGCCTGGAACATCCTGCGCCACGACAACAGCAGCCATCTGAACAAGAGACACTAAAAGCATCAGGATCTTCAAGATTTTAAGCACGGTTTACCGGTTAATTGTACTAATAAAGATATAATAGTTACTAGCGTTCATGGCAGAACTTAATACCCAGCTGTCTCCAGAAAGACGAATTCAATATCCTGATTTAAAAATGGAATGATATGGTGGAACGAAAGGTCAAATGATATCTCTTTCAATCTGTCCATCTGGTTAACTAAATTGACAATTTCCCCCTCATTGGCCAGCCGCACATTACGAAAACCTAAATGTGTAAGCGGCAAGTTTTTGATGAGATTTAAGTTATCTATCACAAGATTGTCGAGGTAGATCTTTTCAAGTTCCCGAAAATCAGTTATCCATTCAGGAATCTCAATATTCAGATCTTTAGAATAGGATTTTGATTTAAAAGATGACCTTAGAACAAGCTTCCTTATTTTATAAATCTCATCACCAATTTGATATTGCTGAAAGTTAGTACCTGGAGTTGCATAAAGTATGCAGGGCAAGTTGTTAACGCCTAAAAGAACGCAATCAGGTTTAACAAGCATAACGCTGCCATTCTTTTCTTCTCCCCAGTTTACGTTCACAAATCCGCTCCCTTTGATTACGGATGTGGGGATATCTTCATTATTTTTTTCCATATCTAACTTAAAACCTTGATGTCGAAAATTACCTGGGAGACGGTTCTTATGCGGGCTATGTCAGTAATAGCTCTCGTCGTATGAATCTAATTCTGCTGCTTAGCAGCTCAGCATTCTCAATATTCGGATCTACCGGCACAGGATAACTTTCTAATACGGATCTTCCTTCAACTACATTTTCCACCCAATCCTCCATCAGCTCACAATAAGTCTCTAATGCTCTCCGGGCAGTCGTTATACTTTTGTCAAGATAAACCGACGGAAGGTCTCCAACGATGACCCAAATGAAATCATCTACGCCTTCATCTATTGGTTGTATTTCGAACAGAAAGACACCAACTTTTTCAAAGATCCCATACTCGTGGTCATACCAGCTCTTCTTTATCTCAACGCACCAATCAAAACTCCTTAAATACTTTTTTGCCTGATCGTGTAGCTTTAAGATACATTCAAGCTCTTCGACTTCAGATAGCTTGTTTAGCAGTGTTTCATTCATCCCGATGCTTGTTATTTTAAGGGTAAGGTCGTTGTTAAGCCCCTTAAATGTCCCAATATTTGAACGATAAACCAAGGTTCTGAACTAATTGCCCTCAGGGATAAAGTTTATCCCCATACAACCCGCATCTTCAATTTCATTCATTAAAGAACCCGAAACATAAATCCTACTCCACCTGTGACCCCTCTTATCAACAACAGCCTTTTACTGATACTCGGCTTAAAGACAATTTTTGAAAAATACAATCTCTCCGGAGGTTTTATTTTTAGATTAATTTCTTCAAACTCAGCACTGTTGCTGACTTGGATATCACGAATTTTTTGGTTCCCCACTGCGGCTAATTCTATATGGGATTTTTCATAGTCAACATACTCATAGTCAAATTTAAAGGGGTTAGCTAACCAATAATTGTCAAGTTCTATGTTTTTATACAAAACAGACATTTTGAAAAACTGGAGCCCATCATTGGTTTCGGCCTGTAGAATTTCTTTCAATTGATTACTGATCATTTTCTGAATGCTATTTCCCATAGCCGAGCCACCAATAAGATCTGTAAGTATCGCTCGCTCCACTAATATCGGGGTTGCTGTTATAACTTTATCCGGAGCTCTTTTTAAAAAATAATTATGATATGAATCAGGGTTATCCGAACTTATAAATTCGACCGGGCGTTCTGCCTGAGAACTACAATTACCTGTTATTTACTGTCCGTTGAGTTCTCAATTCTATAAAACATATTAAAAAATTAGATTTTGGACATGTACTATTTGGTTGGCAATAATAGCAGATTTTATGGTGCCTATTAAACTCTGCAATTCGATATTTGCTTGTTGCAGGCGATATCCCGATGGGATATCCGGTTAGGGCACTGCTCAGGGCTTTTTAACTTTAAAAGAAGCTTCAAGAATGCCTGAGTGTATGGTAGGACTTAAAGGGTAACTTGCCCCTTTTTGCGCTGGTAATGGCTGGTTTTACTGTCGATCAAAAAGGCATTCCCCTCAGGAATTCCTGAGTAAATTTTGAATTGCAAGAAGTACTAATTACTACCTACTAAATACTAACTACTCACCTCACCCTCGAAAGTATCTCTTCTCCACAACCCAAGTATTCCATCAAGATTTTATTACAGATCTCGCTACCCCTATCACCATTCGTTAACACAACCAAGCCTCGTTTAGATCCGGGTAAAAGTACAACGTTACAGGCAACACCCTGCCCACCCCCGCCATGCATCAATGCATATTCTTCGTTTTTCAGGCCTTTAATAACTGCCCATCCGAGTCCCCAATACACTTGTTTATTTTGATTAAGGGTTGTTTGCGGACTTACCATCTGTTCGAATACACCGGGTGAAAGCTGTCCTCCATTGATCACCTCTGCGGCAAAGCGGGTATAGTCTTCAATAGTGGTCATCAGCCAGTTGGCCGCATTTGCTTCCCGGTTTTTATAAATCTCGTAAGGCTTCCCGGTGGTGTCGTGGCCCACGGCAAACCTTTCGGGCCTGATCGTTTGATCCCAGAAGAATTTAGTTTCCTTCAGATTATAAGGCCGAAATAACACAGAGTCTGCTAAGCGGTCCAGTGACATCTTAAACTTTGTCTCCAGCGCATGCCGCAGATATTCATATCCCTCCCCGGAATAACCGAACCTTTCCCCGGGACTGAACTGAAATTTCAGCACTTTCGACTCATCCATCCATCTCCAGTTGGGAAAACCACTCTTCTGACTTAGAATATTGCGGCTCGTGAGCAGTTTATGCCTTGGATCATTCTTTACATCCGGATCTGTCCAGTAATGATAAAGGGGTTCATCCAGGTCCCAGCTGCCGAGCGTAACCAGTCTTAAAACGGTAAGGGCAGTCACAGGTTTTGTCAGGGAGGCTACGTTAAAGACCGTGTTTAAGGGCTGGGTACCCGATTTATCTGATACAATCTTCAGATCTTTAACCCTGCCATCCTCGATGGTTCCTATCGCGACGCTTGGCGTTTTATACTCGGCCATCCATTTTCTGATTGTTTGATCGTCCGGAAGTTTCCCATTTACCTGGGAAGAGGAATTAAACATCACCGACAACAACAGGGCAAATGCTAATATGAGCTTTCCTTTCATAAAGCCTTAGACAACGAAAGTTCCGGTTCGGTTACGCTGAAACCCCTATTCTTAGCATCTGTGTAGAATAGCTGGCTTATTATTTATCCAGTAAACGCCGGTGATAATTGATCTGACCGAGATGCTAATTCAGGTGGGTAGCGAGATGAATCAGCGTAAATCCCATACTGCTCGGTTTCTCCCAGATCACAATCGGGAAATCATTCATGATTTGTTCATCCGTTAGTTTATCCAGTCCCTTTTCAACGATCTGAATAGTTTCCTCCAGACTTTTAAGCAATTCCGTTCGCGGGATATTTTCAGAGAAAACTCGAGATCGCGTTTCCGGACATAACCTGTTCCGGCAAGACCAACCCCAATATAGGCATTCAGATTGCCGATTAGATGTAAGCAAAGGTTTCCGCCGGAATTACTGATCCCCGCGTCGACAAGCCAGATTACTTCTTCACTACGATACAATTCAATCTCTTTTTTCAGTTTTTGAAGATCTCTGCTGAATATCTCTTTTAAGGATTCTGTGACCATTTTTACAAGATATAAATGAACAATCAATCTATCTATTAAAATTGTAACGCAAAAGCGCATCAACCGCTAAAAGCCTGAGCTAGTGGAGACTCCTAAAACCGTTACAGTCATTAGCCCTTTTGTTTCTGTATCTTTGACTACCATGAAAAAAAAGATAGTAGTGGTCGAGAACGACAGGGATATTTGCGAGATCATATTTCACATCCTTAGTGAGGAAGGTTATGAGACGATCTTATGTTATACAGAAAAAGGTGCCATCGATATAATCGAAATGAGCATGCCTGATGCCATCCTACTTGATATTATCCAGCCCAGCGAACAAGGAACAGCGTTATGCAGGGCCATAAAGGCCGCGGAGACGACCCGGCATATCCCGGTGATCGTCTTATCAACCTATTCAAAAATCGCGGCTGTAAAGCAGGTCTGTGCCGATGAAGTAGTGACAAAACCTTTTGACATTACGGCTTTGCTGGAAGTGGTTAAAGAGCAGCTGGCGGCCGCCTGATGATGACGCAGTAATAGTTATTCAGAGCTCAGTACCTTACTCAGTAATAATCGCTTCATACGCCTCATAAAGCGTCTCATAGAAACCGATCCCGGTCCAGTGCGGCTGAATGTCCATGGAGTCTTCATATTTAAATGGCAACCATTCTTCAGTTAAAGACATAAACCGGCACTCATCGGTTAATTCATTATAGGCTACTACCCAATGCCTGTCGGGCATATTAAAATGCAGGTTCATTTCAAGTTTATTAAGTATTTATATCATGCATACGTCGCAGAACAGGTATTGTTACGTTATGTCCATAAAATCAGGCTTTTACAGCCATCATCATCTCGCTCTTCCTGACCAGATTTAAGGGGCTTGTTAAAATCCCCGGTTCAGTCGCTAATCCGCTGGCCAGAACATCTGCTAACTGCGCTTCGAGATCTTTAATATACTTTCGAATGAGGGATCTTACGGTCAATGATTTCGCTCCGACAAGATATTTCCTTTTCAGATCCACCTCCTGCAATGATCTTATTATCTCCAGCAGCTGCAGGTTTGACCTTTCCCATAAGGCAATGATCTGCGGCTGGCTGCAGTGCCGGTAGTAACCGAACTTATTCCAGTTATGCAGGTCATAGAAGATCGGTAAACCATGATGATGCTGACAGCTCGCAAGGCTCTGATGATTATTCGTTGCGCAGTCTATTAAATGCCCGATTATCTCTTTCTTACTCTGGATATTCTCCGCTGGTTTATAGGAAAAAGATTGCTCATCGATCTGACGCAGCAGGCCGGGCATGGTTGCAGACAAATATTCGAGTTTCTCAATCTCCTGTCGGATCATCGCCCGCTATGCTTTAAAGCGTCTGGAAAAACTGCTCTCACACTACCGGGAATTTAAAGCTAGACTTGAGGTTGATCTTACGACCTGTTTTACCGGACTTTCTTGCAGCCTCAATAATTTCAAGGACATGAAGGGCGTGTTCCACTGCGATCAGGGGTTCGGTGCCGGTAACGAGTGATTCCGAAATTACAGAGGCTCCCTGCTGCCAGACATAGTCGCCGGGATCGGGAACAAAACGTTGCGGCGCTTCATGATCGTGGGTAACCATGTCCACTCCGTGCGGTGCCCAGTCATAACCGGCCAACGCCATATTTCCATGAGTACCCCAGATCTGTATGGTTTGATTTTCTTCGCTCTTTCCCTGGTGGCCATGCGGATCGAAAAAGTTGAAACCGCATTGAACATTCGAGAGCACGCCCCCGGCATGTTCCATAATTACCTGCGAATTATCTTCGGCACGCACCTGTATGGTTCCCTTGTTATCGATTTTTCGCTCCGGGGTCACAATAGTTGTCATTGCCATTACTGACTTTGCGGGCCCGAGGAGACCGGTCAGGGTCGCCAGGTTATAGACACCCAGGTCAGGCAGGCTGCCGCCGAGTTCCTCGTAGAAAAAAGACGACCAGGTCGGACCTGTATGCCCGTAATGAGCATGCGCACTTGATACTCTTCCCAGTTTACCCTCGCGAATGGCCTTTGACATAAAAGCAAACTGGGGACTGTTAACCACGGCGGGTGCTCCCCAGATCCGTAATTTTTTGCTCTGCGCAAAGTCAACCAGGGCCCGGCCTTCTTTATAGGTATTGGCCAGCGGCTTTTCACTCCACACATGTTTACCCGCCTCGAGAGCCTGCCTGTTCAGGCGGCCGTGCTCCTGCATATCCGTCAACGTGATCATCATATCAAATGGCACGCCCGCAAGCATCTGGTCGATATGCGGATAGTAATGCGCTACATTAAATTCCCTGGCGCGCGCAACGGCCCGCTCCGGAATGATGTCGCAGACACTAACGATCTCGACAAAGCTTGATGCAGATAAGTGCGGCAGGTACGAGCCGGACACACTGCCGCAGCCAATGACGGCAACCTTAATTTTTTTATTGTCCCTGCTTAATGCAAATCCTTCAAGAGAAGAAAGCAATACGGCGGCGCCCGCCATAGCGGACTGCTGTAAAAATTGCTGACGGGTCATATGTGTGTGATTTTGAAGATTATTTTCGTTTGTTGAGATTCCCCGGATGATGATACGGTTTTTTTAGTGTTTAAATTACTTCTCGTTCATTTTGTAAACCCTCACATAGTCGACTTCCATATTCTGCGGCAGCACCTGCGGATCAATTCCCTTGGCTGCACCCCAGTTTCCGCCGAAAGCAACGTTTAGTAACAGGTGAAAGCGTTTGTCAAAAGGCCAGGCCTTGAATCCGGTTCCCTCGTTGACGAAGTGGAACATCTCCTTTCCATCAATGAAACCTGTTATTGAATCAGGCGTCCAGTCAACCCGGTAGACATGAAAGTCCTTGCTAACGCCCGGTATTATCTTCGTAGCTGTTTTTTGAGTGCCGATGGAATGATGATAGGTTTCGGTATGAACACTCATATGAACATTATCCTGGTCGTAACCAACATGTTCCATAATGTCGATCTCCCCTGATGCCGGCCAGCCGCCATATGACCAGTCGGTGGGTAACATCCAGATTGCCGGCCAGGTACCTTTGCCTACCGGGAGCCGGGCTTTGATCTCGAACCTGCCATACAGGAAATCGCCCTTATTCTTGGAGACAAGCCGTGCCGATGTGTACTCTTTCCCCTCCCGTTTTTCACTGCGGGCAGTGATCGTTAAAACACCCTTGTTCACACTGGAATTACTTAAGCTGTTGGTATAGTACTGCAGCTCGTTGTTGCCCCATCCGTCACCGCCAATGTCATAGCCCCATTTAGTGGAATCAGGCCTTCCCGAGTCGTTAAACTCGTCAAACCAGGATGGCTTTTTTTCAAATGTCCAATTTTGCCTGGCAGGCTGGCTTGCTGTTGCAGCACTACGGTCTGTTTTTTCCTGGGTCGGCTTCACCTGGGCCTCTGAAAAACTGACGCCGAGCAGCGAACAGGTAACAACTAATGTGAAAATATTTTTAATCATCCTGGGTTATAACTTCTTGCAAGAATTAATTGGTCTTCGAAATACTTGCGTATGCGCACACGCACTATCAAAGTAAAAAGTAATTAGCCGCAATAGCAAGGGTTTGGGAAAATATAAAGTCCAAGCGCCCCCAGCCAGGGGGAATATATACGCCAACCGCCCACGCAGTCCTATTTGCATAGATTCCTCCCCCGTCCATTAACTCTTTGACAAATTAACACATCAGCAAATTATCAGCAAATTGACTAATTGACCTCCCGGAGCCAGCTATCGATCTCGGCTATCAGACCGGGCACCGCATTCAGATCGGCTTCATGACCGGAATTTTCATAAGTTACAAGCTTACTTTTTACACCGAACTGGTCGAGACGGGCTTTCAGCTCAAGGGACTGCTGGTAGGGAACGATGGCATCCAGCTTGCCGTGAAGCAGCAGCGTTGGCTTTGTTGCGGCATCAACATGACTCAGGGGACTGGCCTGCTGATAAACAGATGCCGGAGCACCCGCACCGAGGAACCAGCGTACTACCTGCGCTTGCTGCGGGCTGGCATTCTGCATATTGGCCAGGTTGGCCGGCCCTGCAAAAGATATCACTGTTTTAACGTGGTTGCCTGTGTCATAGGCATAAGTATACAAAAGAGCAATATGCCCTCCTGCGCTGACACCCGCCAGAGCAACCTTATCTGCAGAAATTTTCCATTCATCGGCCTTATCCTCTATAAGGTTGATCGCAGTACCAAGGTCAGTGACCTGTGCCGGATGCACATTATTTTCGGCAGTATTAGCCAGCCGGTAATTCATGGAAACGGCTACGTAACCCCTGTCGCGGAATTCCCTGGCAATGCCGGCAAGGTCGCCCTTGTCGCCGCCTATCCAGAAACCGCCGTGTACAAAGATGATCGTCTTCGTCGCAGTGTTCCTGTCGGCTGGCAGGTAAACATCCAGCGTCTGACTGGCATGAAGCCCGTACCGGACATTCGTCAGATCTTCCTTCCCTAAATTAACAGCCGTTCGTACCGGATCTTTCTTACAGCCCGTGAAGAGGATCAACAGGAAAAACAAAACCGGGAATGTTGTTCTCGTCATACTTATGCCCTGAATGTTAACTTGTTAACAAATAAATAACAAAAAGTTTATCCGCAATATTCTATCTTTAATTAATCACAATAAAGAAAATGTGATCTGCTCGTTCCTACTTAATTTTTAAATTATGTCGTGGAAAAAATTTAGCGGTGAAATCATTCACGCACCCATTCTTCAGGAAGTAGAAACTGCGATTGAAAGGGAATATTATGCGGGCAACAAGTTAAAAGTTTGCATAGGTACCGATTCACAGGTGAAAGGGAACACCATTGATTTTGCCACGGTGATCGTTTTCCTGCGCCAGCAGAAGGGCGGCTTTATGTTTATCCAGCAGGAACGGCAGGTCCAGAAAATGAGCATTAAAGAACGTATGCTCGCTGAAGTGCAGAAGTCCATTGAATGCGCCTATTCGCTCTGCGACCTGCTCGACCTGTATGACGTGGACCTGGAGGTGCACGCGGACATTAATACCAACCCGATGTTTAAGTCTAACCTGGCGCTCCATGAGGCTATGGGTTATATTCTAAGCATGGGCTTTGTATTTAAAGCCAAGCCTGAGGCTTTTGCCAGTTCTGCATGCGCCAATAAAATGGTGCAGTAAACCCACCCGGTCAGATCTCCTTATTAAAATTTATAGTATGCGCCGAAGATGAAACTCGGTGAGCGACCTGAAGGGCCGGAATCCTTGACGAAAATATCAGAGCTGGCGTTATCAACTCTGACTTCAGGAATGAGCACCAGGTTATTCAGCCTGATATTTCCGGAAAGTGTGGTGGCAAAGACATTTCCTCCTGTTGTTCCAGAAAAAGGAGCGGTAACACCGTTATTGTCTGAAAAATATTCCGTCCTGAGGGTCAGTCCAAAAACAACAGAAGGGTCGTAATTGAAGTAAAGAGCAGACCCCCACCATTGGTCGGCATCCATCCATTGCCCGGAAATGGAGTCCTTTCCCTGGGATGTCGCAATCGTACCATTGTAACCCAGGCTGAACTTGTCGGACACTACTCCCGTCGCCACTAAGTCGAACTGGTTATTGCGACTGTCGGAGTTCATCTTGCCGGCCAGTCCATTCAGGTAGAATTTGAGCCGGTCCTCAGCCAAAGCCAGGCTATATTGCCCGATCACGTATTTACGGGCAAAGTTGGCAGTTTTATAATCTGAGGGATTTGTTATTCCGAGCATGAAGCCACTCTTGCCAACCGTTGCATCTACCTTAAGCCCGGTATGGAAGAAGGGCCCGTACGAAAACATGTAGCTCATGCTGTAGTTACGGTTAGCAGGGGCATCAACCAATTCATAGCCGATGTGGGTTGCCCAGCTCCCGGCGGTAAACTTCACATTTTCCCAGGGTGAGTAACTGAGGTAAAGCTGCTTGATGGCAAGCATGCTCATATTATCATTGTAGGAAAAATCCTGCGCTCTCTTACCGAACCCCAGGTCACCCACTACTGCGACCTTACCGAAGCTGTGCTCCACCTTCACCGAAAGCATACCCAGTTCGAAAGAATTATGGGAATTGGTGAAGCTGGTGTAGTTATCAAAAGTATTATCCGCAGGTGTCGGTTCAAGAAAACTATAGCGGTAATAGGCATCTGCAAACCCCGATATAAGGGGTTTATTTACGGTCACCGAGTCCTGCCCATAGGCACATAAGGACCCCATGGCTACTACGAGAGTAGCCGCATTCTTCTTACTAAACATAAAAAAGCGTTTTAGGTGAAAACTTAAATGATTACATATTAATGCAGTTCTTTTTCGAGGTCGCTGGAATCCTTTTGAACGCTAACCCCGTTATGGGTTACCAGCAATGTACCTTGCAGGTATTTTTCGTTATGCTGACTTTCGTCCAGCCCCAGTTCTTCATCCTCAGAAGATACCCGGATAGGTTGTATGAAGTTGATGAGTTTGAAGATCCCATAGGAAACGACAAAGCTGTAGAGCACCACGATCGCCACGCCTTTTAGCTGGGTGATGAAGAAGGCTGCATCACCATAGAATAAGCCGTCGGGTCCGGCAGAATTGACTGCCTTGGTTGCAAAGACTCCGGTAAGGATCATCCCAACAATACCGCCAACACCATGGCAGGGAAATACATCCAGGGTATCATCAAGTGCAGTTTTGGATTTCAGCGAAATAGCGAGATTCGAAATAATAGAGGCTACAAACCCGATAAAGATACTTTGCGGAATTGCCACATAGCCTGCGCCAGGGGTGATAGCAACAAGTCCGACAACGGCACCAATACAGAAACCGAGGACGGATGGTTTTTTCCCCCTGATAACATCGAAGAACATCCAGGTTAATCCTGCGGAGGCTGCAGCAGCATTTGTTGCGGCGAAGGCAGATACTGCTAAGGAATTAGCGCCCAGCGCTGAACCAGCGTTAAAGCCGAACCAGCCAAACCAGAGCAGACCTGTTCCGATCAGTACATAGGGAATATTGGCAGGTGGGATCTCGGTTCTTTCCATGTGCACTTTACGACGTTTCAATACCAGAGCGCCTGCAAGGGCTGCGCAGCCGGCGGAAATATGTACAACCGTACCACCAGCAAAGTCAAATACACCCATGGCAAACAGGAATCCTTCCGGATGCCAGGTCCAGTGTGCCAGTGGAAAATAAACGAGCAATCCGAACAGGGCGATAAACAGGATATAGGAGGTGAAACGAATACGTTCGGCGACCGCTCCGACAACAAGGCCCGGGGTAATGATGGCGAACATCAGCTGGAAGGTCGCGAAGAGGGCCAGAGGAATTGTTGGTGCCAGGCTCCAGGGCGCACCCGAACTAACATCCTTGAAAAACAGGAAGGTTGTCGGATCACCGATAAATCCGCCTATTGTATTTCCGAAGGCGAGGCTGAATCCGACCGTTACCCAAAGGATAGTAGTAACACCGGCGGCAACAACACTTTTGATCATGGTTGAGATCACGTTCTTACGGTTAACCATTCCGCCGTAAAAGAAGGCCAGTCCTGGGGTCATCAAAAAGACCAGGGCCGTTGCAACCAGTACCCATGCGATGTCGGCGGGTACATACTTGCTGTTGTCTGCAAAGACAGGAAGTGTGGGAATAAATATTGCTCCGACCGCAACGGCTGCTAAAATGGTAAACGGGGCAATCTGTTTGAGTGTAAGCAAATTCTTTTCCATAGCTTGTTTAATTGATTTTATAATAATCACGATTATGTTATATCAAATTTAATAAAAACGGACATTTATTTTATAAAAATCACATAAACAGACAAACTTTTGCGAATATCACAATATTATTAGTCTGAAATTTCAATTTATAAAGAATCACAGTTGAAAAACTATGTATAAATTGAAATAATTGCATCAAATTACCTTTTACTCGATAACTTTTTACCTTTTTGAGAAAAAAAATGCCTATAACTGGGAAAAACAATCAGGAAATTGCAAAAAATAATGTGAAATATCAGAGAATCTGAATAAGATCCGGTTGAATACAACATCGGGCTTATGTTAGCCGCAACACATCCGATCCGTCAAGGGGAAGAAAAAAGCACTGAAATTAAGCCGATGAGAACGGCTGATAAAGGAAATGCTATAAATATTATAGTTAAAGCTGTTTACACAGTGAGAATAGCTGGGGAATAGCGGCTTCCCTGCATCACACCCATTTTTTCTAGTCTCTTATCGATGTAGCTTTGAATCTCCGACTTCTTCTTGCCCCAGTTCGGTGCAATAAGCAGGTCGTAATCGGCAAGTCCGAATATTCGCTGAAGAACGATATCTGGCCTTAAAAGAGGAATAAATTCGGCAAGAAAGTCGGTGTATTCATCAATTGTAAATAGTTTAAACGGTTCCTTTTTGAATCGTGATCCCATGATGGAACCCTTTACGATATGAAGATGGTGAAGTTTAATGAACTTAATCTGCGGGAAACGGTTGATCTCATCGGCGTATCGGAGCATCATCTCATGGGTTTCCCATGGAAAACCAAAGATCGTGTGAACACAAATATCTATCTTACTGCTGTTCGCCAGGTTCAGGGCGTTCTCAAGTTCCTGGTGCGTGCAGCCGCGGTTAATTTTTAAAAGCGTATCGTCATAAATGGATTCCATTCCCATTTCGAGATCAACATCAAAACGATCTGAATAACTCTCCAGCAGGGCCACCTTCTCGAAATCGATACAGTCGGGGCGGGTTCCTACCGATAAACCAACGACATTTTCGGTATTGATGCTCAGAGCTTCATCATAAAGCATCTTTAAATAATGTGTCGGTGCGTAGGTATTGGTATTAGGCTGAAAATAAATAATAAACTTGTCTGCCTTATAGTTTTTTATGGCACGTTCCATGCCCTGCTCTATCTGCTCGCGAATAGTGGGCAGCTTGCGGGAAAGTTCCGGCGTGAAGGAATCGACGTTGCAATAGGTGCACCCTCCATATCCTTTGCTACCGTCACGATTCGGGCAGGTGAAACCGGCATCGGCGATAATCTTATACACCTTCTTACCGTCGTACTTGTTACGCAGGTAAGCGCCGTAATGATTGTAATTCTTATGCCCGAAATCTAATGGAGTGCTCAAATCTTATATTTTTGCAAATATACGAATCAATTTTTTAACACATACCCGCTTCTATGCTCCGGATATACTATAAAAAGGAAAGAAGATTGGCCAAAGAAACTGATCTTGAACTATTAAGAAGTATACCGCTTGAGAGCCTGGTATGGGTAGATCTTCAGAACCCAACCATCGAAGAGAAGGTTAAAGTGGAAACATACTTCGACATTAAGTATTCATCCCATGAAGAATCTGTTGAGATAGAGAGTTCATCACGATTCAATGAGGTTGAGGATGAGCTGATCATTAACTCTAACTTTCTGTCACTTAAGGAAGAAGGTTTCAATTACTACCCGGTGTCAATTGTACTTGAAAAGGGGATCCTGTTCACTTACCGGGATAATGATCTAAAAACCTTCGGGGATGCTGTAAAAAGGATCCGGGCGAACCCGGCAGGATACCAGAACGGCTACCATATATTACTGACTATTTTAGAAACCGGTATCGACCAGGATGCAGACATCATCGAAGGCCTCGCAAAGCAAATTGCTGACCTGAACCAGCAATTGACAATTCACCAGAAACGTGCGGATGAAGAGTTTCTGCACCTGATCTCGCTGTATCAGAACAATAACATGCTGATGCGTGAAAACATAATTGACAAACAGCGTCTGATCTCATCGCTTTTAAAGAGCGGCTTGGTTCCGGAAGATTATACCAGCGTACTTCGGATCATGGTTAAAGATATCGGCTCCCTGATCGAACACAATAAATTCGCTTTTGAAAGGCTGGAATACCTGCAGAACAATTTCATGGGCCTGGTGAATATAGAACAGAACCGGGTAATTAAGATCTTTACCGTAGCAACCGTTGCCTTTATGCCCCCAACACTTATTGCCAGTATCTATGGCATGAACTTCCGTTTTATGCCCGAGCTTTACTGGGATTATGGCTATGCGACCGCAATATTCCTGATGATACTCTCCTCGGCAACAACCCTTCTTTACTTCAAGAAGAAGAACTGGCTTTAAAGGCTGATCGTCTTCCGTATAGGGCAGCGTTGGACCTTTTAAAACGCATTTTTTGGTTACCTTTGACTAATCTTTTGAATACACTATGGATATTATAGAGGTATATAAGCCTAAAAATAAAATACGATTCGTTACGGCTGCAGCCCTGTTCGACGGGCACGACGCGACCATCAATATAATGCGCCGCATTCTGCAGTCTTCGGGTGCTGAAGTGATCCACCTGGGTCATAACCGCTCTGTGGATGAAGTCGTTAATTGCGCTATACAGGAAGATGTTCAGGGTATCGCGATGACCTCCTACCAGGGGGGCCATATTGAATATTTTAAATATATGTATGACCTGCTTCAGGAGCGCGGTGCCGGCCACATTAAGATATTTGCCGGTGGCGGCGGCGTGATTCTTCCATATGAGATCCAGGAACTGAAAGAATATGGTATCAGCCAGATCTATTCTCCTGATGACGGCCGAAAGATGGGATTGCAGGGTATGATCAATGACATGCTGATGCAATGCGATTTCCTAACCAGGACAAAACTGAACGGGGAATTCAAAGAGATCCTGAATAAGGAGACCAAGGCTATAGCCTCCGCAATTACGGTTGCTGAAAATCACCCCAAAGAAGCAGAGCAGTTTTTGAAGGAAATAAAAAAGCTGTTAAGTGAAAAGAATATACCGGTATTAGGAATTACCGGGACCGGGGGCGCAGGAAAATCATCGCTGGTCGATGAACTGGTGCGACGCTTTCTGATAGAAACCGATAAGTCACTGGCAATCATTTCAGTGGATCCCTCGAAAAGGAAAACGGGCGGCGCTCTTCTCGGTGATCGTATCCGGATGAACTCCATTAATAATCCGAGGGTTTACATGCGCTCGCTGGCAACAAGGCAGGCTAATCTGGCACTTTCGAAATATGTGCAGGAGTCCATCGACATATGTAAGGCCGGGGGATTTGACCTTGTGATTGTTGAAACCTCGGGTATCGGACAGTCTGACACGGAAATAACGGAGCACTGCGATGTTTCCCTGTATGTTATGACCCCGGAATTCGGGGCGGCTACGCAGCTGGAAAAAATTGATATGCTGGATTTCGCAGACCTGGTGGCCATCAATAAATTTGATAAGCGTGGTGCTTTGGACGGCATCCGCGACGTACGTAAGCAGTTCAAACGTAATCACCAGCTCTTCAACGCCAATGATGAAGACCTCCCCGTTTTTGGTACGATGGCTTCGCAGTTTAATGATCCCGGGATGAATAACCTGTTCTCAGCGATCATGAAGACAATTCGGGACAAGACCGGTGTTGATTTTGCGGCACATACGGAGTTGTCTGTTAATCAATCGGAAAAGATTTATATTATACCTCCCGACCGCACGCGCTACCTGTCAGAGATCGCTGAAGCAAGTCAGGATTATAACAATTGGGTAAATAAGCAATGTAAGATCGCCCGGCAGATGTACCAGGTTAGAGGTGTTCTGAACATGGCCGCCGACGATAAGTCACTTTCCATCGGTGAGGGCTTGACCGAGGTTTACCGGCATCTCGAAGAAAACCTCGACGGGGAATGCAGGCGTTTGCTGCGTGAATGGCCCGAAACCCTGAAGCGATACAAGGAAGATGAATTTATATTTAAGGTTAGGGATAAAGAGATTCGCCAGTCGCTTTATTATGAATCACTCTCGAAATTACGCATTCCGAAGATCTCACTGCCACGTTACGAGGATTGGGGCGATATCCTGCGCTGGCTGCTGACTGAGAATGTTCCGGGCGAATTCCCATATGCGGCCGGAGTTTTTCCGCTGAAGCGCGAAGGTGAAGATCCGACAAGGATGTTTGCCGGTGAAGGGGGACCGGAGCGAACTAACAAGCGCTTCCACTACGTATCGCTGGGACAGCCTGCACACCGTCTGTCTACTGCGTTCGACTCAGTGACTTTATACGGAGAGGATCCGCATATCCGGCCTGACATTTATGGAAAGATCGGCAACTCAGGTGTAAGCATAGCCACCCTTGACGACGCTAAAAAACTATACTCGGGATTTGACCTTTGCCATGCTTCGACTTCGGTATCCATGACCATCAACGGCCCGGCGCCTATGCTACTCGGCTTTTTCATGAACGCTGCTACCGATCAGCAATGTGAGAAGTATATCCGGGAAAATGGCCTTGAAAAAGAGGTAGATGATAAAATTAACGAGATTTACGCGTCTAAGGGAGCTTCCCGCCCAGCATACCAGGGTGAGTTACCGGCGGGCAATGATGGCTTGGGCCTGATGCTCCTGGGAGTTACTGGCGACCAGGTATTGCCGAAAAATGTTTATGACAAGATAAAAGCCTACGCCATTGCCAGCGTTCGCGGAACAGTACAGGCTGATATATTGAAAGAAGACCAGGCACAGAATACCTGTATATTTTCGACAGAGTTTGCCTTGCGGATGATGGGTGATATACAGAAATATTTCATTGACAATAAGGTTCGCAACTTTTATTCAGTGTCTATTTCGGGCTACCATATCGCAGAGGCGGGAGCTAATCCAATCTCCCAACTGGCCTTCACATTAAGTAATGGCTTCACTTTCGTGGAATATTATTTAAGCCGCGGAATGAATATCGATGACTTTGCCCCTAACCTGTCGTTCTTCTTCTCGAACGGCACTGATCCCGAATATTCGGTGATCGGCAGGGTAGCTCGCCGAATTTGGGCGAAGGCGATCAAGAATAAGTATAAAGGAAATGACCGCTCGCAAAAGCTGAAATATCATATTCAAACCTCCGGCAGATCATTGCATGCTCAGGAGATCGACTTTAATGATATTCGCACAACGCTGCAGGCCCTTTATGCTATTTATGATAACTGCAATTCGCTTCACACGAACGCCTACGACGAAGCGATCACCACTCCGACCGAAGAATCAGTGCGGAGGGCCATGGCTATACAACTGATCATCAACAGGGAGCTGGGTTTAGCTAAGAACGAAAATCCGCTCCAGGGATCATTCATCATTGAAGATCTTACCGACCTGGTCGAAGAAGCGGTACTGGCGGAATTCAAGCGTATCAATGATCGCGGTGGTGTCTTGGGCGCGATGGAGACGATGTATCAACGCGGAAAGATCCAGGAGGAGTCGCTATACTATGAAACTTTGAAACACACGGGCGAATATCCAATCATTGGTGTTAACACCTTTTTGAATAAAAATGGTTCGCCGACGATAGTGCCGTCAGAAGTGATCCGTGCAACCGAAGAAGAGAAGCAATTCCAGATTGCGGCTCTGAATGCTTTTCAGGAACGGAACAGCGCTGTTTCCGGCGCCTTATTGAAAGAGTTGCAGCAAAAGGCTGTAGGAGGCGAAAACATCTTCGACAGTCTGATGGAAGTCTGCAAGGTTTGTTCTCTGGGACAAATATCCGCTGCCCTTTACCAGGTTGGGGGTCAGTATAGAAGGAATATGTAAAGGAATGCAAAGAAAAAGTCGTTATCTGCAGGTTATCTAAAACAAATAAATGTCCTGACACCGGCAGACGGCCTGTATTTCAAATAATGTTATAGTTAGCGATTCCATGCTTATTTGGGATCCCTGCGCGCTGTAATTCAATGATTTTACGAACGGCAGGAACTTTAACAATTTCCGCGGGCGTTACTGTCATAATTTACGAGCTTTCGCCGATCTTCCTCTTAAAGAGTTTTTCTGCGTATGCGTGGTAACGAATTGCATGCCCTCATTTTTAACCGGAGCCGAGACACCGCAATACTGACCCCTTATCAGGTCGACGCAGGAATGACTTGTGACTGCCTTGATTTGATCGTTTAATCCCTCCTTGCCTAACCCCGGCTTTCACATCGAATAAATTAAATTATTAAATGCTGTTGAAATAAGCTATTTAAGGTGTTACATTTATTTTTAATAGAGTATGCCCTCAGTTAAACGCATATAGTAGCTAAACACTTTAATTGGCAATAAATGAAAAACCTTTTTATCATTCTGATTTCACTGTGCCTCGTTTCATTCAGCACCCCTAAAAACTCCTCCTACCAGTCATTATTCAATAGTAAAGATTTAACGGGCTGGACCATTCACGGTACAGAGAAATGGTTCGTAGAAAATGGGGAATTGGTTTGTGAGAGCGGACCTGACAAACAATATGGCTACCTTTCGACCGTAAAATCATATAAAAATTTTATTCTTGATCTAAAGTTCAAGCTGGAAGCGAACGGGAATAGCGGCGTCTTTATTCGGTCAGGCATTGATGGTACAAAGATCAGTGGCTGGCAGGTTGAAGTAGCTCCGAAAGGGCATAGCACCGGGGGAATTTATGAATCATACGGACGTGGCTGGCTGATAAAGCCGGCTCAAAAGGATGAGGAACATCTAAAGGAAGTTGACTGGAACCATATGCGTATCCGTGTGATAAATAACGAAGTGACTACCTGGCTCAATGACAAGAAGATGGTGCAATTAAAAGATGAAAAAATTGGAAAAGGTGACGGATTTATCGCCCTGCAGATACATGATGGTGGCGGGATAAAAGTCAGGTGGAAGGACATTCTAATTAAAGAACTGAAAAATTAATCTAACCCAAATACTTAACAACGATACAGAGTACATGAAAGAGAATTCCCAGGCCTCGAGAAGAGGCTTTATCAGAAAACTGGCGACTACAACTGCTGCGGTGGCTGTCGGAGCGAATGTCTTTGCCGAAGAAACCGAATCAGGCCTTTATCAGTCAATCAGCAGGCAGGCAGGTTTTAGTGCCAATGATCAGATAAATATTGCCCTGATCGGAGCAGGTGGCATGGGTGTGCAGGACACATTAACCGGATTAAAAGTTCCAGGATCGAAACTGGTGGCAGTTTGCGATCTCTATGATGGGCGACTGAAAGACGCTCAAGGTCGCTGGGGATCCGAATTATATACCACACGAAGCTATAAAGAGATTCTCGCCCGGCCGGATGTGGATGCAGTAATTGTAGCCACCCCTGACCATTGGCATCAGCAAATCTCAATTGACGCAATGAGGGCTGGTAAACATGTTTATTGTGAGAAGCCAATGGTTCACTCGATAGAAGAAGGACCGGACATTATAAAAGTTCAGAAACAGACAGGTAAGGTCTTCCAGGTAGGTAGTCAGGGAGTTTCTTCCTTAGGTAATGAGAAAGCTAAAGAGTTACTTGCAGAGGGAGCTATTGGCAAACTGATCTACGCGGAGGGCTTCTGGGCCCGTCACTCACCTATCGGTGCCTGGCAATATCCTATTCCGTCGGATGCGTCACCTCAAACAGTAGACTGGGAAACATTCGTCAGCAATACAAACAAACAGCCTTTCGACGCAACAAGATTCTTCAGATGGCGAAATTATAAAGATTATGGAACCGGAATGGCGGGCGATCTGTTTGTTCACCTTTTCTCGAGTCTGCATTTTATAACCGATTCATATGGTCCGAATAAGATATATGCATCCGGAGGACTGAGATACTGGAAGGACGGAAGAGAAGTTCCTGACGTATTATTGGGAACCTTCGATTATCCTGAAACAGATAAACACCCGGCATTCAACCTGTCGCTCAGATGTAATTTTGTTGATGGTACTAGCGGCACAACGTATCTGAAACTTGTAGGCACCGAAGGCTCAATGGATGTAACCTGGGATGGCGTCACCCTTAAAAGAAATAAAAGTGTTGATTCTGACGATCCTTTCTATATTGAACAGATGCGAAAGGCCGGATCGTCAATTATCGGAAGGAAAAGAATATTACCTCCGGAGGAGTACACATTTGCAGCGGAGAAAGGCTATCTGGGCGGGCCGTATGATCATTTCGCGAACTTCTATAATGCTATTCGTAATGGAGACAAGGTTGCGGAGGATGCTGTTTTCGGATACCGGGCCGCTGCACCTGCACTTCTATGTAATGACAGCTATCGCAAGGAAGGTCCTATTTTATGGAATCCTAAAAAAATGCAGTTAGTTTGAGAATACGAATGTAATCTTTAATAAAAAAGGCGAGTCTAGACTCGCCTTTTTTATTCTTATCCAGCTATCCAGCTGAATTTATATTCCAGTGAAGGATTTTTCATTCGCTCGGCAACACGCAATAGGCGGTTTGGCAATTGCAAAACATAGTCACGCGCTTTTTCGCCGCTTTCATTCAGATCGCCCAGGCTTTCTACGTTCCAGTCAATAATAAGCTGTTTCATAATATCCACATAGTCTATCGCCGTATACACACCCAGACGTTGAGCAGCATCAGTGAAATGACCGAAGGTTTGTCCCATTTTCAGCCCTACTTCCCGTAGGAAATGAGCGGGCATCACAATCTTTTGACGCATCATATCTTCGAAAGCGATCATAGCTTCATTCGGATCAACCCGGAAGATCTCGCTCATAAAATCCTTGTAAGCTTTAGCATGACGGGCTTCATCCGATGCGATCACACCGCACATCTTCGAGAGTAATGTATCACCCGCTTTCTTTGCCAGCGATGCAACGCGTCGGTGAGAAATATTAGTGGCCAGTTCCTGGAAACTGGTGTAAATGAAGTTACGATATGGATCATGCCCTGTACCGATATCAAAGCCATCGGCAATGAGGTATTGAGTTGATACTTCCATTTGACGCATATTCACACGTCCGGACAAATAAAGATATTTATTCAGCAGATCACCATGTCTGTTTTCTTCAGCGGTCCACATTCTTACCCATTTCATCCAGCCCTGGTTTTCGTCTTTGGAAATCCCTTCGACCATTGTGAGCCATGATTCATACGTAGGAAGTGCCTCTTCGGTGATGGTATCGCCAATTAAAACAGCCATCAGGTCATAGGAAATATCGCGGGCATTTTCCTGAAGTTCCCGTACTCCCTGAAAAAAATTGTCTTGGGTTGAGTCCGGAAGAAAATCCGCGGGCTGCCAGTTAGTGTCAATCGGTTTTAAATAGTCATCCATTGAATCAAGCATGAATTTTTCAACATGCTTCATTACTTCGCCACGGGCGCCAAAACTAATATCCATCATTAAATCTTAAAAGTTCAAATATAAGAATTAACGTTGGCATGCTATCAAGGTTTTTAATAAAGGTGTTTGCAAAGCCATCGGGTAGATTGCGACGAAGAAGGTACCGAAGCGGCTGTTACCTGGTATAGCACCAACTATATCGTAGCTCACGCATGCTCGGAATCTAAGCTTTGTTTCTCCTTATGTAATATTGAGACCAGACGAATCTCGTCATAGCTAACCCTATCACCCAATTTGTGTTTCAAGCTATTCAAATTATCCTCGCGGGATTTTTTCAGAGCATCCTCAATTAAGACAACTTTCTCCTCATTGATCAATTCATACAGATCCAACTTCCCGGAAACAACATAGTATGCAAGATGCCCGTGAATAGTACCAGTTGTCAAATTGCGCATTTCTGCTATCTCGGTAAGACTCTTCCCTGATTTGAAATATTGAAAAGAGATAGATTTTGTATCGGCTTTAGAGACTTTTTCTTTTAGGCTCTTTTGCTTTCTGGCCACCTTGCCTGGTTTGGTGTGCATCAGGGTAGTTAAATTATTCCGGGAGCAGTATTCTGCAATAATGTCGAGAAACCGTTGACCATAGGATTCTACCTTGGCGGTACCGAATCCTGATATCCGGGAAAGATCGTCCAGGGTTATAGGGAGATAATTCGCCAGCTCGTCAAGTGTTGAGGTGCTGGCTACCATGTATACGGGCAGATCTTTTGCCTCACAGATTTGATTTCTTAGCGACTTCAATTCCATAAGCAGATGAGGGTGAGCACTGACCGAAGGGCCAGTTATTTCATTTTTCTTTCCTGAATAGGCATTCACTTTAAACTTCGGAACTATGAAGCTTCGCCGTGCTTTATAAAATTCTTCAACTGAATAAGACTCGTGAATTCTCAACATAATATGCTGCTTCTGAGCAAACACAATGAATAGATCGTTCAGTGCGTCATTAAATGTTTGTGCATGAAGCTTACTATCCGTTTCAGCGACAGACTGGTTAATTAACAGAATTAACTCAGCAACCTTATCTTTAAAATAATTAGAAGCCGCTGTGATACGGCTCTGCAACTCATCCCGTATATGGGATACTCCAGTGTAAAGACCCCGCAGTTGGATCTGAAACTTATGGGCAGTAAGCTGGAGTTCATTTATTTTCCCTTGCAGCCCCTGGATGAACTCCTCTGTTTCCGCGTTAAATGATTCTTTGTTAGCCTGAATATAAGTCAGAATATTCGCGACAGAGTTCTGACAGAAACCATAATCGAAGAGTTGATAAAGTAACTGCTGGTGAAATTGCTTCTTTTCTTTCGACAGAAACTCTTGGATTTCCTCTACAGCGGGCTTGCTACTACTATAATGAAGTATGTGCTGGTCATTTGAAAGGCTACCGGAATTTATGGGACTTTTGAGCACCAGGCCTTCCAACGAAGTACATCTGCTTAGAGCCACGTAAACCTGTCCCGGAGCAAATGCCTTGCCCGCATCAATAATTGCTTTCTCGAATGTCAATCCCTGGCTCTTGTGTATTGTTATGGCCCAGGCCAAGCGTAATGGAAATTGCTGAAAGGTTCCGATGATCTTCTCATCAAGTTGATGGGTAACGGTATCAACCTCGGTCTTTATGTTTTCCCATACATATTGGCTTACAATAATTGGCTCCGGCTCATTGGGGCATTGTACACCGATGGTATCCTTGTCCATAAATACTATTACGCCAATCTTTCCATTATAAAAACGTTTATCCTGCTCCAGGTCATTTTTAATGAACATCACTTTTGCGCCTATCTTAAGTTGAAGCTCCTTATCGATCGGGTAGCTGTTCTCGGGATATTCGCCTTTTATTGCCGCATTGAAAGTGATCACCTTCCCTGGTACATTCGCCAATTCCCGGATATTTATGCTATTAGCTATGCTGTTATGAGTACAAAGTGTAATATAGTTTTCATCACCCGGGGGACTAAACTCGGGATCATAACGTTTCTGCAAAAGCAGATATCCTTCAGGCGACAAATTATTGTTTCGGACCTCATTCAATACTTTGATAAAGTCTTCATTTTTTTGTCGATATATCTTATCCAGTTCTATGTAAATAGGTGGTATTTGCATCATCACCCTGCTGTGGAAAAAATAAGGGCTGTTATAATATTGACGCAGTTCATTCCACTCATGCTGCACCGCCACCGGCGACAGCTGGAATATATCACCTATCAATAATATCTGAACTCCGCCGAAGGGCTCATTCGGACGATGCCTGACATGCCTGAGGATCACATCGACAGCGTCAAGGGTGTCACACCTTACCATACTGATCTCATCAATGATCAGCAGCTCGAGCTCTTGAAGTACCTTACGCCGCTTGGTGTTAAGCTTGATACGGCCAATCAGATCATTTTTACCGCATACTGCGTTGCTTAGAGTGGTCCCTTTCGCTTCCGGCAGGTAAGGGCTAAAGGGCAATTGAAAAAAAGAATGTATCGTAGAACCACCAGCATTGATTGCTGCCACCCCTGTTGGAGCGATGACGGCAGTCTGTTTAGGAATATGCTGTTTGATGTGTTTGAGAAATGTTGTTTTACCCGTCCCAGCTTTTCCTGTAAGGAAAACTGCGCGGTTAGTGCCATTTATGAAGTCGGCAGCCAGTTGAAAGGGTAAAGTGAATGATTCCATAGGTTTATTTGCATTGAATATAAGCTTTGGGCAAAGCTTATTAAACTGTTTTTTTATTTTGTGAATTGCGATATGAAACCTGAGGAATTTCTACGTCAATACTTAGAAGGAAATTTCTATTCAAAAAAAAACCCTCATCCATTTTCTGGACAAGGGTTTTATAAAATTGGGCACCGACCTACTCTCCCACCTGTTACGGCAGTACCATTGGCTCTGGCGGGCTTAACTT
>NZ_JAAFZB010000086.1 GCF_010692725.1 Flavihumibacter soli | reverse complement strand
GTTTATCCTTGTTCTTTGATCCTTTATCCTTGATCCTTTAAAAAAGGACCAAAGCAAGGGGTTTATCCTTGTTCTTTGATCCTTTATCCTTGATCCTGTTAAAAAAGGACCAAAGCAAGGGCTTAATCCTTGTTCTTTGATCCTTGTTCTTTGATCTCTGTTAATTACTCAGCGATCAGCTTTCCTCTCATTTGCGCATAGTGGCCTGGGAAGCTACAGATAAAATCATATGTTCCTGCAGGTACTGTAAAAGTTATCGTTGCAGATTCACCCGGGCCCAATAATTTGGTGTTCGCCATTACAGATGACTTCATGTCAGCGGGGATATAGTCAGTTTCTTTGGCAACCATGGCTTTCGTGGCGAATGCTTCAACGTCTGTCCCGCCTCCTAACAATAGGAAATTGTGCCCCATAGATTCTTTAGGCATGGTTCCAACATTTTTAAGAGTCAATGTCACCTGCTCTCCCGCTTTAACGCGAATTTCAGTGGTGCTGTATTTCATCTGATCATTGGCTGTTAATTCAACTGTATTCGAAACAGTTGCGGAAGGAGTTGACACTTCAGGAAGTGTTGAAGCTGCGGTGTCTGTCATCGTCGTGTCACTATCGGCACTGTCGCTCTTGTTACCGCCGCATGCGGCTAAAAAAAGAGGGGCTGCTAAGGCAGCATACATCATTAATTTTCTCATATTTTTAAATATTAGGTCCCGCAAATTTAACATTATTACACAGACAGATGTTTCAATTAACTGGTTCTTTATTTATTTATTGTCAAATTTCGCCTTCATGTGCAATCGCTATTTGGATCGTCTCGCCGGTTTCAGTTGCCGGCATCCAAAATCATTATCTTAGCGGAATTTAAGAGAAAGAATGAGGCTTCCACCGATAATAAAGAGTAACCTTTGGTTCCTAATCAGCTTGAGTTTCCTGGCTGTTATTTACCTGAGTGTTGATGCAAAAACCTTCCTGATCCGGGGCCTGATGCGCACCGGTATCTATAAAGCTGACATAAAAAACGAGCGCGCGAAGCTTCTTACATCCAACAGCTGGACCTTACCTGCAGGAATTACTTTGTCAGACTCCAATGGCCGGGTAATAAATTTGTCAGACCAAAAAGGCAAGTTGCTTTTTATCAATTTCTGGGCGACCTGGTGTCCTCCCTGCCGGGCAGAAATGCCTTCTATTAATTCCCTGTATAGTAAGGTTAAAAGCAATAAGAACATTGAGTTTTACATGGTAGACGTTGATAGCAAGACCAAAAGATCCGTAGCATTTATGGATCAAAAGAAGTTTGAATTGCCGGTTCATTCACCGGCGTCCTTTATACCACCTGAAATCTTTGATGGTAACCTTCCGACAACACTGGTGGTTTCACCGGATGGGAAAGTTGTCTATCATCACACAGGCGTGGCCGATTATGATCATCCGGAATTCTTAACCTTTCTAAACACTTTGTCGAAATAATAATATGATTGAATTAATCAGTGAACCCTGGCCCTGGTATTTTTCGGGCTTAATGATCGCCATTATTATGATCACCCTTATTTACTTCGGGAAGTCATTTGGATTCTCTTCCAACCTTCGGATCATTTGCGCGGCCTGCGGGGCTGGAAAGAAATATGAATTTTTCAACTTCAACTGGAAGGCACAAAAGTGGAACCTGCTTTTCCTGGTAGGGGCTATTTTAGGGGGCGTGTTGTCAGCCACTGTTTTCTCTACAGATGAGCCTCTCAGACTGTCAGCTTCGACTATCCGCGATCTTGAAGAGCTGAATATTCACTTCGACGGAAAGCTAAATCCCGAACAATTATTCGGTATTGAGTTCCTATTTAGTATAAAAGGATTTCTTGTCCTGCTGGCCGGTGGCTTTATGGTAGGATTTGGCACCCGCTGGGCCGGTGGTTGCACCTCGGGACATGGCATCAGCGGCCTCTCCAACCTGCAGATGCCATCACTCATCGCAGTTATCGGATTTTTTGCAGGCGGCCTGATCATGACCCATCTCTTATTTCCGCTCATTTTTTAACCCTCCACCAGTTCAATTAAAATGAAGCAATTAAAATTTATAGTAGCAGGTATAATCTTCGGGATTATCATGAGTAAATCGGAGGCTGTATCCTGGTATCGCATCCAGGAAATGTTCAGATTTCAGTCTATCCATATGTACGGCATCATGGGTACTGCTGTTGGGATAGGGGTTATAGCCATCTATCTTATTAAAAAATATCGCCTGAAAGACCACTCAGGTGCACCAATAAAATTTGTCGAAAAGGAAAAAGGCTGGAAACGTTACCTCTATGGGGGGATCATATTCGGATTAGGATGGGCTCTGACCGGTGCCTGCCCGGGACCCATGTTTGTCCTGATTGGTCATGGTTACCTGGCTATCCTTTTGGTGGTAGCAGGAGCATTGCTCGGTACATTTTCTTATGGTATCATCAAGGATAAACTGCCGCACTAATTCGTGATTCTTAAACCAGGTGCTGGTTTATGATCTGTTCCAGTTGATTTACAGGAGTCACTCCAGACTGACGCCATTTTACTTGTCCGCCTTTAAACAGGATCAGTGTAGGCACTCCTGAAATGTTATAGGCTGCGGATGCTGCGGGATTTTTATCGACGTCAACTTTTAAGATAGTGGCTTTATCACCAATCTTGTTTTTCAGCTCGGCAAGCATGGGAGCCATCACCTTGCAGGGGCCACACCACTCTGCTGAAAAGTCTACCAATACAGGCTTGTTGCCTCTAATTAGTTCTGAAAATTTGTTCGTACCCTTATTTGATTCCATAAATCTGAGTCTGGCAAGTGGATATTATTTAACAATCGTTTTCCGGGCCATTTGTTTTTGTAAGCTTCTGCAAGGCACCCGTCGATTGCAAATTATGTAAATTTTTACCGGAATGATATAAAAGCTTCAGCTGCAACAGTGGGTAAATTTGAAGGTCGCTGAGAAGGGAGGTTGAATCCAAAATATATCTCCCGCGACCGGTTTACTATAATGAAAGAAGCAAATAAAACAATGACTCTACCCGTAACAGGGATGAGCTGCGCCGCCTGTGCGGGAAGTGTGGAAAGTATGGCCGCTGCTCAGCCTGGTGTATTCACCGCTGCAGTCAACTATGCAAATCAATCGCTTTACCTGACATATGATCAATCCACATTGAAGTTGAATGATCTTAAAAAAAGCATCCGGGATATCGGGTATGATATCATTATCGATCAGGATAACGCTACAGAAAAACAGGAAGAGCTACAGCGGCAGGCCTACGAGGCCTTAAGACGCAGAACCATCTTTGCGGCAATACTAACCGTGCCGGTCGTGATCATTGGAATGTTTTTTATGGACATGCCTTACGGCAATTTCATCATGATGGTATTATCCACACCTGTTGTATTTTATTTCGGAAGGTCGTTCTTTATCAATGCATGGAAACAGGCAAGGCATGGTCGTGCCAATATGGATACACTTGTTGCACTAAGCACGGGGATTGCATGGCTGTTCAGCGTATTTAATACTTTGTATCCCGAGTTCTGGCATTTACGCGGCCTGCATGCCCATGTCTATTTCGAAGCTGCTGCAGTAGTGATCATATTTATCATGCTGGGTAAGATGCTTGAAGAACGGGCAAAGTCTAAAACCTCGTATTCTATCAGGAAACTGATTGGCCTGCAGGCCAAAACGGTGAGAATAGTTGAAGGCGATAGTGAAAAGGAAATCCTGATCGAAGACGTCCAAATCGGTCATAGGATCCTTGTGAGACCTGGTGAAAAAGTAGCGGTTGACGGATTTGTATTAGACGGATCTTCCTACGTGGATGAAAGTATGATCAGCGGTGAGCCTGTTGCTGTGTTAAAGCAGGCTGGAGACCAGGTGTTCGCCGGCACAATCAACCAAAAGGGAAGCTTCCGGTTCAACGCTCAAAAGATCGGAGCTGACACCATGCTTGCCCGGATCATCCGCATGGTACAGGAAGCACAGGGCTCAAGAGCACCTGTACAAAAGCTGGTTGATAAAGTAGCAGGAATTTTTGTTCCGATAGTTATAGGACTTGCCATTTTAAGTTTAGGGGTATGGCTGCTATTGGGTGGTCAGAATGGAGTAACCTATGGTTTGCTGTCGATGGTTACCATCATGGTAATTGCTTGCCCTTGCGCTTTAGGATTAGCTACACCAACCGCCCTCATGGTAGGAATAGGTAAGGGTGCAGAAAAAGGTATCCTCATTAAAAATGCGGAAAGTCTTCAATTAGGCTATAAAGTAAATGCTGTCATCCTTGATAAAACCGGAACTATTACAGAAAAGAACCATATTGTAACTGATCTGATCTGGAATGGGAATGCCGACAAAACACTTTTGAGCTCCATATTGTTGGCCCTCGAAATCAAATCGGAACATCCTCTCGCAACCGCTATCGTATCGTATTTGCGAACTTCAGGTGCTAAGCCTGCGGATATTGATGAGTTCACGAGCCTCACAGGCACGGGGGTAAGAGCGTCTTACAAAGGAGCTTCATATTGGGCTGGTAGCGAAAGGGTAATTAAAGAGAATGGCTTAACGATCCCGCCAAACCTGTCCTCAGCGATCAGCGATTTGTATGCGGATGCCAAAACAGTCATATATTTTTGTAGCCGCACGGAACTGCTGGCTGTTCTGGCGATTTCCGACCAGGTGAAAGCAGGCGCTAAAGAAGCAGTGGCTGCCTTGAAGGCGGCAGGAATCGATGTTTATATGGTGACTGGCGATAATCATCAGACGGCCGCGGCTGTTTCAAGATTAGTCGGAATCGACCGGTTCGAAGCAGAAGTTCTGCCGGAGGGCAAGGCGGATTTTGTGAAGAAGCTGCAGGCCAAAGAAAAAACGGTTGCTATGGTCGGCGACGGAATCAACGACAGCCAGGCAATGGCCCAGGCTGATGTTTCCATTGCCATGGGTAAAGGTTCAGATATTGCAATAGACGTTGCCGGGATCACACTGATCTCATCCGATCTCAATAAGATATCACAGGCTTTGAAGCTATCAAGGCAGACGGTGAAAACCATCAAGCAAAATCTGTTCTGGGCTTTCATCTATAACCTAATAGGCATTCCCCTGGCGGCAGGGATATTGTACCCGGTGAACGGCTTCCTGCTAAATCCCATGATTGCCGGCGCTGCTATGGCCCTGAGCTCCGTCTCCGTGGTGAGCAACAGTCTGCTTTTAAAATGGAAGAAACTCTGATTCAGGCAAGAATTTCAAATTATTTAATCGAATATTAGAACAGAAAATACAGAAATGCTAACTAAAAAATTCAAGACAAATATCAAATGCGCCGGATGTATCGCCGCGGTAACTCCTTATCTTAATAACTTAAGCAAGACCATCGAGTGGGAAGTTGACACGGTCAACCCGGATAAGATCTTAACGGTCAGGGCTGAGGGTGTGTCGGCCGAAGAAATCCTTTTCAGGATTAAGGAGGCGGGTTATACTGCCCAAACTATTGCCCCAGAGTTGTAAATTTGCATATGGTTCTTCATATAAAGAATATGGTATGCGACCGCTGCATCATGGTGGTGGAACAACAGCTTGCTGCTCTGGGCTTCACAGTCGCGAACATTGCCTTAGGGAAGGTCGGCATTGCCGAAGAGGCTGACGAGAATGATGTTTCCAGGATCCGTGCGGCATTGAAACTTCTGGGTTTTGAACTAATTGATGAAAAGCGCAAGCAGCTGGTTGAGCGAATTAAAAATGTCATTGTGGAACTGGTCCACCATACTGATCCGCAGGATATCCGGGTGAATTATTCAGATTATATTTCTTCACGGCTGGAACGCGACTATCCGTACCTGAGTAGCCTTTTTTCTGAATCTGAAGACATAACTATCGAGAAGTACATCATTAATCAGAAAATTGAGAAGGTCAAGGAGTTACTGGAATACGACGAATTAAATCTTAACCAGATAGCCCTGCAAATGGGCTATAGCAGCGCGGCCCATTTATCTACTCAGTTTAAGAACGTAACGGGCCTCACGCCAAGCAAATTTAAGGCAATGGAATCCAGGAAGCGCAAGCCGCTGGATATGGTCTGACATTTGCTTTTCGTTGAACATGCAAATTTAAACCGGATGGGTAAAGATCTTGAGCAATTACTGGAAGCGAAAAATATTAACCCCACAGCCATGCGGCTGCTGGTGCTGGACTTTCTTTTACAGCAATCTGCCACCATCAGCCTGACCGACCTGGAAAAGGGAATGCATCCCGCCGATCGAATTACCCTCTACCGTACCCTGAAAACATTCCAGGAAAAAGGACTTGTTCACAGTATCGATGATGGCAGCGGATCTGTAAAGTATGCGCTGTGTCAGAGTGAGTGCGACGATCATCACCACCATGACCTGCATGTACATTTCTATTGCCACAACTGTAAAGAAACCTTCTGTCTTGAAAAATCTGTTATACCTGTGGTTAATCTCCCGGCCCAATTCCTTGCGGAGGAAATGAGCTTCCTGGTTAAAGGTGTATGCGATACCTGTTCAGCCCGATAAATGCAATTTCATTGCAATACTTCCCGTAATACCTTTGTATCACTCCTGAATCAATCAGAGGAGAGACATTAAATCAGGTATGCAAAGAAATATTACAGGGGAAGAAACAATTACTCCCGTTATCAAGCCAGGACATTCGTCAAACGGCTGTTGTGATCATGACCATGTTGAAAAATCAACAGATGCCTCAGTACATAACCATGATGATCACAGTCACGGATCAGGATCTGAAAGCTGGCGGGATCACTGGGATCTTTTAACTGCTTTAGCCATCTTATTGGTCATGCAGGTTCTTGAATATGGGTTCCGGTTAAAATTTAGTCTTCTCACAGAGTTTCTTATTTACATGCCCGCATATTTGCTGGCAGGCTATAAAGTGCTGGCTCTTGCCCTGCGTAAAATAAAGCACCTTGACTTCTTTAATGAGTTTGTCCTGATGAGCGTTGCCACGCTGGGAGCGTTTGCGATCGGTTCATACAGCGAAGGGGTAGCTGTTATGGTATTTTATTCCATTGGCGAGTGGTTCCAGGATTCGGCGGTCAGCCGTGCTAAAACCAGTATCAAGGCCCTGCTCGATATCAGGCCCGAAACTGTGGTGGTCATTCGGGATATGCAGGCGTTTACTGTGAAACCAGGCAGTGTGGAGCCTGGTGAGGTCATTCGTGTGAGAGCGGGAGAGAATGTAGGCCTGGATGGTGAGCTCATTAGCGCCAGTGCATCCTTTAATACAGCCGCGCTCACGGGTGAAAGCAAACCGGATACAAAGCACGCCGGCGATCAGGTGCTTGCGGGAATGATCAATCAGAATTCCGTTGCCGAGATCAGAGTAACTGCTCTTTTCAGGGATAGTAAGCTTAGCCGGATCCTCAGTCTGGTCCAGGAGGCGAGTGCCCGTAAGTCCCGAACCCAAATGTTCATATCACGCTTTGCTAAAGTTTATACACCGATTGTATTTGCCCTCGCAGTATCGCTGGTTACTATACCATTCTTCATCGCTCCCTCCTATGAATTTAGTGAATGGCTATACCGGGGACTTGTATTCCTGGTGATCAGTTGTCCCTGCGCATTGGTGGTATCTATTCCGCTCGGTTATTTTGGGGGGATTGGCCTGGCTTCCAGGAATGGGATTCTTTTCAAAGGCGGAAATTTCCTGGATGTGATGGCCAAAGTGGATACGGTTGTGATGGACAAGACTGGAACCCTGACGAAGGGAGTTTTTAAAGTACAGCAGGTTTTTGCAGAAGGTGATAGAAGTGAGCAGGAGCTCATGCGCCTTGCGGCCGCTCTCGAAAGTCATTCCACTCACCCCGTAGCGCTGGCGATCGTTGAATACGCGGGTGAGGATTACAGATCTGTGGAAGTGACGAAGGTAGAAGAGATCTCTGGTCATGGATTAAAAGGCTATGCGGATGGCGTGGAAATCTTAGCCGGGAATGCCAGGCTGATGGACATGTTTGGAATTTTTTACAACAAGGAGTTTCATAGTATCACGGAAACGATTGTCCTGATTGCGATTGACAAACAATGTGCAGGCTACGTCACGATAGCCGATGAGATCAAGGAAGATGCTCTCCAGACCATCCATGCACTTCACCGGATGAACATTAAAACGGTAATGCTCAGCGGCGACAAGCAAACGGTGGTCGATCAGGTCGCCGGCGTTCTTAATATCGACAAGGCCTTCGGCGAATTATTACCTGAAGACAAGGTTAACAAGGTACAGGAACTAAAGGATCAGGGTCGCAAAATTGCTTTTGTTGGAGATGGTGTGAATGACGCGCCTGTTCTCGCCATGGCAGACGCCGGAATCGCAATGGGTGGGCTTGGCAGTGATGCGGCTATAGAAACAGCCGATATCATTATTCAGAACGACCAGCCTTCTAAACTCGTTATGGCGATCAGGGCCGGGAGGATCACCCGGAATATCGTCTGGCAGAACATCACCCTGGCGCTTGCGGTTAAAGTGCTCGTATTAGCTTTAGGCGCGGGGGGAGTAGCGTCCCTCTGGGAGGCTGTAATAGCAGATGTTGGCGTTGCATTACTGGCTATTTTAAACGCGGTAAGGATCCAACGTCTGAACCTTTGATAGAATGTACGGAAAAGACCTGTCCGACCCCGTAAGGTCTTTTCCGGCTATTTGATTAAAGCGGGTTATTACCCGGGCTATTGCTCTTATAGATCTTTCCCTCTTTCATTACGAATGCAATCTTCGCCAGGACCTTAATATCCTGAAGCGGATTACCCGCTACGGCAATGATGTCCGCAAGTTTACCTTTCTCTATTGATCCCACCTGGTCAGACAGGCCAAGAAGGTCGGCTGCGCTCACGGTAGCCGATTGTATGGCTTCCATGGCCGGCATTCCAGCCTCAACCATATATTCGAATTCTTTATAGTTCTTGCCATGGGCAAACACTCCCGCATCGGTGCCAAAAGCGATCTTTACACCCGCTTTATATGCTTTGGCAAAGGCGCCCTGGATCTTCGGTCCGGTCTCTAATGCCTTGGCCTTCACGAAGGGCGGGTAGTATCCCGGGATAAGTGCCGAATCAGCAGTAGACTTGCCTGCCGTAATCGTTGGGACATAGTAAGTTCCATTCTCCTTCATCAGGCGGATAGCTTCGTCGTCCATAAATGTTCCATGCTCGATGGAAGTGATGCCCGCACGGATAGCCCGTTTCATCCCCTCTGCACCATGTGCGTGCGCTGCGACCTTAAATCCGTAGTCTTTAGCCGTAGTGATTACAGCCCTGATTTCATCTTCGGTAAAATGAGCACCTGCGCCATCTTTAGCATTGCTGAGTACTCCACCGGTAGCTGTGATCTTGATGACGTCAGAACCTTCCTTGTAACGCTGTCTCACCGCTTTGCGGGCTTCCTCCGGACTGTTGACCACACCTTCCCGGGCACCAGGGTCACCCATCAGCTCACGGTTCACACCGTTGGAAGGATCTGCATGCCCCCCGGTGGTTGCGATACTTTTTCCTGCTGCCAGGATTCGCGGGCCGCGAAGATAGCCCTGGTTAATTGCATTCCGCAAAGCAAGCGCAGTTTCACCACCCAGATCGCGAACTGTGGTGAATCCCGCCATCAGTGTCCGCTCTGCATAATTCACCGACCGGAATGCGAAGTCCTCCTCGTTCAGGGTAAAATGCTCGGTATAACGGTTCTTGCTGGTTTCTCCTGATAGATGCACATGCGAATCAATGAAACCGGGCATAACCGTCATATTCTTCATATCGATCACCTTGTCATTAGCCGAGCCCGATTGATATCCTTTGTTTATCTCCAGGATCTTATTTCCTTCTACCACAATGGTCATTTCGGTCTGTGCGTTTTTAGACACTCCGTTAATCAGGCGGCCGCACTGTACATAAGTTTTCTGAGCCAAAACAGAAAGCGGGAGAATGAGGCAGGCAGCTAAAGCGAATATCTTCATGGTTTATTTTTTGAAACTAAGCTATTTAAAAATTTCGAATAGCGAAACCGGCTTATTGAGGAACTTGAAAGCGTTAGAAGGCGATATTGTCTGCGGTGTGTTGTTACCCTCGATTGGTGTTAAGGTGGCGGGACAGCCAGTTAAACAATTTGTATCTTGACCGAATTTATTTCTGTCTTTATGAAGTGGGCTTTTGCAATACAACGGAAACTCCGCCTCGCTATCGTTTTAGCGGTGCTGATGCTATTCATCATCATTTTCAGTTTAATTGAATCTTACAATATCAACCGGATCTCAAAGTCGTTTAATTCGATCTACGAAGACCGGCTTATCCCGGCTGTAGATCTCCATCTAACGGCTGATCTTATTCATAAAAAACAGAGTGACCTGGTTACCTTCCTGTTTGCTGGAACGCCTGGTGCTGAACAGATAAAGGTTTCAACAGGCAAATCAAACAGCAGCCTTGACTCGCTTCTTAATAAATATGGAAAGACTCATCTGGTGGCCGCGGAAACGAGTCATCTGCAAAGCCTGAAAAAAAATCTTAAGGATTATCAGCGGGATGAGCTGATGATTATTAACACCGCTTTATTGAATAAGGATGTCGCTCAGAAGCTTTATTTAACCAACACGCTTCCGCTCTACGAGAAGTTGAATACAGATCTGTTACAACTAACCCATGTACAGAGCCAGGTAGGAAAGGAGTTGCTCACAGAATCCTTAAAGAGCCAGGCCAGTTCCAACTTTATTACCCAGCTTCAGCTTGCCGTGACGGTCATATTAGGACTGGTTATCATGATATTGATAGTTACGGGTAAACAGGTTATGATTAGCCAGGAAAAGTATAAAATGAATTAATGTTGATTTCCTTTAACATTGAGTGAGCAATTAACGGTGACCTGTCTTCGCTGTTGGAATTTGTTCGCAAAACTTGTCACCATAGAGGGAACCACGTCGGGTCATGTTAGGGTCAAGTCCATTAATTCATGGACATAACCTTAAGATGACCACTACCTTACATAGCGGAGGGGCATAGCGGTTAACCAGGTTTGAACTCTTCTGATGTGGTATAAATTTTCCTATAAACAGTTGGTGCTATTCCAGATACAATCAATCTGATCCGTAGCCATATGCATCAGCAATCCCAGGGCAATCAGCCTGGTCTTTGGGTGAAACAAACAGAGGAAATAAATGATAATAGCAGGATAACTGTGCAGCGGATGGAATCCGATACTGCAGCGACAGGCTTCAAAGATGGGTGTTGCCAGCAGATGGTCGGCATCCACCAGCATGGTCGCTAAAAATATTCCGGCCACCCTCAGCGCTTTTGGCCCGAAAAATACGAAGGCAACAATTACCGGGAACACAAAGTGCAGGAAGTAGTGAATTATCTGCTGCATTGAGATAAGCTCATGTAATTTTTTCTGCAATATCGATTTATTATTCATTCAGATGCAAATACTCCAGGCAGGAACATCTTTGGGGCTTCCTTACCTGACCTGTTTTAGCGGTATCAGCTATCCAATTTTTATTTAAATTAGTGATATGGAAACACTAATTGTACATCCCCGGACTCCAAAAGAATTAGCTACGGTCGAAGCTATATTAAGAGCATTAGATGTCCCTTTTCATAAGCAGAGTGAAGGTTTCGATCCGTCATTTTCCGGTAAAACAGATAGGGATAAACCGGCAGATCCGACCCGAAAACAGGGTGACGATAACTGGAAGCTGGAATAAGCATCTCAGGAACTAAGAGAGCGCTGAATTCCCTGTTTGCAGTCCCGCGGCCGGTAATATCAGAACTTTAACTGCAAATGCTCCGGACCTGATTTAGCATCTGAAACACTTTTTTTAATTGCCGGTTAATCCTGTATGACAAATAACCTTGATAATAAAGTCGCCTATATCACCGGCGGAAGTAAAGGAATAGGATATGGTATCGCGAAAGCATTGCTGGATATCGGAATGCGTGTAGCGATCAGCAGCCGTAGCTTGCGGGCGGCCGAAGAGGCTGCAAGATCTTTGAGCACGGATACTTCAAGGATACTGGGGCTTCAATCCGATGTGAGCTCCATGACATCAGAGAAGGCAGCTGTAAAAGCCCTGATTGCGCATTTTGGCCAGTTGGATGTGGTGATCGCCAATGCAGGAGTAGGTTATTTTAACTCCATTGAGGATCTTACGGAAGAAGAGTGGCGGCGGACCATCGACACCAACCTGACCGGAGTATTTAATACTGTCAAGTCAAGCCTTGAAGCTATAAGGCAATCCAGAGGATATATCATTACAATGGCCAGTCTGGCCGGAACTAATTTCTTCGAGAACGGTGCTGCCTATAATGCGAGCAAGTTTGGGCTCGTAGGTTTCACACAGGCTATCATGCTTGATCTTCGTAAACATGGGGTAAAAGTGACCACGATAATGCCTGGTTCAGTAGCGACCCACTTCAACGATAATACTCCCTCGGAGGCCGATGCATGGAAGATACAGCCGGAAGACATAGGAGAAATTGTTGTCGGTCTGCTAAGAATGCATCCGCGTACTCTGCCCAGTAAAATTGAAGTAAGGCCGAGTATGCCGAAATAGGTATGAGGTGTGAGGTATCAGGTAGCAGGTATCAGGTAGCAGGTAACAGGTATCAGGTAACGGGTATCAGGTAACGGGTATCAGGTAGCAGGTATCAGGTAACGGGTATCAGCTTTGAGCTTTCAGCTTTGAGCTTTCACCTTTCACCTTTAATGCTGAATATCAGTACTTTTTCATATTTATTAATTATATTTAATGAGAGTATCTTCTTAAATTATTTAACGAATTTAAATTGATAAAATATGAAAAAGATCATTTGTCTAATCCTGGTTGTTAGCATCTTTTCTTCGTGTAACCAGGGTAATCAAAAAGCTGACGTAATTCCTGGCAATGACACGGCTGCATCGGCAAAAGACCCGGGCGATCTACCCTTTAAACCGCTTTATTCCAGCAGCTGGTCTGACAATGTATCAGATGAAGACCTTAAAATGGTCCTGATGAGCTATAAGGACTGGTCCAGCGGGAATATGAAAGGCCTTTCAGCTGCTATGGGAGATACGGTGGAATATGATATGAATTCGGGCAAATATCAAAAACTGAGTAATCCGGCTTTGATGAAAATGTGGTCAACTACGCGCGATAGCCTTTCGTCCGTGACTATAGATATGCACGCATGGCGCAGGATGTACTCAACCGATAAAAAGGAAGGCTATATTGTGACCTGGTACAAAGAGACCGACACGTATAAAGACGGGAAGGTTGATTCGGCCTACTATCACGATATTAACCAGGTAAAGGACGGGAAGATTGTCTGGTATAGCCAGTATAAGCGTCCGGCACTTCCAAGAAAATAAGCCTCACTTATTCACTTTTGCTTATCGCGGGTTTTCGGTGCAAGCGATTGGCCGGTATTGCTTTCAGGTGCATTAGACATTACAATCACCGGTGCGGGCGTTCTGCTTTGGGCATTCTGTGAACTTTCTTCACCGATTTTTTCGTGGGGCTTAACGGTGGAACAGGTGACCATCACCTTATTCAGGAGGTCGAACCAATAGGGTGCACCTATTGTAGCGGCTAGACCCAGACCTGTGCCGGCCTGATCATTCAGCAGCTGGCGAATTCCCTGTTTACAAAGCCTTATCTGTCAAATCCCATATCATTTTTTTGCACAGTCACTTAGGGATTATAGGCAGCAATACTATACAATCGATTAGATCATGCTAATTTCACTTAATTAATAGATCAAATTCCTGAGCGTAGTTCACATAAACTTTAACAACTTAGACGCAGATATTAGATATTAGATTTTAGAATTGAGGTGCGTAGTCTATCGCGATGCGCGCTGATCATCATTATATTATGAGAGTACATCTAACCTGTTTGATTCTTGCATTGATCTTCATCCTGCCGGCCGGAGTAATAGCCCAGTCAAATCCTTCTATTATCCCTCAGCCGGTTAATTATCAGTCGAAGCCGGGAAGTTTTACTATTAATTCTGAAACCAGGCTTCGATATAAACATTCGGATAGGGATCTGAAAAAGCTGGCCGGTTTTTTTAAATCATACGTCGAAGGAGTCTCCGGGTATGAGCTGAGGTCAGGTGCAGGGAAACCTAACGTGATCGAACTGAAGTTATCGAATACAGATGGCCTGGGAGACGAAGGATATAAGCTTAGTGTAAGCCCTGAAAAAATAATACTGGAAGCCAACAAAACTGCCGGGATCTTTTACGGGATGCAGTCTGTTTTTCAGACGCTTCCGCAGGTGAGAACCAATGCTGCCCTGGAAGTTCCGGCTATGGAAGTATTCGACTTTCCCCGCTTTAAATACCGTGGGATGCACCTGGATGTCAGCCGGCATTTCTTCTCTGCAGACCTGGTTAAGGAGTATATCGACCTGATCTCGCAATATAAGATGAATACATTCCACTGGCACCTGGTGGATGACCAGGGCTGGCGTATAGAAATAAAAAAGTATCCCGAATTGACAAAGACAGGGGCATGGCGGGTAGACCAGAACCAGCTGGCCTGGTCAGATAGGCCGCAGGCAAGGCAGGGAGAGAAAGCTGCTTATGGTGGCTATTACACACAGGAACAGATTAAGGATATTATCAGGTATGCTGCATTGCGCCAGGTAACTATCATTCCGGAGATTGAGATGCCCGGACATGTAGCGTCGGCAATAGCTTCTTATCCAAACCTGAGCTGTGTTCAGAATGCCCAACTGCCCTTAACAGGGGGGAACTACTCAGGAATGTCATCGAATTATTGTGCAGGCAATGAAGAGGTATTTACCTTCCTGGAGGGGGTCCTGGATGAAGTAACAGCCCTTTTTCCTTCAAAATATATCCACATTGGCGGGGATGAAGTTGATAAAAGTCCATGGAAGCGTTGTGCGCGCTGCCAGGCCCGCATAAAGGCTGAGGGGCTTAGTAATGAAGAGGAATTGCAGAGCTATTTTATCCGGCGCATTGAAAAATATCTCACCGGGAAAGGCCGTAAGATAATTGGCTGGGATGAAATACTGGAAGGGGGGTTAGCACCGGATGCTACCGTGATGAGCTGGAGGGGAGAGGCCGGTGGCGTTGCGGCAGCTAAGATGAAGCATGACGTGGTCATGACTCCAGGCAACCCTGTTTATTTCGATCACTACCAGGGTGGACCCGAAGGTGAGCCACTTGCCATCGGTGGCTTCAATACACTGAAGAAGGTTTATAATTACGAGCCCATTCCAAAAGAATTGAGTGCGGAGGAAGCGAAGTACGTACTCGGTGCTCAGGCGAATTTATGGACGGAATATATTACCACTGCTGAACATGTCGAATATATGATCCTCCCTCGTATGCCGGCACTGGCGGAAGCTGTGTGGTCGCAAAAGGAAAGCCGCAATTGGGATGATTTTAATCACCGCCTGCAGTATCATCTTAAAGCCTACAGCCAGAAAGGACTTCATTACAGTCCGGGTAATTTTACGGTGGATATAAAGCCGGTTTCAGAAAACGGGAAATTAACAGTCGTATTGGCTACTGAGATCCTGAACGGGCAGGTGTATTACACGCTGGATGGCTCGGAACCAACACCTCAAAGTTTAAAATACCAGGGTCCGGTAAACATTGATTCTACTTCCATTGTGAAGGCTGCTACCCTATTAAACGGTCGGGTGATGGGCATTAAGCCAGCGCAGCAATCGTTCGTAGTTCATAAAGGCATAGGGAAGAATGTCTTGTATGCGAATCAGATTAGCAGCTATTACCAGGCTGACGGCCCTAACTCTCTAACGGACGGGGTTAAGGGAACAAGCGCGGTCGGTAAATTCTGGCATGGCATCAGCGAAAAGGATTTGGTCGCAACTGTCGACCTGGGTGCTGAGACCGAGGTAAAGCAAATTTCGCTTGGCTGCTTGCAGAACTACGGCGACTGGATCCTGCTGCCATCGGAGGTTAAATTTGAAACTTCCGCTGACGGGAAAAACTTCAGAGAAGTAAAAACTATGATTAACATGATCCCGCAGGCACAGAGATCCGCTATTCAGAATTTTGTGGCTGACTTTCCGCCGCAGACTGCCCGCTACATTCGGGTAAGCGCAAAGAATGGTATGTTACCTGCCGGGCATAGCGGAGCAGGTAAACCGGCCTGGATATTTGCTGATGAAATTTCAGTCAATTAAAACGGGTATATGTAGGTGCTGATGGAAATTCCCACAGACAAAGAGATCTTTGAAGGTGAGATCGCCAGCTATTGGCTGGATGATGGTATACTGGTTGCCCTTTCAAAGAGTGTTAAAAGAACCGTTGAAAGTATCAGGGGTAATGTAGAACTTGTGAAAAAGATCACCGGCGATAAAAGAGTCCCCTTACTTATCCACCTGAAAAATTCACCGGTTCCGGACGCAGCAACCAGGAGATTTTCGACCGAACAACTTCCCAGTATTTATACCGCAATGGCTATGGTATCAAAACCCGGCCTTGCGAAATTTATTATGAACATTCTGTTCGCCTTAAAACCGCCGCCTATACCCATGAAAAGTTTTACCGACGACAGGGAAGCAGCTGAGTGGTTGAAGCAGTATCTTTAGATTTTTGATCGATATCAGATGAATACTGAACTGTTAAAGATGATTCCGGTACTGCCCTCGGCAAACATTGCCAGGGACGTTTCATGGTATAAAGAACAGGCAGGCTTCGAAGCCTGGTTCTTTGACGATATGTACGCCGTGCTTTACCGGGAGAACCTCGTTATTCACCTGCAATGGCATGCCGGGACGGAAAGTGATCCTTTGAACGGCGGATCGGTTATTCGCATCGCTGTTAAAGAGATTGAGCCGCTGTTCAACGAGTTCGTGCAGCGGGGAACGGTAAGTGCGGATTCCTTTAAGCGAGGCACTCCCTGGGAAACAAATGAGTTTGGTTTTTTTGATCTGAATAGAAATGCCGTGTTTATAATGGAAGACATTTAACAATGTGAGCTGGCAAAAAGAGCTAAATCGTAACAGTATTGTTTCGTTGCCTTTTTGCAGCAGATGATCTGGTTTATCGTAAATTTAATATACCGCCAGCAATCAGCTGTTAGGAATTTCCAGGGTATAGACCTGGTTAAAATGCATAGAAACGATGAAACACATTTTTTTCACCTGCACTTTCACTTTGCTGTTTTTTTTCGCACAGGCACAACTGCCGTTTAAATTTGACAGCCAGTATAAAACAATCTATGCTGCCGATCTCTGCAGGATGCTTCAGAAGGATCCCGGTATCGTGCTGATCGATGTGAGGAGCCCGGGTGAATACAGCGACACTTCTCAGTACGCCAGCCTGAACCAGGGCCATTTAAAGGGAGCCATCAACCTGGATATCGAAGCAATTAAGAAAGATCCGGCACAGATGAACACATATAAGGACAAAACGATTGTTCTTTATTGCTCGCATAGTCAGCGAAGCCGCAGGGTTAGCAAGATGCTGGCGGAAAGCGGCTTCACCAGCTTCTATAACCTGAATGGCGGTATGTCTGTAATGAACCAGCTTACATCAAATGATTTCCCCTGTAAAACTGATCTGATCGTTTCAGATCTGCCCTTTAAAAACATAGGTTTTAATGAAGCTGCCAGTTTGATCAAAAACGAGAAAAAACTCCTCGTGCTGGACATACGCCCAGCTGCACAGTTTAATTCGGCAGACAGCCTGGCAGCAAATAATGTGGGAAGAGTCAAGGGGGCTATGAACATTCCTTATGATCAGTTGAAGCAACGCATGAATGAACTGGGTAAAGATATGCAGAAGCCCGTTCTGATATACTCAAGCAGTGGTGACGGCGATGCGGCCAGGGCAGCGAATGAATTGGTAAACAGCGGCTTTAAGAACGTTTACCAGATGCTTGGCGGGATCAATGATTTTATAGCCAGCCAGGAAAAGATCTCATTTATTGAAAATCCGCCGGCGTACACTTTAGTTAATGCTACCCGTGCATTAGGCCTGTTAAAAAGCGGCAAGAATTTGGTTATTTACGACACCCGGCCGGATGAGGAATACAACAATAAACTCAGCGGCATGACTTCCTATAAAAACCTGGGGCACATCAAAAATGCTGTTCATGTGGATCAGGCTGCATACCGGGAGCTATCATTGCCAGCAGATAAAAATGCACCTGTTTTGATTTACGGCAACGAAGAGTCATTCGAACTGGCTTCTATGATGTCTGAAAGGGGTTATCGAAATGTGTTTCTGATGGATGGTTTGTATGACTTTGTCTGGTCAGGCTTTAATGTGGAAAGCTGTAAGGAAGCAAGGAATTATATTGTGAACCATGAAGGCTTATACTGATATTTTAAATCAGGATCCCTATACCGACTCGTAATTTTATTTAGTGACAGCTTAAGGGTAAAACTTTAGCGCCGCGAACTCACCTATGCTGCTTGCTGTCACACAAAGCATGGCATCTTTTGAAACTTCTGTTTTTTCTTAGATTCGCTTCCGAAGCCTGAACACGCTCAATTGGGTGCAGCTAATTAAAGCTCAATCCCTGCTAGCGATGATTGGTTGTTAGGACGCATGGCGGCAGCGCTCTGTGTCACCTGGTCTTCGATAGTTAGTCGAATGGTATTACCCATTTTTTGAGATCGATCTGGGAAATTTTTGTAAATGATGATTTTCCTGACTTTTGAGTCAACTATTATTCCGTATTCTGAATAAAAAGCTTTAAAATGCGGAACGAAAAAGCCTGCAAGAATTCTGTTTCAAAAATAGCTGTTCAACCTAATCGCTCAGGATCAAAACTGGCAATCAGTGAGAATTGATGAACTGAAATGCAGAATGAATCAGGAAATAACCTAGTAATACACATATAAGCATTTAATTAAAAAATGAACAGGAAAGATTTCATTAAAGGTGCCGGTTTGACAGCTGCTTCGATGGCGTTCATGCCTGCAAACGGTTTGTTTGCTAAAACTTTTGCAGATCAGAAAGTTCGCCTGGCTATTATCGGCGTTGGGGCGCGTGGGCTTAGTCATCTCGACCTGGTATTGAGGAGAGGCGATACCGAATTAGTTGCGATCTGCGATGTAGATGAGAAGACACTCGAACTGGCTAAAAAGATGATCGAGAAGAGTGGAAAAAAGATGCCCCAGGTCTTCACCGGTGATGACAGTGCCTGGAAAAAAATGCTTAATGTAAAGGGTGGATTGGACGGGATCATTATCGCCACGCCATGGGAACTGCACAAAGAAATGATCATATCATCTCTTGACTCAGGAATTAAATATGTTGGCACGGAGGTGGTGCTGGGAATAACGCTTGAAGACCATTGGGATGTGGTGAAAGCTGCGGAACGTAATAATGCTCACGTGATGATGCTTGAGAACGTTTGTTACCGCCGGGATGTAATGGCTGTATTGAATATGACCCGGCAGGGCTTGTTTGGCGAATTAGTTCATCTTCAGGGTGGCTATCAGCATGATCTGCGGGAAGTTAAATTCAACGATGGTAAACAATATTATGGGGGTGGCGTGGAGTTTGGTGAGAAGGGCTATTCGGAAGCACGCTGGAGAACCAATCATTCAGTACATCGTAATGGCGATCTGTACCCGACCCACGGGATCGGACCTGTCGCTAATTATATTGACATAAACCGGGGCAACCGCTTTATGACCTTGAGTTCATTCTCATCAAAAGGCAGGGGCCTTCATAACTATGTTGTGGCTAAAGGCGGCGCAGATCATCCTAATGCTAAGGTTAAATTCAAGCTAGGCGACGTCGTTACTACCCAGATTAGTTGCGCGAACGGAGAGACGGTATTGTTACAGCACGATACCAATCTGCCGAGGCCCTATTCACTGGGTTTCCGCGTGCAGGGAACCGATGGCATCTGGATGGATGTCAATAAGGGGATCTATATTGAAGGAAAATCCGCAAAGCCGCATCAATGGGATAACGCTAAAGAATGGCTGGATAAGTACGATCATCCCCTTTGGGCAAGATGGAGTAAGGAAACCGCCGGGGCCGGACACGGGGGAATGGACTTTTTCGTAATTCATGCTTTTGTAGAAGCAATCAAACGTGAAACCGAAACCCCGATGGATGTTTATGATGCTGCGGTGATGAGTGCGATCACACCACTAAGCGAGCATTCAATTGACCTGGGAAATGAAACGGTAGAGTTTCCGGACTTCACAGGGGGTAAATGGATGAAGAGGAAACCCGTGTTCGCGATAACCGATGAATATTAAGAAGAAGATACTGTCTGAAGACCTTTTTTCGCCCACAATGTTCTAAATCAAAGAGCCCCGAATAACGGGGCTCTTTTGTTGGTCGCCACCCTATTCCACTCGAAACATTTGAAGCGGCCGGCAGGTGTTTTGATATTTCCTGAGCAGACCTGCTTAAAGTATCAAACCTTTTAGTCTGAAAGACATTTTGCCGATGTTAATCCGGCGTTCGCCGGGATGATCCGGTGCATAAAACATTTCAAAATAAGAAAGCCAGACAGGTATTCGAGATATTCATACTATTTTTAAAGCAAATATCCTGGTAAGACCCTAATTAGGGGCGGAGCTACAATTAGAGAAACTTCACAAGACAATGAACGAGATTCAAGCATTGCAGGCCAGGCTGGCAGAATATGAAAAACGGGAAAGAGAATTACAATTTCGCGTGGATGAGCTTACAGACTTCTTCGAAAATGCATCCCTCCCGTTGCATTGGGTAGATGCCGACGGTAAAATAATCTGGGCCAATCAGGCGGAACTTGATTCGCTAGGCTATTGCAGGGAGGAGTATATCGGTCGCCCGATAGAGCAGTTTCATGCCGATCCACCGGTTATTAGAGATATCCTGACCCGTCTGATCAACAACGAGACGCTGCATAATTACCCTGCAAGACTCAGATGTAAAGACGGTGCGATCAAACATGTACTGATAAACTCGAATGTATTGCGTAAGGAAGGTAGATTTATTCATACCAGGTGCTTCACCAGGGATATCACGGATATAAGGAAAGAGGAAGAAAGAAAAAATGACTTCATTGCCATGGTGAGCCACGAATTGAAAACGCCTTTAACTTCGCTTAAGTCTTATATCCAGATATTACTTTTAAAAGCCCGGAAAGAAGAGGATGACTTCAGGATAAACGCCCTGACCCGGGCTGACGTGCAGGTCAAAAAAATGGTATCAATGATCGGTGATTTTCTCAGCCTTACACGGCTTGAAGAGCCGCAAATAAAGCTTCATCAAGAACTATTTCATTTACAGAGTCTTGCAGAGGAAGTGGTAGCGGATGCCCGTCTCTTAACTGAAAAACACACAATTAACATTAAGGGTTGCGAGGCAATTATTAAGGCCGATAGAGATAAGATCGGCCAGGTGTTGGCTAATCTGTTGAGTAACGCCGTTAAATATTCTCCTGATGGAGGCACGATTACCCTTGGCTGCGAAAAGATGAAGGGTTCAATTAAGATCTTTGTACGGGATCAGGGTATCGGTGTTAGCCGGGAACATCAAAGAAATCTGTTTACCCGCTTCTATCGGGTAGAGAACGATAAAGTAAGGACGGTTTCAGGATTCGGGGTAGGATTATATCTTGTCACCGAAATATTGCGGCAGCATGGCAGTGAAATTAAAATGGACAGTATCGAAGGGAAAGGTTCTGTATTCTATTTTCATATGAAAACTTTTTAGATCCCGTTATATTCTAATAAATACTGCAGTCTGGCAAATCCTCCAGATTGCCAGGTCGAAATCGCAAGCCGCCTGCTGACAGGGATCAATTCTTACGCTTCAGGCTATCTTTGGACGCCGGTACCAGACGATAGTCCGCGTCACTGATACCTTTTACGCCCCGCTGTTTCTTTTTCGGGACCAACGTGTCTGTCTGCAACGGCTGAACAGGCAAAGGCTCTGCTGCTTTAGGCGGAGGGATGGTTATTAAAGTGTCTTTTGACGGAGCCTGTTCAGATTCCGCGCCGCTTGTTCCCGGGACTACCGCGGGCTTAACTGCCGGAAGCCAGGCCGGCGGAGGCGTTTGCCTTACAGTATCTGTTTGCCGGTGTAAAGGCTGATGATGTTTAATTGGAGCCGGCTGGCTGTTTATATTCCTTTTGTTTTCAGGGTTGTGTATTACAACATACAGGTAGGTGATTGCGGCTACAAGGAATGTACACAGGCTGCCGCCGCCTATCCACCAGTTAAAATTACTTCCACCACCCGGACCCCCGCCGTCAGCAGGCATCTCGATATTCAGGTGATGCTCAATAGTGCTCCAGATGGCATTGGCCTGGTCAGGCACTTCCAGCTCCTGGAGCTTTTGAGCGATCAGCTGTTCGTATGTGGTAGGTTGGTTCATGCAGTGTTTGCGTACTCTATGTTCTTTTGTAAAGTTTTCCGGGCCTCGCTCAGGTGCCATTTACTGGTTCCTTCGCTGATTCCCAGGGCTTCCGCTATTTCTTTGTGTTTATAGCCTTCTACGGCGTACAACACGAATACGGCATGGGTTGCGGGCGGCAGCTTCTGGATCATGGTCATGATCTCTGCCGCATTCAGCCGGTCGAGTGCGGCATTATCAATGGCAGGTTCCGCCACGTTCTCGATCTCCCCGGTATCCATGAAGCGGTTTCGCGCTTTGATGTGGTCAAGGCCTTCGTTGATAACAATACGTTTGACCCAGGAATAGATGGTGCCTTTAGTTTCGTCGAACGTATGGATATGCTTAAAGACGCGTACAAATGCGTGACTGAGTATGTCGGCGGCATCCATTTCATCCCTCGAGTAGCGCATTGCCGTAGACATGGCAAATTTGTAGAGCATGCGGTAAAGCACTTCCTGGGCTCGCCGGTCGTTCTTCCGGCAGCCTTCTAAAATGAGCTTTATTTCTGCTTCCTGCTTTTGCACTTTGATGCCTGTCGTTTCGCCTAGTCAGTGCTCTCTGTTGATTCGAGCTTGCGCAGCAGGATGGACGAGGAGATGGAGGCGATGATAAACCGCGTGTTCTTATCCAGCTCATTATAGATCCATACATTGTTGTCGTAGGTGTCAATTATGCCGATCACCCCGTCATCTATCCGCAACTCATAACCGGCAGGCAGCTTAACCGGCATGTTTACCGATCTTCCTGTAGTCGTGGTCATATTTTTCGTGCGTATCGTCCTGATGGTAATGGTTTCTTTGCCATTCGTCGCATAGCCATCTTCCTCAGCATAGGGCAGGTCAAATAAGCGTTTTGCGGTATCTTTTTTTGCCTCATAATTACTGTAGAGCACTACCTGCCAGGGTTCATCGAAGTTGGGGATCAGCGGCAGGATAGCGGCGGAAAATGAATACCTGGAATTTTTAGTAGAAGAAAAGTCACCTAACCATTTGATCTGGGTCCTGATATCCGTCTCCTCCGTGCTCTTTCTTTCCATCGAGTAGATCTTCGCTTCAAGCCCTCCGCCATACAGGCTGTATTGATATTTCGTGTCGGAGCTCGTTGTTTTATTGCTATTGTCGATGTTAAACACCTTTAAAAGGCGGTCCTCGGTGCTGACGTCCGACATCCGGTCGTTTTTTTCCTGGGTGCGCACCCAGCCGTTCTTTATTTTGGAGGTCTCATACTCGCCGAATACAAGCTTTTGATTAACGGTAAACCCGTTTAATCCTTTAACGTGAAGCTCGGTAGCCTGGCTGCTGAATTCTGAGGGAATGCCAAGCTTTACAGTTGTGCATGCTGTAAAAGCAAGGAAAGGGAGCATGAGGAGTCGTAATGTATGTCTCATTTTCTAAGGTTCTTAGGTTACTATCTGTAAAGATCTCTTCTTATTGTGAGTAGTGAAGCCGCAGAAGCGATCACATCCGCAAGCGGCTGATCCAGGCCTTCCCTGAGCCAGAACCTGCGATCTGCCTCCTTAAAACTAACCGCTGCCACCACCTCGTCGTTGTACGTAAAAGCATATACCATATCAATGCTTGCCAGCAGGCTGACCGGACTGTTGTCGCTGACAGGCTTGTCTCGCAGCAGCATCGTGGTTTTCACAAAGCGGATCTCCTCGCCGCCGTTGCGGATGATCCCTTTCTGGTCCTCATCCTTGCTGCCGTTCAGGTTTGAGGCCAGCATATGCCATACCTGTGAGGTGTCGGCGGTCAGCCGGATCCGGGCGTCCAGCAGGTCGGTATTACGGGCACCGAAAAACGTGGAATCCTGTTTATGCAGTAAATAAAAGGTTTCATTTTTCCGGAAGATAGCCCGGCATTCGGTACTCGCAACCGGCTGTCCGTTCTTATCCAGGTCAAAGCGGAACACATCTTTCGCCCGCAAACGATTTTTCTCATACACCGGGATATCGCCTGTCGCCAGCATCGCGTTAGCCAGCGACGGCGCCTGGTAATAGAAGAATGAACCCAGGGTACGGCGGATGGAATTTGTTTTATAATCAGCGAATGCCAGGTTTTTTCGAAGCGGATTATCCTGCCCGGTCATGCGGTAAGGTTTCAGGCGCATATCGGCCGGAGCTATCTTATTTTGAGCGACTGCTTCTTGTGCCCAGCACAGTAAGCATAACAGAAGAATTCTATAATTCATCGTATCGGTAAATAAAGATGTTGATTTTTTAATTTTTGTTACTAATTCTCTTAAAATTTAAGAAAATATTCTTTGTCTTTAAAATCTCGTTCTCGCAGGAAATTTTAATAGTCAAATGTTGCTTCCATTGCCGGCAGCGGCTTATCATATGTGTAAGAGGTCCGCTTGCGGGTAGGGTAGCCGTGCACATCATACGAGTAAGCATAGTATTCGACCGGATGGTAGCTACTTAAAATTTCTTTCTTACCGGGGTTGTTGACAAAGAACGTAAGGGGCTGCAGTACGTGATCACCGAAGCTGTCGGCGTTCTTCGGATATTTCTTCGTGTCGAAATTCGAGAACTGCAGTTCGGTCGACCGCACAAAGGACTGGCTTCCTTCCACATACCAGAAATAAGTATAGCGTGTTAAGTTGCCTGCGGCGTCATAAGTGAAGGCGGTCCGGGAACGCGGACTAACCATGCCCTCAAGCGATACATTGTACTCGGTATATTCAGTCAGTCGCTTGTTTGCGTCGAATTGGAACCGGTACTTCCTGAGCGGCCGGTTCAGCTTATCGTAGCTTAAGGCTTCGCTCCACACATTGCCGCTGTAGCTATACTCTGTGCGAAATCCGTCTTGATTGGACACGCTGGTTACTTTACCGGAGGCATCGTAGGAGTAAGTATATTCATCCCGGTTGACGATGTCCGTTCCCTGAACGCTATTGTATTGGCGGTTATATTTTAAGAGGCCGCCCTGCGCGTTGTATTCAAACTCCTTATAATCCAGCGGAGCCCATGTCAGTCTCCTGAGCTGCCCGGGAACCGATGGCAGGGAAGGAGTAGCAGGAGCTTGCTCAACAGGAGGGATTTGCTCTATCGGTAGGTTTGTTGTTGTCCCGGGAGCGGGTTGTTGTGTTGTCGGGTGGGGTACAGAGGGAACCGGGAGTTCAGTTTCCTTACATCCGAATGCTGATAAGAATGCAGCTGAGATGGCCATTGCGGCAAGGGTTTTTAATGAGGTCGTCATAATTAATCTTTTTTCAGCAATACCCTTGGCCGTGAAAGAAAGGTTGGGTAGAAATGAAAAAAAATTGTGATTGGATTCCCTGGTTGTTTCCCTAGGGACTGAACGGTGGGTTGTCATCCCATCCCAGCGACAGACCTGAACCTCAAATTATCTGCTATATTTTTTTGCCACGATCTTCATAAGGAGTTTAACGTCGTCCGAAATAGTTAGATCACCAGTCTTATCAAAGAACTTTTCTGATCTATAATCGATACCCCAATCTGTTCGATCAACGATCAGCGTGCCATTCATCACGACAGTTCCGTCCATTCCGTTCTTAAAATACATTTGGGCCGGAAAAGTAACTGCCTTCGTGATGCCTTCAATGGTCAGGTTCCCTGTAACTTTTATATTCATGATAGCTTCAATCGTCATGTTCCCGTTCCCTGTAACTTTTCCATCATTCAATGTTTCAACCTTCGTAATTGCGAATGTAGAAACAGGGAATTTTTTGACATCAAAGAATGCAGGTAATTTATTGTGTGGACGTTGATCATCGAATTTTTTTTCAATTGTATTCATGTCGACTTCAGATGCACCGCCCACCAGATGACGGTTTTCGATCAACAATTCTCCCTTTAATAGATCGACGTCCCCTGTACTGGTACCATCACCAAGTAACATAGAACCTTTCCATATGACAACACTTTGCTTCGTATCTATGATATATTTTTTCTGACCCTCTTTATTATAAAAGTCCGTGATGGTCTTGCCGTCATAACGATACACTCCGGTCGCAGATCCAAACCAAATACTTCCATCGTTAGTTTCCAAAAGCCCCAAAAACGCATCTCCTGTCATAATTTCTGTTACAATGGGATTATTATTATACAAGGACTTTGCATCATAACGGGAAAGTGCCCAGACCGCCACATGAGCAGAATTTACCGGACCAGTAGTCCAGATGTTTCCTTTTTTATCTTCGATTATAGCATAAGTACCTCTTTCCGATACCCTAGTAAAGGTACCCCCGCCTGCCCTGAGTTCAGTCGAAGGGTCATAGCGCCAAAGGCCATGGGTTACGTCACCAAGCCAAATATTGCCTTTTCTATCTTCGATTATACTCCAAACGTTTGTAAAAGCTTTGCCTTTATGGGTTAAAGCGGTAAATGTTTTTCCGTCATAAACGAAAGCATCGCCCCTTGTGCCAACCCATAATTTCCCGGTTTTATCTTCAATGATTGTAGTAATATCATTATTCCAATTTCCTCCTTTATAAACACTCGAGGGGTTCGGATTTTTAAAATTTCGAAAAGACTTCCCATCGTAACGACTTACTCCACCTCCAGTGCCGAACCAAATAATGCCGGCTTTATCTTCATAAACAGACATAACCCGATTATTGGCAAGTCCATCCGTGGTAGTGAAATGTTTAATGGATTTAGAGCCTGCACTGAGCGGAGCCGAAGTGTTGTAATAATAAACGCCCGAATCGGTAGAAGTGAACCAAATATTTCCTCGTCGATCTTCCAGGACATCCCAGAATCGGTGCGAACCTATTTTACTTGTAAGATTGGTAAAAGATTTTCCATCGTATCGAAAAACATCACCAAATGATGAGTTGTTCGGGCCAGCAATCAAAATGGTGCCATTTCTGCCTTTTTTTATATTACGAACCATTATGTTAGGCCCTATGTCTTTAATTTCGGACTCGATGTTATCTTTTGGTACGTTTGTTTGGTTTTTTCCACAGGAAATGAGAAAAACAGACATTAAGAACAAAACATATACGTGTATGTATTTCATAATTTTTTATTTATTGATCCTATTAGAATTGATTCAGCGAAACTACTTTGATATCTTCTTGCGCAGGGAACGTGGATTGTAAATAAAAATGTAAACTGTGTAAATAAATCGTAAACAGTATGTTGATAGTCTAAACCTCCTCTCCGGGAACGCAAGTAGAACAGGGCAGATAATTAAGCCGCATTAGTTCTGGATACCTTTATTTAGTGGTACTGGGGGCAAAACTTCCGATATAAGTACACCGTCTCAGAACTGCTGAAACAGGCGCAATAATGGTTTAGCACTTGCTCCGGGCTGGCTGTAAATTAATAGAAAAAACGCTGTAAATAATTTATTTACAGCGTTTTAAATAGATATCTGTGCGCCCACCTAGACTAGAACCAGGGACCAAAAGATTAGGAGTCTTTTACTCTCCTTGTATTTTTTTGACTTATGATCTCCGCCTTAATTGCTTTCGATAGGCTTAACTTCTTCGGTAAAAAGGTCGATAGGTTTATCCAGGAGCACCGCAATTATGGTCATCTGTTCATCCAATTGATCCTCGGGAATATTTATATACAGCATTCCCGGGATCTCACTCCAATATTGTTTGTTAAGGATCTGATGCGGAAGTAGTGTTCCGTTGCCTACTATGCGTATTCTTTGGATCTTATTTTTAACGCCTTTTATTGCAATAGGCCCATTAGGCTTCCCATCTACATAGAGGTAAAGCGTCTGTCTGTCAGCAGATAAACTGCTGGGGCCAGCATAGTATCCGTATGGAAGACCTTTCATATTTCCCTCAACGACCTCAGAATGTTTCATAGTCCAGCGCTGCAATTCTTTTAAAGTCTTTTCTTCTTTCTTTGATCTTCCCTCAAGAGATGCGAGCAAACCTTTTACCGGGTTTTGTCCTGTGGCGAGATCGCCTGCTACAGCCTGGATCAAATTGTTGGCCGCCTCGAATTCAGAGTTTTTTCCAGAGTTTTTCAGCAGCTGATCATAATCCGCAGACGCTTCACTGCCTGTTTTAGAAAATTCGACTGGTTTGTCAAACTGAACGGATATAACCGTAGCTACGGAATCAAGATCCTGTTGCTGAATATCTATCCTCGTAATACCAGTTTCTTTCTCTGTTTTAAAATCAAGGCGCTTGTTGTTTCCGACCAGTTTAACAGATTTGACAGGAGTTAGCAGGCCCTTGATCTGAACATCTCCTGCGGGAGCCGTTTCAACAAATAAATACATTGTTTTACCGTCAGCGCTAAGAGTTGTTTTTCCATAGAAATTGTCCCGGGCAATACCTGCCCGGGTACCAAAAATTGCTTGCGCATGCTTCTTATTCCAGCGTCCTAATTCTTTCAGGATAGTTACCTGTTCCTGGGGAATTGTGCCATCAGGCTTAGGGCCAATGTCCAATAATAAATTCCCCCCATTACTGATACAGTCAATAAAGGTGCGTATAACCTGGTTTGGAGTTTTGTAATTTCGATCGTGCGGCGAGTAACCCCAGGAATCATTCATTGTTAAACAAAGCTCCCAATATCTTGACGAAGGTTTTGTCACCGGAACACCTTGCTCGGGTGTGGAATAGTCACCGTGGCCATTAAGACGGGAATTTATGATCACGTTCTTGTTGTATTGTTGCAGCATTTTACGAACGTCTGCAGATTCCCATTCTTCCGCCGAATGTTCCCAGTCACCATCAAACCAGTACAGATCGGGGTTATAGCGCCCGGAAAGCTCCTTTAACTGGCCCTGGAAGTACTTTTGGAACTTCTTCCAACGTTCAGGCTCCGCTTTGATGTCAAAGCGTTTTTTGTCGCGGGTAAAGACATCATAATCCGAATAGCTCCAGTCTGGCAGCGAATAGTACAGTCCGGTTTTGATATCCTGTTTGCGTAAAGCTTTGACAAAGGGAGTAAGAACATCCCGTTTTGCTGGAGTATGCTGCCGTGTATTGATACCGCCCATTTTGCTGTCCCATAGGGAAACTCCATCATGGTGACGTGTTGTGATTACGGAATATCCGGCTCCGCTTTCCTTGATCAGTTCAGCCCACTGCTCAGGATCATATTTATCCGCAGTAAAGCCTTCTAGCTGCTTCATGTAGTCGTTATAACTGATGTAGTTATTAAAGAACGCCCAGGATTCAGGAATTCCGTTTACACTGTAAATCCCCCAGTGAATGAAGATTCCCAGTCGCGCATTCTCAAACCACTCCATTTTAGGGTCGTCCTTTACCGGTTTCGAGGTTTTTTCCTGGCCTGCTCCGGTGAGGGCTGAGAGAAAAAGAATAAAGAGGCAGAGAGGCTTGCGTAAATATATCATAGTTGAATTCATTCGTTTCAGGATAAAATAATTCAATTTCTTTTGGGAACCGGAGAAGTTCTGCATTCAAAAGTATTTATAAATTTTGTTTGGAGACGTGTCCAAAGGATCTGGGAACAGGAGGCATTTTTATTTATATGCTTTTTACAACATGCCGGCCTGATCGGTGATTCGATTAAGAATATTCCATTGATTGTTTTGCTTATTAGCCATATATCTTCCTTAAGGCTTTCCATGGGATTTCACAGGTGCTGTTATTTTCAGGTGCCGTACAACAAAAGAAAGGAATTGGTAACAGCAGGTTTAATTCCCTTTAACTAAAAACTCTTTCTGGTATGTGAGAGGGCTTTTTCCAGTGATCTGTTTAAAATATTTATGAAAGCTGGCAAAGTTGTGAAAGCCGCTTTCGTAGCAGATCTGCTTGACATTGATCTTATTTTCGATCAGCAGTTTACATGCGGTGCCTACCCGGATCTCGTTAATGAACTGCGAATAAGTCTTGCGTGTACGGGATTTAAAATAACGGCAGAATGAATTCGGGCTAACCTTTGCAATGTCGGCAACCTCTTCCAGCTGGATCTTCCGTTTAAAATTCGCTATGGAATAGTCATAGATATCATTGATCCTGTCATTTTCGGCGGCTTCAAACTGATACCGGAACCCGATCGATGAAAGCAGGTTCTGCTGCTGACAATTCCCGATGATCATCAGCGCCTCCATCAGCAGCATGATCTTCTTCGGGCCGTCGGTCTGAATGATCTGGTTGAGAATATCACCGACGCTGGTTTTTATCTTGTCGCCTATTTGTATTCCCCGCCTTGCTTTTTCAAGGGTAACTTTGATAATATTATTCTCCGGCAGTTCCAGGAAATGGTCACCCCAGAAATTTTCACAGAAATGAATGACCCTCACGTCTGCACTAACCTTGCTGTTCTCTTCAAAATACTCTTCATCAAAACGCCAGTAGTGAGGCAGGTGCGCACCTACCATGACCAGGTCTCCGGGTCGGAATCTTTTAATGCTGTCGCCAATAAACTGCGTTCCATTACCGCGTTTAAAGTAGATAAGTTCTACTTCCGGATGATAATGCCAGCGGTTGTTGATATAAGGAACCGTATCCCGACGGGCACTGAAAGATTGGGCGACATTAAGAGAAACTTTTAGCAATTGTGGTTTCATCTTCAGCTGGTTTAAAAAGCTGAATATATATCATTAAATTCAATCCTATATACGTTGATATAAATTTTATGAATCACTTGGTGGTAATATCGCTTAGTAGTTAGGTAATTTCAGAAAATTAAATATTGACGAAAGTCCTTTCTTTGGTATAATGTAATACCTATTCAAAACTCTTGCAGAATTATAATATATGACGAAACGCTATTGCCTGGCTCTCGATCTTAAGGAGGATGAGCAACTGATCGCAGAGTATGAAGATTATCACCGGAAAGTATGGCCCGAGATCTTAAAAAGTATCCGGGATAGCGGTATAGAAGCGCTTGAAATTTACCGTACCGGGAACCGTCTGTTTATGATCATGGAAGTTGGCGATAACTTTTCATTCGAAAAGAAATCAGCTTCGGATGCTGCGAATGAAAAAGTTCAGCAGTGGGAATCATTGATGTGGCAGTACCAAAAGGCATTGCCAGGAACGAAAGCAGGAGAGAAATGGGTTTTAATGGATAGAATATTTCATTTATAAGATAGATCATATGGCAATAGTCAACACCAAAACTGCAGTATTAAGTGAAGGCAGCTCCACATCCAGCTACACTTTTCCTTTAATACTTGTCACGAGTTTATTTTTCTTATGGGGAATGGCTTATGGCCTTCTTGATGTGTTAAACAAGCACTTTCAGGTTACGTTGGATATCACAACAGCCAGATCAACTCTGCTGCAGGCTGCCTATTTCGGCGCTTATTTTTTAGTTGCCCTGCCCGCAGGTTTATTCATGAATAAATTTGGTTATAAAAAGGGCATTATTCTCGGATTGCTGTTATATGCCGGCGGAGCATTTCTGTTTTTTCCTGCGGCACAGGAGGCGAGTTTTAATTTTTTCTTACTGGCCTTATTTATCCTGGCTTCCGGTTTAACTTGTCTTGAAACTGCTGCGAATCCCTATGTAACCGTTTTAGGTAAACCTGACACTTCAGAGTTCAGGTTAAATCTGGCGCAGTGTTTTAATGGGGTTGGATCGTTCATAGGCCCGATAATAGGTGCTAACCTGTTTTTCGCAACTCCGGATTCTGGCGGGAGCCTTGATTCGGTAAAGATGGTATATATAATTATCGGGGGAGTAGTCCTGATCATTGCCGGTTTTTTCTTTAAAACCCCTTTGCCGGAGATCAAGGAAACTCTGCTTGCTTCCGACCAGGCAATTGCAAAAAAGCCTTTATTTAAGCATCGCAATTTCACCAACGCAGTCATTGCACAATTTTTCTACGTAGCCGCACAGGTTGGGATCGCCGCACTATTTATAAACTACTGTACCGAAGTTGGCCAGGGTATTGACAATGCTGAGGCTGCGTATCTGCTCTCAATAGCGCTTATACTCTTCACCGCCGGTCGCTTTGCAGGAACAGCACTTATGAAGGTGGTCAGCCCGAATAAACTTTTAACGGCTTATGCATTGCTTAATGTGGTGTTGTGCCTGGTAGTTATCTCAGCCAGCAGCAATCTTTCGGTCTACGCCTTGATGGCCATTTTCTTTTTTGAATCTATTATGTTTCCGACAATTTTTGCCTTAGGGATTAAGGATCTTGGCGCCCATACAAAGAAAGGCTCATCCTTTATCATTATGTCGATTGTGGGTGGAGCATTAGTTCCATATGTTATGGGTTTATTGACCGATCATTATTCTATTTCATTTGCCTATATCGTACCACTTTTCTGTTTTGTAATAGTTGCCTGGTATGGATGGCGTGGCTACCGGATAAGTGCGGGTCTCAGAGTTAAATAAGATATGGCAGAAAAAGTATTACATATTCATCCAACTGATAATGTTCTGGTGGCGCTCAGCAATCTGTCAAGGGAGGAGCAGATTGTTTTCGAGAGCGAAAAATTTCTACTGCGGGATGCGATCCCGGGTAAGCACAAGTTTGCCATGAAAGATCTTGATCCGGGCGATGAAATTATAATGTACGGTGTTTTGGTTGGAAAGGCGATCGAGCCTATCGCGAGAGGGGGGCTGATTCACACCGGTAATATCAAGCATGCATCGAACGAACACTACAGTAAGCAGAAGGACTACCACTGGACTCCGCCTGATGTGAAAAAATGGCGAAGCAGAACGTTTAACGGATATTTGAGATCGGACGGACGCGTGGGGACGGCAAATTACTGGCTGTTCATTCCGACCGTCTTTTGTGAAAATCGTAACCTGGATTATATAAAGGATGCGCTTTTGCAGCAATTAGGCTATGCTCCTTCCCATAAATATCGAAAAGCGGTCAGCAAACTTATATCAGCTTTCAGGCAACATGGCGACTCAGGGGCATTGACTCCGCAGTCTTTGATTTCGGAGGAGGAAATTGTTATCAGCGACCGTTTATTTAAAAATGTTGATGGTATTAAATTTTTAAATCATGAAGGGGGATGCGGTGGTACACGGCAGGACAGCGAAACATTAAGCAAGCTTCTGGCTGCCTATGCAGATCATCCGAATGTCGCCGGTATAACGATCTTAAGTCTGGGTTGTCAGCATCTGCAGGTGGACCTGCTGTTAAATGATATTAAGAAGAGAAATTCTTCCTTTAATAAGCCATTGTATGTCTTCGAGCAGCAAAAGGCAGTATCAGAGGAATTGATGATTGCGGAGGCAATTCAAAAGACTTTCGAAGGACTCATTGAAATTAATAAGGCAGGACGTACGCCGCAACCATTGAGTAAACTTTGTGTGGGTGTGAAGTGCGGCGGTTCTGACGGTTTTTCAGGAATTTCTGCTAATCCCTCGGTGGGCTACGCTTCGGACCTGATCGTTGCATTGGGAGGGCAGGTGCTGCTTGCTGAGTTCCCGGAATTATTCGGCGCCGAACAGGAACTGGTTGACCGCTGTAGCACTTATGAAGCAGCCGAAAAATTCACCCGGCTCATGAAGGATTATGATGCACAGGCACGGGCGGTTGGTAGCGGTTTTCATATGAACCCGTCTCCGGGGAATATAAAGGACGGTCTGATAACAGATGCTATCAAATCTGCCGGAGCGGCGAAGAAGGGTGGTACCGCGCCTATAGCTGATGTTTTGGACTATACCGAACCCGTTCTGAAGCCGGGACTTCACCTGGTTTGTACACCGGGGAATGATGTGGAAGCCACAACTGGCAAGGCGGCGAGTGGTGCAACGTTAATCTTGTTCACCACCGGGCTGGGAACTCCCACAGGTAATGTCGTTTGTCCTACCATAAAGCTGTCGACCAATACTGCATTAGCGAACCGAATGCCGGATATCATTGACGTTGATTGTGGTGGAATAATTACCGGGGAGAAATCTTTGCAGCAAATGGGTGAAGAGATCCTGGAATATTGTATTCGTGCAGCAAGCGGGGTGACAGTACCGAAAGCTGTGCAATTGGGGCAGGATGATTTTATTCCGTGGAAGCGCGGAGTAAGTCTTTAAAAAAAAATAGATACTGATTATGGCTGGACTTGCGAATCGTAAAATTAACCTGCTACTGGCATTTGTATTCTGTAGTTCACTGGCATTCGCGCAGTCGAAAAATGCAGCCGCGCCGGCACCTTACGGAGCGGTCCCTAGTCCCGCCCAGGTAAAGTGGCAGCAAATGGAGTACTATATGTTTATTCATTTCGGACCAAACACTTTTACGGATAAAGAATGGGGCCATGGTGATGAAGATCCCAAAGTATTCAATCCTACAAAACTGGATGCCAGGCAATGGGCCCGTACGGCTAAAGAGGCTGGCATGAAAGCTATCATTATCACCGCCAAGCACCATGACGGTTTTTGTTTATGGCCCAGCAAATACAGCACGCATACGGTAAGAGAAAGTGCCTGGAAGGAAGGCAAAGGCGATGTGTTAAAGGAGCTGGCTGCGGCTTGTAAAGAATACGGCTTAAAACTTGGGATGTACCTTTCGCCCTGGGACAGAAATCATCCCAAGTATGGCACGTCGGAGTATAATGAGATATTTGCTAAAACCCTGGATGAGGTACATACCCAATATGGTGAGGTGTTTGAGCAATGGTTCGATGGTGCCAACGGGGAAGGGCCCAATGGTAAGAGGCAAGAGTATGACTGGAAGCTTTTTAACGGTACAGTGTTTAAGCATCATCCTGATGCGGTCATTTTTAGTGATATAGGCCCCGGATGTCGATGGATCGGTAATGAAAATGGCTATGCCGGCAAAACGAACTGGAGTACATTAAATACTGCCGGTTTCGGCGTTGGGAACGAGGCCCCTAAGCCAGCTGTTTTAAATCAGGGAAACAGAAACGGCGAAAAATGGATTCCCGGGGAGGCTGATGTTTCCATCCGCCCAGGCTGGTTTTATAGCCCTTCCACTGATGATAAAGGAAAGTCACTGCTTGAATTATCAAAGATATATAATGCGTCCGTGGGTCGGAACGCCAACCTGCTGCTGAATGTTCCGGTCGACCGTCGGGGGCTTATTCATAAAAATGATTCGCTGCGTCTGATGGAGTTCAGGAAACTGATAGACGAAAGTTTTAAAACCAATCTTGCATTGAATAGAAAAGTATCTGTCAGCCAGGTACGGGGGGGCAGTAAAAATTTTGCGGCCTCAAACCTTTCGGACGGCAACTTTGAGACCTACTGGACGACTAACGATGATATGAAAACAGGTTCATTCGTTGTTGATCTGGGAGTACCTGTGGAGGTTAACAGGATTGTTTTACAAGAATATATTCCTCTTGGACAAAGGGTCGCTTCGTTCAGTGTGGACGTTTGGGATGGCAGTAAATTCAGGCAAATTGATAAGCAAACGACTATCGGATACAAACGAATATTAAGTTTTCCGTCCTTAATGACTTCGAAAGTGCGGGTAAATATCCTGGAGGCTGATGCATGCCCGGTAATTTCCGAAGTTCAGATCTTTAAAGCACCAGAGCTGCTCAGTTCGCCAGTTATTTCAAGAGATAAGAGCGGACGGGTAACAATACTCGCTGATAACACCGATCCCGTCATTACTTATACCGTAGATGGCTCTGAGCCGACCTATAGTTCAAAGAGGTATACTGACGCTTTTAATTTTACTTCCGGCGGAACGATAAAAGCGAAAACTTTTATTAATAATGGAGCCAAATCAAGCGAAACCATCAGGACGGATTTTGACATTGCACCGGTTAAATGGAGCATTGTTTCTGCAGATGATGAAGTTAAAAATTTTGAAGCGATTAAAGCTATTGACGGCGATATAAAATCTCAATGGATAACCAATTGGAACGAAGCGGGCAAAAAATATCCGCATGAAATTGCTGTGGATATGGGTGAAAAGCTGTTGTTAAAGGGCTTTTCTTATACTCCCCGGCAAGATGGAAATCATACCGGGATTATTTATCGCTACAATTTCTACATCAGTAATGATGGCCAAAACTGGCAGAAAGTGGTCAATGATGCGACCTTCGCCAACATTAAAAATAACCCCGTAAAGCAGGAAGTGAAATTCGATAAGCCAGTTCAGGCCCGGTTTATTAAACTTGATGCTCTTGCTCCGGCAGGCGAAAAGGAGCATTGGGCAGCGGTTGCCGAACTAAGTGTTATAACGAGGTAAATTATGCAGTATGCCCGAAATCAATTGGAACTATTATGCCAACCATCATAAATTATAAATTGCAAGGATTATATGTTTTCATTAGAAGGTAAAACAGCAGTAATAACAGGCGGTGGCAGTGGTATTGGCCATGCAATAAGCGTATTGTTTGCGAGCAAAGGAGCAGACGTTCATATACTTGATCTCACAGAAGAAAGTGCTGAGGAAACTGTCCAGGAGATTATAGCCGCGGGTAAAAAGGGGGCTGCGTATGCCTGTAATGTTTCGGATCAGGGGGAAGTGTTGAAAGTTGTCGAAAAAATAGGGAAGATTGATATTCTGATTAACAATGCTGGCATAGCGCATATCGGCCGGGCAGACAATACCAGCGAAGCGGATTTTGTCCGGGTATTTGACGTGAACGTAAAGGGGGCATATAATTGTTTGTATGCGGTTATACCGAGGATGAAAGAATACGGTGGAGTGATCATTAATATGGCATCAATAGCCGCATTAGTGGGGATCACTGACCGTTTTGCTTATTCGATGAGCAAGGGGGCTGTACACGCGATGACGTTATCAGTTGCCCGGGACTATCTCCATGACCGGATACGCTGCAATAGTATTTCACCAGCCCGGGTGCATACGCCGTTTGTTGACGGTTTCATTGCAAAGAACTACCCCGGCCAGGAGCAGGAGATATTTGACAAATTATCGAAGAGTCAACCAATCGGGAGAATGGGTACGCCTGCAGAAGTGGCGGCTTTAGCATTGTATTTATGCTCTGATGAAGCGGCATTTATTACCGGCTGCGATTATCCTATTGACGGGGGATTTATAAAATTGAATAACTAAAATACATTATGAAATTGATCAGATTCGGCGAAGCCTCACAGGAAAAACCAGGTTTACATATAGACGGGCAAAATTATGATGTCTCATCCCTCACGACTGATTATAATGAGGAGTTCTTTTCGACTGACGGACTTAAAAAACTTGCCGATGCATTTAAGGCGTACCAGGGATCATTACCTCAAATACCCCTGGAAGTAAGACTTGGAAGCCCCATAGCCCGGCCCTCAAAGATCGTTTGCATCGGTTTGAATTATGCAGATCATGCTCATGAAACAAATGCTGCTATTCCGCCTGAGCCGGTGATTTTTATGAAATCGACGACTTCACTATGCGGACCGAATGATCAGATAATGATTCCCAGAAACTCGGAAAAGACGGACTGGGAGGTCGAGCTTGCGGTGGTGATTGGTCGAAAGGCCAGCTATGTTGAGGTCGAAGAAGCGCTCGATTATGTAGCGGGATATTGTCTGCATAATGATGTGAGCGAACGTGAATTTCAGCTCGAACGCAATGGTACATGGGACAAGGGGAAAGGCTGCGATACATTCGCACCTTTAGGACCATGGATGGTAACTAAAGATGAAATAGCCGATTCGAACAATCTCCGGCTGTGGCTTACAGTTAACGGTCAAAGTATGCAGGAAGGAACTACAGCGAACTTTATCTTCAATGTTGCTTACGTGGTTTCTTATGTCAGTCAGTTTATGACCTTATTACCCGGTGATGTGATCTCTACGGGAACCCCCGCCGGCGTTGGCCTGGGGATGAAGCCCCCGGTATATCTAAAGCCTGGCGATGTTGTGGAACTGGGGATTGACGGGTTGGGATCATCAAGACAAAAGGTTGTGGCATTCTCAAAGTCCTGATCGGAAAACAATAATTAATATGATCCATAGTGTACAATCATAAGCTCCAGCCCATATGAAAAGACGGTTTTTATTACTTTACTTCATTCTGTTAGCTTTACCTTTCTCATCTGTAAAGGCGCAGATAAAATACCAGCCATCTAAAGAAAATCTGGCCGCAAGGAAATGGTTTAAAAACGCCAGGTTTGGAATGTTCATTCATTGGGGAGCATCCAGCGTGCTGGGTGACGGGGAATGGGTAATGAATAATCGTAACATCAAAGTGGAAGATTATTCCAGACTTCAGAACTTCTTCAATCCGCAGGAGTTTGATGCTAAAAAGTGGGTAGGAACCGCCAAGGCTGCCGGGATGAAGTATATCACATTTATAACCCGGCATCATGATAGTTTCAGCAACTGGGACACAAAGGAATCGGAATGGAAGATCACTAATACGCCTTATGGGAAGGATGTTTTGAAGGCTCTCGCAGAAGAATGTAAAAAGCAGGATATTAAGCTATTCCTGTATTATTCAACCCTGGACTGGTACAAAACAGACTATCAGTATCAGACCGGTCGCACAGGAAAGGGAACAGGGCGTACGGAACAGGGCGACTGGAATAAGTACATCGCCTTTATGAAAGCCCAGCTTACTGAACTGCTCACGAACTATGGAGAAATCGGCGGGATCTGGTTCGACGGGCATTGGGATCAAACGGAGCCGGAAGGAGCAAAAGACAGGAGTTCAAGAGTGGACTGGCATTATGATGAGATTTACAGCCTTATTCACAAGCTTCAGCCACAATGCCTGATCGGAAATAATCATCATTTAACTCCATTACCAGGCGAGGATTTTCAGATGTTTGAGCGAGATCTTCCGGGACAAAACAAGTCAGGCCTGAGTTTTCAAAATGCATCTGATGAGCTGCCACTCGAGACTTGTGAAACCCTAAACGGCAGCTGGGGATTTAACATCACGGATACGAAATATAAGTCGACAAAGGAAATTATCAGGCTGTTGGCAAATGCCTCGGGCTTGAATGCGAACCTCCTATTAAACATCGGTCCGATGCCTGACGGGACTATCCAACCTGAATTTACAAGCCGTCTGGACAGTGTCGGTAAATGGATGGCCAGGTATGGAAATTCTATTTATGGTACCCGTGGAGGGCTCTCGAATTCGAAATCCTGGGGGACGGTAACTGAGAAAAATGATCAGGTGTTTATCCATGTTTTTGATACAGCGGCTAATTCTATCGTATTGGAGAACTTTCCCCACAAGCCGGGTAAACTCCTCGCGTTGTCATCAGGGAAACAGCTGAAATACAAACACAGCAATGGACGGCTGGAAATTGATCTTAGCCATGTTGACAGGGATGAGTTTAACACTGTCCTGAATCTCAAATTCGAGCCTGCAAAAGCGTCTGCTAAATGAGAATTGACGCACATCAGCATTTTTGGAAATATAATCCCGTTCGCGACAGCTGGATAAACAGTGAGATGGGTGTGCTTCGCCGGGACTTTCTTCCGGGAGATCTGGAACCACTGCTTCATGAAAACAAGATCGATGCTTGTGTTGCGATACAGGCAGATCAATCGGAAGATGAATCACATTTTTTGCTGGACCTGGCTTCCCAAAATGATTTTATTAAAGGGGTAGTGGGTTGGGTTGATCTGAGTGCAGGCAATATTGAAGAACGACTCGCGTATTGGTCAACCTATGATAAACTCAAAGGATTCAGGCATATTATTCAGGCCGAGCTCGAGGATGATTTTATTCTTAATAAGGATTTTTGCCGGGGTATCTCCCGTCTTGGAAGGTTTGGATTTACTTACGATATCCTGGTTTTTCCAAAGCATCTGCCATTCGTTTTAAAGTTTCTAAGCCAGTTTCCTGACCAGCCCTTCGTTATTGATCATATTGCTAAACCGAATATCAGGGAAGGTGGGATCATACAGTGGCGAGAGCAGTTGAGACAGGTTGCATTATTTCCCAATGTGTATTGTAAATTATCAGGGATGGTAACCGAAGCGGATCTGCACAATTGGGCAACGGAGGATTTTAAGCCATACATTGATGCTGCTATCGAAAGCTTCGGTATTGATCGTGTGATGTTTGGGAGTGACTGGCCGGTGTGTTTGCTTGGTGCAGGTTACGATCAATGTCGCGGGATCCTCGAGGAGAATACACGGGACCTGAGTATGTCAGAAAAAGATAAATTATGGGGTGGGAATGCCATGAAATTTTACAGGCTGGCCGTTTAATGGTGAATATTAATAGTACGTTCCAATAAATGAAAAACATCATAAGATTGTTTGTAGTAGGTCTGCTGGTTATTCATGGCTTTACAGCAAGGGCAGTTGATACATTACATGTAACCACACATAAGCGGGCTACCGTCGTAACCGATCCTGCCAAAGGCTATAAGTTGTACAAACAATGGGGCGTGTTCCCGAAGGCTGATGTGCCCATTAGAAAGATCATGATGCGGGTAAAGTTCGGCTGTCCTGACAGTATGCGGTGTGCTGATTGGGATTATATGGATCGTATAAGTATAGCACGCACCGGGGGGCTGAATGGAAAGGTTCAGGACTTTGAGATCGGGCGGATGCTTACACCTTATGGCGGTGCTTTCGGTAAGGATTGGAATTTTGAGTGGGAGGTTGATGTAACCGATTTTGCTTTACTGCTCAGGGACAGTGTAGAGATTGAGTACAAGCATACTGGATACGAACCGAATACAGATCGCGGATGGGCAATTACTGTTGAGTTCGATTTAATTAAAGGCAAGCCGGCATATGAGCCGATAGCTATTCAAAAAATTTATGACAACAGTTACAGGTATGGCGATAACATCAAGCCGCTTGAGCATACTCTGAAACCAGTCTCGTTTGTCGCTTCTGCAAATGCATCCTTAGCTCGATTACGGTTGGTACAGACGGGCCATGGCATGGATGAACCGGATGGCTGCGGTGAATTCTGCAATAAATACCGGGAGATCTGGTTTGATGGTAAGCTAATAGACAAGCGTTCGATATGGAAGGAATGCGGAGATAATCCCTTATACCCTCAGGCGGGAACCTGGGTAATTGATCGCGCAAATTGGTGTCCCGGAAACCTGATGCAACCCGATCTGTTTGATCTGAAGGTAAATGCCGGGAAGGAGCATCTTATTGAAGCGAGGATGCAAAATTACGTTTCATCAAAGCCCAGTGCGGATGAAGTGATCAGTGCTTACCTGATCCAATACCGGGAGACGGGCGCCCGGGATGATGCAGCCGTCGAAGATATTTTGGTTCCATCTTCAAAACCAATATTTAGCCGGCAGAATCCTGCGGCATCAAACGCCGTGATACGTGTTAAAAACCTTGGAGCTAACAATATCACCTCCTTAGATATCAGCTACGGTACGAATGGGTTTAAAAGGAAACTATTTAAATGGAATGGCATAGTTGAACCCGCAAAGACCGCTAGCATAACACTGCCCGGGACGATAGATTTCAGGTCGGCTGATAATATTTTTACGGCCGATATAATAAAGACTAACGGCAAGAAGGACTCCTACAGATCTGACAATTCGGTGAACTCAAGGTTTCATGGGCCGGCTCTGGTTGCTGATACGCTGGTATTTTATCTTCAAACCAATAATCAGCCTGAGCAAAATTCTTATATATTAAAAAATCATTCGGGCCGGACGATAAAAGAGAGAACTCTGGGAAGTTTAAAGGCAAATACCATCTACCGTGATACGTTGATTCTTGAGAAAGGAGCATATACTTTCGCCTTTACAGATACTGCGGGTGACGGCCTGGAACTTTGGTTCAATAGAAAGGGTGGGCGTGGCCTGGCCAGGTTTGAAAATACCAAAGGACAGATCGTTAAAACGTTTGAATCAGATTCCGGGTCCGGCTGGGAGTTTAATTTTGCTGTGAACGGAAGACCAGACCCCATAGATAAGGATGAGGTTTCGATAGGTCTGTATCCCACCCGAACGCAGGATAAGACCACCCTGGATTATTTTGCCAATAAGAAAGCCGAAATATTGGTCCGGTTGGTAGCTGATCCGGGTGGACAAGTGCTTGAGTCACATCGTTATAACGATGTGAAGGAAGGAGTATTTACCTTTAATTTGGAGCACTATTCGAAGGGCAGGTTTTACATGCAGGTATTCGTAAATGGAGAACAGAAGTTTAACAAAAGAATAAGGTTTAAGGAATAGTCAGGAAAACAAAATGAATCTGGAACTTAAAAATAAGGTTATCATCGTCACAGGTGGTGCAAAAGGTATCGGGGAAGGGATTGCGAAATTACTTGGTGCGGAAGGTGCCATTCCTGTAATAATCGGGCGAAAAGAGGCGGATAATAATAAAACTGTTTCAGAAATTGTATCTGCCGGTGGTCAGGCATTCCAGGTAGTTGCTGAATTAACAGACCCTGCCGATTGTGAGCGGTCAGTTAAGGATATCATCAAAGAGTTTGGTAGGATCGATGGCCTGGTAAATAATGCCGGCGTGAATGACGGAGTTAGTCTTGAAAAGGGAAGCTATCAAGCCTTTATGAATTCTTTACATAGAAACCTAGTACACTATTACTTAGTTGCGCATTATGCCCTCCCGGAACTCATAAAATCAAAGGGATCAATTGTAAATATTGGTTCTAAAACTGCGGAAACGGGACAGGGAAGTACTTCGGCTTATGCGGCTGCTAATGGAGGAAGAAGCGCTTTAACGCGAGAGTGGGCCGTTGAATTATTAAAGTATGAAATACGGGTGAATGCTGTGATCGTAGCTGAAAGCTATACTCCTCTATACGAGAGCTGGATCAGTACTCTCGATAATCCGAAAGAACGACTCGCAGAGATCACCGCAAAGATCCCTTTGGGAAACCGGATGACTACTACCGAAGAAATAGCAAATACTGTAGCATTTCTTTTATCACCGAGGTCAAGCCATACTACTGGACAGTTGATCCATGTAGACGGAGGATACGTTCACCTGGATAGAGCGATAAAATAATGTTTTCGAATAAAGATCAAATACATAATTAAATTGAATACAATGAAAAGAAACCGTTTATTGACACTGATATGCTTCCTTGCAGGTATGGTTTTAAGTGCAGAGGCCCAGGATACTTCAGCCTCAAAAGGAACCAGGTTGTCGCTGATCCCGCAACCCTTGAATGTGATTGAAGCACCCGGCAGTTTTTCTCTAAAGCCCGGGACCAGTATAGTAATTGATGGCGGCGATAAAGAGTTAAAGAGGACCGCCTCAATCCTCTCTGCACATCTGAAGTCCTTAACAGGGTTTTCGATACCTGTAAAAACAGGGGCAAAGGGAAATGTCATCACTTTAAGTCTGAAGGATGCACCTGATAGTTTGGAGAAAGAAGGTTATTTGCTGGTTTCTACTCCTGAAGGGTTAACCCTTAGGGCAAATACCAACCAGGCAATTTTCTATGGGATGCAAACGATTTACCAGCTATTGCCTCCAAACGGCGAACTGCAAGCTTCGAATCAGATCACGATACCGGCCGTCACTATTTCTGACAAGCCCAGGTATGGCTGGCGGGGCATGATGCTGGATGTATGCCGACACTTTTACCCGGTCGACTTTGTGAAGCAGTTTATTGATTACCTGGCAATGCATAAGATGAACAATTTTCACTGGCATCTGACAGATGACCAGGGCTGGCGCATTGAGATAAAGAAATATCCCAACCTGACTAAGACCGGCGCCTGGAGAGAGGGTACTTTGATCGGTGCTTACAGCAACGACCAGAAATTTGATTCGGTTCGTCATGGTGGCTTTTATACACAGGACCAGATCCGGGAAGTTGTGGCGTATGCAAAGGAGCGCTATATAAATGTCGTCCCTGAGATAGAAATGCCGGGTCATGCCGTGGCTGCTCTCTCTTCCTATCCCGAGCTTTCCTGTACGGGCGGGCCTTTTAAGGTGGGGAAAACATGGGGCGTATATGATGATGTATTCTGCGCAGGCAATGAGAAAACCTTTGAATTCCTGGAGAACGTATTAACCGAAGTAGCTGAGCTGTTTCCAAGTTCCATTATTCATATTGGAGGAGATGAAAGTCCTAAGACCCGCTGGAAGGTTTGTCCGAAATGTCAGGCCCGTATTAAGGCGGAGGGATTGAAAGATGAGCATGAGTTGCAGAGTTATTTTATCAAGCGGATAGAGAAGTTTCTGCTCACTAAGAATAAGGACATAATTGGATGGGATGAGATCCTGGAAGGGGGTTTGGCACCCAATGCAGCAGTAATGTCATGGCGTGGAACAGAAGGTGGTATCGCTGCGGCAAAACAGCATCACGAGGTAGTGATGAGTCCGAATTCGCATCTTTATTTTGATCACTACCAGGGGAAAGCCAGTGGGGAGCCGTTAGCGATAGGTGGTTACACAACTTTGGAAAGAGTTTATTCTTACGACCCGACACCTGCTGAACTTACAAAGGAAGAAGCTAAGTTCATAAAAGGGGTACAGGCTAATTTGTGGACTGAATATATTCCTGAAACGGAAAAGGTGGAATATATGGTCATGCCGCGTATGGCAGCCTTAGCCGAAGTTGCCTGGACGCAGCCTTCGGAAAAGAATTGGGAAGACTTTAAAAGGAGAATGGAAGACCAATACGGGCGCTATGACAAAATGGGAATCAATTATTCTAAAAGCGCTTACAATGTCCGTCAGAAAATTGTTATCGAATCTGCCAGGTCAAGGGCAACCGTTACATTGTCAACAGACTCAGATCAACCACAAATATTTTACACTCTTGATGGTTCTGAGCCCAATACAGGGTCAAAAACATATCTGAAACCCTTTGACTTATTCCGGACCGCAACTGTAAAAGCTGCTGCTTTTAAAAATGGGAAACAAATTGGTAAAACATCAGTTCAAAGCGTAGTTTTCGACAAATAACAGAGGGCACAATGAAAAGAAGAAGATTTATTCAAAATACCGGTTTAATAGGAGCAGGGTTGTTTCTTGACAAATTAAGTTTCGCCGCCGCTCAAGGTTTTCCTGAAGTCCGAACCCCTGTTTCTAAGCGTAGATTTCAAAGTAAATCAGTAGAAAGCGCAATCGGTCAGTTTAGGAAAAAGGTTAAAAACGAGGAATTAGGATGGCTCTTTGAGAACTGTTTCCCTAATACCCTTGATACTACGGTGACTTTTCAGATGAAGAACGGTCGTCCGGATACCTATGTCATTACAGGTGATATCGACGCTATGTGGCTTCGTGACAGCACTGCGCAGGTCTGGCCTTATCTCGGATTTATCAAATCAGACAAGCCATTACAGGATCTGATTGCCGGTGTCATTAACAGGCAAACGGAGTGCATACTTAAAGATCCATACGCCAACGCATTTTATAATGATGAAAATAAAGTAGGTGAATGGAAAAGTGATCTGACAGACATGAAACCGGGCATTCATGAAAGAAAATGGGAGATTGATTCGTTATGCTATCCCATCAGACTTGCCTACCATTACTGGACAATAACCGGCGATAAGAGCCCTTTTGACAGTAAATGGCAGGATGCTATTAAAAGCACTTTGAAGGTATTCAAAGAACAGCAGAGAAAGGACAATGCGGGCCCGTATAAGTTCCAGCGCACAACTGCCTGGGCAACAGATGGTGTTCCTCTGGGTGGTTATGGCTATCCTGTGAAGCCGGTAGGACTGATCTGCTCTATTTTCAGACCAAGTGACGATGCGACTATCTACCCGTTCCTGATTCCTTCAAACCTGTTTGCCATAACCAGTCTCAGACAGGCGGCCAAAATGATCAGTGCGATCACAAACGATGATAAGCTTGCTGCAGAATTAACTGGTCTCGCCCAGGAAGTAGAAAGCGCTGTTCAAAAGTATGGTATCATTGACCACCAGGTGTTCGGGAAGGTTTACGCATTCGAAGTAAACGGATATGGCAGTTTTAACTTAATGGACGACGCGAATATTCCAAGTCTTCTTTCCATGCCATATCTTGATGCGGTGAAGCGAACCGATCCGGTGTATCAAAATACCCGGAAACTCGTGCTGTCGGATAACAATCCTTTTTATTTTAAGGGCTCAGCTGCTGAGGGTGTTGGAAGTCCTCATACAGGTTTGGATCTGATCTGGCCATTAGGTATCATAACCAGAGGTTTGACAACTGACAGTGAGGATGAAATTAAGTGGTGCGTTCAGAGTTTAAAAAACGTGCATGGCGGAACCGGTTTCATGCACGAGTCATTTCATAAGGATGATCCCAAAAAGTTTACGCGCGCCTGGTTTGCCTGGGCAAATACCATTTTTGGGGAATTCCTGTGGAAGACATACCAGGAAAAACCTCAGTGTTTGATGGTTTAGCTTCTTTGCTATGTTGAATATTTGTGTATCCGGTAACCCGGAACACAAATATTTTGGGGTTTTGCGAAGCTATACCACTAAAAGGAGTTTATTCCCAATTTACCCTGTATGAACTCTCCTAAAGCTTTTCCCTGCGACTGCCCGTTAACAATAGCTTCCCGATAGTGAATTCCTCCGTATAACCTGCTGATTGCTGCCTCGTTGGCGGCGTCGTTAAATGAATTGAACTTACGCACCGGTAAGCCATAGTCTATTTCCGTGTTATCATTAAAGGTAAAGTTATCGCCCAGAAGAGCCGTTAGTACGGAAGCTGCTGCCGTTGAAGCCACACTATGCCCACTGGGATATTCCGGAAATGGCGGGGTTTGCAATATAGGCTCCCAGCTTTCGTCTATGTGTGAATTAATGAAAGTCTGGGGCCTGATATAGTTACTTCGGTATTTCTCGTCCCAGCAACTTATGAACGCATCAAATAAAGCAATGGAGGTATAAGTATAAGCAGCTGAAGCCTTCATAAAATCGGCATTTATACTTCGGGTGGCAATACCTGCAATAGAAAGCCAGTGAGCTCCGGGAGAGATCTTTTTGGTGGCGAAATTCAAATGGCCTTTAGTATTCAAATAGAAAGGGTTACAATCCCAGAAATTCGCAATGAGCAATTGATCTTTCGTGATGTTTTTAACTGACAAATAAACTTCGTTTGCAGATTTATAGAAATTGTTGTTTTTTTCAGTGCTGTAAGGTATAGGAGCCGTAGGTTTAAACTGCTCAGCGCTGCTCATGATTAAGGGTTTTATCTTGTTCCAATATGGCTCTACAGCTGCCATATAGCCGGGCGGCGTTGGCTGCCAGTAACCTTCCTTTTTGATATAGGAATACCGCCTCATTCTTCGCGTTTCACGATAGTTGTCTTTTGCAGAGAATGCGATCACCGAATCTGCAACAGTCTGCCCATATGCTACCGAGGTTTGAATTACCTTTTCAGGATAGCCATTCGAAGAATACCATTTCAGGATGCTTACGGTGCTGTCCCGGATCATATCTTCTGAGAACACCAGTTTACCGGCTACTTTCAGGTATGCGACCGTAGCTGACAAAGAATAACTCAGGTTACTCGTATCAGCGGGTTTAGGAATTGCCTTGAAACCATTGACTTTACCGCTGAGCGATTGGAATTTTCTATGTTGTAATACCTGAATTTCGTATGCAGCGATGTTCGCATAAGCGAAGATGCGGCTTGCAACCGGGGGAGAGAAAACATCGTGCACGATGACGTCGGAAAGGGCCTTTTGGGACCGGTGCAATGTTGTAGACTCCGTCTCGTGTTTTCTCCATTGGGCCTCTACTCCGAAGGAAGACAGGAGCAAAAACAGAACTATTTTAAATACCTTCATTATCTTAATATTCTAAAACCTCAACCATATCGTCATTTTTGACGACTACTATCTTATTCATGCCGGATTTTCCTTTTAGGCCGATCATTCCACGGACATCACCCGGCGCATAGAAATTGCTGACTTTTGGAGCCACAGGCTTGAACATGCCTGAACTGTCTCCCGTTAACATCAATCCTTTACCGGCATCGGCTCTTCCAGCCTGTACCCGGTTGGGATAAAAATTTCCGGCAAGTAAAAGGTCTTTTATTCCATCCTTATTAAAGTCATCAGCTAATACGCCATAAACACTGGAAAACTGTGCTTCGACAGGTAATGGTTTAAAAACAAAATTTCCTTTTCCGTCATTTTCGAAAATCCCTGAAGCCAGCTGTATGCAATAGAACTTTTTTGCACCTTCAAGCTGCTGCTTTGAAAACAGCTCGTCAATAGTTATGTCGGCGTAATCAGCATATCTGACGAAACGTTTGCGCATCTGGACTATCTGATCCAGCAACTCATCGCGCGACGCATAAGGATAGTTTTTTCCCTGAATGTAATAAGTAAGGATCGGATCAATTGCACCGTCGCCATTGAAATCAGCTGCATAGACTGTCATCGGCTCTGCTGGGGATGTTCTATGCTGGCTATTTAAACCGGCGTTACCTGCAATAAAATCCATTGCTCCGTCGCCATTGATGTCAACCGGCAGAAGAGTTGACCAAAGTCCATTGGTATTCTTCAATCCGGAGCGATCGGAAATGTCGGTGAACCGTCCCTTAATATTATCAAAAATCTGGACCGGCATCCAGTGTCCCGCAATAACCAGCTCCGGATATCCATCCTTCTGCAGATCCTGCCAGCAGGCAGAAGTTACCATTCCGGGGTTTAAAAGGTCCGGAGCTAACTCTGCTGTCACATCTGTAAACTTTACCTGATTATTCCCGCTGTCATTCCTGAGCAGCCAGCTTCTGGAGGAAAGAGGGAAGGAGCCTGGAATACCCATTCCTCCAACAAAGATGTCCATATCGCCATCCTGATCGAAATCCCCGACCGATATCGCCTGTTTACTGCTTAACATAGAAGGCAAGCTATTAGCTGCCTTGATAAAGCCGGAGTTGCCATCACCGAGATAAAGGCGGTCCTGGTATTCAGGAGCACCATTATCGTATTCATTTCCGCCACTAACCACCCAAAGATCCTGGTTCCCGTCACCGTTGGCATCAAAGAACACCGCGTTAACATCTTCCGAATTAGCGTCCTTTTCCCATGGTTGAACAGAAGCAGCAGCCTGAAAGGTACCATCAGCTCTAGCCACAAATAATTGCCCTGCCTGGCCAAGCGCACCACCAAAAAATAGATCCTGCATGCCGTCCTTGTTTACATCGGCGGTTGCAATTGCCGGTCCCATTTTGGATAATTGGTACGGCATCAAGGGCTCACCTTTAAAATCTATAAAATCGTTCTCTGCATGCTTGAACTTAAGGCCGGACTTTTCAGTTATATCGGTGAAGAGAGGATTTGGCTTTGCTTCCGGTTCAGCGTCTTGATGAGCCTCATCCTGTCTTAAAGTTAAGAGCTGGGTGGTATTGACATTTTCCAACCTGGATTGTTTCCCGTTCGGCCATATGACTTTTAAAGATCGAATAGGAGAGGTGCCGATACCGAACAAAAGCACAGGATCCATACTTGCCTGATAACCCCTCACCACATACTTCTCCTGGTATTGAAGTCCCGACGCAGTTTCTAAATAAACCTTGGCTCCAAGTGCTGAAGTATTCAGGCCGGTGCCGACCAGTTTTACCCGCAGACTTTTGGCTTTAGCCTGATCGGTGTTATTACGGTAGATCATTACCGGTTCATTAATGTTGTTAATAATCAGGTCCAGATCGCCATCATTATCCAGGTCAGCATACGATGCACTATTTGAAACCGCAGGCTGGTCTATGCCCCATGCCTTGCTCTTATCGGTAAATGTCAGGTTACCGTTATTCCTGAAAAAGTAATTGTTCAGCTTGTTGGAAGGCATTTTTTTTACCAGTTCGTAAGTTTTGAACTTTACGGTACCTGATTTCAAAGCTTCAGACTGTGCATTGGCTACCGTATATTTTAAAAAGTCCATATCAGTAAAGTCTCTCAGGTAGCCGTTCGACACAAAAAGATCCTTCCAGCCATCATTATCAAAATCAGCCAGTAGGGCTGACCAGCTCCAATCCGTATTAGAAACGCCGGCCAGCTGCCCGATCTCACTAAAATATAATGTTCCGTCAGGCGCTATTCCGCGGTTAAGCTGTAACATATTGCGCATTTGCTGATGATAGTAGCCACTGTCCACTAACAAGTTATAGGTATCGTACTCGTCAGCACCCTTCAACATCTTTTGGCGGTGGTTATCTTCCGGCAGCATATCCAGGGTTATGATATCCGCTAATCCGTCATTGTTATAGTCAGCAATGTCAGCCCCCATAGAGAATTTTGAGGTATGTGCCATAGCACTTCTGATGCTTTCTTTGAAGGTGCCGTTCTTATTATTCAGATAGAGATAATCCTGTTCTGTGTAGTCGCTGGTGGTAAAAATATCCGGCCAGCCGTCTTTATTCAGATCACTAACGGTCACACTTAGACCAAAATTCAAGGCGTTATTGACGATCCCGGCTTCCGAGGTAACATCCTTAAAAGTGGGCTTGCCGCCTGTCACATCGTTTCGAAATAAGCGATTACCAAATTCTTTACTGAAGGTGCTTCGGATCTTGCGGGTATTGAGAAGCGGATTATATGTATGATTCGAATGGTTAAGTAAGAACATATCCAGGTCCCCATCCAGGTCATAATCGAAAAAAGCAGCCTGGGTTGATTGTGTACCAGGCGCGTCGAGACCATATTCCCTGGCCATTTCTTTGAAAACTGGTTTTCCGTCTTTTATCCCTTGATGAATAAATAATTCGTTGGCTAGTTTTAAAGGAGGATATTTTCCTGAATGGCAAACATAAATGTCTGGTAATCCATCACCGTTCACATCTGCTATACTGACCCCTGTAGCCCATGTGCCGTTCCCTTTGACATTCGCTTTAGCGGTTATATCCTCAAAACGCAGATCTGACTGGTTTAAATAGAGTTTATAGGAAGTTGTGTTGGATGAAAAAAAGATATCAGCTAAGCCATCGTTATTGAAATCAGCAACGCCGACACCGTTACCATTATACAGGTATTCATAATTCATCACATGAAGACTGTCATTTTCTTCCAGCTTGTTGACGAACTGAATTCCCGTTGTCTTTGACGGTAGCAAAGTAAAGAGAGATTGCCCTCCCGGTGTTTGCGCAGATGCAAAAGTGGTCAGGAGACTTAGAAATGCAAGAATAGCGGGTACTTTATTCATGAAGGTAAGGTCAGTCCGAAAGCGTGATATTCTCATCGCCTTCTTTGTAAGGTAAAAAAACCATCAGGAGGGTCATCATTTCATCCGTTGATTTCATGTCATTGGCGGAATAGATCATTCTGGGGGGATTATATGGGTTATCGGGATTACCGGATGTGTTATCATAGGTTCCTTCGATTGTTAGGATTGAGCCTTCGGGTATCTTAACCAGTTTCTTAAACTTGTATATTTCCTGCCACCTGAAATCCCAGGAGGGAATGTGCACCAGCTTAATGGTGTCGCCTGCGGGTGTTACCGCAAATGCTTTAAACTCTTTGCCTATGTAGTGCATATGCGGCCAGACATACATCAGAGACTGATCTTTAGGCGTCGTGATCTTTAGGCGGAATGTTGAGACTGAATCAGGCTCAATGACGAAGTAAGGCGAGATCTCTTTTTCTCCTATCCCCGCGGATCCGAGACTGATCACATCCACCTTGCGCTTAATTGGAGTTTTTTTAAAAAACAGGTTTACCCCGGAAATATCTTCTTCGTCTTTTCCTACCGGAGCGTAATGCACAGTTAAGAGCATTATTCCTCTTTTTGGCAATACCCAGCCAAAGTCTTTTGGATACGATTCATAACTCGATCCCGGTATCCAGCCCGCATAATAAGTCATTTGCTTTTTATAGGGGATATACTGGTCGTATTTTCTGCGGTCTTCATCCGTCAGGTTTATATAGTCCGCCGTCTTATACAAGTCTATGGAAGGATCCGCTACCGGGTAAAATCCATAGTTAACATGGTGAATGACTTTTTTATTTGAGCTGGTAAATTCTATCGCTTCAACATTTTCTTCCTGGCCGACCTCGAAGGGTATTTTAAATACAATGAAACGTTCCTTGTTGTCGCCCTTAACAGCAAAGGATTTGTTCATTTTCAATGTGAGATCAGGCTTTCGGGAATATTGAGTACCCGGCAGATATTTCGCCAGTATGTTCTGATCTTCTTTGCCCGGTTTCCCTTTCGGCATTTTATCATCCACCCATTTCCCGATAGTTTTTATCTGCTCTGCAGTCAGGGACCGGTCATTCTGGAAGGCAGAATAATGATTATCCGGTTTCCAGGGAGGCATATACCGGCTTTGAGTTACTTTCTTAATAAAATTACCTTTTTTAGCTACATCTTCATAGGTGATCAATGAGAATGGCGCGGCTTCACCTGGCCGGTGACAGGGTGTACATTTTGTGTGAATTATAGACGCAACATCTTTGTAAAAGGTAACTGTCTGGGCTTGTAATGCTGTTTGATGGATGGCAATAAAAACCAAAAGGAGCAGGAGGTATTTCTTCATTTCAGATATCGTTGATCAGGCATCCAACCGGATCGGTGTGTGTAATAGTAATTGGCTTTCCCATTTCATAAAGGCTGATAGCCTGGTCCAGGTAATGGTTTGTAACAACCTGGCGTTTTTTCCCCAAAGAAACTGCCCAGTTGTCAATTAAACCTCTATAAAGGATAATGCCTTTCTGATCCATCAAAATTACCTCAGGAGTGACCTTTGCCCTGGTATATTCTGAAAGTTGCATTAGCGGATCGGAGAGGAGCGGAAAGCTGACAGCATAGTCTTTCCCATAGTCGCTGATCTCTTTGAACGAATAGCTTTTGCCAGGGAAAATACCATAAAAATTTATATTGGGATGTTTTTTAGCCAGTGAATTCAGTAGCGGGGCATAATTTTTACTTAAGGGACAATCGGGAGCAAGGAAAACGAATACGGACGGTTTTTTTAACGGAATTGTAAACACTTCATTTCCTGTCGTACGCAGTTTTATGGTCTGGATCACACTGGGAGATACAGTCTTGAGGACCTGTGCATTCACGGAATACCAGGTAAAAAAAATGAGGCCCAGGATCAACCACTTAATCTTCATACTCTCCTATACTTTGGTTCTGATAAAAGTATCAAATCGGGTGTTCATTTCAACTTAAAAAACGAAGCTCCCGGCAAATGCCGGGAGCTCGCCACTAATCATTAACTAAACCAACCATTATTTCTTATCCCACCACACTCTTCCGAAGGGATCATTTGGCCCTTGTCCGAAATCCGGATTCTGAGCCATTTCAGTAAGAGCGGATTGCTGATTCTCATAGTTTAAATTGGAAGAGGCCAGCAAATTGATACCTGCTCTTCTGTTCAGTTCCAAAGTACCTCCGTTTCCTTTTAAAGGCGACCATGCCAGAACAGAAGTTGTATTTGGATAACCTGTACGTTTCCACCATGCCCATGCTTCCAAAGGCTGACGGTAAAAATCAAGATATGCCTGAACACCGATCTGCTGGGCAGCTATTGCAGGATCAAATTTAACTCCCGCCATATTGTAATAAGTATCAATCTCAGGCGTTGCAACTGTAGCGTAATCAGTAACCTTAGCTGCTATTGCCCGGTCATTGTAATACTGTATGGAAGCGTAAACCCCTTTTTTATACCAGCTTTCTGCAACATCAGCAGTCACACCCCGTGCTGCCATATCTGCACGAATAAAGCAGTATTCTGCATATGTCAGGAAAGGAAAGAAACTAGCACCTGTGCCACGACCATTTCCGTCGTTCTCATCATAATTCGGTGTGAAAAGGCGATGCTGCAATTGCGACATATTATTTACTGATGCATATAATGGCGCATTCTGAGGTAACTTGGCTTCATCAGGACTTGTAAAGCTTCCAACGTAATTACCCGCTGCATTGGGTCTGTAGAATATTCTTAACCTCGGGTCACCTTTAGCGAGCATGAAGTCAACTACCGGCTTGCCAGCAACGAAAGATGAAGGATTGAAGTTTCCGCCCGCATCAGCAAAGCTTGGCCCAGCCTTAACCGCCCATGAATCCCCGACATCAGACATTTGAACATTATCTGCCAGAACTTCAGTTGCTATTGATCTTAACTTTGCCGGGTCTACTTTAATTAACCTCAAAGCGATCTTTAAACGTAAAGCATTAGCGAGCTTAGTCCATTTGATCACATCTCCGTTATAAAAAGGATCGTTATTGCCCAGGTTAACCTGCGTTGCGCCGGGTGTAGCTTTTAAGGCCGCCACTGCACCTTTTAACTCCTGATCTACAAGGCTGAATACTTCCTGCTGTGTATCATATTTTGGAGTGATCTTTCCGCCATACCGCGCCTGGAAAGCTTCGCTATAAGGGATACTTCCATTTATATCGCTAACGTAAAAGCCATAATAGGATAGGAGGATCTGGGTGATCGCTCGCATCTGAGTTCTTGCTGCTTTATCAGCTTCAGGCATTGCGTCGATTGTTTTGATGCCATCAACTAATGCAGGGCCAATGGTGCTGTAAAAACGACCATACCGGGTATTGAATTGAGAACCTACGTTATTGAAGTTTAAGCCATTTCCGGCAACAGGAGTTGCGTACTGCATCCATAAATTCGAGGCTCTGTATACATCCGCAAAGTATTCGAAGTCAATAACCGTACTGGTCACAGCTTTCAAAAACTGATCTTCCGGTTTAATTGAATACAGGGTCTCCGGGTTTAGATTGGCCTCTACGAACTCTTCTTTCTTACACGAGACGCCTATCAGGAGTATCGCCAGCAGCGAAAGAACATATCTTGAATAGTTTTTTATATTCTTCATGTTGATTATTTTTAATAATTAAAATCCAGCTTGAATGTTAAATCCGAGGCTCCTTACATAAGGCCAGCCACCATATTCGGCGAAAGCGCCCGCACGATTACTGAATATCCCTTCAGGATTGATTCCGTCTTTCGCAGTTTTGTATACGTAGCCGAGATTTCTACCTGTTAATGCCACTCTTAAACTGTTCATCTTTAAATTCTGTGTTAATTTGGAAGGCAGTGTATATCCAAGAGATACTTCCCTTACTGCAATCCATGAATTTTCGAAAGTTGAATACTCCCTGATACCGCTTGACCATTGTGAAAGGTTCTCATAGTAAGCATAAGCAGGAATTGGTTTTAATAAGCCTTGCTGAACAGCATCTGAATATGTCATACCGCCGAGGGGAACTGTCTGTCCAGCTGCGTTAACAGCGCTCAAACCGTCGTTCAATACACCATCAGGAATGATTCCGTCATCATGGCTTACACCCGCATTATCAACATAAGTTACACCGCCGGATGCCGCATTACGTCCGAATAGTGAATTTGCCAGTGATCCGTTAGCCGATCCATACTGGTGCGTACCTGAAGCCATTAATCCGCCAATTTTAGCATCCATCTGGAAGCTCAGGTTAACGTTTTTGTAGCTTACCTGTTGCGTAGTACTTGCCAGGAATTTCTCCATCATGGTACCAAGCTCTTTTCGCTCACCATTATAGTCACCTGATCTCACGAAAGTGTAGTATCCGCCTGTAGTTCCGTAACCAGTGTTACCCAGTACTTTTTTCCCATTATTCGGATGGCTCACCGGATTTCCGCTGGCATCTTTCTTCTGGTAGTGAGAGTACCCGTAGCTTGTAACCAGCGTACCATATTCTCCGCCAACTTTAGCAACGGATGCAATGTCATTACCAAACGCAAGATCCAGTTCATATGTATCAACTCCGGAGGTAAGTGAGATGATCTTGTTCTCGTTGCGGGTAAAGTTAATATTGGAGGTCCAGTTGAAATTTTTGGTCTGCACCGGTACCGCTGTCATCAGGATCTCTATACCCTTGTTCTGAATATCACCGGCGTTCAGAGACTGTGAACTAACTCCTGATTCTGCAGGCAACGCAAAACTTAAGATCTGGTTGGTTGAATTTCTCTTATACCATGAGATATCAAATCCCAAGCGATTGTTGAAAAAGCGCAGATCGGCTCCTATTTCAAATTCGCGGGTCAGCTGGTTCTTCAGGCTGTTGTTTTTTAATATCTGGTCTGAGAATCCGTAAACCGATTGGTTTCCGCCTGACGCATTATTGAAACTTCCGTTCAGGTTATAATAGCCAGCCCGGTTTGTTAACTGCGGTTCAGCATCAAGACCGGTATACGCTAAAGCCGTTCTGATTTTAGCAAAAGACAGTATATTACTGTTTTTCAAAGCAGGCAATTCACTTGCAATGAAGGCCATTCCCACACTTGGATAGAAGTAAGAATAATCGCCGCTGCCATCCTTATATGTTAACGATGATGACCAGTCATTACGTCCACTGTAATTCAATGTGAGCATATCTTTCCAGCTGAAATCACCATACAGGTACACCGCATCAGTTCTTCTGCCCGGGTTAGGGAACGCGCGTGTGATAGCAGGATCAAGTGAGTTTGATATCGCAAATACGCCAGGAATTTTAAATCCGCCGGTAGTGTAGGTTTCATTAAAATAGCCTGATCCGTTCACGTTATACTGGTATGATTCTCCTCCTAAGGAAAACGTTGCTTCAATATCGCTGGTTAAACGTCTGTTACCATTTAATAAACCCTGAACACGATAAGCTCTGTTGCTTGATTGCGTGATCTGATAATCTCCGCCCTGGAAATTGATTCCGCGACCGAGCTTTTTCCGCTCATAGTTCGAGCTGAGTGAATTTGTATTGGCTTTCACCAGGGCAGAAAGCCATGGAGTGATCTGTACATTCACATCCAGGTTCGCTAACAGGTTATTTTCCTTTTGAGTTCTCTTATCTTCAAAAAAGTCAAATGCCCAGCTTCCAAGACGGTAGGGATCATATTTATCTGCTTCACTTGAACTAAGCGCCCCACCTGCAGGGTTAACATAGTTCTGGGTGTAAAAATTTATATCCGCATTTCTCGGCATATAGTAGGTGAAGGCGAACAGCGGATTGTTTCTACTTCCCTGGCGACCAGGGTTTACTGAATTCGACAGGGTATAGTTTACGCTCGCATCAAGAGATATCGACTTAGAAACCTTCTGTGTTGCCCTGATCGCAAAGGTGTTTCTGTTTAACTCATTGCCCGGAAGGATACTTGAATTATCCAGGTTTGTGTAAGATAAACGGAACGTTGTGTTGTCGTTTGCTCCTTCTACCGCTACGTTCGTGTTAATGAATTTCCCGGTTTGAAAAAAGTCAAGAGGGTTGTTAGCTACCCATGGTCTCATCGTTCCGTCCAGATCTTTCACCATGTGGCCGTCGAAACGCGGGCCGAATGAATAACCGCCCTGATTGATATTGGCAATGTTAGACACCATGTCTACGCCGGCCAGATCTTTCTCAAATACCGGTGAGACACCTCCTCCATATTCATTCTGGAAGTTTACTAATTTATAAGGGTCATCAAAAGAAGATGTCTGGGAGACGTTTACACCCAGGCCTTTGGTAGTACTTCCTTTTTTGCTGTTAATTAACAATACCCCGTTCTGAGCCTTTGATCCGTATAAAGCGGAAGCAGCTGCACCTTTTAATACCGTGATGCTTTCATAATCATCCGGGTTAAGGTTTTTAAGTGTATTACCAAAGTCGGCATTGTCACCCCATGAGTCAGCACCTGTCGTACCTGGCTCGATTAAGACTCCGTCCAGAACAACCAGTGGCTGGGTATTACTTCCTAATGAAGCGTTACCACGGATTCTGATCTTGGAAGAAGACTGAGGCCCGCTGGCACCCTGATTGATCATAACGCCCGCAACTTTTCCCTGCAGCGAGTTAACAATGTTAGCATTGTTTGCCCTTGCAAGTTCTTCGCCACCAACTTCTGTCACGGAATAGGATAATTTCCTTTTTTCTGTTGTTTGACCAAAGCCGGTGATAACAACTTCGCTCAGAAGTTCTGTATCATCCGAAAGAACAACATTTAACGTGGTATTACTTCCTGCAGGCACCTCTTTGGTGGCATAGCCGACGTAGGTAAACCGAAGGACCGCTTTGGATCCCACACTGATGCTAAAAGTACCATCAGCCCGGGTTTGTACACCATTTGTGGTTCCTTTTTCAAGGATACTTACTCCTGGCAATACCTCTCCTTTGCTGTCCTTAACCGTTCCGGTGATGGTTTGCCGGACCTGAGCATATCCCAGGGACCACCCAAGGATAAGTAAAAAAACAAGTAGTGTTCTTTTCATGATTTTCTGATTAGTTAACTTGGTTGTTGCATTTTTAGGTTATTTATTTTTAGTGAATTCATAGTAAGGTTTAAGCAGAAGTTCCATTAGTTCCGATCTCTTCACCCACATATTCCATGACCAGCGCTGCTGCTCCGATCAGGGCCGCCTCCGATCCTAATTGCGAGATCTGCAGCTCTGTACTTTCAGCTAAACGTGGAATGGCATATTTATGCAGCGACTGCTGGATAGAGGCCGAAAGAATTCTTCCGACAACTGCGCCTCTTCCGCTCAAAATAATGGCCGATGGATTGATGATATGAATTAATACCGCTAAGCCTTTTCCGATGGAGTACCCAGCCTGCGAAAGCAATTCAATGGCGAATTGATCCCCTTTATTCGCGGCTTCCATGACCACATCCCCGGGTAACCTCGTATGATCGTTAAGCTCCTGCTGAAGACTCGATACACGGCCTTCTTTTATTCCTTCGACAGCCTTCCTGGCAACAACTACCAGCGAAGCCTCTGTTTCGAGACATCCCCGTTTGCCGCAGCTGCATAAAAGTCCTTCATTGGATGTTGGTATATGGCTGAACTCCCCGGCAAATCCGCTATGGCCACGAAATATCTCTCCGTTCAGTATCATGCCAAGGCCAATACCCCAGGCCACGTTAATAACCATTACATTCTGCTTCGATCTTGCCAGTCCAAACTTAAGTTCTGCTAAAGCGATCAGACAGGAATCATTATCTATGTAGACCGGCAGGTCCAGCCTGTCAGCAATATACTTTTGAAGGCTTCGTCCGCCCGCATCCAGGAAGGAGTAGTTAATCCCTTTTTTTACATCAACGAACCCCGGCATACTAATTCCCACACCGATAATGCTTTCTCTGGAAAAGCCGGAATCAAGTATGTAAGAGTCAATCAGGCTGATAAGCTCGGGTAAAGCATCAGGATTATTCTCGAGCTTAAGTTCAATCATTTTAGTGTCCGACAGCTGGTTATGCATCAGGTCATAAATGACGATATGTGTGGAAAGCTGGTCCATCGCTACCGCAACAATGAGCTTTTCCTGAGGTTTAAGGGAATACATTATAGGCCGGCGGCCGCCACTGGAGGGCCCATGGCCAACTTCTGTGACATACTTTTCTTCAATCAGTTCATTGACGGATTTAGCAACAAGGGGTAAACTTTTCTTAATCCGAAGACTTAAATCAGCGCATGAAAGTACTTTTTCGGAGTACAGTTCCTTTAGGATGCGCTTTTTTAGGTTGTCAGACTTCATTTGTGTAGTTCCTTTTGAGATCGTAACGGTTGTATACAAGTCGATAATGGTTTTAAATGTTTTTAAATGTTTTCTAAATATAGACGGACTTTTTTAAAAATCACAAAACTTTTTAAAAAAAATTAAGAAGTACGCCATTTTACTTATAATTGCTATTATTTTAATGAATTGCTAAAAAGAAGTTCCGGATCTTTATTTAAGCTAATGAAGTCACTTAAAATTTTCCTTGTAACCGTCGTCGGGTTCTGTGCCCTGACAAACATTCATTCCCTGGCGCAGCCCAATGTCCATGGCCAGTCAACGAAATATCAATGGCCGGATGATCCTGCTGTAAAAGAAAAGCTGGATAAATGGCAGGACCAAAAATTCGGGATGATCCTTCACTGGGGCGTCTATGCGGTTCCCGGGATGATAGAATCCTGGGCGCTCTGTTCGGAAGACTGGATAGATCGCGACAGCTCGATGACTTACGACGAGTTTAAAAAATGGTACTGGGGATTGAGCAATAAGTTTAACCCGGTTAATTTCAACCCGGAACAATGGGCATTGGCAGGGAAGGCTGCCGGTATGCGTTATATGGTATTCACTACTAAGCATCATGACGGCTTCAATATGTTTGATACAAAGCAAACAGACTATAGCATTGCCAAAGGCCCATTTAAAGATAATCCACGGGCAGACGTCGCCAAATATGTTTTCGAAGCTTTCCGTAAGCAGGATTTTATGATCGGAGCCTATTTCTCCAAGCCTGACTGGCATTCAGAAAACTTCTGGTGGCCGAAGTACGCCACACCCAACAGGAATGTGAACTACGACATTCGCAAACATCCTGAACGCTGGAATAAGTACCAGCAATTTACATACAACCAGATCGGTGAGCTGATGCATAACTACGGCACAGTTGACATATTATGGTTAGACGGCGGCTGGGTGAGGCCTAAAGAAACCGTCAACGAGGAAGTGCTTTCATGGGGAGCCCCCATCCCTGAGTTCAGCCAGGAGGTAGATATGCCGAAGATAGCTGCCATGGCACGAAAAGCACAGCCCGGCATCCTGATGGTCGACCGGACAGTTCACGGGCCATACGAAAATTACCAGACGCCCGAGCAGAGGATTCCTGAAAAACAATTGGATTATCCATGGGAAAGCTGCATGACGCTCGGCGGTGCCTGGGGATTCGTACCGGGTGACCAGTATAAATCAGCCGCAAAAGTAATTCACTCCCTGGCCGAGATAACGGCAAAGGGCGGGAGTCTGCTCCTCGGTGTAGGCCCGAAACCTGATGGTACCTTGCCACAGGAAGTAATTGGACGGCTGGAAGAAATAGGTAAGTGGATGAGCATTAATGGTAGCGCTATATATAATACACGAACCACTGAAAACTATCAGAGTGAGAATACCTGGTTCACAGAAAGCAAGGATGGAAAGACAAAATTCGCGCTGGTATGTTTACCGGAAGGGAAACCAGGCTCAACAACTATAGAGTGGGAAGGCAACGTACCTGCTAAAGGAACTAAGCTGAAACTTTTGCAAACCGGGAAGTCAGTGAAATGGCAAAAGGACGGAAATAAGGTAAAAGTTTGGTTGCCAGCAGACGTCGTTAACAAAAACATTCCGGCACTGGCCTTTTCTATGACCGGAATGTAAATCTCATTCCGTTATTTGGCCGTCGATTAATAACACCCTGATGCAAGATCTTTTTACCCGATTCAACATTCCGAAAATTGCTGTCTTCCTTATTATTTTATCGTATCCATTTATTGGCAGATCACAGACTTCATTTTCAGGCTTAGAATCGCTTTTTACAACACCTGAAGGCTATACGACGGTCTTTGCCACGGTGCCTCCGGAAATTGATGGCGACATAAGTGAGACGGCCTGGGAGAAAGCAGGCTGGAGCGATCTTTTCCAGGATATTGAAGGCGGCACAAAGCCGGCGCCGGCGCATAGCACCAGGGTTAAAATGCTATGGGATAAAAGCTATCTCTATATCGCGGCGGAACTCCAGGAACCGCACATTTGGGGTGGTCTTAAAAATCATGATGATATCATTTATTATGATAATGACTTCGAAGTATTTATCGATCCCGACAATAACACCCATAATTATTTTGAGATCGAGGTCAATGCCTTAAATACCGTACTCGATCTTTTTATTCCCAAACCATACCGTAACAACGGCGGCATACTAATGAGCTGGGATGCACCGGGGCTCCGCACTAAGGTGAAGATCAACGGGACACTAAACAACCCGACTGATACCGACAAGTCCTGGACGGTAGAAATGGCGATTCCGTTTAAAGCCCTGTCGCTGGGAAACAATACACGCATACCCCGCGAAGGCGATCTGTGGCGTGTTAACTTTTCCAGGGTTCAATGGGAAACAGAGATAAAAGCCGGTAAGTATGTAAAGAAAAAAGACAGCCAGGGTAAGAATTTGCCGGAACATAACTGGGTATGGTCGCCTCAGGGTGTTATCAATATGCACTACCCGGAACGCTGGGGATATTTGCAGTTTGCCACTTCAGATAACACTTCGTCATTCCAACTCCCGGTCAGAGAAAAGCTTAAAAGTTATTTGTGGCTGGTGTACTATCGTCAGAAAGATTTTTATCATAAAAACAGATCATACGCTTCTTCGTTAGCTGAATTGGGAATTGCTCCTGAGACACCATTCGAGGGCAAGTGGCTTAAACTGGAGATGAAATCGACGGGCACCCAGTTTACAGCAACGATCAGGTCTGATACGGGTAATCCGATAAGCATCAATCATGAAGGTTTCATTCAATAATTCAATGAGTTATGACAAGCAGAAGGAAATTTGTTAAGAGCAGCCTGATCGCCGGGGTTTCGGCATCAGTCCTGCCCTTCGCAGGCAGCGCGATGACGCCGGCAGATAAAGAATCCGGCAAATGGAAACACTGGGTTTGGATAAACCCGGATCCGAAAGATACCACGACAGATCTTGAGAGCCGTTACAGGCAATACTACCAGGCGGGTATCAGGGGGATATTTTTCGAAGCCGATAGTGAAAAGCATTTCCGTGCGGCAAAGGCTCAAAAATTGGAGGCCCATCGCTGGATGTGGACCACAAACCGCGGCGAGAAGTCGCTGCTGCAGGCACATCCGGAGTGGTATGCGATTAACCGGAAAGGCGAATCCTGTGCCGAAAAGCCTCCCTACGTCAATTATTACCGCTGGCTTTGTCCTTCGCGCCCGGAAGTTCGCCAGTATCTCGCCGATGACGTAAAGAACATATTAAGCAAGGACTATATCGACGGTATACACCTCGATTATGTACGTTTCTGCGATGTCATTCTTCCCGTGAACTTATGGGCGAACTATAAAATAGAACAGACCAGGGAACTGCCGGAATACGATTACTGCTATTGCGAAGTATGCAAGGCTAAATTCAAGGAGTGGCGCGGCAAAGATATCAGCCAGGTGGAATTTCCTGAGGCCGATCTTTCATGGAGACTGTTTCGGTACAACGCCATTACAGGTATCGTGAACCACCTTGCCGGAGTGGCTAAGGACCATAAAAAGCAAATAACAGCGGCTGTTTTTCCGACGCCTGAGGTTGCCCGCCGTAATGTTCGCCAGGACTGGGTTAACTGGAACCTTTCAGGGATCTGCCCGATGATCTATCATGGCTTTTACAAGGAGCCGGTCGCCTGGATAGGCGACGCAGTTTCGGAGGGAGTGAAAGCCCTTCAGGGCAGGTTCCCATTATACGCGGGTATATATCTTCCCGATTTCAAAGATTCCGGGGAGGTGCAGCTTGGTATGGAGCATGCCCTTCGCAACGGGGCAAGGGGAATTTCTCTGTTCGGAGATGTATCTCCTGAAGTACTGCAGGCGCTCGAAAAGGCTTCTGTGAATATAAAACCTTAATTTAATTGATTGATGAATCAGCTATTGAAAACCGGCTTGTGCGGCATCCTTACACTGCTGGCGGCTACGACAGGCATTGCCCAAACAAATAACAATAAGAACACTAATCATACGAATAACACGAACAGGGCCGGCGGAAATAAATTAACCCAATATGTCGATCAGTACATCGGCACCGGGGGGCACGGCCATGTCTTTATGGGCGCCAACGTTCCTTTCGGAGCCGTACAGCTCGGCCCGACCAATTTAACTGAAGGCTGGGACTGGTGTTCGGGATATCATTATTCTGATTCCACAATCATCGGCTTTTCACATACGCACCTGAGCGGAACAGGCATTGGTGACCTTGGTGACGTATCCCTAATGCCTGCAACAGGTGATGTAAAGATCAGGAAGGGAGTGCTTAACAAGCCCGAAACAGGTTATTACTCCCTGTTTTCGCATGACGAGGAAAAAACCAGGCCAGGCTATTATTCTGTGCGTCTCAAAAGGTATGATATCAAGGCTGAACTGACTGCTTCCCAGCGCGTTGGCTTCCATCAATATACTTTTCCAAAGGCAGACGATTCCAAGATAATTATCGACCTGGAACCAGGAATAGGGTGGGATGTGCCGACGGAAACCTATATCGAAAAACTCAATGATACGACCATTGCCGGATACCGGTACTCCAGGGGCTGGGCCAGGGAACAGCGGATCTACTTTCATGCTGTTTTTTCGAAGCCGATCAAAAGTTTCTCGGTACATGACAGCTCGGTGGTGAAAGAAGGAACAGTTTTAAAAGCCCGAAGGGTGAAAGGTGTGGCTAATTTCTCCACTTCAGCCGGTGAGGTAATAAATGTGAAAGTCGGAATATCGCCGGTGAGTTCAGAAAATGCGGCTTTAAATATCAAAGCCGAGATACCCGGCTGGAACTTTGAGCAAATGGTCGCCCAAGCCGATGCTTCATGGAATACGGAATTACAAAAGGCGAGGATAGAGACTGCAGACGCAAAAACAAAGCGTAAATTTTATACCGCCTTGTACCATACCATGATCGCCCCTTCAACTTTTAACGATCATAACGGCGACTACCGGGGGACCGATAAAAAGGTCTACAAGGGCGCAGGTTTTACTAACCTGACAACCTATTCTTTGTGGGATACCTACCGGGCGGCGCATCCGCTCTTCACCATCCTGCAGCCCCAAAAGGTTAACGATATGATCAGTTCTATGCTCGCCATTTACCAGCAGCAGGGCAAATTGCCTGTATGGCACCTGATGGGAAATGAGACCAATACGATGGTTGGAAATCCTGCCCTGATGGTAGTTGCAGATGCCGTGTTAAAAGGCTTCAAGGGTTTTGATAAGAATCTGGCTTTCGAAGCCATGAAGAACAGTGCCATGCTTGACGAGCGGGGACTAAAACATATCAAGGCCCTGGGTTATATCCCGGCAGACAGTACCGTCGAATCTGTCGCAATGGGCCTGGAGTACGCGATCGCCGACTGGAGTCTCGGGCAGGTGGCTAAGAAAATGGGAAAACAAGATGAATACGCTTACTTCAATAAGCGTGGTCAGAATTACAAAAATTACTTCGATCCAAAAGCAGGATTTATGCGTGGCCGTCTGTCGGAAAGTAGCTGGCGAACGCCATTTAATCCGTTTGAATCGGTGCACATGAAGAATGACTTTACGGAAGGAAACGCGTGGCAATACACCTGGCTGGTTCCCCAGGATGTGGAGGGACTCATCAAAATGCTTGGCGGCGAAAAGCGCTTTACACAAAAACTGGATTCCCTGTTCATCGCGGAAGGCGACCTTGGTAAAGATGCTTCACCGGATATCAGCGGCCTGATCGGGCAGTATGCCCATGGAAACGAACCAAGTCACCATATCACGTATATGTATTCTTTCGTTGGTCAGCCATGGAAGACGGCCGACAAGGTAAGGCACATTATGGACAGCCTTTATACCGTCAACCATGATGGTCTCAGCGGCAACGAGGATGTCGGGCAGATGTCGGCGTGGTATGTGTTTTCTGCTATGGGATTCTACCCGCTGAACCCGGCAAATGGGATGTATGTATTCGGCAGCCCGGAAGTAGATAAAGCCACGCTCACTGTCGGCGAAGGCAGGAAGTTTACCGTAAACGTGAAGAACAATTCTCCCGTCAATAAATACATTCAGAAGATCACCTTCAACGGCAAACCCTACAATAAATCTTATCTGTTGCATAGTGACCTTGTACAGGGAGGCTTTATGGAAATACAGATGGGTAGCAAACCCTCAGCGGTCTGGGGCGTGAAGTCGGCCGATCGTCCTTACTCTGAGATACGCTAAATAAAATCGAATGTACAGGAGCACCTCTTTCTTCTTTGCGATCATCTTCCTGCTTTCCGCTGCGGAAAGAGGCTTTGCGCAAAAGCAAAAAGTTCAGGCCAAACAGCCGGCCGAACGGCTCATATACAAGGATCCTCAAACGCCGACAACGCAAAGGATAGCGGATCTGCTGAGCCGGATGACCTTGGAGGAAAAGGTTGGTCAGCTGTCGACGCTCCTGGGCTGGGAGATGTATGATAAGTCTGGAAAGAATGTTTCGGTAAGTCAGAAATTCAAAACCGCCGTACAGCAAGAACATATCGGCATGTTGTGGGCCACTCTCAGAGCTGATCCCTGGACACAGAAAACACTGGCGACCGGCTTAAATCCCGGGCTGTCTGCAGAGGCCACGAACGCCATACAGAAATACGCCATCGAAAATACCCGGCTGGGTATTCCGATGCTGCTATCGGAGGAATGCCCGCACGGGCATATGGCTATCGGAACCACGGTGTTCCCAACCTCCATCGGGCAGAGTAGCACCTGGAACCCGGGCTTAATTCAGCAAATGGCGGCTTCCATCGCTGCCGAAGCAAGGGCACAGGGAGCGCATGTGGGCTACGGACCAGTGCTTGACCTGGCGCGCGAGCCAAGATGGTCAAGACTGGAAGAAACCTATGGCGAAGATCCCGTGCTTAACAGCAGGATGGGCGAGGCCATGGTCAGGGGTTTCCAGGGCACCGATCTCAGAAGCGGCAGGAACGTCGTATCGACATTGAAGCATTTTACGGCTTACGGAAATCCCGAAGGCGGCCATAACGGAGGAAGCATCAGTGTCGGAAAGCGCGAACTATACCAGTCTTATCTTCCGCCTTTTGAGGCCGCTGTAAAGGCAGGCGCTTTATCGGTAATGACCGCCTACAATTCGATCGACGGTGTTCCCTGCACGGCCAGTCACTTTTTATTAACAGAAGTTCTCCGCGATCAATGGAATTTTAAGGGCTTCACAGTATCAGACCTGGGAAGTATTTCCGGGCTGGTCGGCAGTCACCATGTAGCGGCAACACCGGCAGAAGGGGCAGCTTTGGCAATCAATGCCGGACTTGATGCCGACCTGAGCGGCTACGGTTTTGGCAAGGCCCTGATCAAGGCAGTGAAGGACGGTCTTGTTAAGGATGCAGCCTTAGACACCGCGGTTAGCAGGGTTCTGAAAATTAAGTTTGATATGGGACTTTTCGAGAATCCCTACGTCAATCCCCAGACTGCCATTAAAGTCGTCAGGAGCCCGGAGCATATCAGCCTGGCCCGGAAGGTCGCGCAGCAGTCGATCGTACTTTTAAAGAATGAAAAACAGCTTCTTCCGCTGAATAAAAAGATCAGAAGCATCGCGGTCATCGGACCGAACGCCGATAATATCTATAACCAGTTAGGCGACTATACTGCCCCGCAAAGTGAGGCCGCGGTTGTTACGGTACTGGAAGGAATTAAAGCAAAGGCTTCTGCAGGAACCACAGTCACCTATGCCAAAGGTACTGCCATCAGGGATACTTCATCCGCAGGTTTTGCTGCCGCCATTACGGCCGCCCGCAATGCCGAAGTGGCGATCGTTGTGCTGGGGGGATCGAGTGCGCGTGATTTCAAAACAGAGTATCAAAACACCGGTGCAGCCATCGTGAAAACCGGGGCCATCTCAGACATGGAAAGCGGCGAGGGCTTCGACCGTTCATCCCTAGACCTGATGGGCCGGCAACTGGAACTGTTGCATGCAGTGGTTAAAACAGGAACCCCGGTTATCGTGGTACTGATCAAGGGCAGGCCGCTGAATATCAACTGGGCCGCCGAGAATGTGCCTGCCATCCTGGATGCCTGGTACCCGGGCCAGGAGGGTGGTAATGCCATCGCAGATGTTCTCTTCGGTGATTATAACCCTGCCGGGAGATTACCGGTGTCAATCCCCAGATCCGTAGGGCAGCTGCCTGTCTATTATAATTTCAAGAATCCGGCCCCGCACGATTATGTGGAGACCGGTGCGAAGCCACAATACAGTTTCGGCTATGGCTTAAGCTATTCCACCTTCGAATACAGCAAGCCTCTTGTTCATGTTCAGGAAGAAGCAGGCAGGATATCCGTTAGAATTAATGTTGACGTAAAAAATACGAGTAACAGGGACGGGGAGGAGGTGGTGCAAATCTACCTCCGGGATAAAGTAAGCTCGGTGGTCATCTCGTCAAAGCAATTAAAGGATTTCCGCCGCGTAGCGATTAAAGCCGGCGAGCAAAAGACCATTGAATTCAAATTAACAGAAGAAGACCTGGCGTTGCTGGATAAGGACTGGAACCGGGTCGTAGAACCCGGCGATTTTGAAGTATTGGTAGGTGCGTCTTCAGACGATATCAGGCTGAAGGAAACGTTTTCAATTTCGCGGTCCTTAAAAGTTGCGGCCGGAAGAAAATAATTCTGGCGTCAAATACCGGTTAAATATATATTGCTAGTAAAATAATATCTTGTATTTAAATGGTAATTGCAATTACTTTTTTCCCAAAGACTTTTGAGCCTTTGGCGGGCCTTAAAAAGATCTTTACCGGCAGGAACTTTAAGCAGGAATTTTGTCGGGAACCATATATTGAAGATGAGGATTCCAAGAAAAGCCTTGGTTTATGGATCAAATCAAACACTCGTCCAACTGATCTGGTATTTGTGGCTGGCTTTGGAGCACAAGTTCAGGTGTACTCATTTGCACGGCCAGCTATAAGCCATGAGCCGAATAATTAACTTGTTCAACTCAGATATAAACGAAATTGGAGCCGATTGCTTAAGACCGGTTGGCAGTCCCTGCCTGTTCAAGCTTTACCGTCTTCAAATTTTTAAAATCTTCTGCTTTAGAAAAGTAATGTAATCCTAAGATCAAAAGGATCGTATTGGCGAACAGCACCTTCTGAATTATGGGCAGATATTCAAGAAAATATCCGGAGCTAAAAACAATAAGTGTGCTGTAAAAGGACAAGAGGTAAAGTGCGCATAAAAATTTAAAAAGATGCAGTCTCGACTTAAAAACAAAGACGGTCACATAAAACATGCTGAGCAGGAAGATGGTACTTGCAATCGTGATCATGATATCATGAAAGGGCGTGGCAATGAGCGCGGTGAAAAGCATACCGGCAATTCCGAAATATTTGATCACACTGGCTGCACCCTTTGCAGGAATTTTTCCTGAAAACTCGACAAAAAAGATAGAACAGGCAATCGAAAGAAAGATCATTCCGCTTACTGCCCAGTACCTTGCTGTATTGGGAGCATCATTCAAAGCTCTTTCACCAAAAAGGTTGCTGATGAAATTATTCTCCCAACTATAACCGATACTGCTTTTATCCGCTGGTGATCCGCCCGGGTAGTTGCTTGCGGCAGTTGTCAGTAAAATGACTGAAATAATGATCCCTAATAGAATCGCGTGTTTTTGGAGCATCTGGAAAATTTAAATATTCATTTGTAATATTTAAAGATCGCTACAGGATCCTTAGAAACAAAAGGACAACATAAGCTAAATTTATAAGCAACAGGGATATAAAATATATTCTTTCATTTTTGATCTTGTACAATGAAAGCAGCAAATAAATAAATCCTGAAATGAAAGCAAGGTAAATTGGTTTCAGTACGTATTCCAATCCGTCAAACGCTGTTCCTTTAGGCGGCGGGAACAGCTTTGCCATAATAAATATTGCAGCAAGCGTAAATATAATAATGGCAAAAAATTTTAAGAATGAAACTATAATTTCTTTCGCCTTCATGCTGAGGCTCGCTATAAATTTATTTCACAACCAGTTCAACGCGCCTGTTAAGCTTTCTGCCTTCTTCTGTCTCATTTGTCGAAACCGGAGCAAGGGGACCTACGCCATCTGATGACAAACGCGAAACCGAAATTCCGTATTCCTTCCCTAATTGATCTACTATGGCAACCGCCCGTTTTTTCGAAAGGGTAATATTATATTCGAGAGAACCTTTCATATCGGTATGTCCCACCACATATAAATTCATCGCCGGATTTTCCTTTAAAAGTTTTGCGATCTCATCCAAAGCTGATTTTGATTCAGGTTTTACCGTTGCTTTGTCAAAATCGAAATAAATACCATACAGTGCTACTCTGCCATCGCCCTTCAGATCCTTTAACATTTGATCTGCACTGACTACAATCAGGTCATCTTCCATGCTGATTTGTTCAATGATGTCAACCATAAAAACCTTTTCCCCGGCTGAGTATTGACTACCACCGACGACCACAAAAATATTGTTGCCAGATTGTTCCAATTGGGCGGCAATGTAGCAGGCGCCTGCAGAAGATGATGAGCCTGTGTTTATTTTTATACCGGCATTAGTAGGGAAAGGATTTTTTAGATAAAAGGTGTTTAAAAACACCCTGCCGCCAACCTCTTTTGAAACTCGACTTAGCGGATCGCTGCCCTCGGCTAGTGTTTTAAAGCCACCCTTTCTTAAAGCCGACCGGTAATTTTCATAGACTTCAGAAAGCGTAGTTTCTCCCTTTACTATGTAATAGATCCGTGTGAACTTGCCTTCGGTATCCACCCACTTATCAATTTTCCTGTAACCGGTTTCCGGACCTGTGGCTATATGATATTTTTGAAATTTCTGCGTTTCATAATAAACTATTACAGAACCGGGATACCGGGTAATTAAGGGATGGTCTTTGCTCCCCGGAATATCCTGCCCGAAAATGGATCCTGAATAAATAAAAGCCAGGACGAGCAATGCCGCTAAAATTTTATTTTTCATGTTTTCCCAGTTTAGTTTATTGAATTGAAGATATGCGATTGTCAAAATAATATTCATTTGAAATATGACTCTTCACACGAATGATAGGGATGGCTTTTGATTACTGAAGGGACACGTCTGCAGGAGCTCGTGCTAAGGGTATGCAGCTTACAGGGAGGTGTTGTCAAGCACGGACTCCTCAAGCCTATATTAAAGGTAGTTAATTGCAGAAATTTTTTCAATAACTATCTCCCAAGTCTGTCAAACCGCTCTGCTAGCCGGGCTTAACAGGATAGCGCCTGGTCGAACATATGGGTCGCATGGCTATTTCTTTGCTGCTTGTGCAATTAAGGGCACTTCATGAAGTAGCACGATGCATCGGGACCAAAGCTTCCAGTCTCCGATGCAGGAGCTCCGAAGCGCTCGGGGTAAACCCTCTAATGGCAGATGTGCCTTTAAAGCTGAAGGGTTCCTCTATCCTTCATTTCGCTTAAAATATTTAGTCGGGACATTATCCGTCAACCAAACGCCATTGTCGGAAATGAAAAATTCAAATTTGTCATTATACATTTGTTCAGCAAATACCTTAAATACAAACGGTTTTCCGTGTCTTTGTCCAACCTTTATTGCCGTTTCAATATCGCTGCTCAAATGAACGTGTTGTCTGTTTCGTTTCTCAAGTCCTGTATCCAATATAGACTGCACATTGGTTTTACTTGTCCCATGATATAAAATCTCCGGAGGTCTTTGATTTGTATAGCCCAGTTCAATGTCTATTGAATGTCCCTGGCTTGCTCTGATTCTGTCAAGAGTATTATTAAAAGCGAATCGTTTTTTGGAGTTTGTTTCAACAATATGCTTCAAAGTTTCAATATCAAGCTTCACTCCGAAGTTGTTTGACCTTTCAATGAGCAAATCAACATCGGTCCACCCATTCAGGTCTAACTCAATGCCTATCGTTTCAGGCTTGTGTCGCAATACGAAACTTAAAAACTTACTTATATGTTTTATTTCCTTTTCGCTGATCATTTTTTATGTCGTTGACTTTCTCTTAACCATTCCAAAATCTGGGATCTGCGAATATAATAGTCGATGAGCTTAAATGTCTCGTTCTTCTAATTGTTATTATTTGTCGCTAGCAGATGATTTAATCAAGGCTGTTTTGTACAAGTATCTTTCTGCCTTGCATCCGCTATCCGGAAAACGGTATATTCGGTCTATCTTTTATTCATTATAATATAACATTAATGAAGCCCGACTTCCTGAATGGCATAGATACTTTTTTACATTATCGGCAGGCATACGGGAACAAGCGACTGGCCCTCGTGACCAATAACGCTGCCATTACTGCCAAAGGTCAGCTCAGTAGGGTAGCCCTTTTAGCGGCAGGTTTCAACGTGGTACGCCTGTTTTCACCCGAGCATGGGATTCATCGTACCGGTGCAGATGGAGTGGCCCAGGACAATGACCTGGATGAAATAACCGGACTGCCTGTGACAAGTTTGTATGGTTCGGGGCTAAAGCCATCCCGCCAGGACCTTGAAGGAATAGACTTGATGTTGTTTGATATTCCGGATATCGGCTGCCGCTTTTACACCTATTTGTGGACCATGACCTATGTGATGGAAGCATGCGCAGATAACAATCTTCCCTTGATCGTATTAGACAGGCCTAATCCGATCGGCGCCCTGTTAGCAAAGGCGGAAGGTCCCACACTTGATGAAAAATACTGTAGTTCATTCATCGGACGGTGGGCCATCCCGCTAAAACATAGCTGCACACTCGGAGAACTGGCACTTTATTTCGCGGCCACCCGCTTGCCGGCTTTAGATCTGGAAGTCGTGCGGGCGGAGAACTATAGCAGAGATTATACGGCCCTGAACGAATTTATTTTCGTTCCCACATCCCCTGCAATGCAGGATGTGCATACAGCGATGCTCTATCCCGGAATGGGTTTGCTTGAGGGAATAAACGTAAATGAAGGGCGGGGAACCAGGGAGCCCTTCCGTGTTTGCGGCGCCCCGTTTATCTCCGGAGAGAAACTACGGGATGCATGTGCCACCTCAACGATAAGCGGCGTGAAAATTGAAAGTCATGCCTATGTGCCAACCGAAGGACTATATAAAAACGAGCGATGCGAAGGCGTCCGATTTATGGTGATTGATCCGCTCGTGCTGCAACCTGTGACCTTAGGTATTTCTTTGCTGCGGGCATTATTCAGCCTGTATCCTGAGCATATTCAAATGCGTTTGTATAAGACGGCTGCTAACCCGGGCGGTGCCGGTCACTTAGATAAATTGCTGGGATTGCATGGTTCCTTCGATCTGTTAAGAAACAATGCAGATATACCGACAGATGTAAAACATTCCTGGGCTGCGGTGATTGCACCCTACCTTTTGTATTAAAATTTACATATATAGCTTACCGTTCGGTAATCGGAATGAACCCATGTCTGGCTTGTTGCGAATGATCACTTTCATCGACTTTTTAATCTATAATCAATCACAGCCCCAACTCCTAAACTTAATTCATTAAAGGAGTTCAGTTTGTAGAACTTAGCAAAGTAACAAAATCGCTTATACTGACTTTGGATATAACTCTGGTATTCAATGTTGTTCTTATACGCGTAAACTTTGCCGACCACCGTTGAGTAAAAAGGTTTGCCAATGTATATTCCCAGTCCACCTAATATTCCTGACGAAGTTTGATTCTCCATCGTCTCAATTCTTTTAAAGTCAAGATGGCTATATCCTGCGATAAGTTTAATTCTTTTTAAGTTAAGATCTGTCTCAAAAGAGTGAGCCCTGGAGTCCAAATCCTTTTCAAATGAAACCTTCCGATAACTCAATTTGAAATCCATGTCAAAGTCACAATTCGAAATAAAATGGCTAAACTCAACCTGTCCATTTTGAAATTCATTCTCATCGAAATTGGTTTGGAAACTATAGATACCCTTAACAACGCCTCCTAAAAAAACATAAGGGGAAGCTACTTCAATTTGTCCGCCTACTGGATTATGGATCACCCCGCTATTGTAATAAACATTTATATGATTAGAATCAAAAAAGTCTTTGTAGCAGGCAGACTTCATTTTTATAGATAACTGACTCTGTCCCTTTAACGGATACTCCAGTGTGATCATTCCTATAGATGAAAAAATCAGGGTTGAATTTAGATCACTTACATTTAGTGAAAATGTCCCTTCGATTGTCGCTACAGTTCCGTTTTTTGTTCCCTTTTCAACAACGTTAACACCGGGAAGTGGTAATCCGTCTTCCTTTAAAAAAACAGTCCCCGTAATTGTCACCTGGCTCTTTGCTGTTAACGTACCTGTTAAGAGTATGAGTATTAAGGTCAGTCGTTTAATCAAGGGTGAATCTTTATTAAGGGATCTGCAGAGCATGACAGGGTAGTGCTGTTACAAGTGTTTTTGTCATAATTAATTTTACTTATCGCACTAACCTCTCTCAAGATAAATTCTGCACACGCCTCCTCAGCTTTCGGGAATGATTTGGAGAAATTTTCTTTTCCGCCCGGCTCTAATGATCCTACGAAATAGTTATCAGAACTAATTGATAAAGAATAGCCCCAGGTCCGTTTGTCTTCCGACCATATTTCCCAAGCATCAATTAAGTTCTTATGTAGGGACAAATAGTCTTTAATGTCCTGTTGAGAAATGTCATTAGCGAAGCTTGCAAATTTTAATTCCTGCAGTAAAGTCACAGAAGATTTGTCTGCCGTCATAAAGTCTAAGGGCAGGTTACACACTTTTTCTATGCAATTATCTTTGGTTTCTCTTGTCATTTTAATTGCATAACGTTTTGGAGCTCGCTGAAGGCTAACTCGTCAATCGCATATGTGCTGTTATCTTCTCCTGTTTATCGCAAACAGCATTGCTGAAGCAACAACACACATCACTACCGCACTGACCATAAGTCCATTATCCTTTTGAGTAATTCCGATAAGGAGGTCGCCGACAAACATGACCAGGAAGAAGATATAGGCAATGGTCAGCATGGGAGCTGATTTTTTAAGTGTCGCGTAGGCGAAGATGACACCAAGAGCAAATTGCCGGGCAGCCCACATATAAATGACGTAGTCGACCCCTTTTGCGTTCAGGTCAACGGTCTCCAGAACCGATTGCGGAGAGTAGCATAGTGCTAAACTTACCCCGAGTTCCATCAATGCAAGAATTCCTGATACGATAAGTATCCATGTTGGTAATGATCTTTGAGCTGAAGTCATAATGATTGTTGTTTCAAGAATTTTTTGCTGTCGTTGTCAATGGATGCCGTAAACATCTTGTTTATTCTTGGTTGTAAAATGAAAATCCCCAATGGGAAAAACCAAATTAGAAAAAATTCCCCCGCATATTCGCCGAATGAAACTCGCTTTTGTAGTTCAACGGCTTTTATTGATTTAGCAACAAAAGCCATACACCAAAATATACAATACATACTAAATAAATGTAAAGGGATTATTATGGCTACAAAGCTGTCTGAATTCCCTTCCTCCGCTCTTAGCGAAATACCAGCAAGTAATGAAGATATTATGAAAATATATGCCATTGGAATCAACATGAACAACTTGAATCTCCTTAAATTCAAATTAGCTGTTGGTGGAAGTTTTGGATTTAAATTCACGGCGATAGCCCAGAACCAGCCAAAGTAAATCGCAGCCAACAAAAATGTCGAAAATGCCCAAACAATATCGTTTGTGGCCAGCCCAAAAAAGGATCCGATTATCATCACACCCATCATGAGTCCAAAAAGTTGCCAGGGCTTAAGAGTTAGTAGTTTAATCATTAGTTAGATTTTGCTTATCATACCTGGACCAGCAACTAAAGTAAATTAAATCAGACGAGAACAAGAATCACTTAACGACATATATCCTGACAATCTTACAATCGGCCAGGATTAAACAGTAATTTATTTTATAGATTCACGGCTGTAAAAACAATCCTGATTATGAGGATACTACTTATAATAGATATGCAGCGAGGCAGTTTCATCCCCGAGACACCGCGTTTTGATGAAACAGGCGTCGTCAACAGGATTAACTCCCTTGCTTCTGCAATCAGGGCTGATGGGGGACAGGTAATATTTGTTCAGCATGATGGATCAAAAGAAAACAAATTCTATCCCGGTTCCCGGGAGTGGGAGATACTGCCGGAACTGCATGTAGATCCGCAGGATCATTTCATAAGCAAGACAGCAAACGACTCCTTTTACCGGACCGAACTAAAATCGGTACTGGATGGATTAAATATTAAGGAGCTGGTAATTACCGGCTGTGCAACAGATTACTGCGTCGATACAACCGTGCGCTCTGCCCTCAATAATGATTATGCTGTCACGGTTATAAAAGACGGGCATACAACGGCCGATCGTCCGCATCTAAGTGCAGAGCAGGTTATTACACATCATAACTGGATGTGGGAGAATATGACACCTACAGAAGGACAGGTCAGGCTGGTGAACTGCGATGAATTGTTAAAGGAGATCTAATAATGTTTGGAGTTGGGAGTAGGTAGTTTGGACTTGGGAGTAGAGTTAGGAATCGATAGTTCGAAGTTAGCAGTTCGGAGTGGATTAACAGCCCCTGAACCTATAACCCCTTTCTAACTCCAGCCCTAAATCTTTTTCGCTTCCACAACCGCCAGGTTGTTTATAATTTTCCACTCGTCATCAATGTCTAATACCAGCGAGTTATATGAAACAAAATAATTTTCTGAACTCTCTAAACGAAGTTTAACCATGGCGATCGTTTCGTTCTCGTCAATGGTCTCAATGGTCATTTTCCTGGGTAAACCACCGAACACGCCCTCCTGAATGTTTGATAAATACTGCTTCTTATCAATTATGGTGACGCCCGGAGTTCCCATAAAACCATTATTGGTGACCCGAAAGTCCTTGTGAAGCACTTTGTCCAGCAACTTTACGTCACTATTGTCACCGCCTTTTACAAAGTCTGTTAGGGCTTGTGTTATTTTTTCTGTTTTTGTCATATTGGTATTGATTGTCAGTGGTCACTCCACAGCTACGAACTGTATTACTCAACATAATTATAGAACCTTTCAAGCATAAATGCCTTTCGTCCTGTTTCTGTTGTGTCCTGGGTAAACTGACAATATTTAATTTTTCCCGCAAACTCTGGTGAATAATAGAATCTCTCCTTGCCTAAAATCTTATATCTGAGTTTGGTACTGAAGTTACCTTGGTTAGGCAGAACGACTTTAAAGTAGCCTGCTTTTAGAGGTGGTATTTTTTTATAACCAAACTGAAAATTATCAATTACCGCCCCCAGATATTCAATTGGCCGCCATATTCCATTCAAATCTTTTGCTTCCTGAATCGCCATCAAATCAAAAATTCTTGTTTGTAACGTAAATGTGTCTGAAGTCCTATTTATCAGCCACACAATTTGTTTACCATCATTAAATTTTTTAATTCCCCGGGATATTTCCTTTTTCCAATCCTCTTTTGCTTTTTGGATCTCCCTTAATTTAATCTTATTGGGTAGAGCCAACCAGGCTGAATCATCAAATCTATAGCTCATCGGATCTTTAATCTGACTTATGACATATTCCTCCCGAAAGGGGCTCAGATTAACTGCTTTATAGTTTGTATCAATTATAATGGAAAAGCCTTCTTTAAGGCCTTCAATATTCGGAATTGATGTATGCGTTCCAAGTTCATATATTCCCGGCCCCATTAAGCCAACCTTACAAACAGGTTCCTTTAGGTTCGTCTTAGTTGGCTTTGTAGTACAACTAGTGGCTATGAGTGATAAATATATTATGGATGCAATCTTAAATTTCATGGGGTAATTTATGGGTAAATCTGGTGCAAGTACGCGTTTTACTCTGTAAGCAAAGGCTGCCCCTATAACATTAGTATTACGTGTTTTTATAACCAACGAAAATGTAACTTTTATAATTTAAACCTGATGTTGTGTGCGGTTTTATAAGTCGTCAACATTAAATCTATGGTCAAAAAAACCTTCTTCCTTTGTTGCTGTCCCTAATATGGTCTTAGTTGTGTCTTTTTGAACAAATCCAATGTGGTATTCCCGAAATTGAGAGTGATTTTTCAAAAAACTCTTGACTTTAATTGCAACTTTCTTTTGAATGTCCATTATTGAGTCATTGTCTTTAGGAAGTTGTTTGGCGTTTATAAGTTGGATGGTTAAAATTATGCTATAGGTATCGTCTACGGGTGCTTTATATCCTTCAATGAAAATGCTTTCTGTTTTTACAATTTTATGTATGTCCGCATAAATGGAGTCCTTACTAACTTTAAATTGAGGGGCAAGTCTTGAGTCATTACATGCTGACAATATCAATGTGAAAGAAAGTAACAATGTTAGTTTCATATAGATAAAGTCATATGAGGCCCACTTAATATTGCTCATATATAGTGTTTTTGCACATCTAATTATTTTATGTGAAGTGTTTTATAAGATGAACAATAATAAGAATATGGAATTAGGCATACTTATAAAATAAAATCTCCCTATGTCTAAATAGAGGGATTATAAACAGCCTTTTGTGAAGACGAAGGGATATGTTACATAATGGGAGTGCAAGTCACTAAACCTTTAAACCTCTAAACCCATAACCTTGTAACCCCCATACCCCTCTTCTAACCCCCTAAACTCTAAACCCTAAACCCTAAACTTCCTCACATATGAAACACATTCCACTTATGCCCTTCGGGGTCTGAAAAGGCAAACCATAATAGCCTTCACCGAATACAGCTGGTCCGTCAAAGATAGTACCGCCGACTTTACGCACTTCATCCGCCCATGCATCCGCTTCTTCCTTACTTTCAGCCCATAGTGTGAACATGATCTCGTCTCTCCGGCTCAGATCCGCCATTTCGCCTTTCATGGCTTTCTTCAGGTGATCATTATCGAAAAAGTGCACCACAAAATCATCATCGCCGATCTTAAAGCTGCACATTTCCAAGTTCCCTAATCCAGCTATACTAAGTATAAACATTTGTTCAGATTAACAGATGTAATATTTGATTATTGATGCTTCTGGATAAGGACTGCAACTAAGTGACCGGGCAATACAGTATTGGTTAGTGAACTTAAGACGAAATCAGGGGCAAAGAACTGCTTTGATTCCTGGCCACTAAAAATCCCGGACAGAAATTAATTTCTAACAACCTAGTGTTTAATCTAAATACTATCAGTTAATTTTTATAAATTATAATAATATGATCATTACCATGACTATACTCACAAAATGAGTACAAACGATCTTATTAAAGATAAATTGATCGGCTTAGTCATAACACTGTGCTGATAGTTTCTTATATAAAGTTATCAACCCAATTAATCTTAAGAAAGATGGCTGTTCAGTATGGAACAAGTAAGAAAAACTGTCTGGTGGTACTTTTGCATGGTTATGCAAGTAAGGTGTCCTCCTACGATTCTGTAAAATATCAAATCAGCAAAAATTATCCAAATGCTGAAATTTTAATCCCTCGTTTGGGGCTGCATAAATTCTCGAATGCTGATCCAAACAAAGTAGTGAATTCAGTCATCAAATTAATTGATAAAAAATATGAATCTCATAGATATGAAGAAATAGTATTGATAGGACACAGCTCAGGCGCGTTACTGGCAAGGAAAATTTATGTATATGCCTGTGGAGAAAATGATGACTCACCATTCGAGCTTTTTCATTTCAAAAAAACCAGAATTTGGGCTTCCAAAGTTAGCCGTATAGTATTGATGGCAGGTATGAACAGAGGTTGGACGGTAAACCGGCACCTTTCTTTTGTCAACTCTGTATTTTTGAAGCTGGGTATAGCAGTAGGGGATATTCTTTCACTTTTCAATTACAATATGTTCATATTTAAAATTAGAAAAGGAGCCCCCTTTATAACACAGCTACGTCTCCAGTGGTTATCAATGTTAAATGGTGTAACCTTTAAAAAAATTGGGAATGCGGTGGTTGTGCAAATGTTAGGAAGCATCGATGATCTTGTATCACCCGATGATAATATAGACTTAATTACAGGAAATAACTTCTATTATTTAGAAGTACCTTTTTCCGGGCATGTTACTGTGCGAGATATGGATGACACCTATGCCGGAAGGAAGCGAGCAGAAGTATTCGCCTCAGCTCTCTTAACTAATACTACCGAACTTGAGAAACTGCAAATTGATAGTTTTGAGCAACAGCCATTAATGCAACGAAATGATGTGACAGACGTTGTTTTTGTGATACATGGCATCCGGGATGCTGGCTTTTGGACCAAAAAGATTGGTAGTAGAGTTCAAAAATTGGGGAGTGTTTCGAAAAGGATATTTGAAACAGAAACGTCTAGTTATGGATATTTCCCTATGCTGTCATTTCTTTTTTATGCAACAAGGAGGGCAAAGGTTGAATGGTTAATGGATCAATACACGGAAAACAAAGCGAGGTACCCAATGGCGCAATTTTCGTTTATTGGTCACAGTAATGGAACTTATTTACTTGCCAGAGCCTTGGAAGACTATCCTGCATGCAAATTTAAACATATAGTGTTTGCAGGAAGTGTGGTTCGACAAGGATATAATTGGAATCGGATGATTGCAAATAGGAGAATCCAGGGTATCCTTAATCTGGTTGCTTCGGCAGACTTGGTCGTTGCAATCTTTCCGAAAGCATTTCAAACATTACAAATACAGGATATAGGAAGTGGAGGGCATGATGGATTTTCTTCATTAAGCTCAAACTGTCAATTACGATACCTCAAGGGTTCACATGGGGCAGGTATTAAAGAGGAATTATGGGATACAATTGCAAACTATATTGTGAACGGATCTACAGCTGCTTTCCCTGCGAACATCTGCATTAAGAAACAAAACGGTTTTGTTAAGATCTTAGGCTTACTCTCACCGTTAATTTTACTTGCAATCATTGGTCTACTAGGGTTGGTTGGATACGGTATAAAAATAGTTTTGAAAGACTATTTGGTTTTACAAACCATTTTTATCGGTCTCTATTTGATTATAATTTGGAAAGTTATAACGAAATTATAATTCGGAACTCTGGTCCAAGCATAGTATAATTATGCTTTTTACATGTAAAGGTGTTTAATTGCCCTCACCAAATGCAGCCAGTCCGACAAAGATCGTCCAGCAAACCTTACTCTGCTATTTTCACTCAAAAAATCTAGATGATCAAGCCGATATCATTCCAATTGAGGCCGCTGCATCGCCGCGATCTGCCGGGCTGGCTTTCCGCCCAGTTACGGATCGGGAATGAAACCTTGTTCCTGGAATTTCGCATGAATGAAAAATGGGACAGGCAATTGCCGGCTCCTTGTGTCTTACTTCATCGGAAATCGCTTCACCCTGGTGACGGTACGCCCTGCCCGGAGATCCTGGTAACCAATAACTCGGCAATTGATCCCACCGAAGTGGTCGATCTCCGCCCCGGAGAATCATTTGAAACAGGAATTATAGAGGATCTCTTTGGCTTTTATGCTAAAATAACTTTATCCAAAATAGATGTTGAACAAAGAATAGCCTTTATAAATGTTTACATCCGCGAAAAGCGACAGATAGAACCTCAGGGTACTCCATATGGAGAAGTAACTTCCGATGGCGGGGGCTGGGTTTGGACTCCGGGACGTGGTTTTGTGAAAGTACCACCCAGGTCCCCTTTATTAAATATTGTTGAGTTACTGGGGGATGTTGAATTATTCAGTAACCATGAATCCAAACTGGATGAACATGTTAATCAATTATCAATTGAACGTTTGACCGAGGCCAGGGACAAGCTGTCTGCAATCATCAGCTCACGCAGTGAATATAAGATTACTCCTGTTTTTACAAATCATCATTGAACCGGCAAGCTGAATTTCAATCCTATCAATCCTCGATAGCCTCGATACCCATTTCCTTAAGCCGCTCAAGGTGATCCTTCATGGTCTTAAGCTGTTCCGGAGAATGCCCCTGCCAGTCGATGACCTCGCCACAGACCCGAAGCGGATCCCGGGTACGGTAAGACTTTGTTGGATTCCCAGGGAATTTCTTATCCGTCAGGTTAGGATCATCTTCAATCGGGCCGGTTGGCTCGACTATATAAATTCTGCCGGGATCTTCGCCCTGTGCAAGCTCGGCTCCCCAGGTAGCGGCGTCCAGGGTAGCAGTCAGGTAGACATACGCCGCCTTTTTTCTCTTGCCGTAGTTTGAATTATAGCCGGGTTCGATCAGGTCTCCCGGCTTCAGATCGATCTTCGTGCCATGATAGAACGTCTGCGAACTCAGATCGGTGGCAGACTCAGTCGGCTTGTCCTTTGTGCTGTCTGTTTTCATTGGCGTAATGCAGGTTGAATGTCTTTCCCTATCCTTTTGCTTGTCTCACAGCTTAGGGACCTGGAGCAAATTTATTTCGAGTATATCGCAACCAAACCGCCTGTTGAAAGCTGCTGCGTTGAAACGAGGTTTAAATTCCGGGAGGAAATTCCCTGCCTGAAAAGCGGTCGCCCGCTGCCTAAAATAACCGGTGCAATGCCGATCCGGTATTCGTCAAACAGGCCGTCATTTATAAAGGTTTCCGAAAGAATGGAACTTCCGAAAACATACATATCGCCACCGCCAGCTTCTTTCAGTTTTTTGATTTCGGCAGATGCATCTTCCTTAATTAAGGTCGTGTTATTCCAGTCAGCCGTTTTTAACGTTCTGGAAAAGACAAGTTTTGGAATCTTGTTCATCAGGTCGGCAATTTCTCCCTTTTCCGTTTGCCAGTAGGCTGCCATACCTTCATAGGTTACACGACCAAAAACAAGGTAGTCTGCTGAATTCAGTTGCTCAAGGCTTAGTTTTTCAAGTTCTGGTCCCCAAACAAGTTCATGAAATGAAAGGTCCCAGTTTTTACTGCCTTCAAAATAACCGTCGAGGGTCATAACGTTCCACATGATCAATTTTCTCATATTCTTGTTCCGTTATTAAGGTTTAAAGGTTGGCACGCAAAGCAAAATAAGAAAACGCAATGGCCGCAAAGGCTAATTCTCTATCTAAAATCAAACTTTGCGACCTCGGAGCCTTAATCTTTGCGCTCTTTGCGTGAAACCGAAACAGCCGAATTACCCCACCCGCAATATCTTCTCCATCTTACGACCTTTCGCCAGTTCATCCACCAGCTTGTCTAAATACCGTGCCTTTTGCGTTAAGGGATTTTCGATCTCTTCAACCCGGTAGCCACAGATCACGCCGGTAATCAGATGGGCATTTGGATTTAACGTAGCATTCTGAAAGAATTTTTCAAACGTTGCTTTTTCCGCAATCTGCTCCTGCAGCCTTTTCTCATCAAAGCCCGTCAGCCATTCAATAACCTGGTGCAGTTCTTCCTTCGTTCTGCCTTTCTTCTCCACTTTTTCGACATAATGCGGATATACCGAACCGAATGTCATTTTTGCTATGCGCTCGTCGTGGTGGCTTGTGTCATTCATATCTTAATTCTACTCTATTTATCTAAATTTGCCTGTATTAAGCTCCTACAGTACCCGTCTTAACTTCACCTGCACGCTTATAACTGGCAATAATAACGCCGCCGGGCGTAACCACACTCTTAGTTAATGTAAACGCTGCCGCACTCGTACCATTGCCAAACAACTTTTTCCCTTCACCCAGAGTCAGGGGGTAAATTTTGAGCCGCAGTTCGTCCACCAGGTTATTCTGAAGCAGCAGCGGGATAAGCTCAGAACTTCCCCAAACCTGGATGTCCGAACCTTCTGAATTTTTTAGCTTTTCGATATCCGCCAGGCTCGTGATAAAAACGGTGTTCTTCCAATCCGAATGATTCATCGTTTTAGACATAACGTACTTGGTGCCCTCATTGATACCCGGCCAAAAATCTCCGTGTTCAGGCCAGTAAGACTCCCAGATCTCAAATGTCTTTCTGCCCAATAGATAATCTGCAGGTTTGAGCTCTTCTTCCAGGACCTTCGCAAAAACCTCGTCACCATAGGATGCAGTCCAGCCGCCATATTGAAAACCGCCTGACGTATCTTCGCCAGGGCCACCAGGCGCCTGCATGACTCCATCTAGTGTGATCATGGATAAGACGATTATCTTTCTCATATGATTTGACCTCCCTGATTTCTAACACGAATTTATCAAAAGGATCAATTATATAACGACTAATTAAGCGTAAGTTAATTTGGATTGAAATACGGAAAGCGGGAAGGTTTGAATCGATCATTCCCCGATCAGGCGACCAGGGACTCCAGCTTAACTAATTCTTTAACGAAGCCATATCGATTACAAACCGATATTTCACGTCGCCTTTCAGCAATCGCTCGTAGGCTTCGTTGATCTGCTGAATATTGATCAGTTCGATATCACAGGTAAATATTATGCTCAGCATAATAGTCAAGCATTTTCTGGGTTTCCGCTATTCACATATCTATTTCGTTTGCGGAGCTGCATAGCGATCGCCCACGATCCTGATTCCGGTGATAGTCTGCGTTATGTTATCAAGCTCTGCTTTTGACAGTGTAATATCGGCAGACAACATGTTTTCCTGTAAATGAGCCAGCTTGGTAGTGCCGGGAATAGGGACAACATAAGGCTTGAGGGCAAGCAGCCAGGCCAGCGAAATCTGTGCTGGCGTCAGGCCCCTCTGATTTCCGAAATCAGTTAAAAACTCCACGATCTTCCAGTTCGCCCGGATGGCTTCAGGAGTGTAGCGGGGTAGGGAAGGACGGTTATCATTTGCAGGATCAAACTTCGTTCTCTCGTTTAAATACCCTGTCAGGTAAGCTCTGCAAAGCGGACTATAAGGAACGAAGCCGATGCCTAATTCTTCGCACACAGGAAAGATCTCTGTTATTGCTTCCCTCGACATTAAAGAGAGTTCCGTTTGGATAGCAGTCAGCGGCTGAATGGCATGTGCTTTCCGGATGGATTCCGCTCCGGCTTCGCTTAATCCAAAATTTTTCACCTTTCCTTGTTCTATTAGATCCTTAACGGCACCTGCAACGTCTTCCATCGGGATTTTAGGATCTACCCGGTGCTGATAAAGCAGGTCGATAACATCCGTCTTCAGTCTCTTCAATGATTGATCGACCACTTGCCTGATATGTTTAGGATCACTGTTAAATCCTCCGGTCAGCTTGTTGTTCTGAATATCGAAACCAAACTTGCTGCAAAGTATAATGTCCTTCCGGAAAGGGGCTATTGCTTCTCCAACCAATTCTTCATTTGCAAATGGTCCGTAAGCTTCTGCCGTGTCGAAAAAGTTAACGCCCATCTCGTAAGCTTTCCTGATAACGGAAATACTGTTTTTCCTGTCCGGCACAAAACTTCTGTTCCAGCTCATGCCCATGCAGCCCAGCCCCAGGGCAGATACATTCAAGCTGTGCTTACCTGAACCAAGAATCCTGGTTTTCGTGATCCCGTCATTCTTGTTCTCCGGAAAAACTTCCTTTTCCAGTTGAGCAGCAGCAAGAACGGGTGCAGCTATGGCTGCTGTGCCTAAAAAGGCTCCTATTTTTAGGAACTGGCGACGACCTTCCTGATTTTCCTGATTTAACATATCAATTGTACTTTTTAAGATTTTCATATTCGGATGTTACAAATGTCCTTTCTATTTTAAGACCTGTTATTATACAGATTACGGTATTTGTAACCATTATTACTGATTGGGCAGGGGATGCCTGAACCACCGGTAGGGAAGCTGTATTTTTTAATAGATAAGCGAGAAAGAGGCCACCGGATCTGACAACCACGCCTGTGAAGCGTGAAAAACGGTTTACGCCGGTCATCCAATAAAAACTATTAATTAAAACAGATATTTTCTCAGAAAACTCTTAAATTTATTGGTCAATTACTATCGTTTCTCATTGATAATTATTAGCTGGAACCCTCTTCCTTATGCTAAAGCTTTTACTCTGATTCAAATCAAAGGGTAAATTTTAAGTTCATCAAAGTAGACACATTAAAATTTATTTGAGAATAGGCATGTAGCTTAATGCTGATGTATTTCTTAATCCAGGGATTATAACTGTCTAGCCGCAAAATTCGTCCGGTGTCATATTGATTGCTGCAATTGCTTTTCTCAAGTTATTTACATTCTTATACCAGTTAACAATTAAAAAAGGAGGTTATTATGAAAAAGCTTTTTGTTTTCTTTTTCCTGGTATTTATTGCAATGGTAATACCGGGATGCGAGCGCGAACAGCTGGCAGAGAAATCTGTGGATGATCAGGGTAATGCTATAAAGGCAGTTGAATCCGGTGAGCCGGAGCAGCTGGTGACGGGCATTGATGGCACCGTGATCGGCAGCACGATCGGTCCTGGGGGTGATCTGTTTGTGCCTAGCTCTGCGGCTGGCGCGATCTTACGAATTGACCCGGAGACAGGTAATTACACAACCTTCGCCAGTGGGTTACCGCAGGAAATGCCCGGTTTTGAGTTTGGTGGGATAACAGATCTTGCGTTCATCGGCAGCACAGCCTATGCGCTTGTATCCGCGGTCGACGATCCTAATTTCTTTCCAACCGGCCAGGTTAACGGCATTTATCGAATCGACGGTCCGAACAGCTATACAATCATCGCTGATATCGGCGCATATAATATAGCCAATCCGCCAACCGGCTTTAATGTTGATGTTGTAACCGGAATTCTGTATTCGATTCAACCCTACCAGGGCGGCTTCCTGGTAACTGACGGCCACCTCAACCGGGTACTGCACGTTACACTAGATGGTGAGATCACAGTGGCAAGGCAGTTCAATAATATTGTCCCCACCGGCATGGCGGTGCGAGGCAACCAGGTATTCCTGTCCCAGGCCGGCCCGGTGCCCCACCTTCCTGAAAACGGGAAGGTTGTGTCATTTGACCTTAAGTCGCCTTCGGTTATAACCGTAGCCTCCGGTGCTCCCTTGGTTGTTGATGTGGAATTCGGCCGTGGCCAGACACTGTTTGCTCTTTCGCAGGGGGATTATAGCGGCAACCCCGAAGGTTCTCCGGCGCTGCCCAATACCGGCTCACTCGTGCGGGTTAACGCGGATGGTACGTTCAGCGTCATCGCCGACGGACTTGACCGACCCACCTCTCTGGAAATTATCGGGAACACCGCATACATCGTCACAATCGCTGGCGAAATATGGACTATTGATAACATCGCCGGTCCGCCGTATGGTAAGGCTCACTAGCAACACCTTCGTTATGGCTGGCAGCTAAGGACATAGATGGGCATGGCTCTTTGAAGTTTATACTGCATAATTAAAGCAATATATTTCTGCAAAACCCCGATGTAAACGGACTTATGCAAGTTCCTTTTTATCGGGGTTTTCAGTTCTAACAATGAGTGTCCCTTACCTTTTGTATTGATCACTTAGATTCTAAGATCACTTTAGAGGCTGATTATTTCACGCAATGGTCGCAAAGTTTAAGACGCAAAGCACGCAAAGTTTTGTAAAAGAACTTTACCGTTGACACGGGTTACAGGGGTTAATACGAATTATCAGAAGGCTGACGGCCCCATTAGCAAATTGACTTTGCGGGCTTAGCGTTTTCTTATTTTGCTTCGCGTGCCCAAAAGGCTTTTAAGATGTTACTGATAATTTGTTAAATGGAATAAAACAAGGATGCTAAATTAGAGACTGATTATTTCACGCAATGGTCGCAAAGTTGAAGACGCAAAGGACGCAAAGTTTTGTAAAAGAGTGACCTTTGACACGGATTACAGGGTTAATACGAATTATCAGAAGGCTGGCGCCCCCATTAGCAAATTGACAAATTAGCAAATTAGCAAATTGCCCCCGCTACTTTTTTAAAATGCCTTTCTTTACACTTTCGTCGATCAGGTTCTCTGCATAGTTCCAGATCGATGCCGAACCGTCTTTAATGGCTTTTTTCTTATCGTAAACTTTTTGATAGGGGACATTAAATTCTGCCCAGGTCCCGCCATTATTGGAGGTGTTTTGAAGCAATGGTTCAAACCGGTCCATTGCCCTGGCGAATTTGGCTTCATCAGTCATACCTTCTTCAAATTCATTCCAGATGGCGATAAATTCTTCCGCCTGGTCTGCCGGTAAGAGTCCGAATATTCGTTTTGCTGCTAGAAGTTCTTCATCTGTATTTGTATGATCTTTCAGAGAGTCGTAGATAAAAGTGTCGCCTGCGTCGATCTCTACAATGTCGTGGATCAAAACCATTTTTAAAACCTTAAGCACATCAATTGGTTTGTCCGAATGTTCCGCTAGAACAATAGTCATCATGGCTAAATGCCAGCTATGTTCTGCATCATTTTCCTGTCTCTCACTGTTGAATAACTTCGTCTTACGTTGAATGTATTTCAACTTGTCTATCTCTTTTATGAAATTTACCTGTTTTAATAGATCGTCTGACTGCATTGTTATATAGATCTTAAAGTTTAACCGAAGGACAGATTTCAACTTCTCAATCTGTCCAATCAAACCCGTTCAGCCCGCATGTTGCCGATACGACTTAGCGGTTGCCTGTGTTTTTGTTCATCGGTTCATAGTATAGCGTTACTGCACCAGGAAAGGTTTTAGTCTTCGTGAGTTTAATAATAATCCTGTCGCAGATATTTTAAATAATGGCAAATCGCTTCCTGCAACGACAGGGTGAGCACAAAGTTGGTATTTATCAATCAAATTACCGTTCATCAAAGTATAATTAACTTTTGCTGCCAACAAAAATGTCTTTGCATCCTGTTGAGGGTTCTATAATTCCAAAGACCAGGGGCAAAGGCCTGCAGGCCCCTGCTAACCGAACGGAGATTTCAATTAGCTGAATATCAACGTGTCTGGCTATAATTAAATCTAAAACTCAATAATTTTATCTATAAATTTATAGTGTATAATAGCACATCATAATCCTTGCTGTGAAACAGTTACTACTATTCGCAACCATAGCCCTTATTGTCATGGGCTGCAGGAAAAAGGATGGTACGGAACCTCCGCCGGCTGACAAATTTGGAGAGGTTCTGATTGTAATTTCTGATGATCTGGACTTCCTAACCTCCGCCTATATTGATGCTACGGACTATACTCCAAGTCAAACCCGAAACGCTGATTGTGCCCATCCAGACAATTCTGCTAAGAAAATTAAATTGAAGACCGGCACCTATGATATAAATGCCCGGAATAGTCTTGTTGCGTGGAACACAAAGGTAATAGTGAGCGAAAACGAGTGCGAAATTATTAATCTGAATAGCTCTAATACAATTGGTGAGAAGAAAGGCAGCGTTATCTTTTACAATGACGAATCCGGAATGAGGAAAATAAATGTCAGGCTGGACGGAAAATTGGTTGGATCAATCCTGGAGAACCTTAAAGGACCCCGTTTTATCGGTCCGACAGTACCCGCTGTTGTCGCAATTCTATCGCCAGGAACATACAATTATCAGGCTGAGAGTGAAAATGGCCAAAAATGGGAAGGTTCTGTCACCCTCATAAATGGCAAATCAACGGAACTTATTTTAGGGAGGTCTAATGCCAAATCAATTGATGCAAATGAGAGTAATCTTATCTTTTATAGTCCTATAACTAATTCGGGAGGCCCATTCATTGATGTTTACTTAGATGGTGAATATATTGGTCATACACTATCAAACTACGATCCTTCTATAGTTGATTTATGCACGGCAAAATGGGCCGTTTCAGTCATTAAGCCAAAAGGTACATATAGCTATACTGCCTCTTCGCATACAGGCAAAAAATGGTCGGGTTCGGTTACAGCCGCAGGAGCAGGAGATTGTTGTATAATAAAGTTGGAATAAACAGGAAGTATTAAGTTGTACGTAATAAGTAGACGGTGATTTGCCCAAGTACAGCTGACTTACTACGTAAAACTTGTTACGTATCACAGGTTAGGGGGTATTATTTGTACGTAATAAGTAATAAGTAATAAGTAGACGGTAATATGCAAGAAGTACAGCTGACTTACTACTTAAAACTTAAAACCTATTACTCTAAAGATTTCGTTTGCTGCTTTCAATCGCAATGAACTCCGGCAAATAATCGGGGGTACAGCCTTTTGATACCATTTCACCTTTATAAAGACCAGTTTTCTCGCCCAGAGCGACACAACGATCCCGGTATTTTTTTTCAAAGACGCCGATCCAGCCTGCAGTGAAATTCATGGCCCACTGAACTTCAGGATCTTCCATAGCAATTCGGGTTTCAATTGCTGAAAGTAAGTCGGGCGTATTTTCCGGGGGGGCCTGTCCCATCCATCTTAATCTTGCCTGGTAATACCAGTAAGTGCGTCTTTGAAGTGAAGAAGGACTATTTTCCCAGGATTGGATCAGTGCAATTGTCTTTTTGTCCTTCGTAAGCTGGTTGGCCATTAGCCAATCCATTAACTGATTTCGCTCATCATATGGATGAGTCTGCATATCCTTATCCAGCTCATTAATCAAATCCTGGGACAGAAGCTTATTGTCCATGATCAGGATGGCCAGTTGCATGGGCAGAAACCATTCGGTTGACCATAGTTCCATAGCCAGTTCGTGATCCTTCTTGATCTCCTTAGCAATGATCCGTAAGTCCCCTAACTTAGTTTTAGTATTGATCTGAGCCAGGATGTTTTCCGCTTTTGAAGAGAGTTTCATATCAATCCTTTGGTTTCTGAGCCAAATAATTCTGACCCTAAATAATCGCTTGTCTACTTGTTGTTGTATGCTCTTCGGTTGCTTGTAACGTTCCGCAGATTTGCTTAGTGTCGGTCTTTGGAATCGAGTGCTCGGGGTTAAGATAGAGTTTGTTTTGAAAAAACTACTTCGCGAACAAACCAGCAATTGAACAAAAGTGCTGTCAGGCGATGTTAAAGCTTTTTCATTAAAAATTCGCCCAAACCAAATTTTAATATTAGTTCGCTTTCGGTTAGTTTGAGAATTAAGAGTTCGAATTTTTCTTCTCCAGTACTTAAAGTAATCACCTTTGCGTTTTTAGAAAGTGCCCATTTTCCATTCATATTTTGCCCGAAAGCGAATGCACTGAATTCACTGTTACTTTTAAATTCAAAGGTCATTTTATTAATTATATCTGATTTCAACGTTTTTCTGCCTAAATCATCGACTTCTTTATTTAAAGCTTTTTTAAAAACCCATTTACCATTTAGAAGCTCAGAACTTTGAGCAGTTAAAGTTATGCTCAATAAAAAAAAGAAAAATATTGTAATTGTTTTGATCATATTGGGTTCGATTTAATCGTTTATTTAAGTTTAATATCGCGCAACGTTTTGCAGCTACAGATTTGGCGATTTAGAAACACAAAACTGTCTGCCACCACTGAATCCAGCACGTGCGGGACACAATCCCGTATTTTCCGCCAGTTTTAGCACTGAACTTTATTTCGGAGCACTGAAGTTCTAATACATTACCATTGGGACCTTTCTTATATAGCTGAGGTTGGTTAATTGCCGAAGCAAAAAGTCGGCAACATCGGCTCGGGAAATACCTGCTGCTATTCCTTTTGCCTTAATATCTTCACCACTTCGGTACTTACCCGTAAATTTACCATCGCTTAATTTTGCTGAGCGAACTAATGTCCAGTCCAGCCGGCTTTGTCTTATTATTTTTTCTCTCGCCTCATGTCCGGCTGTTTCCGTTCGTAAAAGTGTAGTCCCCAGTACTCTGATTAACAGCCCTGCATTCCTGCGGCTTTCTTCCACATTGATCGCGGACATATAAATAAACCGCATGATACCATTTGCTTCCATCGCTTTCACAATATTACTCACCCCATCTACAACCGATTGGTCATATTTAAATGGGCTTGCAGCACCCAATGTAGAAAATACGGCATCGTGTCCTTTAACAGCATCCGTGACTAATTTATAGTTGGTTACATCACCCTGAAAAACCTGAAGGTTTATATGTGCAATCTTTAAATTGGAAGGGTTGCGAACGAATGCCGTAATATGATGTCCCTGCTCTAAGGCTTGCCTCACCAATTCGTATCCTGTTTTACCCGAAGCTCCGAAAATGAGTATGCGCATGGGGGTTATTTTTTTTTATTTTTCACAAAGTTCTTTCAACTTATCCAGTGCTTTAGGGTAGGTCTCATTCATATAATCTAAAAAATCTTCCGTGGTGTCTAAGTCCACAGTAAGGGTTGTCGTTCCATTGTTTTCTTGGAAGGTATAGTTTTCAAATCCGTTTGCCCATTTTTCCACTTCTGGACCTTCTGAGATTTCCTTGTCACCTTTAACAAGACCATAATGCTGGACTGAAACAAACTGGTTGGGAATGTTTTCAACTATCCTGGAAACCATACCGCCCTTTTCTCCTTTCTCATCTACTCCAATAAACAGCATTTTATTTCCCTTGTCCCAGCTTCCTTCATAGCTCGATGTCGGGTTAAACAAAGAAGTCCATTGCTCATAAGTTGATTTACTGCTGATGCCCAGCATAACATCATAAACCCTGCTCGCAGGTGCATTGATGCTTACGGTGAATTGTAGTTTTTTCATAATATGAATATTTGGTTAAAGTATCCCGATAGCTATCGGGATCGGGTTGTTAGTTTCCGTCATACTTGGCTTCGTTTAGCATAGCCGGTAACGTTTTGCATGGGCGAAGTATGGGGATCCGGTGCTGGCCTTGCCAGACACCGAGGTTAAATTGGGAACGAAAATTACACAACAAATCAGAGAACAATTGGAGAGGTCAAACCTAAACAAAAGCTGATAACGAACTAAAATCGATTTTGCTAGTCCTGCCCCGTTTTTGCCAATGCATTGTTGTGCGTTCGTGTTTTTATATTGCTTTAGGAATATTGAAATGTCCGCTTATGTTGGAATTGATGACCTTTTCAATCGCTTCAATCCGTCTAAGCCCTCTTGATAAATCTAATTCTTCCTTTGTAAATTGATATTTATCCATAGAACTGAAGTTTGATCTCATAGTTTCAAGGCCCTTCTGGAACTCTTTTAAATACTTTAGTTTATTTACCTCAATAACGCGGTAAAGTAAGGCTCTAGCTCTATCGGAACCCTCAAGAAGACAAGCTTGTAATAATGCACTAATTAACAGTTCCCTATCCGTTTTTTTTTGGGGCAATCCGACCCTCAACAACTTAAGTGCTCCAAAGGCGACGTTTTCTTTTTCGCCAAGTAAATTTTTTATGTTTTCAGCCTTTTTTGATCGTATATCCGACCGTCTTGCAATTACAAATGAAACTATCGAAATAACTGCGGCTGAAAAGGCAGCAAATATTTTTACTATTTCCATATTAGTAATATTTTCTGAACTTGAATACTTGGGCTTGGAAGGTGGACCACCTACACTGATATGAGAACTTTCAACTCTATTTCCTTCTCTACTGTCCACAATTTTCTCGACGTCAGGCAAGGTTTCATGATCGACAGAAACTGACTTTTGTTCTACAACCTTGTTGGTGCGTTCCTGTCCACCGCAAGCAAAAAGAATGCTCGCCGTCAACATAAATGTCAATGTTTGCAGTTTCGTCATAGTGCACATAACGTTCAAGGCTTGTTGTTGTTGCGGATAAATTGCACGTTACGTTAAAGCCAGAACTAATGTAATAGAAAGCGGAGAAATTACATAGCAATAGCATCAAAGCCGATGTTACCTGCCCTTTTCATTTTACAATTTTGCCTGTCTTATCAACGAAAAATCAATTGTTACTTTCCCAAGTCGAATGTTCGTCTCCTGGGAATGCCTAGCAAGTTTACAGTTTACGCTCACCGCCGGGAATGAATTGCCAGGTGGGATACCGCAGAAACACCCGGTACATTGGCAAATTCGAGAAAGGCTTTATTGAGGTCTTCTGAAGTATTGCCGGCCACATGTAATATAAATCCAAAGCCGGGTGCGTTGCCAATCACGAGTTGTTTGGCATTTGCCAGAGAAATCCTGAGTGCGTCTTCCTGCACAGCTTCTCCTTCAACCAAAATAATGCTTTCAATCATTGTATTTTTTATTTATATGTAGAAGATTTTATATAGGAAGAAACAAAATAGCAAATTAAAACAGTAAATGCAAGCGTTCTTAGATCTTTTTCTTAGGCTATTATGATGTATGAAGTATTTATATGAAGCGGATAACTTCCATATGTTTGATTGTCGGGAAGGGGAGTGGAGTAGTAGGTTAAACGTAATAAGTAGGAAGTAATTAATAATTAGTAATTAATAATTAGGACTAGTACAGCCTGACTTACTACGTACAACTTATTACTTAAAACTCCCAAAAAAAAATCCCCCTAAGCTATCACTTAGAGGGATCAGGAACAGTTTGTTGTGGAGCCGGAGGGATTCGAACCCTCGTCCAAACATGGTATAAATTATGCTTTCTACATGCTTAACTGCTGTTTCATTGTCGGGAAGGGGAAGGTCAGAAGTTCACCTGTACCGTCTTCCGTAGGTGTTTCTTCTCGCCGGGCTTTCACACCATTAAACCCTGGCCAGTTCTGTTGTTCGATGCCCCTGATGCTAAGTAACAGAACGGAACCTAGCGGGACAAAAGCTTACTTAATTCTAAATTAAGCAGCTAAGGCGTAGTTATTTTCGCCAACTGTGGTTTGAGAGTTCAGATTATAGCGCTCGTCTCACAACGCGCTGCATGCTTACATATTCATCTCCATCCTGTCAATTCCGGTCGGCCCCGGGATTTAGTTGGGAGTTGGGAGTTTGGAGTGGTGAGTTGCTCTACACTAATCCAATGCTCAACTACAAACTTACGACTTTATAACTAGTTTTGAGTTGGGAGTTTGGAGTTTTGAGTCGCTCTTCTGTTAAGCCAAATTCGTAAATCGTAATTCTTAATTCCTCCCTGGTAATTCTTAATTCTTAATTCTTAATTCCTCATTCTCACTCGTCACTCTCCCCGGATAAGCTGCTAACGCTTTCTCAAGGCAAAGCATCGCGCTCTTCAGATCCTCTTTATTCAAAACATATGCCAGTCGCACTTCGTTGGTGCCTGCGCCTGCGGTGCTGTAAAATCCGGTAGCCGGGGCCATCATCACTGTCTGATTGTCATGTTCGAATTCTTCCAGCATCCACTGGCAGAACCTGTCTGAATTGTCGATCGGGAAACGGGCAACCACGTAGAAGGCACCGCCCGGGTTCGGACAGAAGACGCCCTCAATCTTATTTAATGAGCTAACCAGGATATCCCGGCGCTCGGTATATTCTTTATTTACCGCTTCGAAATACGAATCCGGGGTATCCACCGCTGCCGTACCCGCAATCTGGGCAACCATACCGGGACTCAGGCGTGCCTGGGCAAATTTCAATGCCGCTGCCAGTACTTCCTTGTTTTTAGTGATCAGGCAACCTAAACGGGCACCACATGCGCTGTAGCGCTTCGAAACGGTATCCATCACGATCACGTTCTCGTCCATTCCCTCCAGGTGCATCGGCGAAATGAACTCCCGGCCGTCATAGCAGAATTCGCGGTAAGCTTCATCCGAGAACAGGAACAGGTCATACTTCTGGCAAAGCGTTTTCAGCTCATTCAGTTCTTCCTGTGAATAGAGATAGCCGGTGGGGTTATTTGGGTTACAGATGATGATCGCCTTGGTTTTGTCGGTGATCAGCTTCTCGAACTCGCTGATAGCCGGCAGGGCGAAGCCATTCTCGATATGTGAAAGTATCGGTTTAACCACCAGGTCGCTCATACAGGCAAAGCCGTTGTAGTTTGCGTAGAAAGGCTCCGGGATGATGATCTCATCACCGGGATCCAGGCATGCGCCCATCGCGATCGTGATCGCCTCGGAACCGCCGTTGGTCACCAGGATGTTTTCCGGACCGATATTATAATTCAGTTTGTTATAGTATTCTGCAAGCTTGCTACGGTAGGTTAGGGTGCCTTCCGATGCCGTATAAGCCCAGACCTTAAAATCAATATTCTTGATCGCGTTAAGCATGCCCTCCGGGGTCTCAATGTCCGGCTGACCGATGTTCAGGTGATAAACTTTTTTTCCTTTTCGCTTGGCCTCATCGGCAAAGGGAGTCAACTTACGGATAGGAGAGGCGGGCATATCATACCCTTTACTTGATATTTTTGGCATAGGCTG
>NZ_JAAFZB010000085.1 GCF_010692725.1 Flavihumibacter soli | reverse complement strand
TTTCAAGAGTGATAACGTTTTTTCTTCTTCACTATTGGCTTGGGGCTTATAATCATAGATCCAGTTGGCCTGAGGTGGCAGGCTCATAAGGATAGATTCAATACGGCCGTTGGTCTCCAACCCGAATTTAGTGCCGGCATCGTATACGAGATTAAACTCAACATACCTGCTTCTCCGCTGATATTGCCATAGTTTATGAGCTTCACTAAATACTTTATTGCGGTTTTTTTCTATCAGTGCTGTATACACCGGTAAAAAAGTACGTCCAACTGCTTTTGAAAATTCAAATAGTTGCTCCCAGCTGATTCCTGAATTCACTGGTGTCAGACGATCATAAAAGATTCCGCCGATTCCCCGCGTCTCCTGCCGGTGTTTGATGAAGAAATAGTCATCTGCCCAGGTCTTATATTTGGGATAGAACTCCGGATCAAAGCGGTTACAGGTCTGTTTGAGCTGTTGATGAAAAAAAGAGGCATCATCAGTATCAACATAATGGGGTGTCAGGTCTATACCGCCACCAAACCACCGGGTGGGCTCAGAATTTTCGTCTTCGGAAGGCATCTCGAAATACCGTATATTCATATGAATAATAGGTATAAAAGGATGTACCGGATGAATCACCAGTGACAGGCCTGTTGCGAAAAAATCATTGTTTTGAACACCAAAGGCTTTCTTAATAGGATCGGGAAGTTGCCCGTGAACAGCAGAAAAATTTACTCCCCCTTTTTCAATTACCGCCCCGTTTTGAATTATACGTGTCCGCCCGCCTCCGCCGCCATCCCGCTCCCACTGTTCTTGTGCAAATTTGCCGATCCCATCAGCTGATTCCAGTCCGCTGCAAATTTCATCCTGTATCTTTTTGTAGGCTTCAGCAATCTGTTCTTTCGTGATCATTTTCCAAAAATGAGGTTTTTTGTGGAAAATGGGAACGCATAGTCGAAAAAACGATTTGGGTCCGCACTTTCAGTGCATTTTATATTCTTGCTTACTAGTTATTAAACTTTAAAGAAATGGCGGTGTCAATAAGGCATTATTTATCATATTAGCAAATCTTTTAATGAACAGCCTTTGAAGAATTTTACCCCGCTCGTTTTCTTATATATCTTCTATTTTCTTTCAGGTACCCCTGCCCTGGCCCAGAACAAGGGCATTATTCGCGGCCGTATAATTGATTCATTGACCAGGGAAGCCTTGCCTTTCGTTAATATCACATTGATAAACACCGCTGACAGTAGCCGAACCCTCGCCCTGCAAAGTGATGTGAAAGGACTGTTTATTGTTAGTGGACTTTCGTTAAACACTTATAATATCCGAGTTGGCTATCTGGGATATCAGTCAAAATATCTGACCCGATTACCCGTCACCACCGAAAAACAGGAAATCAATATCGGGGACGTTTCATTAAACACCTCCAATAATACCCTCGATGAAGTAATAATTGAATATAAGAAGCCTACCGTCGAATTGCTTGATGATAAGTTGGTCTATAATGTTGACCAGGGAGTATTCGCAGAAGGGAGTTTGGTGAGTGATATCCTGAAGAATGTTCCGATGGTAAGCGTGGATATCGATGGGAAGGCCACTATCGCCGGGCGCAGAAATACAAGGATCTTTATTGACGGCAAACCCACTGACTTTTCGGCAAATAACATTGGTGAATTATTAAGTGTCCTGCCCTCCGACGCGCTGGAAAGTATAGAAGTTATAACAGATCCGTCTTCAAAGTTTGATGCAGACGGAGACGGCATTATCAACCTGGTGATGAAGCAAGGAAGGAAACTGGGCCTGAGCGGAAACCTGTCCTCTACCGCCGGGACTCTCGGAAACTATGCGGCAAGCGCTTTTTTATCATCAGGGAAGAAGGAAAAATTCTCTTTTAATGCGAACGGCGGGTATAGTCATGGCAGTCGCTTGTCTGACGGGTCTTCTGCCAGGAGCAATATTTTCCCTGATACAACATTTTATAATAATCAATCAAACTCTTCGCAGCGAATTACTAATGGCTTTAACTCACGTTTTAGTGGAAACTGGAAGCCTGATATATTACAGGAATTTAAATTCTCGCTGCGCGGCGGATACAATAGGGGTCAAACTTCATCTTTTTCAGGTAATCTATACCTGAATGAGGAGTTATTTGAGAGAAGGCTTCGCACCCAACAGAACAAAGTCGGGAACGAAAGTCTTGAACACGTGATCGATGCTGATTATACTCTGAAAGGAAAAAATAAGGATCAGTACAGTTTTGCAATAAATTATAACCATAATTCCCAAGACGATAGCCAGGATTATTCAAGATATCTGACCAATTTTATCGAAGCCCCTTCGAGTATAAACCCGGAATTGCAATTAAACCGCAATGTAAATGCCGGGAGCAATCTCCAGGTATCGGCAGATATGAATCGGAGTTTTGATTTCTTAAACCTTAGGCTTGAAACGGGTGGCAGGTACAATCTGAATTATTCGGATAATGACCAGGTCGTGAAAGCATTCGACTACACGGTAAGTGATTTCTTGATCAATTCTGACCTGACTAATTCTTTCAATTTCCGGCAGGATATATATGCCGGCTATATTACTGTCAGGATAAAAATTAAGGAGTGGAATTTAAGAGCGGGAATACGGGCTGAGTTGACGAATATGGCATTTAAACAGCTCAACGAAGAAGATATTGATCTTAGTCCCTATCTTAACCTGTTTCCTGCTGTTGCACTAACCAGAACGTTTAATGGTAAGTACCGGCTTGGATTGAATTATAACAGGCGAATTACCCGGCCGAGAAATAATTTTCTGAACCCTATTGTCGATGACTCTGATCCTCAGAATGTCAGATTTGGTAATATTAATTTGAAGCCCTCTTTTACCAATCAGTATGAACTAAGTTTTACCGTATTTGGTAAAGGTTGGTCGGTTTCTCCCCGGGTCAGCTATGCTCTGAGCAATAAGATCATTGAAAGGATCAAGACTGTTGTCAACGGAAATGGTGACACAGAGACCACCTATCAGAATCTGGCTGATAGCAAGACATTTAGCATTAATACCTTTGCGAATTACCAGGTCGATAAAACCAAAACTATTAATGGCGGTATAACGGTCAGTCATGTGGATTATCATTCTACCAACTCGACGTTCAACCGACAGGGAATTTCTATTCGCTCAAACGCGGGAACAAGCTACAGCATCAACAAGAATACTGCAATGGAAATTAACCTGAATTATCTTAAGAATGCGGTTGCACAAGGTTCATTAAGTGGCTCGGTGCAAACCCAATTTGGTTTAAAGAAAAATTTTCTGAAGAATAAGATGAGTGCCCGGATAACGTTTGTCGATCCTTTTAGTCAGCGAAATTCTAGCAGTATCACTGAAGGTCTGAACTTCTACCAGGAAAGTTTCTCAGTTCAAAGAACCCGGAACTTTATGATGGCGATGACCTATCGCTTCAGCCGGATCGCTGCCTCACCTCTTCGAAAAGCCTGAGAGCTTTAGCTTTTTAGCTGACCTTATTTCGAAAAAGATGTAGCTATTTCTTTTTCAAAAAGCAGGTTTTCAGTACAACACTCATTCCGTCAACCTTACAGTCAACCTCTTCCGGATCATCCGTTAGCCGGATCTTTTTTATTGTAGTGCCTTGTTTGATTGTCGTAGAAGACCCTTTAACCTTCAGACTTTTGATCACTGAAACTGTGTCGCCATCCTGAAGTGTATTGCCATTGCTGTCTTTTACAATTAGACTATCCATGTTAAATGTTTTTTACAAAAGTAATTTTTTATTGGGACTGATAGCCATGGGCCTACTGACAGACCACAATGAAAATTTGGTCAAAGTCCTGTATCCGCCGCAGATTCAACATAATCAAGATCTTTACCATAAGTTTCGTCCAGTTGATAAAGGGCGAGGTAGGCGATTGCAACGGTTAGTGTTCCGACCGCTAGCGCCGCATTGACGATTCCGAAATGCGGCTTTAACCCGGTAAAAAGAAGGGTTACCAGGATTAGTGATCCCCTGACAAAATTGGGGGCAGTAGTTGTAACAGTAGATCGCAGGTTTGTGCCAAACTGCTCTGACGCCATGGTTACAAAGACCACCCAATAACCTGTGGCTATTCCGAGAAATACACACAGCATATAAAAGGCTTCAGCGGATAAGCCGTTTGAAAATAAGAAGAACAGGATCCCGCCATAGGTCAGGCTAAGAAAGACAAAAACGATTTTCTTGCGGGTTCTGAAAACCTGACTAAGGCCTCCTGACAGGAAATCACCTAAGGATATGCCGATATAGGTGAACATCACTCCCCTGCCGGTGTCCAAAGTGTCATTTATGCCCAGTGCACGTCCAAATTCTGGCGCCAGAGCGACCAGGATGCCAACTACAAACCACACCGGAACAGCTATTAATATGCTGCTCAAATATTTTTTCAAACGTGCACGTGAATTAAACAGCATCAGCATATTTCCCTTCTCAACATCATTGCTTTTTATGCGTGCAAACATACCGGACTCAAATACACCAATCCTCAAAAGCAAAAGCAGCATACCCAGGCCGCCGCCAACAAAAAATGAAACCCGCCAGCTAAACATGTCTCCCACAAAATAAGCGGCGACCGCCCCCATGATCCCTACACCAGAAACTACCATGGTTCCATATCCCCGCTTCTCCTTACTCATGCTTTCGCTTACAAGGGTAATGCCTGCGCCGAGTTCGCCTGCCAGGCCTATGCCAGCAATGAATCGCAGGGCAGCATAAATTTCTACATTCTGAACAAAGCCATTTGCAATATTGGCCAGAGAATACATAATGATCGAGCCGAATAATACAGACAGCCGACCCTTTTTATCTCCCAGGATACCCCAGAGAATTCCACCGGTTAAGAGTCCGGCCATTTGCCAGTTCATTAAAGTCAAGCCTGTATCCGCAATATTTTCGGGAGCGATACCAAGATCGGCCAGGCTTTTGTTCTTGATGATCAGGAAGAGCAGAAGATCGTATATATCAACGAAATAACCCAGTGCGGCTACAATAACAAGTAAAGTGACGTTCTTATTCGAGGAGGATTCGGGACTCATTAATTATGGTTTAGTGCGTCAATCTACAAACAAAAACCGCAAAGGAAAAAAGGGAGTAATTTTTTATTCGGTTAAAGGCTATTCAGGCAGGATAATAGATAATTATAGCGTCAAATAATCAGTCACCTACGCGTATTATTAATCAGGCACTTTTAAACATCGTTTCAGTTTCGGATATTTAGCAGGATATGCAGGTTTCCGAAAATATGCTCAAATGGGCTATGCGCTTCTATCCACCCCTATTTTTTCAACGTATCTGGGTAAAAAGATTTCACAAAGACTTCAAAGGCGTTGAGGTGAAAATATCTAAGAGCCTCCTAAATACCAACTACAATAGGTCCATCTTCGGCGGAACGATATTCAGCGCTTCTGACCCGTTTTACGCGCTTCTTTTTGATCAGGTTTTGGTCCGGCGCGGTTTTAAGATCCGGGTCTGGTTGAAGAGTGCACAGATCAATTACATCAAGCCTGGGCGCTCAAACCTGCACTTTACCATTTTACTGACCGAAGATGATATATTAGAAGCCGAAGTAGCGCTGAAAACCATCGGAAAATTTATTAAATCCTTTCCCATGGAGATCACCGGAGCTGATGGCGAGATATGTGCCAGGGTGATGAACGAGGTTTATGTCCGGAACCTGTTTAAGGGCGAAGAAGAGACCGTTGCGTATTAATTTTTAAATCATGGGTATAAACATAAGGAAACTAATTCTTGAGGGCGAAGGTACTACCCTGGATTTTAAAAACACGATCACCAGCTGCGAGAAGATCGCAAAAACCATGGTATCCTACGCCAATAATAAGGGTGGAAAGCTTTTAATCGGGGTTGCTGATGATGGCCGCATCGTTGGAGTGAAATCTGAAGATGAAGAAAAGTTTATGATCAATAAAGCGGCAGGATTCTACTGTAAACCTGCTCTTGAGCCAAAATTTGAGGAAGTCTACGTTGACGAAAAGATCGTTCTTGTTGTCGATATTGAAGAGAGTGACATGAAGCCTCATTATGCACTGGGTGAAGATAAGAAATGGTGGGTTTATGTCCGGGTTAAAGATAAAAGCGTGCTTGCAAGTAAGGTTGTAGTTGATGTCCTGAAGCGCGAAAATAAATCAGAAGGTGTTTTACTTGAATATACGTCGAAAGAGAAAGCTTTGCTGGAGTACCTTAATGTCAATGAGCGAATCACAGCCAGGGAGTTTAGTGATATGTTAAATTTATCGCGACGACGCTCCTACAGGATACTGGTTAATCTGGTTTTGTCCGGGGTGCTGAGGATTCATACTACAGAAAAAGAAGAATTTTATACTGCTGTTTAAATAATATAGACATTTGTCGTAAAATAATAGACAATTTAGTATATTTGATTATCAGAGGATAATCATGGAAGATAAATCGATATTGAACGATGCTGCGATTTCCTACCAGTCGCTAGGAAATAAGAATATCTCCGCCCTCATTGCTACGGTAAGGAGAGGAATTAGTTTTTCGTCTTTTACTAGTATCGTCAGGAAAAGCCCCTTTAACATCACGGAATGGTCTTCGTTTTTGCACCTCTCTGAACGTACGATGCAGCGATATAAGAAGGAAGAGAAAACCTTTGATCCTATTCACTCAGAAAAAATCCTCGAGATAACCCTGCTTTACAGGAAAGGTGTTGAAGTATTCGGCGATAGCGGGAAATTCGATGCCTGGCTAGATGCTAATAATATCGCCCTTGGAAATGTTAAGCCCAAAGAGTTGCTGGATAGCACTTTTGGTATACATCTTCTGAAAGATGAGTTAGGCCGCATTGAGTATGGTGTTCTCGCATGATAGTTTATCGCCTGAGCAAATCATATTTTAGTGAGGACCTAACTGGAAAAGGAGCCGAGATGTATGGCGGACGGTGGAATAGTAAAGGTCGGGCGCTGTTATATACCTCTGAATCGAGAGCCCTTAGTATTACAGAAATTGCCGTTCACATCCCCCTGGGTATTGTACCTGTTGACTATTGCATGTCTTCAATCATTATTCCAGATGAGGTTTTGATTAAGGAGATCAGGTTATCAGAGTTAGCCTTGGATTGGAGAACTTACCCTTATTCAGAATCTACCCAACTCCTAGGTGATGAGTTTATTCGCCAGGGAGAAGCCCTGGTGCTCAAGGTGCCTTCTGCGGTTGTTCCGGGAGAATATAACTACCTGATCAATCCCGCTCATTCTGGGTTTCAGAAAATAAGTATTCTAAAAATAGAACCGTTTGTGTTCGATCAGCGACTTTTTAAGTAAAATTGCGTCCCGAATAAGTCCCTTATTTTTTATCCCCTTGTTAACCATCCTGTGAAACTGCTCTATCAAAAATATAAGCCATTTTATCAGAGCAATCTGCATCTTGCGATACCGGTTGTTATTTCACAGTTGGGGCATACCCTGGTGCACACCGCAGACAGTGTGATCATAGGACATTTTGTTGGAACTGTCGCATTAGCCGCTGTTTCGCTCGTCAACAGTATTTTTACTATTGTACTTGTAATTGGAATTGGTATCTCTTACGGCCTTACCCCCCTTATTGCCCAGGAAAATGGGAAAAAGGAATATTCGGAGTGCGGTAAATTACTGTCAAACAGCCTGCTTATTAATGCTGTCTCAGGTGTCTTACTTTACGTTCTGGTTTATTTCGGTTCGGTAGCAATAATTGATCATCTGGATCAGTCCGCTGAAGTTGTCAGGCAGGCAAAGCCCTATTTAAACCTTCTTGGGTTTTCGATAATCCCGCTAATGATATTTATGACGTTCAAACAGTTTGCGGAGGGCCTTGGCTTCACCAAACAAGCCATGATGATATCGATCTGGGGTAATATTTTTAATGTGTGTCTGGGGATCATTTTCGTCAAAGGTTTATTTGGGATTGAACCGATGGGGATCCGGAGCGTGGGCTGGAGTACATTGATCGACCGGACGATTATGGCCGTTGTCATGGCTGTTTATGTCTTACGGTCTCAAAATTTCAAAAAATACCTAAGCAGGTTTGCGATTAAATCCATTAGCGTGATACGCTCAATTAACATCATCAGGATTGGCGCGCCCGTAGCAATGCAATATACGTTTGAAGTAAGCGCGTTCAGCGGTGCCGCTATCCTGATCGGTACTATCGGCGCTGTAGACCAGGCGGCTCACCAGGTGGCTATTAACCTGGCTTCGATGACTTACATGATGGCAAGCGGTATATCAGCTGCCGCCACCATAAAAACAGGTAATAGTTTTGGAAGCCGCGACTTTATACAACTACGACTATCCGCTATTTCAAGTTACCATATCGTTTTGGCTTTTATGATGTTAACGGCATTACTGTTCATAGGCTTGAACCAAATATTGCCCTGGATATATACGTCAGACAGGGATGTAATTGAGATTGCAGCGCAGCTGTTGATAATCGCCGGCTTCTTTCAATTATTCGACGGAACGCAGGTTGTTGGACTAGGAGTACTTCGCGGAATGGGTGATGTTAATATTCCCACGTTTATAACGTTCATTGCATACTGGATCATAGGCCTCCCCGTTGGTTATTATCTTGGAGTAACTATGGGGTTCGGCGCCGAAGGAATATGGTATGGACTTACACTCGGATTGCTGGTTTCAGCGGGATTGCTCTTCTTGCGGTTTGACAGATTAAGCCGAAGGATCGCACTGCAGCCGGCATAAAAAAAGCGGGTTTTTATGACCCGCTTTTAAATACTGTTTATTTATATCCCATGTTATGAACACTTTTAACCGCTCTTCCTGAGGGGTCATTCATAGTTTGGAATGAAGCATCCCATGCGAGCGCTTCCGGTGTGCTACAGGCAACAGATTTGACAGACGGTACACATGAAGCGGCAGAGTCCGACGGGAAGTGTTCCGTAAATATCGACCGGTAATGATATTCTTCCTTAGACATAGGCGGGTTGATCGGGAAACGGAATTTTGCTTTTGCCAACTCCTCGTCACTTACCTTTAATTCAGCAGTCGCCTTCAGTGTGTCGATCCATCCGTAACCTACGCCATCAGAGAACTGTTCCTTTTGCCTCCATACAATGCTTTCAGGCAGATAGTCCTCAAACGCTTTCCGAAGTATCCATTTTTCCATCTTCCCTCCTTTCGCCATCTTATCTTCAGGGTTTAACCGCATGGCTACGTCCATAAATTCTTTGTCCAGAAATGGTACTCTTCCTTCAATGCCCCAGGCCGCCAGTGATTTGTTGGCGCGAAGGCAATCATATAAGTGAAGTTTACTCAGTTTGCGCACCGTTTCTTCATGAAAGGCTTTAGCATTCGGCGCTTTGTGGAAATAAAGATAACCTCCAAACAATTCATCGGCACCCTCACCCGACAGCACCATTTTGATCCCCATGGATTTGATAACACGGGCCAGCAAATACATGGGTGTTGAAGCCCTGATGGTTGTTACATCATAAGTCTCGAGGTGGTATATAACATCCTTAATGGCGTCCAAACCTTCCTGTATCGAGAAATTGATCTCGTGGTGGATAGAACCGATATGATCGGCGACTTTTCGCGCCGCTGCCAGGTCAGGAGATCCAACTAAACCCACCGCAAAAGAATGAAGCTGTGGGTACCAGGCCGTTTGAGTATCATTTGATTCAATTCTTTTGGCTGCAAATTTTTTGGTGACAGCCGAGATAATGGATGAGTCCAGACCACCTGAAAGCAACACTCCATAGGGAACATCTGACATTAGCTGCCTGTGAACAGATTCTTCAAGTGCTTTCCGTAATGCGGAGATATCGGTGTCGTTATCTTCAACATTCTGATATTCAGTCCAGTCTCTTTTATACCATTTCTGAAGTTCTGTGCTTTCTTTACTGTAGATAAAATGTCCGGGCAGGAACTCCTGGATCTTATTGCAGGTTCCTTCCAGGGCTTTAAGCTCAGACGATACGTAGAAGTTGCCAAATTTATCCCAACCCATATACAATGGGATGATTCCCATGTGATCGCGCGCAATCAGGTAGCAGTCTTTTTCCTTGTCGTAAAGTGCGAAGGCGAATATACCATTCAGGTCTTCTATGAAGGCTGGTCCCTTTTGCTGATATAAGGCAAGGATCACTTCGCAATCCGATTTTGTCTGAAAGTGGTAATCCGGAAAGTTTTTCCTGATCTCCATGTGGTTGTATATCTCGCCATTTACTGCCAGGATTATATTCTTGTCATTACTGTAAAGAGGCTGACCACCTGACTGGGGATCAACTATCGCCAAACGCTCGTGCGCCAGTATAACATTGGTATCGCAATAGATACCTGACCAGTCGGGTCCGCGGTGACGTACCTTTTTAGCCATCTCCAACACCTTAGGCCTTAAATCCTGAAATTTGCTCTGCAGTTCGAATACCCCGATTATTCCACACATTACTCTAAAATTTGTAATTAATTGATTGCTTTCTTATTGTTAAATTGATTTCATTAATGAAACTTAACAAACGTAATCAATTTAATTATGAATCATAATTAATTTTATCAAATTTTTAATGAAATAAGATTTCAATGACAAAATTGACAATGTAGGGCTGATCACTTAGTAACCACAAAAAAAAATGGTCAGGCAATCAGCCTGACCATTCGTATATGCAATTTCGCAAACGGTTATTTCATAAGGAAAGTGAAGTTCCCAATATTCTTCAGAGCGATCCCGGTTCCCCTTACCACAGCGCGCAAGGGGTCATCAGCAATATGAACCGGTAATTTCGTCTTGGACGAAATACGCTTATCAAGCCCGCGAAGCATCGCTCCTCCGCCTGTAAGGTAGATACCTGTCTGGTATATATCTGCGGATAGTTCCGGGGGAGTAATCTCTAACGCTTTTAATATCGCTTCTTCGATCTTTGATATTGATTTGTCAAGGCAATGCGCAATCTCCGTATAGGAAACAGTGATCTGCTTCGGGGTACCCGTCATCAGATCGCGACCATGAACGGCTACATCCGGTGGTGGGTCCTGTAGTTCCGGTAAGGCAGATCCTACTTCTACTTTTATTTTTTCAGCCGTACGGTCGCCGATCATGATATTATGCTGGCGACGTATGTAGTGAATAATGTCAGAGTCAAAAATGTTACCGGCGACACGTATTGACTGGTCTGATACAATACCGGAAAGGGCAATAACTGCGATCTCAGTTGTTCCCCCGCCAATATCAATGATCATGTTACCCATAGGCTCCTCGACGTCGATACCAATTCCAATGGCAGCGGCCATAGGTTCATGAATAAGGTAGACTTCCTTCGCCCCTGCTATTTCTGCTGAATCTCTTACCGCCCGCTTTTCAACTTCCGTGATTCCGGATGGGATACAGATCACCATCTTTAATGAAGGGAAAAACCAGCTATTGTCTTTGTTGATCATTTTGATCATTCCGCGAAGCATATGCTCGGCAGCACTAAAATCCGCTATTACACCGTCTTGCAGGGGACGAACTGTTTTGATATTATCGTGTGTTTTGCCTTCCATCTGCATGGCCTGCCTGCCGATGGCAATAACTTTATTAGTGGTTTTATCGAAAGCTACTATAGATGGTTCATCAACGATCACCTTGTCATTATGGATGATCAGGGTGTTCGCTGTACCGAGGTCTATAGCCACTTCTTTTGTTAGGAAATTAAAAAGGCCCATATGTTTATTAAATATTTACTGATAGATTGAGAAGTCGCAAATCTCAGCTTTTTTTCTGAGGACTTTCGCAACTAATTATCTCAAAAGTTTTCAGGCCGTCAGGCATTTCCCATTGAATCTCAGATCCTATCGGATAACCCAGCAGGGCGACCCCGATAGGTGCAAATACAGATACTCTGTGCTCGGCGAAATTAGCCTCTCCGGGCAGTACCAACTGGAACTTGAAGACCTGACCGCTCTCGATGTTCTTTATTTGAACCACAGAATTCAGCGAAGCAATATTTTCAGGCAGATCTTTATCCTTTACGACCTTCGCGGTTTTTAATTCATCCTTCAACTTGGTTTTATTAAATTCTGAAAGATTACTGCCACTGCGGATTAAATGAGTTTGTAAGAGATCAAAATCGCTTTGTGAAATTAATAAGGCATTTGTCATGATAATAAATTTTAAGTGTTATCAACGCGAAAAGTCTCGCTTCGATTGACAGATAGAAAAATGATGGGAATTAAGCCCCCAAACCAGAAGGTTGGGGCTTAGATAATGAAGTCTTTACTGTTCTCCTGAAAAGAATATCCAAAAGAAGAATGCACCCGGACACAGCAATATTCCTGAACCTTCAGCCGCGAGGCTAAAGTCTCAATGAAGATTCTCTGTGATATGCATTTCGTTAAAGTCATTGATACAAATAATGGCTTTTTAAGTTTAAAATGCAAATGAATACAGCGAATTGATTTCTTTATGACAGAATTTGCATAATTGGCCTTACCGTAGACTTTTAGAAAAGGAAACTTTGCTCATGCCATCCTTTTCATATACTCCAATGCAGTTCATTATAAATGCCTGAGGAATTTGTGGTTTATCCGCGCTTACAGTGGTTGGCGCTGGTTGACCTGTTTTAAAAAAGTAAACTGTGGTTGTACCATACTTCGTATGAGGCATCAAATCGCCGTAACTGATCATCTCTCTATATAAGGTATCTGCTACACTGACGGCATATACTCTTACTACCGGACCCGTATTATTTTCATTGCGAGTGAAAGTGATCTCCCTGAAATTACCCTTCAGCTCACTAGCCCCAGGTTGAGTAAAGGAGTCCTTAAGCATCCAGATTAACCCGGCTAACACTACTACGATTAAAAGATGCTTTGATTTGAAATACCTCATTTTAAAGGAGTAATCGATGCAAGAGATGCAAACTGTTGTCTCAGTTTTACACTCTTTAAACTGAAAGGTCAAATGTAGTTGTTATTTTAGCGCAATATTAGAAACGACATGAGTAAAACAAAAGTTACAGTTAACAGCAATGGTTCCTTGAGAGTTGAGGGCGATTTTGAGATAGTAGATAAAAACGGAAATGTGTATGACCTTGCTGGTCGCGAACTCGTTTCCATTTGCCGTTGCGGACTCTCCCAGAATAAACCTTTCTGCGATGGAGCCCATAAGGGACATTTCGAGCATGAGGCTGTTGCTTTTAATTTGCCCCCTAAGAAAGCCATCGTTTAGTAACAATAAATATTGGTCAGATGTAAGCCGGTGGATATAATCCCCGGCTTTTTTTATGCAAAGTTTATATTTTATCAGGCTTCCCTGAAAACTGTTGCGGGCCGAACATCTTTCAAAAATTGCAGGAATTGTATAAGACTTGTTTAGGTCATGTTAAGGTTAAGTCCATAAATTAGTGGAGATAACCTTAACAAGGGGTGAACCAGTCCTATTAGAAAATAGCTATAATTATATTCCACACAGGACCAGATACGGTTCGGGTTTGACTACGATCGTTAGAGCACCCAATTGATCATTACTCTTAAAAATAGAGTTGAATGGCTGTTTTATAAGTATTGCAGTGCGCCTGCACGATCTCCTTTATCCCAGGCGAGTAGCCGCCGCCCATGCTCACCTGGACGGATACTTTGTACCTGATACAGGTTTCGAAGACCATCCGGTCACGCTGATTACAGGCCTGAATGCTTAACGCCATTTTTCCGAGTTTATCAGTCGCCAATACATCCACACCTGCGAGATAGAAAACGAAATCGGGTTTAAAGATTTCGAAAGTTCTTTCGAGGGCTTCACTAATTATCTCCAGGTACTCCTCGTCTCCGATTCCATCTCTAAGCCCGATGTCTAGATCTGATGTTTCCTTCCGAAACGGAAAATTATTTTGCCCGTGAACCGACATTGTAAATACCTTCGGTTGATCCTTGAATATTTCAGCAGTTCCATTTCCCTGATGTACATCGAGATCAATGATTAAGATGCGATGTGCCAATGACCTGTATAGTAAATAGTTAGCCGCTATAGCCTGGTCATTTAACAAACAAAAGCCTTCTCCCCAGTCCCTGCCCGCATGATGTGTACCCCCGGCGACGTTAAAACCCACCCGGTCATTCATTGCCGATAGGCTCGTTTCAACTGTGCCCTGCGCAATCCTCATTTCCCGTTCGATCAATCGGGAAGATAATTTAAAACCAGTGCGACGTTCTTCAGCTGCCGTAAGTTGCTGGTCGCGTAAGCGCCGCCAGTATTGCCGGGAGTGGGTCAGTAAAATGATGTCCTCTGAAATTTTTTCCGGTGCTACCAGGTTAGAATCGGTGATAATCCCCTCATACTTGAGTTGTTCAGGTATGAGTTCATATTTCAGCATGGGAAAGCGATGTCCCGGCGGCAGCGGGTGGATGTAAAGCGGGTGATATGCTATTTTGAAGTTATATTGCAAGACTAGCCGGTTAAAGGAACAAATTCTGTTTGTTTAGGTCGGTTAAAGGCTGAAATATTACTAAAAACTGATGTACCGATAGGACGGAGTGTTCAAATTAAACCTAATTTTGCAGCCGTCATAAAACCGACTTATAATTATAAATGGCACGATCGAGATTAAACAGCGGAAATACACAGGCTGAAGAACTTCCCAAAGTAAAGATTAATAAACAAAGTATCCAGCAAGTAATTCGCCTGTTAAGCTATCTCAAGCCTTACCGGGGGAAATTTATTTTAGGATTTATTTTTCTTATCCTTTCAAGCGCTAGTTTTTTCCTATTTCCGCTTTTGATGGGCCGATTGATCGGGACCAGTACCGCTCCTACCCAAGGTTCACAACTTTCGAAGGAGATCCTTGATTATTTTCCGACCGAACTAAACACTGTTGCACTCACGCTGCTCGGCGTATTATTTATACAAGCCATTTTTTCATTCTTCCGGATCACACTGTTTGTTGAGGTCGCAGAGAAAGGCCTGGCTGATATACGTCGCGACACATACTTCAAGCTGATCACCCTGCCGATGAATTTTTTCAATCAGCGTCGTGTGGGAGAATTAAACAGCCGTTTATCAGCGGATCTGTCACAGATCCAGGATGCTATCACGACAACGCTTGCTGAGATGATCCGCCAAACCATCACTTTTATTGGTGGCGTTATTTTCCTTGTCCTGGTATCCGGGAAGCTTACGCTCATGTTATTATCCGTGTTACCAGTATTTGTTATTATAGCCGTGGTTTTTGGTCGGTTTATCCGTAAGATCTCCCGGCAGGCTCAGGATAAGCTTGCCGAGTCAAACACGATCGTGGAAGAGACATTGCAGGGTATTTCGAATGTAAAAGCCTTTGTTAATGAAACGTTCGAAGTAGGCCGTTACAATAAGAGCATTCGCGAAGTGGTTGCAATAGCCATGCGTGGTGCCAAATATCGGGGGATCTTTGCCTCATTCATTATCTTTTGCCTTCTTGGAACCATCGTAACAGTTGTATGGTATGGGGCGCATTTGGTTCAAACCGGTGAGATCAGCATGGCCAGCATGGTCACCTTCATTTTGCTTTCGACTTTTGTAGGCGCTGCAATGGGCAGCTTTCCGGAGCTATACGCCACGATGCAAAAGGCTTTTGGCGCCAGCGAGCGGGTTCTTGAGATTCTAAGTGAGGTGAACGAGCCCATATCAATCAATAAGAATGATAATGCCGTTCGTCAAAAAATTCACGGTTCCCTGGAATTCGATAATATGCAATTCTCTTACCCTTCACGCAGTGAGATATCGGTATTGAACGGTGTATCATTTAAAGCCCTGGCGGGTGAAAAGGTTGCGATAGTTGGCCCGAGCGGTGCAGGTAAGTCAACGATTGCCGGTTTGATCCTCCGCTTTTATGATGCTCAGGGAGGAAATTTATTATTTGATGGCCGTTCTGCTTCAGAGTTTTCGCTAACTGACATTCGTAACCAGGTTGCCATCGTTCCACAGGATGTACTCTTATTCGGGGGATCTATCTATGAGAATATTGCCTACGGAAAACTAGACGCTTCACGGGATGAAGTGATCTCTGCAGCCAAAAGGGCAAATGCGCATGATTTTATCAGCGGATTTCCGGAAGCTTATGAAACGCTTGTGGGTGAGCGTGGAGTTAAGCTTTCAGGCGGACAGCGGCAGCGAATTGCCATCGCGAGGGCCTTACTTAAGGATCCTGCTATTCTGATATTGGATGAAGCGACTTCATCACTGGATTCTGAATCCGAACGCCTTGTACAGGAAGCACTGGAGGAATTGATGAAAAACCGGACTTCCATTATCATTGCACATCGTTTGTCAACAATCCGTGAAGCTGATCGAATAGTGGTGCTAGAAAAGGGTAAGGTGATCGAAAGCGGCACACATGATGAATTACTGCAGATCGACCAAGGGCTTTACCGGTATTTAAGCGGCTTGCAGTTCGAAGTGTAGAGTGCCTGTCACTAACAACTTATCACTTACAACATATAACATTTTCGGATGAAACTCACTGTTTGGGGCGCTGCACAACAAGTAACAGGCAGTATGCACCTGTTGGAACTTGATAACTACAAGATACTTATTGATTGTGGCTTAGATTACGAGAAGGATACCTGGCTGGAAGAAAATGAACAGTTTCCATTCGCGCCGAACGAGATAGACGTTGTTATATTGACTCATGCGCATATTGACCATTCGGGAAATTTGCCAACACTGGTAAGATTGGGCTTTGAGGGCCAGATCCTGTGTACACCTCCTACTGCAGATCTAACCGAGGTCCTGCTTTTTGATTCTGTTAACATATTTTTAAGTAAACAACGTAAAAAGCGCCGGGGTAAGCGTGAATTTTCTTCCGGTCCGCGGCCTCTATACCTCCATAAGCATGTGATGGAAACCGTAGACCGTTTCGTTACGATCGGTTTTAATAAAACTTTCAGATTGAATGGAGATGCCTCGCTCACGTTTGTCCCGGTTGGACATTTGCTTGGTGCCGCTGCTGCCGTACTCACTATAAATAAAAACGGGCAGGAAAGATCTATTGCCTTCAGCGGTGATATCGGTAGAAAGAACTACCCGGTTTTAAATGATCCGTCACAACTGCCAGAGGTTGATTACCTGGTTTGTGAGTCAACCTATGGTGGCCGGGTGCATAAAGACTCGAATAGTATTGAAGAAATGCTTGTCCAGACGGTGAATGAGGCATGTATAAAAACACCAGGAAGACTGATCATTCCCGCATTCAGCGTTGGAAGAACGCAGGCGCTGGTTTACTCGCTTAACCGGATCTTCAGTAAGGGATTACTGCCTAAAGTCAAGGTGTTTGTCGACAGTCCGATGGCAAATCATGCCACACAGATCTTCCGGAGACATCATCATTTACTTAATGAAGAGGCCCAGGAATTTTATCGTCAGCAGGGCGATGAATTTGAATTTGACAACCTGGAGTACGTCGAAGATATGGAAGCCAGTAAAGCTATCAGCAATTATTTTGAGCCCTGCATTATTATCTCATCCGCAGGAATGTTAGAGGGCGGCCGGATCCAGGATCATCTCTTTTATAATATTCAGAATTATTATTGCACGATCCTCTTCATAGGCTATTGTGCAAAGAACACCTTAGGTTACCGCTTATTACGCGGCGACCCTATCGTAACGATCCGTCATCGTGAACTCTCGGTATATGCTACCATAAAACAATCTGATCACTTCAGCGGTCATGGGGATCACAATGATCTGATGAGCTTTGTTAAACAGCAGGATACGGAAAAATTAAAAAAGGTTTTCCTGGTACACGGTGAACTTTCCTCTATGCAAAGCCTGCAGGAGAGTCTTCAGCTGGAAGGATTTCACACAGAGATTGCATCCAGGGGTTATACATATATGCTCGACTAAGTCTATTTTTACAGCGACCCTAACTGATCTTATGGATGACCAGGCCAGCCTGGAATTTTGGTTCAAACCAGGTTGACTTCGGTGGCATTACTTCGCCAGCATCGGCTACACGAATCAGTTGATCGATGGACGTCGGGAACAGAGTGAATGCAACTGCATATTCACCAGAGTCAACTATTCTTACTAACTCGTCTATTGGAGTCACGCCGCCCATGAATCCAATCCTCGGATCTGTTCGCGGATCATTGATCCGAAGAACAGGCTCAAGTAAGTAGTCCTGAAGTATGGTAACATCCAGATCGGCAACCGGATTTGCTTTCATGTAAGTATGCGGCAATGCGGAAAGCCGATACCATGTGTGATCCAGATACATACCAAATTCATGCAGTTGGGCCGGCTTAATTTCCGAATCTGAGACATGTACCTCAAAATTTTCAGTCAGTTGCGACAGGAATTGCTCCCTGAAATAATGACCAGTATCCTTAATTAAGCGGTTAAATTCAAGGATTTGCAGCTGGTCTGTGGCCATGTAAACGGATGTGAAAAAATTATATTCCTCCTTACCGGTATGCTTCAGGTTCAGCTTTCGGCGTTCGATCCCTAAAAGGGAGGCGGCCGCTGCCCTGTGGTGGCCATCGGCTATATAAGAGACTGGCAGGTCAGCGAATGCCCTATTAAGCTCCATAACTTCAGCTTCTGCGCTGACTTTCCATAAACGGTGCCCGGCATCAGGTGTTGCAAAGTCAAGATCAGGCGCTTCGCTTAGCTTTCTTTCTATAACCTTCCTGATTGACTCAGTCTGAGTATAAGTTATTAACACCGGGTTTGCATCAACACCCGTTTGCTGTAAATAATCTATCAATGCATTCTCGCGATCAGCGCGGGTTAGTTCATGCTTTTTAACCGTATTGTTCAGGTAGTCGTCGATGCAGGTACAGGTCCATATGCCAGTCTGAACTATTCCTCTATGCCTTATCTGGTAGATGTAGTGTGAAGGAACGGTATCACGTATCAAAATTTCCTTCTCCAGGAAATCTTCAAAGTTTTCGTTGATCTTCTTATACGCGAGCTCCCGTTTCGATCCCCTCAGGAACTTATTATCAACTTTAGGGACCAGCATATTCACATAGGAATAAGGATTTTCTTCCCGGATGACCTTAGCTGTTTCCAGATTCAGATTCTCTACCTCGAGTACGATCTGGTTAACATAGGCGGAATTCGGAAGTATCCCCTTAAATGGCTTTATTCTCGGCACGTTACTTCGCTGATGTTATTATCTGGTTTTGAAAAAATCAATGATCAGGGTAGCCAGCTCTGTTCCGATACGCTCCTGCGCCTCGTTGGTAGAAGCTCCGATATGTGGTGTTAGGGATATTTTAGGATGAGAAAGAATTTCAGCTCTTGGAGTCGGTTCGTTATCGAATACATCAAGACCCGCAAAGGAAACCTTGCCTGAATTTAATGCAGATAATAGCGCCTCTTCATCTATGGTTCCCCCGCGAGAGCAATTGACGACACCAACACCAGCTTTCATTTTCGCAAACTCTTCCTTTCCAAGGATAGGTTTCTCTGCGAAGGGAACATGCAAACTAATAAAATCAGAATTCCGGATCAGCTGATCCAGGTCAACTGATTGAACAGGGCATGATACGCGAACGCCTCCGGCAAGGTGAAGCTCCAGTTCTGAGGGTACATCAAAAAGATCAAAAGCTAAGACTTCCATGCCCAGGCCCAGAGCTATCTTTGCTGTCTCACGGCCGATTCTTCCAAAGCCGATAATGCCTATCTTTTTACCTCTTAGCTCCACACCTTTAGCATACGCTTTTTTGAGATCGTTGAACTTTTCTGCGCCTTCTACCGGCATTCTGCGGTTTGAATTATATAAAAACCTGACTCCGTTAAATAAATGGGCAAATACCAGTTCTCCGACTGACAGCGATGACGACGCAGGTGTATTAACAACTGCAATACTTTTGGAGAGTGCATAATCTACATCGATATTGTCCATACCTACACCACCTCTACCAATTAAACGCAGATTCGGGCATGCATCAATAAGCACTTTTCGAACTTTAGTCGCACTTCTTACGGTGATTGCATCGTAGGTTTTTAGTCCTTCAGCAAGCTCGGCCTGCGGTATATGATTAGTGTCTACGAAAAAACCTGCTTCTTCAAGTAATTTTTTTCCTATCGGGTCAATGCCATCATTGGCTAGTATACGGATCATAGATTTTATAGATTAATAACAGACCAAAAGGTCAGGATTTCAGGATACTACTTTTGTTACTATTTTTTGTGTTTCTCTGCGAAGTCTTGCATAGCGTCAATCAGCACGTGAACACTGGTTATCGGCAAGGCATTATAGAGCGAAGCCCTGAAACCACCAACACTACGGTGACCTTTTAAACCAACGATATTGCGTTCTTCAGTAAATTTAAGGAAAGGCTTTTCAAGCTCCGGGTTCTCCATTACAAAACACACATTCATTCGTGAACGGTCTTCCGTACGACATGTGCCCTTAAAAAGTGGATTGCGATCAATCTCCCGGTACAAAGCTTCTGCTTTTGAAATATTCTCCTTTTCAATTTCCGATACACCGCCTTTTGACTTTAGCCATCTAAGGTTAAGCATGGATACATATATCGAGAACACCGGTGGCGTATTGTACATCGAGCCGCCATCAATATGAATCTTGTAGTCAAGCATGGATGGTAATTTCCTGTCTATTTTACCCAGGATCTCATCTTTTACTATGACAAGGGTTACACCGGCCGGCCCCATATTCTTTTGGGCGCCTGCGTAAATAAGATCAAAATCAGCTACGTTGATCGTACGACTAAAGATATCCGATGACATATCGCACACCAGGGGTACGTTTGTTTTTGGGGTTTCCATCAACTCGGTACCATAGATCGTATTGTTCGAGGTGTAATGAAAGTATGCTGAGTCTTCTGGTATCTGAAAGTCTTTAGGGATGAACGTATAATTTTCACTTTTTGAGGAAGCGACAACATTTACGTTTCCAATGATCTTGGCTTCCTTAATGGCTTTGTTTGCCCAGACACCAGTGTCGAGATAGGATGCAGTTTGATTATCTCCCAGCAGGTTCATAGGAACCATAGCGAATTGCAGACTTGCACCGCCCTGTAAGAACAGCACTGAGTATCCTGCAGGGACGTTCAATAATTCCTTAACAAGTCGAACAGTTTCATCAACAACGGATTCGAACTCCGGGGTACGATGCGAGATTTCTAAAATTGATAAGCCTGTAGGGTTAAATTCGAGAACAGCTTGTGAAGCTTGCTTAAAGACTTCGTTTGGCAAAATGCAGGGACCTGCACCAAAGTTATACGTCATGATCTTGTTTTTATTGGTCAAAATTAGAAGAATATTATTTACCCGATAAAAGTGTTTGCAAATCTCAGGCGTGGTGAGCAATCATTTGCTTTTGATTTTCGCAATAATACGAAAATTGAATTGTCTGGATGTTAAATAATTGGGAACTGCATACTGATTGTTATTTACATCCTTGATCCAGATGTAAGAAACAGTGTTGTTGATGTCCAGAAGATTGAATATTTCAGCATATGCGATCAACGATTCGAAGTACTGGCTGAGGAAGCCGGAGCTGATCTTATTTCTCCTGTCCATGAAGTCTTTAGAAAAGCCGATGTCCACTCTTTTATAGGCCGGGATTTTGAATACATCGCGGTACCTTTCAGTCCCCGGTGGCCCAACGGGCATCGCGGCGCCATAAAGCATCGTGAGATGAACCTTGTAGGAAGGATCGTTAAGCAGGCGGTCCTGGAAGAACATTGAAAAATTGATTCTTTGATCTGAAGGGCGTTTGAGGTAGGAAGGTTCAATTGTGACAGGATTGCCCTCTTCATCTTCTTCAGAATAAGAATCGTCTGTAATGTCCTCTGCCGTTTTCATAAACGATAACCGGAACGAAGATTCAAGGTCTTTTACGAAGTGACCGCTAAGGCTAAAATCGGCCCCTGCCGCATACCCTTTGGATTGCTGGTCCGCAAAGTACCGGATACGCAGGTTCTCTATCTTGTAAGGAGTGAGTTGACTGAGATATTTGTAATATAATTCAGAACTTAATCTCAGGGTTGTTCCGAGACCGTTAAAATTGTAATCCGCACCCGTTAAGAAATGCCATGAGCGTTGTGCTCTTACATCGGGATTTAACGTTCCGTCAAACCGCCTGAACTCACGATAAAATGGTTGCTGATCATAGGCCCCTGCAGAAAGTCTTAATAGAAGGTCATTCTGCGTTTTAGGCTGATATGCGAGATTAAACCGGGGACTTAACAGAAACTCCCCGGTATAAGAACTGTAATTAGCACGCAGGCCTGCAGTTAACGATAACCTGGGTGACAACTGCATTGAATTCTGAACGAAACCACTGAGATGTTGCGTGCTGACATCGTTTGTAGCGTTGACGACATTGCTGAGTTGAAGAGGGCCATCATTCACCGGCAGAATATAACCGGCTGAGTCGATCACCTGGTATTCATTCAACCTGTCATGCAGGTCTTCAAACTGAAAGCGAATTCCGGATTCAAAAAATGAATTTCTGATTTGTTTATATCCCCTGATCTCGCTACTGTAGATACCGGCCTTCAGCTTGTTTCTGGCATAATCGAGCGTGCTCCCTATCCCCCGGTTCGCCCGCACTTTTCCAAAATCAGGATTTGTAAAATCTGTTTCTATCTCATCGAAGATGTAGTGCCCTTCAATATCAAATCGCTCTTGCTCCGCTACACGAAAAGCTGAGTTTATCCATTTGAAATTAAGACTTGATGAAGCCTTATAGACCAGACTGAAAGCCCCCATTAGCGTTTCATATCTGTCGGCTTCCTTTCCCTGGTAATCTACCTGCAATCTGAGCACTTCATTGAAAGTTCCAAACTTGGTCTCCCGGCTTTCCGGCTCCAGGAGAAAGCTGCTGAAATTATAGTTTCCGGATAATGAATAGCTAAGTTTTTTATTTAGATCACCGCCGTAAACAGCTTGATAATCAGAAAATTCTGGTTGATAAGCGCCCTTGATATCCTGGGTGTTAAGAATGGAACGGTTATCTTTAAGACGTATCCCACCCAGAAAGTAATTGCGTTTTCCTGGTAACTTAAGGGTAAGAGAGTTTCCTAACAAACCTATGCTGGCAATGATAACGGTGCTATCAGCCCTGAGATATTTAACGTCAAGAACCGATGATAATTTATCGCCGTAACGGGCTTCGAAGCCGCCGGCAGAGAATTTAACATGGCTGGCCAGTTCCGGGTTGATAAAACTTAAGCCCTCCTGCTGGCCGTTTCTGACCAGGAGCGGCCGGTATATTTCAACATCGTTTACGTAAACCAGGTTTTCGTCAAAATTTCCGCCCCGAACTGAATATTGTGAACTGAGCTCGTTGTTTGAGGAGACTCCCGGCAGGGTTTTCAATATCGACTCGAAATTTCCGGATGCGGAGGGAAGCGACTGTAGCAGGGCCGCATCAATACCGGTAATATTGGTTTTATTATCCTTGTCGCCTCTCACCCGCACTTCTTCAAGTGTTCTGGATTCCGGGAACATGATAACGTCCTGCCTATTAATTTGCCCGGCAACAATGCCTATTTCCAGGAATACAGTCTTATAACCTATCCTGCTAAAGCTGATAACAGCTTTGGATGCTGAAATATTGAGGCTGAAGAAACCATCCTTGTCGGTTTGAGTGGAAAAGCTGGTGTTGAGCAGGCGGACGGTTACATTACCTAAAGGCAGCGATTTCTCGTCTTGTACATGACCATTTACGACGGTACTGCTTTGCGCAAGAAGGCAATTCGTCAGGCAAGTGAATGCGACGATAAGAAAATATCTCACCAGGAAAGGATTTATATTTTTACAGATCTATAAATGTAAAAAAATACCTCAAATTACCTGCGGATAACCCTGCGAATGCAAGTTTTGAAATTATGCGTTTTGAAGTTCGGCAGAGATGTTTTTCAGTGAGGAGATTACCTGGACAGGATCTGTAGCTGCAAATACTGCATTACCAGCTACCAACACATCTGCACCCGCGTTTAGCAGAGCAAGGGCATTATTATTGCCAACACCGCCGTCTATTTCGATCAGCAGGCTGTCGTTCCGGCCTGCGGCAAGAATTCTTAGATCCTTTATCTTCTTGTAAGTATTCTCTATAAACTTCTGGCCTCCGAAACCCGGATTAACTGACATAAGACACACAAGATCTACATCCTCAATGATATCAGATAATACACTTACTGGAGTATGGGGATTGATCGCTACTCCAGCGCGGCATCCTAAGGCTTTAATAGCCTGTAAGGTACGATGCAGGTGAGTGCACGCTTCGTAATGGACGGTAATATTGGCTGCTCCTGCGTCTTTAAACTGCTCCAGGTAACGGTCAGGGTCAACGATCATCAAATGTACGTCGAGCGGCTTCTTAGCATGTTTATTAATGGCTTGAAGTACAGGAAATCCAAAAGAGATATTCGGAACGAAAACACCATCCATAATATCAATATGAAACCAGTCAGCTGTACTGGAATTGATCATTTCGATATCTTTCTGCAGGTTAGCAAAATCAGCAGCTAAAACGGAGGGGGCTATTAAATGGTTCATGCGGCAAAATTACGGTTTTTGGAGAAAAGCACTAGAATATTGTGTGTTTAATTACTTATAAATGTTAATGCTCTCCAAACTGACTATCAATAAAAAACCCGCCCTAATTACAGGAGCGGGTTTTTTATATAAATAATAGTTGATTAGCTTTTTGGAGCTTCTTCGCTTTTGTGATCTTCAGGACGCGGAGGTCTCGGAAGTAAAGCTTTACGGGATAACTTAAGTTTACCTTGTTTATCTACGTCAAGCAGCTTAACCTTCACTATATCTCCGACATTCAACACACCTTCCATCGTTTCATAACGCTTCCAGTCGATTTCGGAAATATGTAATAAACCATCCTTACCCGGCATAATTTCTACGAAAGCGCCAAACGGCATGATCGTTTTAACTTTACCTTCGTAAGTTTCACCTACTTCTGGTTTGGCAGCGATAGCTCTGATACGGCTAACGGCTTTATCGATCGCTTCTTTATTGTCAGCAAAGATCTGAATGATACCCTGATTATCTTTTTCTTCGATAGCAATGGTAGCACCAGTTTCACGCTGCATTTCCTGGATGATCTTTCCGCCGGGTCCGATAACAGCGCCAATAAACTCCTTGTCAATTTTAAGGGTGACAATACGCGGAGCATGCGGCTTATAATCTTCACGAGGTGTCTCGATGGTCTTCTTCATTTCATTTAAGATATGAAGACGTGCCTCGTTCGCCTGTTCTAAAGCAGCAGTTAATACTTCCCACTTTAAGCCATTGATCTTCAAGTCCATCTGGCAGGCTACAATACCTTTTTCAGTACCTGTAACTTTAAAGTCCATATCTCCCAAATGATCTTCATCACCTAAGATATCAGACAGGATCGCATACTTACCGGTTTTCTCATCGGTGATCAGACCCATAGCGATTCCCGAAACCGGCGCTTTGATCTTGATACCCGCATCCATTAATGCTAAAGTACCCGCACAAACCGTTGCCATAGATGAAGAACCATTTGATTCTAAGATATCAGAAACGATACGGATAGTGTAAGGATTATCATCTTCAGCAGGCAATACCTGCTTTAATGAACGCATTGCAAGAGCACCGTGACCAATCTCACGACGACCGGCACCACGGTTTGGTCTTACTTCACCTGTTGAAAATCCAGGGAAGTTGTAGTGCAGTAAAAATTTCTGGTAACCATTGAAGAAAGCACCGTCGATCAACTGCTCATCAGATTTCGCACCTAATGTAACAGTCGTTAACGATTGTGTTTCACCACGTGTAAATACAGCAGAACCGTGAGCAGATGGCAAATAACCAATTTCACTCCAGATCGGGCGTACTGTACGTGAATCACGACCATCTAAACGAATTCCTTCGTCAAGGATAAGGTTACGGATAGCATCGTACTGAACGTCGTGGAAGTATTTTTTAGAAAGAAAACCAACTTCATCATTAAGCTCCTCACCTAGTGACTCAATAAAGTCCATTAATATCTCACCGAACCTATCACTACGATCCTGCTTGCCTGAATTGCTTTTGGCAACAGCATAAACCTTATCGTAAGTTGCAGCAAATACTCTTTCTCTTAATTCAGGGAGATTTGTTTCATGACTGTATTCACGTTTAACCGTTTTGCCAACCATTTCAGCAAGTTCTTTCTGAGCCTGAACCTGGATCACGATCGCTTTGTGTGCAAACTCGATCGCTTCAACCATTTCTCTCTCAGAGATCTCATTCGCTTCACCTTCTACCATCACGATATCGTGCTCGGTACCAGCTACAAGGAATTCTAATGTAGCACGCTGCAGATCGCTCAGGTATGGATTGATTACCAATTTATCATCAATCTTTGCAACACGAACTTCAGAAATAGGACCATTGAAAGGAATATCAGAAACAGCAATAGCTGCTGAAGCCGCTAAACCTGCCAGGCAATCTGGCATAATATTTTTATCGGCAGAGATCAGGGAGATCATCACCTGAGTATCAGAATGATAATCTGAAGGGAACATCGGGCGTAATGCGCGGTCAACCAGGCGGGAAATTAATACTTCATAATCTGATAAACGTGCCTCACGACGTAAGAAACCACCCGGTATACGACCTGTAGAAGCATATTTCTCCTGGTAGTCTACTGACAGGGGAAGAAAATCTACGCCTGCTTTTGCTCCTTTAGTTGAAACTACGGTAGCAAGTAACATGGTGTCGCCCATACGGACAACTACAGAACCGTCAGCCTGTTTAGCTAACTTTCCTGTTTCGATTTCGATCATACGGCCATCGCCCAGATCAAATGATTTTTTAATTGCGTTATAACTCATTGTTTGTTGTTTACGAAGCGCTTTTCCTCTTTTGAACGCTCCAGTTTTATATGGTGACTTTGTTTTTTAAAATAAAAAGCCATCTCTGATGAGATGGCTTAACAATGGTTTTCGATATTAAATAGATTTGATAATATCTCTTAATTCCAATGCTTTAATAATAGCACGGTACCGGTTAATATCTTTTTTGAAAAGATATGCCAATAATGCACGGCGTTTACCAACCAATTTTTGAAGAGATAACTGAGTAGAAAAATCTTTTCTGTTATTTTTCAAATGCCCGGTTAAATGAGCAATACGTGCGGTAAACAATGCTACCTGACCTTCGGCTGAACCTGTATCAGTTGCGCCTTTACCATGTTTGGCAAAAATCTCTGCCTTGAATTCGTTACTTAAATACATTACCTGAATAATATTAAAGCGATTTATAAAATGAACAATTAGGCGCAAAGATACGTTATTGTCGGTTTAATTCAAATGATTTATTCTGTCCTATTCAAAGAAGTGAATATTATATTATTTGCTGATTAAAAACCAAATTGCAGCCATGAAGCATTCCTCAAAATACAGCCGGTTTACCACTGACTTTAAAGTCCGGCCTGATGATATTGATATGTTCAATCACGTGCATAACAGCACCTACTTTGATTATGTGCTGGCTGCCCGATATGAGCAAATGGAAACGAGTTATGGAATGCCTATGGAAGAGTTCCTTTCCCAGGGCTATGGTTGGGTTGTTAGGACCGCCTTTGTCGAATATAAAAGACCTCTTGGACTCGGCGACCATTTCGTTGTCGAAACAGGGATCGAAACGATCAATGATAAAGGATGCCGTGTAAGTTTTGAGATCAAGATCAAAAAGACTGGTAAGATAGCTTGCGACGGATGGTTCGATTATGTCATGATTGATGTGAATACCGGTCGCGGAGTTAAAGTGTCCGAAGATATGATTGCAAAGTATTCGATCTAATTCGTTCGTTCGATAATTGCAAGATGCTGACCGTTAAACTCAGCATTCTGCAATCTCTCAATGTCAATAGGAATTAACAAACTGCTTCGATCAGTTCAGAATAGAAGCTGGTGATATCCTTTCCTGCGGCCTTTACCTGCTGAGGTATAAAGCTTGTGGCAGTTTGGCCAGGTATTGTGTTTATTTCAACGAAGTAAAAGTTTCCTGTCTCGTGCTCCAGGAAGTAATCAATGCGCACCATCCCTTTACAATTAAGCCGTTCATAAGCTTCCGTAACAATCCTCACTACGCGCTCGCGTTCAGAATCCGTCATCCGGGCGGGTGTGATCTCCTCAGTCATTCCAGGAGTATACTTGGCTTCAAAATCGAAAAACTCTTTCGGGCTTATCACTTCCGTCGCCGGCAGGACTTCTATCCCAACCTTTCCTTTATAGATACCAACCGAAAATTCCCGCCCATTTATAAACTCTTCTACAAGAACCTGGCTGTCTTCATTGAAAGCCTTGGCGAGAGCTTCAGGCAGCTCGCCGGTGGTCTTCACCTTACTCATCCCGATACTGCTTCCGCCATTGTTCGGTTTGATAAAATATGGCAGTTTCAGCCCGCTGGTAATTTTATTGATATTTTCTTCATTGTTGCTGAATAACTGAATTGAACGGGCTACAAACAAACCCTCTATCCCATCAACAATAGCTTTAGTATATCCCTTATTCATCGTCAGCGCCGAAGAAAGTGCATCGCAACTGGTATACGGAATGTTAAGCATATCCAGATATCCCTGTAGTTTTCCATCCTCACCAGGTGAACCATGAAGAATGATAAAGGCCGCATCAAAACGAATAGTTTCTGAAGAAAGCGGCAGAGAAAAGTCATGACGGTTTATTTCCGTTCTTCCCTGTTCGGTTTCATGATACCAGCTGTCCTGAGTAATGATGATCTTATAAACATCAAACTTGGTCTTGTCCATTTTGCTGTTTACAAATTCGGCACTTTTTAATGAGATAACAGATTCACCGGTGAAACCGCCGGTGATTAAAGCTATTGTCTTTTTCATGCCGCCAAATATAATTTTTAAAACAATTGAATAACAAGCGCAAGGAATTATTATCTTCCAGAATCTTAATTTTTTCAATTAGTTTTGGCGCCGTACGTATCTGTCTTAAGTACGCAGAATTTGAACTGGATCATACACCAAAATACATAATGAGTAAATTTTTCACTTATCTGGGAACCCGCACTTTTCGTAAAAACCTGCTCATCGCAATCATTTCTGTTCTGGCTTTTTTACTGATCATCTTCTACAGCTTAAACTTCTATACCCGTCACGGAGAAGGACAACCTGTGCCTAAATTAAAAGGACTTCAGGTTGAGAAGGCAATAGAATTACTGGAATCTCAAGGATTCAGATATCAGGTCGATTCAGTTTACCTTGTTGATAAAGATCCCGGAACGGTTGTCGAGCAAGATCCGGACCCGAATACAAACGTTAAGATCAACAGGACTATTTACCTGACGATCATTACCCGCCTGGCGCCTAATATCAAATTTCCTGATATCGACGGGAAAACATTCCTGGAAGCTCGATCGATTTTGAACAACTATGGCCTTAAACTTGGAGATACAACCTACACCTCCGATGTTGCGAGAGATGTGGTGTTACGTGTTTCCTTCAAAGGAAGGACAATTGCAGCGGATCAGGAGATTCCGAAGGGTTCAAAAATAAGCCTTATTCTAGGCGACGGAATGGGAGCAAGTGAGGTAGATATACCTAATTTGATTGGCCTTAACCTCAATGAAGCCCGCTTGTCTCTGCTGGGTTCTTCACTCAACCTGGGGAATGTATCTTATGAAGGTGCGATCATTGATTCGGTAGGAGCCCGTATCATCAGACAGGATCCCGCTCTCAGCGATTCATTAACCAAAGTGACCATTGGAAGCCGCATCGATATCGTTCTTAAAAACGATTAGACAATGGAAATGACGGTCAATGAACTGAAGCGAAGGCTGGATCTGCAGGAGCCTGTACAAATTATAGATGTAAGAGAACAATTGGAATTTCACACATTTAATATAGGCGGAGAAAACATCCCTCTCGGAAACTTGTTGGCAGAAGTTGATGATCTTGAGTTTGATAAAAACCTGGAACTGGTAGTTGTCTGTCAGCGAGGTATCCGCAGTGAAACGGCTAGAAGAGTCTTATCGGGCAATGGCTTCACCAATGTAATGAATCTAAGCGGTGGCCTGCTAGCCTGGAGGAAGCTCTTTTATAAATCGATAAACGAATAAACTAATAAACCATTTATGTGCGCTGCAGAATCAAAAAAGCTAAGCTTTAAAGCGAAGGTCGCAATAGCATTAGCTGTTTTTGTGATAACAATCTTGGGCATTACGGCCCTCAATTACTACCTGAAATTTTTCGGACCTAACGTTACGGACAAGGAGGAATATCTCTATATCCGTACGGGATCCTCTTTTAGTGATGTGTACAATACAATTCGTGAACAGGAAATTGTAAAAGACACTACTACTTTTTTGTGGTCAGCTCAGAATATGGAGTACCCTGGCAAGGTTAAACCAGGACGTTACAGACTCAAAAAGGGAATGAGTAACCGAAAACTTATCAATATGCTCAAAGCCGGGAACCAGGAAGCCGTCAAACTTGCATTTCAGAATGTCAGGCTTAAACAATCACTTTCCGGAATGGTTGCCCAAAAACTGGAAGCTGATTCGGTTTCTCTAATGAAACTGCTTGATTCTGCTGCATATGTAGAGAAGCTCGGCTTTGATACAAATTCAGTATATGCCATGTTCATTCCTAACTCCTATGAGTTTTATTGGAATACTTCCGCTGAGAAATTTGTCGACAGGATGCATGATGAATATCAGAAGTTCTGGAATGACGATCGCAAAACAAAAGCTAAAAGCATCGGCTTAAGTCCTGTTCAAGTGAGCATATTGGCCTCGATTGTAGATGCCGAAGCTTTGCATGATAAAGAAATGCCTGAAATTGCTGGTTTGTATATGAACCGTTATAACAAGGGAATGCGCCTGGAAGCAGATCCGACTGTTATTTATGCGAATAATGATTTCGGGATACGCCGGGTGTTAAATAAGCACCTGCGGAAAGTGTCGCCCTACAACACTTACCTCAATAAGGGTTTGCCTCCCGGGCCTATTTCTATGCCGAGCATCAATGCTATTGACGCTGTGTTGAATTTCAAAAAGCATAAATACATTTATATGTGCGCAAAGGAAGACTTCTCAGGTTATCATGCTTTTGCCTCTACTATGGAGGAACACCTGGTGAACGCACGTAAATTCCAGCAGGCACTGAATGAAATGAACATTAAGAAGTAATGTTTACTCACGCTACAAAATTAAGGGTCAGATATGCTGAAACCGACCAGATGGGCTATATGTACTATGGTAATTATGCTCAGTTCTACGAAGTTGGACGCGTGGAGATGCTTCGTAGCCTTGGAATGACCTATAGGTCTATGGAGGCGTCCGGGATCATGATGCCTGTATTGGACCTAAAGTGCAAATTTATTAAACCGGCTTTATATGATGAAGAAATAACAATTAAAGTCATTATGGCTAAGATGCCCTCCGTACGCATACATTTCTCTTATCAACTCTTTAATGAAAACCAGGAGTTGATAAATGAAGGTGAAACTACCCTGGTATTCATTGATATTAAACGCAATAAACCCTGTCTGCCCTCTACTGATTTTCTCGAGCGTCTGCAGCATTTTTTTGATTAATTTTATTCAATGACCTGGCTGCATAAGATACTTTTAAAGTTCAGACCGTATTACTTACTGATTGAATGGACAAAAGTTATGGTGCTTCCCGGTTTCAGTCCTCTTCCCTTGTATACTGTGGCGAGTTTCTTTTTCCAGGAAATTGGGAAAGATTCACTGGTCAATAAAGCTTCTTCTCTTGCCTATAACTTTATGCTGGCTATATTTCCGGCCATCATATTCCTGTTTACGCTGATCCCATATATCCCTATTGACAACTTCCAGGATCAACTGATGACGCTAATCGCATTGGTATTACCAACAAACGCCTATCTCGCCGTTGAAACGACTTTGGAAGATATTGTCAAGAACCAGAACTCAGGACTACTTTCCTTTGGTTTTATTCTGGCATTGATATTTTCAACTAATGGGGTACATACACTCATGCAGGCGTTTAATAAATCCTCGCTGATCATTGAATCCCGTTCCTGGCTTAAGCAACGACTGGTTGCGCTCGCACTTACACTTGTCATCGTATTTTCCCTGATCTTCGGACTGATGATCATTACTATCGGTGAATATGTATTCGCATTCCTTCAGGAGGAGCTTGTTTTTAAAGATTCCTTCTGGATAGTGGTTATAGACCTCGTGCGCTGGATTATTCTGATAGCGGTATATTTTGTGGCTATTTCCATTTTGTACCGCTACGGTCCTGCTCACGCTAAAAAATGGCGCTTCTTCAGTGCAGGATCATGGATGGCTACTATCCTCGCCGTTCTTACCTTCTGGGGATTCTCTTATTATATAAACAATTTTGGAAACTATAATAAGCTGTACGGTTCTATCGGAACACTCATTGTCGTAATGATCTGGCTCTATCTTAATTCCCTGATCATCCTTGTTGGCTTCGAGCTGAATGCCAGCATCGATCTGTCAAAACGAAGCATCAAGATTGTTAGGCCAAAGTTCAATAGTTTTAAGAACGAACCCGTCGGGGAAAGACTTGTCAAAAAATAACCTTCAAACGGCTCCCTCTAACGGATGCTTGATTGCTAATTGCTGATACCTGGTCGCCGATGTGAAAATTTATTCGCTCTGTATCTGCCAGTTAAAGCGTTTACCTAAAAAATAACTATTCGCAATTTGCAGAATTGAGTGGAGTTTGTACTTTTGTCCCCGGAGAGCTGGCAGAGTGGTCGATTGCGGCAGTCTTGAAAACTGTTGAACTGTTAAAGGTTCCTGGGGTTCGAATCCCTAGCTCTCCGCAACTATTTTAAGAAAAGGCCTTTTGCATTATTTGTAAAAGGCTTTTTTATGATCGAATAATTGATACTGACGCTCGGACAGACCATTGGCTTCCATAGAACCAAGAAGGTTTAAAAATGAAAAGTATTCAGTTCCTTATCCTGCCATTTTCTGATTATCCTAAACCATTGCGGTTATCTATTCAAAACCTCCTTAAATAATAGCGAAAACAATTTTCGTTTTGGTAATCAAATTTTATATCTTCAATTTTTACTTAAGATTTAATAAACAAATGGTAAACTTTTTTCTCACGCTTAGCCCATCGGATATAATTATATTAATTGTAGCGCTATGTATAATCGGAGCCTTATTTATCGCTGTTCGAAGAGTTGTGATGAGCATCCTGGATATTGATACAATTGTCGAGAAGCGGATAACAATTAATAATATGCTGTTAAAAGAGCAGAGCGAAAAGGCTGAAACACCGGAAGAAGATAAAGTTTATGAAAGTTCAACAACAGCTGCCTAAAAGCTCTGCTAGTATTATTCAGGATACTTCTCTCATTCCCAATAGGCTAAAGCACCTGTCCTAAGTTGGCTTCCACCCTTTTCTAGTTATCCGACTAGGTTTTGACTTTGAACTATTATTTCAGCAGATCGTCAAGCTGTGGCTTAATGACAAGTCAAGAGCTTCCATCTTCTCTTAGAGTTATTTCTAATCCGCCTTTAGACCTTATCAAAGCGATCCCTCCTCATCCTGAGTTGCAATCGGGTAGTCTCAAAGAATCTAACGCTGTTCTCTTTTCCTAAAATATGCTCATTCTCTACAAGATTTTTCTGCCTCAAATCTTAGGAATGCTTCAGTTCATGGAGATGAACCATATGGCTCCCTTTCAGGTTCTCAGTCTTCTTATTTACAAGGCCTAACAATTCCGGCGCTGTGAGCTTCTGTTCCCCCTTTCTTAAAGGGCCTGTCCGAAGATTCTATTTTATAAAGATAAAGCCTGCAATATTATGATTGCAGGCTTTATCATGGTGTCATATTAAGTGCCGTACTCGGTCACTATTGTTTGTTTAGTCTCTCACTATGGTAATAAACCCTTTCTTCTTACCGAGGCCTGGACCAAAGTCTACGATGTAGTAGTATGTATCTTCTATAAGGGGGGCACCCTGGAAGCTTCCATCCCACTCGTTGGTATAACTTTTCTTGCTGTATATCTCTCTTCCTGCACGATCGAAGATCTTAACGGTATTGTTAGGATACATGTCCAGGTTCTTGATCTCAAATTTATCGTTCTTCCCATCACCATTAGGAGAAAGGATATTGTTAGCCTCTAAAACGCTTTGATTATAGCTGACATGGATGGTGATCTCTTTCTCTACACTGCAACCACTGCCGCTAGTAACTGTAACCCGATAAGTTGTAGTATTCGCCGGTCTAATCCGTAGGGTGGCTGAATTCTGTCCCCCGAGGATTCCATGCGCGTTAGACCATTGATAACTAGCGCCGCCTGTTGCTGTAAGATTGGCTTCCAATCCCATCGACAGTTCCGTTCCTTTGTCGGAAGTAAGGCTGACGACCGGAAGCGGATTAATGGTAACATTAAAGCTTCTGCTAACTTTGTTTATTCCGCCATTAACAATCCCGCCATTGTCGGTTACCGTAACAGTTACCTTCGCTGTGCCTGTTACTTCCTTGTTTACCTTATAACGGATAGATGAGCCTGTCACTTCCAGAATCTCAAAGAAAGCCGCATCATCAGCTTGTACAGTTATACTTGCTGACTGTCCAGCGTCCTCGCCTGGGGAGATTCCGCCTAATGCTACAGTTTGCTGAGAAGTAGTATAGCAGATGACCTGGTTAGTAATGGCATTTAAGGTTGGAATTTCGTTTACGTCGGTAACGTTAATAGTGAGAGTTCGTTCCAGTCCGAATCCATGCTGGGTAGTTGATTTCACCCGCACATGGTAACTTGCCTTCTCTTCGTAGTTCAGACTTGTTACGGTCTTAATCTCGTCACCCGAAATGATGAATAAATTATTATCATCCGATCCTTGTCCCGAAACTAAACTGTATGTAAAAACAGCATTCTGATCATCAGAAGTAGCGCTTAAAGTTCCTGCAACGGTGCCGGCAGCTTGATTCTCAAATATCGTTTTAGAACTCAATGCTATACTTGTTGGCGCTCCCGGGTTTACCGTTAATGTTCCGCTCCTATACGCCATCTGGTAGTTGTCCGCTTCCGCGCTGCTTACCGTAATCGGATAGGAACCCAGAGGAGAAGAGTTAGTCGCGGTCGTATTGGTAGTTGGAAGTGAGGTGAGTACAGATTTATCGTCACCGTTTACAAAACCTGAATAGGTTAAGGTTAATGCGGGATTAGCTGTGCCTGCAAATTTAGATTTATCATCTGCTGTAATAGTTAACGTTCTTTTATTGATTGTTAATTTTCCCGCTTCAAATAAGATCGCATAGTTATCAGCTGTGCCGGCAGCTTCGATAACATATTCACCAGCTCCTGACAATAAGTTCGCAGAAGTATTGATGGTTGGCGCTGGATTGAGAGATTGCTCATTATTTACCAATCCGGTGTACGAAACTGTGAAATCTGGATTAGGATCACCATAAATTTTGCTCATATTTCCCGCGGTTACGGTAAGGGCTTTCTTGCTGATCGTTAGTTCCCCTTTTATGAAAGTTATATCATAATTGGCCGCTGTTCCACTCACATTAATATCATAATTACCCACTCCTGAAGCTACTGTGGCTGGCGTATTTATTGCGAGGGCAGGGTTTAAAGCTGTTTCGTTATTCACCAGTCCGGCATAAGTAACAGTTAAATCAGGATTGACTTCACCATAAACCTTACTTTTATTATCGGCCGATACTGTCAGGGCCTTCTTGCTTATTGCTAGTTGTCCCGTCGTGTAACTGATACCGTAATTATCCAGGCCGGTTCCTATAGCATCGCCTGCGTCAATAACGTAAGCGGTTGAACTTACTGCTGCAGTCGCTGCGGCCCCGGGGCTACTTAAACTTACTAAACTAACTAAGTCACCGTTTACGAGACCTGCCGTCGTAAACTCTGTTCCGGCAAACGTTGTCAATTCTCCGTAGACTTTGGTTCTGTCCTGTGCCGTTACAATTAAGGCTTTTTTGCCTACAGTTAGTTGTCCTTTGACATAACTAATCGTGTAATTATCCAGTCCTGTTCCCGTTGCATTCCCCGCATTAATGTCATACTCTGTAATACTTACCGCTGCTGTCGATGCGGCTCCGGTACTGTTCAGGCTGATGCTGTTAACCGCATCGCCATTGATCAGGCCGGTGGAAGTGAATTCGGTTCCGGCAAAGGTTACCGCATCCCCATAGGTCTTGCTGCGATCGGTTGCCGTAATGGCTAAGGCTTTCTGGTTTACCGTTAAAGTTCCGTTCGTGTTTGTTACATTATAGTTCGCCAGCTTATTATCCGGATCGGCTAAAGTCGCTGCGATCGGGTAAGTGGTAGCCGCGGTAGCACCTGCTGCTGATCCCGTACTGCTGCGCGTAAGGGTAATATTATCGCTGTTCTGAATTCCGGTGATGCTGCCGGCAAAGTCAGTATTCATTAATACCTCACCGTAGGTTTTCGAACGGTCGGTATTGACGATCACCAGGTCTTTCCGGTTTACAGTTAAGGCGCCGTTGGCATAGCTGATGCTGTAATTAGCCAGTCCGCTGCCGGTGGCCGCTGAAGGCACGATGCTGTAGGCTGAACCGGCAACACTGGCGGTCGCAACTGCACCCGCACTGTTCAGGCTGATGCTGTTAACCGCATCGCCATTGATCAGGCCGGTCGACGTGAATTCGGTTCCGGCAAAGGTTACCGCATCGCCATAGGTCTTGCTGCGAT
>NZ_JAAFZB010000084.1 GCF_010692725.1 Flavihumibacter soli | reverse complement strand
CACCCGGAGCAGAAGCACCGGCAGTTGCTGAACCGGCAACGGTTGCATTCAGCTGGGTTGCACTCAGCAGGGTTCCGTAAGTGATGTTGGCAGGATTGGCCCAGGTAATGACCTGATTGGCTTTATTAACGGTCAGGGTTGCGTCGGCACTGGTAGCAGATGAACAGGTATTGGTAACGATGACACGGTACTTATTACCACTCATTGAAACGGTTGGATTTGCTATCGTTAAAGAATCGGACAGGGCTCCTGAAATATTTGTAAATCCGGAGCCTGTGTCAACCTGCCATTGATAAGTAGGAGCAGGGCTGCCTGAAGTTGTAACTGAATACACTACTGATGTAGTACCATAAGTTACAGTTTGATTAGCAGGATGGATGGAAATAGTAGGAGGAGTATTGACTGTTAAAATTGCTGGATCTGAAGGTGTAGATGGGGCGCAACCTCCGGAAACAACGACATCATAAGAAGCAGCATCCGAAATGTTCAGTGAGTTAATAGTGAAAGAAGTCCCATTAGCCCCAATAATATTATTACCGTCTTTACGCCATTGATATGTTAATCCTGTACCTGCAGCGGTTACATTAAAAGTAACAGATTCCCCAACACATTTTGTTGAAGAGTTTGGTTGACTAGTGATTTGAGGAGAAGAAATTAACCGAATATCATCAATTCGAAATTCGGTGGAACTTCCTACCTGCCTAAACCTAATCCTAAGATTAGCAGTAGCTGGAATGGAACCAGAGGCAATCCGATAGTGCCATGTGTCTGAACCACTTGTTGTTGGTAAGGAGGCAAAGGTAAGCGGAGAATAGGAGGTTCCATCAGAACTAACTTCAATAATCAGATTGCTGCCAGTTTCAGGTAGTGTATTCTTATAAATGCCAAATGATAATTGAAGATTCGATAACCCGCTAGTATTTATGTCTGCTATTTGAAAAAATGCACTTGGTGAATTATCTATAAAAACATTTCCAGAAGCGGAGGCCAGTCCATAATCATTTGTTGCATTGCTTGCTGCACTAGTTGTAACATTTGCTAAGGCTGTTGTAGCTGACCCTGTCATTGTATATGAGTCATTGTCAAAGCCATTTGCAGCTTCACGGGCTGCAATTGTTTGCGTGCCAGAGCCTGCACCTATTGACTCAGTAAACACAGCATTGGATGGGTTTACACAATAATAAGTAAACCCATTAGTCAACGTTGAATTTGCCGCGCCGCTAACAGCAACATTCACAGTTCCTGCAGAATGTGCAGGTGTGGTAATTGCATTTAGTAAATTGTTATTTTGCCTATTTGCACTAACAGGAGATGCAGTTCCAAAAGTAACAGTATAAGATGGAGGTGGGTTGCCAAAACCACTACCAGAAATATTCACTAGGGTAGACCCACTTATGGGGCCTGCTCGAGGAGTAACCCGTTCCGCAGCATCAGTAAAAAAAGCAGTTGCAATTAATTCTGAACTTTGTCCAGTCGCTGTTAACACAAAAGCAACTCCTAGATGGTTTTCTTTTATTAGGAACTGATCATTATAAATATTACCACTAGCATCTGCAGTTGCGAACAAGTCATGAGAATTGACGCAAGTCGCTGGTTTAGGTGTTTCATCGAAACGAAAATCTACCCTTTCACCCGGTGACCATCCGGTACCGGTAATAATTACATACTGTCCAGGAGAATAATCCGCTTTATCCGTAACAACCGTCGCTGTCTGTGCCTGAACACTCATCCCTGTAAACAACAGAGCCATGAACCCGATCAGGAGGGTGGCAAACTTTATTTTCATATTGATGCTTTTTTGATAGTATGGTTGATTGGTTTTCTTCGAAGGTCAATAGCAAAGCCGGCGTCTCTGGAAAGAGAGACCCATGCGGGCGGAAAGAGTGTTGTAGTAGCTATTGTCATAATGAAATAGTTACTATCAGCCAAAAAAGGAAATAGTGAGAAGGATATTCTTCCTTATCGATGTGGTGGGAAGAAGAGCCTTGGTTAGAATGTAGATTAGTAGAGTTTTCTCAAATTATTCCGTTTTCCTAATAGTATAATTATATAATTCTAATATAAGGGTTAGAATTTGAAATCTAATGATTTCAAAATATTTTTTTCTTTTGATGATAGCACTTCTCATGTAAAAACAATGCCGGCTTTTGCAGGCGATCCGTAAACCATTATCTATATCTTAATGGCTGCTGTTTAAGCTATTGAAAAATATTTTTAAGCTCATAGTTGTGGGAAACCCTGCCTAAGGTGATGGGGAAAAATGAGAAATTATATAGGCTCTTTAAGGAAGGCATCCACAGGTTGAGGACTGTTACTGCGGTGTGTCTGTCCTTATCCGGATAACTGTTACAGGTGAAGCAAATATATACGCACTTGGTGTGCAAATACCCCAGTTAGCAACAATGCCCTTTCGTGTAACCCGACAAATGTTCCCAGACAACAAAGAAAAGTTTGACAAGCCTGTCAATAAGCTTCTTACGGCAAACACTCAAGAGATAAATCAAGTGCCGCAGCTTCATTTGGTTTAATGTTTTGTACTTGGCTGTATCAAAGCGATACAACAGGTGTAACAAAATCGAACAGGTTTTTAATGAGCAGCTGTCTAATATATTGATAATTAATTAGTTGTATTTGGGCGCAAACTTTGACCATAGGATTAATGGGGATTCCCCGCTCAGTATTTGGCCTAATTTTTCCTAGAAATCAACACTTATTCATGATAAAGAACAATCTAAAAATCGCCTTACGGATACTCTTTAAAAACAAACTTTTTTCATTAGTCAATATACTGAGCTTGTCACTGAGTATGGCGGTTGGTGTTATTCTTTTTACAGGGCTAAAAGCCACTCACGATACAGACCATTTTCATCCAGAATTAAATCAATTAGTACGGATAGTCACGCAGGAAATAAATCAAGGAGAGCAAACCAAATGGGCAACAGCTCCATTGCCATTGGCGACTCAAATGAAAAGCGTCTCCTTTGTCGAAAAAACGGTAAAAGTACGTTTGGCAGGAAAATATAACCTGCAAACCGACAAAGGTGATGTACCGATCGACATAAAATTTTCAGAGCCTTCTTTTTTTGATGTTTTTGGCTTTAAGTTGCTGTCAGGTAATGCACAAAGCCTCACCAATAATTCCACTTCCATTTTTCTAACTGAAAAAACAGCAAAAAAGATCTTTGGTAACGCCAGTGCTTTAGGGCAGATTGTTCAATTTGAAAGCTTAGGTTCTTATACCGTTGGGGGAATTATCCAGGACCCGCCTTTAGAAACACATCTACCCCTTGAGGCAATGCTTTCTATTAATGCTGCTGAAACCCTTGAAAAAAAAGGAGCAATCAGTAATATTTCACAGAATTGGGGAGACTTTAAAAATTCAGCAATTTACGCACGTTTAAAATCAGAAGATGATTTAAAGCAGCTCAATACCACGCTCCAAAACTATAATCGCAAAATGGATAAGAGCAATCTTCAATTTTTGGCACAGCCCATAGAAGATATTACCCCTCGAAACAACAGCATTAAAAATGACCCCAATGCGGGCGTCGATTGGTCGGGCATAAAAACGCAGCTCATTTTAATTCTATCCTTAACCTTTTTATCTGCTTTCAACTATATCAGTTTAACATTGGCGCGTGCCTTCAGCCGAGCGCAGGAAGTAGGTATTCGCAAAACAATAGGCGCAACAAGAAGACAAATTATTGGTCAATTTTTAATGGAATCGATCCTTGTTTCCCTGCTTGCTTTGTTGTTTACATTACCCTTTGTTCATATGTTAATGCCCTATATACCCGAAATGGATGTGGCGTTTTCCTGGGATACAACCTTAATTTTTGGCTTGTTAACCTACGCAGTTATCACAGGCCTGGTCGCAGGAGCATTTCCTTCATGGCTATTGTCAGCGTTTCAGCCCATACAGATCTTGCGTAAATTGAAGAATATAAAGCTGTTCCAGGGTGTTGCTATTTACAAAGCTCTGATTGTCGTACAATTTTCCGTGACTATCATGCTCATGATATTGGTGGTCATATTAGCCGATTATGAAATAAAAAACAGTGCAACCATTAGCTCAATTGTACCACCCAATGTCCTGACACTTGATTTAAAAGGTGAAAAATACGAAAACCTGCAGAACGAAATAGGCCAGTTAAGTCAGGTAGAAACGACTTTAGCTACTAACTGGTTTTATAAACCGATTAAAAAGGGGAAATCTTCTGTAACATTAAATGATAAAATTCTGGAGATAAATTACGTAAGTATTGACCCAAAAACAATTGAAACAGAAGGTATCAGCTTAAAATCCGGGCAAAATTTTCCTAAAAATATGCCCAAAAATATTGAGCAATATGTGTTGGTGAATGAAGCTGCCGCACAATTAATGGAATCTAAATCAAAGACATTACTGGGGCAAAATCTATTACTGGACTCAGCCTATCTACAAGTCATTGGCATCATCCCCAATGAAATTATTGGCGAAACAATTCCTTTAATATATCGGTATTTGCCAAACGAAATAGCAACCCTGACGATAAAAATAAAGCCGAATACAGAATTGGAAGTGACCAAAGCCATTCAATCCATATGGAAAAACAATTTTCCTGAAAAAACAGCAAATCTTTATAACCTAAAAGACGATTATAAAAGCAGTGGGGAGCGATTAGGGTTTATTGGGTTCTTTGCCCTTATAGTGATGATAATCGCTGGTTTGGGCATTTTAGGCATAGCAAGTTATTCCGTAGAAACCCGCACTAAAGAACTGGGTATAAGAAAAATATTGGGCGCAAGCAAAATAAAATTGGTGTGGGCAGTTACCAGAAATTTTGGGATTCTTCTCCTGGTTGCCGGAATTATTGGTGTTCCGGCAGGCTTGTTTGGCGGTGATTTATTTAGACAAGACTTGGGCAGTCAGGTTGATTTGAGTTTTATTAATATAAGCATAGGCTTTGGTTCAGTTGCCATAGTCGGGCTACTGACTGTCCTGTCACAAACCATTCGGGCGGGGCAAATTAAACCTGTAAAGATTTTAAAAGCAGAGTAAAACAGGCAAAAATAGGCATTGCAGGATAGACCGAACTGGTATACATACTACGCAGACTAAGATAGCCAGCCACAAGTAGCTGAAAGCAGCATTATATATGTTGGAAAGCTACCAGAATGAAATCATCAATCACAAAATGTGGCTTTGCCCAGTAATTACTTACGTGGTTGGAAGGTTACCAGAAGTTATTTACTTTAAGAATTAACTGCATCCGGACACCATCCCTTCCTCTCTTTATAATTCAGACCGAGAAAGGGATGGTTTCAAATATTGCGGGGAACTCCAGTTTGACCTTTGCTTATTTTAATTCACTATATCCTTCCAGAAGGAGCGATTTGTTTCTCTCTAAATAGGCTTTCATCGATTCTGGCTGAATTCCAAAACCTGCTGCCTCTTGCGGGTCAACTTTATAACCTTCAACATTCATCCATACATAACTTTGGGCGGCCAACTTGTGAAAGCGGGGTTCTACAGCTTCTTCAACGCTTATTGTTTCTGTAGCAAATCGCTTACCGGTAACTTCTGAAAGCAGTTCGGCTACCTCCGAAAGCGTTAATTTATCTCCAACGATAGCAAATTCCTTCTTGTTGAATTTCTCTGGCTGTGCAAACGCTTCGGCTGCAAAACGACCAATATCAGCTGGGGAAATCCAATCTAATTTTGTTCCCAATGCAAGCGGTGTGATTAGTTTGCCTTGTGCGATTGTCGGAAACATCACTGCACTCTTAGATGGAAGTAAATTTTCCATAATTAATGGCGGCTTTATAATCGTCCAGTAAGAGAAGCCTGCCCCTTTAACAGCATTTATAGCTGCTGCTTTTTCCTCCCAGTAAGCAGGTTCCCATCTGCCTTTATCCCAATCCACAAAGTTTTCGTGATCACCCGCACGGGCAACAGATGTATGCACTATCTGCTCTATTCCTGCGGCCTTTGCTGCTGCAACCAAATTTTTTGCGTGTCGCGTTTCCTCCCCCTTATTTCCTGGATGAGAACCCATTTGCATTGAGAATATTGCTGTAGCACCTTTAGCAGCCTCCGTCAAACTTTCTATGTTATCAAAAGAGGCTTCGACCAACTCTACATTCTTTGCGGCCAATGCCTGTGCCGCTTCGCTGTTTTTGCTCCGCACGATAGCTCTCACAGCTATATTGTTAGCTAATAATGCATCAACTACTGCTCCTCCTTGTGTACCTGCTGCACCCGCTACTAGTATTAATTGTCTTTTATTCATATCAATGGAATTATTTTTGTAAAATTAGGTCATAGTTGGTTTACAAACTATACCAGTTACCTAAAGGATGCCAGATATACAAATAGACAAAACAAGCGTAGAGCAGCAAATACGATACCTTCAGGATACCCTTTACGTGATAAGCGGAAAGTGGAAGCTGCCCATATTAGTAGCTGTTCATGAGGGTAGTAGCCGGTTCCGTGACATACAGCGGAGCGTGAATGGTATCACCAGTAAAGTATTATCCAAAGAGCTCAAGGAACTAGAACAGAATAAGCTTGTGGTACGCAAGGTCTATGACAAGTCTCCTCCAACCGTCGAGTACACTACTTCTAATTATTGCGATACTTTGCAGAAAATGGTAGCGGAAATGATTGATTGGGGCAAAAACCACCGCGATAAAATTCGGGAGAAGTGATGGATACCCATGTAGGCTATTAGCGGTGATAATAGCGCTGGAAAGGAAAAGTGTGCCTGCCGAGCGTTGGCATGTAACGTTGCCACCAACGGGCTGTCCCCGCTATCAATCGAAGGACCAACCATAGTTTCTTGAACGTGAGTAAGAAATAACACATTCCCAACACTCGCTTCACTCTCCATCGGTGGCTCAAGAAGAGGTAAGTCGAGTCTTGATCATTTGGCTGGTACTTGGTATGCTGAAGTGCTATACTTAAAAGGTAGTGCGGACCATTCGTTCTTTGGAAGGTTCTATGCTAGCTTGCAGGAAATAAGGCATTCATCACTCCTTGATATCAAAGTCCAGCCCTGCCAATATATGTGGATTATGAAGTGCCCTAATACTATTGTTAATAGCTGGTACTGAATACCTAATAAAAACTCTATAGCAGACAATGAAACGCTTTTAGAGCTGATTGCTAATTGGAGTTCCTTCTATTACATTCTTATTACGTCTATAATTGAAGTACCTTAACCACGACGTGACGGTACAACAATAATCAAAATAGTTAGGCCAAGGTTAGAATATCAATGAAACAGGTAGCCATTATAAACAAACGAAGAATTCTATATCAAAGACACGATGATGTTTTAAACTGGGCTAGTGAATTTCCTGGATCCAATTGGTTGTTGCTTACCATTGTGGCTGGTAAAAGTAAAATGATACTGGATGATATTGCTCAAAAAGCAATTGATCGGAGCGTCTGCTATGGATGTTGTGTTGGTCTTCAAGGCGAATTGCTACATGACTTTTTTGATGAAAACATTGCTGCCAGAACGGTTGGAATCGAGAACAATTTCCTGCCTGACTTTGAGATTATGACCACCTGGCACGACAACGTTGATGATGCGTTATGGTTTTCAATATTTACAGCTGCTCATGACACCGAACATATCACAACGGTTGTTTGTTTAGATGCATCTGTAAGCGAAATTGAAAGCTCTTTAACGGAATCGATTGTCAAAATGCAAGCTGGCTGGATTCCAGATTGATAATATTACTGCACAAATAACACATTCCCACAGTCGAGTCCTGGTCATTTGTTTGGTACTAGGGGCGCTGTACTGCTATCTGCAAAAGGTAGAGCGGACTATTCGTACTTTGGAAGGTTCAGTGCTAATTCGAACGTTAGAAATAGGAAATAAGGCATACTTGTATTCTTTTTATTTATGATTTAAAATAAAACCCTGTTTCTGGCTAACCTTCTATTCACGATATAAATTAATACCTTGACGAAAAATTAAGATTATGAAAGAGTTTATCGAGGTTGAAAGTTTAGATGGTTGAATGCTCACATTATCAATGTCTTCAATTGCGCTAATAGAAGATTTGCTTGATGGATGCAGGATAGTATTGAAGGAAAAAAATGCGGATGGTTCCTCGATGAATATTCAAGTTAGCGGAAGGTACAGTCATATTGTTTCAGATGTTAAGTGGTATCGAAGGAAATAAAAGCCACCTGTTGGTAGTGTTTAAATTTCACATAGAGTCTAGTCTAAAACCTGGTTTAGTTACCGTTCCCTCGATAATTACTACCGCTCACCCTTTTTCTCCATTGGGATATCCTTTCAACAGTATAACATCGTATGTTAGTCATTGAAAATAGTGGAGAGAAAAACCTATTGGCAGCACTTAGGAGCAGATGAGTCGGCTTAACTTAAATTAGTGTGAATCATGAAAAGACATATTTATCTGTTATTCGTGCTTGCTGCTTGTAATAACGCCGAACAATTGAATAAAAAGGAAGGTGATTCTGAGAACCCGGTCAAGTCGGAATACACGATCAGTAACTTAGAGTATAACGAGCAACAGAAGAAGCTGCGAAAGACTATTGGAAAGATTGATAGTCTGGTAGCAACGGCTCCGGATAAGGGAGAATTTTACTACCTAAGAGGCGAAGCAAACTTCATTTCCCTTAATTTCGAGAGTGCAATACTCGACTTTAAAAAATCGATCAAACTTGGTTATAATAAAGGAAAGGCTTACAGTTATATCTCTGATATTTACGGTATCATGGATCAGGGAGATTCCTCTTCCTATTATCTTAATTTAAGTGAAAGAGAACATGGCAATGAAGTCCCCGAATCGCTTTGAGGTTACAAGTATTGGTCATATTCATAATCGCTTAGGGATGGGAGTGTGGGGGAAAATTGTGCAGTCTTACCCTGGCCTCGCAATCTGTCACCCAGCTTGATCTAAGCAACTCGTTAGTTCATTGAGAAGCTTCTTAATCTTTATAAAGTCTCCCTGTCTGGATCTGCTTTAATGCTGTTTGCGCTTCTGGAGGATAGTCATCAAAATTCTTCAAAAGTGTGTCTAGTTCCTGCGAGTCGCATTCTGAAAACTTATTTAAATAAAAGTGTACCTGCTTGTCCCTTTCTTTCTCTTGTTCGTCTTTCGTGCCCTGGAAAACGTTAGTCAGAATTCTATTAACAGCTGTTTTATTAGTAAGATAATAGGCAATCGAAATGGCTAGAATTATCGGATTAAGGCTAATAGCCTCCACTCCAGTGTCAGAGATATTTCCAATGGAAATCGTAATTCTGCCTAATGTAAAACTTAGAACATTAAGTGTTCCTAATATCAGTAGCCATCCGATTGCTTGTCTGCGGTATCTTGAAGTGCCAAGCCTCAAGGTTAAAGCAATTACCCAGGCGATAACAGCAAGATAGTTATTAATAGATAGAAGATATTGGTATAAATAAGATTGAATGACTGCATTTGCTAACAGAAGTCCTAAAACACCTAAAAATATATAGTCGAATTTTCCTTTCATATTAGCACTTCTTAAATGCGCCATAACGTTCAAGGCTTTAAGCTGTAGCAGTTAGTAGCAATTTGCCATTGCCTTTAGGACTAAAGTAGTTAGAAGGTAGCTGGTTTCAAATAGCAGTCAGCCGCCGTTGTTATGCCCAGTTATTTTTCTGCTTTTATTTGATGCGTAGTCTGATGTAATAAAAGTCCTTTTGATTTGGTTGTCTACTCTCATTCATATAATTTTCGACCGCAGTGATTTTTAAAAGCAACGAGTAGTCTGTTTCCCAAACAAAGTCGTCTGGGGCCCAAATTTGTTGGTCGAGTTCTAAATATTTTGAAATTACAGGCTCAAGTTCATTATTGTCTTGTCTGTAAACTCGCCAGATTTGCACACCATTTGCTGTACCTTCAAGGCCGTAAGGCATAGATAAGTTAGCAATAAATTTGTTGTGTGGTGATAATATAGGGTTATTCCACAATGTGGTTTGTCGCCCATTTGTTTTGTCAATGAGGTAGCATTCGTAATGCTCCCAAAAAAGTCCAGATACTATGTAAAAACCAATTTTATCAAATTGGCCTAAATATTTGTATTCTCTGATTTCGGTGTCGTCTGTATTTAATAGTGTGTCTCTGAAAATAACAAATGATTTCCAACCTTCTTTGATTGGAAGTTTTATTTCACCATTTGCTTTATTAAAAGTTGTGGTGTCAAAAAGTGTTTTGTCTTTGTAAGCTTTATTCGCTTTTGAAAAATCTTCTGCTGTTGCATTGGTAATTGAAAAGTTTTGTAGACTGTCAATTGACGTCGAGCTATCTTCTACCGAAACTTTATCAACTGATGGCGAATTTTGTTTGCAAGCTGTAATTAGAACTACCAAGAATATGGTTATCTGTCGTATCATTTGGGCATAACTTGTGCGTATCATCAGCTACTTTAACCTATATCCACCTTTAATTGGAGGGATATATACCCTGTGTCTCCGTTTTCTACGCTTTATATTTCACGTAAAGTAACTAAGATATAACACATTCCCAACCCTCGCCTTATTCTCCTCCGGTGGCTCAAGAAGAGGTAAGCCGAGTCTTGGTCATTTGGCTGGTACTTGTATGCTGAAGTGCTATACTTAAAAGGTAGGGCGGACCATTCGTTCTTTGGAAGGTTCGGTGCTAAACTGATCGTTAGACGCAGGAAATAAGGCATTCACCCACTCCTTGCTGATCAACCAACCATGAACGAATAAATCGAATGAATTTTTAATTATATGCCAATAAAAAGCCTTCTCTAAATGTAGGGAAGGCTTTTTACAGCAGCGAGTTTAATGAGGTCGGGAGGGGAATCGAACCAACCTGTGAAAGACTTTGCAGGATCTTTGCCTGAACCACTCGGCTACCCGACCATAGTGCAATTATATCTCTAGAAGATGAAGATAACATGAAGTAAGGTAAAAAGTTGATTGTCAAGTTTAAGCACCTCCGATCATTTATATCGCCTGCACCTTAACTTATTGGGTTAAATCTAAGTTCATATGAGCCCGTAAACTTTTTATAAAGTACCGGTTTGCTCAACCCTATAAAATCTCCCCGCTTCTCTAAGTTGTTGGGCTCGTCTGCGAATCGGTCCAGGTTTCAAGCTTGTCACACTTTTGAGAAGCCATAACTCATTACCTCGGGTCAAATAGTTCGCCAAGCACTTGTGTAGTGCAGGACGTTAGTCTTTTGCCATCTTTCTGCCTATGCTTCCAATAGACTCGTCCTTTCTACATAGGTCGCTACTCGCATTCGTTCCTCATACTCCTGTAGCTCCCATCTCGACCCCAACGCGCAGCGGCTCGCTACCGCTGAGGCTTGTCTCTCCTTGTGAGTGTGGAGTAAGTAATTATCTTTAACGGTTTAATAAAATCACTACTAATGCAAACAACTTACCTGATTTTAAGCATCCTTAAAGGCCTTATTATCATTAGCGGCTTTGTAACGACCATTTATTTCATCGTCACAAACACCAAGGAAAAGAGGAAGCTAGGAAAGGCATTAGTCGCTTTTACTATAACTTTTATAGCGCTGATAGCGATAACTGTAGTTGAATTTGCAATAGCAACATAAGGAAACACAATTCATGGACTTCCTTTCTGAAGAAACACCTATGGACTCCAAGGACCAATTTCACCTGGTCATTCGAGACTATTACAAAGATATTACGGGTGATAATATCCCTCACACCCTGTTAGACCAGCTATGCCAACAACTTAGCGAACATTTCTATGATCAATATTCTCGCTTTAGAGACCAATATCCAAAGTCAGTAAAACGATATTCAGGTTTTCAAATAAAAGATCTTGATCACCCCTTTACCTTTGAACTTATTGTTAAATTTCTCAAGGACAAACTTGGACGTGATTATAAAGAGTTTGCTTGCCTTTTATTAAACATGACTGAAATCGAACTTGCAGACTTTGAAAAAAACAGGCGAGACTTTTACAATATGTTTTAATTCCGGTGGATATACATAGTTGGCTTTATGAAAAAGTAAAAATGAAAAAGTGGATTAAGTACGGGCTAATAAATGCAGTTATTGGTTTTATTATAGGAGGAGCAGTCGCAACTTTCGCTATAGGCAATGGATACTATATTTTTGCTCTCGCAGCCCCTCTTGCAGCATTCATAACAGGAGCATTTTTCTGGAGTGCCATTAACAAAAAGCCTGAAAACTATTCTACTGGGCGCATTATACTGACAGGTTTTTTAACAGGAACGGTGTCTCATTATATTACTTTTATTCTACTAAGTGTAGGAGAGAATATTTGCTATTGGACAACAGGAGGTTGCACAGCTTCACTTGGCGGACCACCAGTAAGTGTGCTTAGCATGTCAACCGCGGCTTTTGCTTTTTGCTTCTTTAGCCTACTGTTTTTCGGGTGGCTAACAGTGCTGTTGTCTGTAGTAGCAGGCTTTTTAGTTAAGACAAAGAACGAACCTACAAGGCGCCCCTTTTAAATGTAGTTTGAAGTATATAACCACGATTTCATTAGATCTCTTGTCTAGTAGCCTTTGCAAGGCTCCTTTGCTGGGACCCAAACTCCATTCGCATGCTGGTTCGCTAGAAGAAAGAGTCAGCCGTACTTTATTGAATGTTTTCATTTAATTACCTGGAGCATTCTTATTAAGAGTTATTTCTTTTGATAGCTGAACCTTTTGAATGGTTTAGGAACTGGTGTTAGCGGTTATATAACCCTTGTTAATCAAAAAAGTGTAGGTACTTTGCATGTTGATTTAAAGGAAACTGGACGATATTAATTTATTAGATTCAACAATGACGAAACCTCGGATATTGCTTATTTGTACAGCTTTTCTTTTGTCGGGTTTGTTATTAACTGCCTGGAGTTTCACAACAGAAGTTGGCGGCCCTCTGATTATTACAATAGCATTTGCTTTGGGAATTACTCTGGTAGCTACAGGTTTTGTTGTTTTTATCAAAGAATTGACTCAATCAATATTAATTGTAATACTGATTATAATTGTAGTTTTTTTAGCCATCATAGGAATAGTCTGGTACGATGCAATAAAACTAGGCCCTTACGTTTAACACCATAGTTATTCAAGCTACAATGAAAAAAGTTTGGCTAATGAAAGACCTGCATTCCGGTTATAAAGGCTAACCTTGTAAATAAATAGTTGGAAAATGGGTTTCTTCGAGCTTCGAATTCCTACCCTTTACCATCAAGGGGTATAAAAACCTCTTAAATCAAAGAAGTATAGTAATTCAGTAAGCTGACCTAATAGGTATTTGAGCAGTATTATCATTACTTTCAACAATGAAGAAATCTGAAGTGTACCTTATCAGTGCATCGGTTTTCTCCGGGTGGTTTTTAACTGGCTGGGGTTACTCAACAGAACTAGGCCATCCGGTTAGTACAATAGCATTTCTTTTGGGAATTGCACTGGTAGTTACAGGTGTTGTTCTTTTTATCCAGAAACTGACTCAGTAAAAAATATAGCTCTAATATAGATGTCAATCTAAGTTAAAACATGAGAATACTATTCCTTATAATTCTACTTTTAAAAATCAATGCTGCTAAGAGTCAAACGGCCAGAGTTCCATCATGGTTCACCGAATCTTTTAAGAGTAAGGGGCTGGAAAAGAAGTATAAGCTTCAACCGTTCTTAACCCCACAAAGCTTACAAGCAGATTTCAACGGAGACTCAAATAGTGATGTTGCTGTTCTGGTCGTTGAAAAGGTAAGTAAGAAGAAAGGAATTCTGATCATTCATCAGATAACTAAAGATCATTTTGTTTTTGGTGCCGGAACAAAGTTAGACCAGCAATCTTAATTGAAGATTATGAAGATGGATTTGCGCTCGCTGGTGGCATTATCTATTGGAATGGCAAAAGGTACATCTGGATACAGCAAGGTGAATGAAAGCAATGACCAACTCTACACATGATTCATTTAATCGTATTGCTATTGATTCCACGATTTTATTTGGAGTTGGACTAGTAACCCTAATTTCTCTGGGAACGTTCTTAGAGAACGGTGATATTAATGCAGGAAGCATGTACGGACTGTTTATACTACCCCTACTCCCTTTAATTATCGTCAGCCTAGGATTAATCGAGCTTTCTAAAGGTTGGTTGTCAGGTAGCAAGAGATGGGTTGCACCATTTGCTCCATTGATTCTTGTACTTGGATGTCCGTGGCTTGAACCGTTCAATGCTTACTTACTAGTCGGAACCGTTATATCGATTATCTTATTAAACCTTGCGAAGCACGAACGCGTGAAAAAGACCGCACAGAGGTTGTTTTCAGACCAATTACTTTAAAAGCTAAGCCTTGTAAATGAATAGGTATAAATTGGTCGATTATGTTTTCAAACGATAAACCTTCGATTAAAGAGAGACTTCAGACGGGAGCTGATTGGGCTACAGATATCGGTTCTTCACATGACGAAGTATTCGTACTCTACCATTGCCATCCTCAATCGAAATGTAAAGCCTGTTGTCATTTAGATCAAAAAGGATGAGACAAGGCCGAGACAGGATGAGACAAGTTACCACCTGGTAGGGTTCTCGTAGGGTTCTTGTTCGGCTATTATTGGGCTGGCGGTACTTAAAATGCGGTTCGAGCCGAAGAATAACCGAAGGAGAACCGAAGAAAGGGGCATTTTTGGTTTCTTGTCTTACACTTGTCTTACACGGATATAGCTTTACAAAAAGCGAATCGTGCCGGGTATGAAGTTATCTTTGAGAAATTGTTACAGGCTACTTTGCACCAGCATCTATCAACCTTTCTTCAATGTCAGCAAAGCTCTTTTTCTTTGCCCATGCTAAAGGTGTTGCCCATGCAGCCCCGGCTTTATTGGGGTCGGCACCTTGTTGAAGTAAATATTTTACCATCTCAATATGCCCCCAGCGTGCAGCCATTCCCAGCGGCGTGGATTGGTATTCTTCATCAACCGGATTTAAATCGGCACCATATTTCAGGAGCAGCTCTGCCTTAGTCAAATTTCCTTTCTGGGCCATGTCGTGAAGAACGGTAACATGATGCCAGCTCATGGTATTGGGGTTCATCCCCTTTTCCAGGATGTAGGCTGCGCCATCGTCATGTTCTAAATAATAAAACTGGGCCCATTTTAATATATCGGGAACTTTTGCACCGTAGCTCATTAAAAGGTCGATCATTGATCTGTTATTCTCCTTTGCAGCGAAGGTTAGTATCCCCTCGCCCCAGAAATAAGTTTCATCCTTTGCAAATTCCGGATGTTGCTTCAACAGGTTGGCCGTCTTTTCCAGGTCCTCCTCATCCACGGATCTTTCAAATTCCTGCTCTAATTCAGATCTCTTGTAAAAGATTTGTCCGTTGTCGCCCTTGAATTTATGTAGAGAACTGTCGGCAGCAAAGTCATTTAATAATGCCACGATCTCTGTGTAGCCCCTGTCCTGCGCGATAATTTGCAGCGTGTCCTGGAAGGGATAAGTTTTATACCCGGGGGTATGTGCGCCCTGCGCCAACAGAAACCGGACTAATTCCAAATGACCTTCCCGGACAGCAAAATGAATGGGGGGCGTATAGTTGTATTGGGCATAAATTAATTCGGGACATTCTGCAAACATCTTCTTTACTGTACCCAGGTCGCCGTTTTTGCTGGCCATTAAGACCTCCCACACTTTAGTCGTAGTGGACATAACGCCATTGGAAAGTTTCACGGGGAGGTTAAGCTTCAATTCGTTGGGCTGTATCATGTGTTGATTTTTCAATCGGGCTAACGTCAAACAAGTTAGCCTTTTCCCTGAACTTAATTGATTCTCTATGCATCATCAATATCCCCCTGATAACGCGTCCGTTCCTGTTTGCTACCTCGCCCGCACGCTTTGATCGGAACAATTATCCGAACCTTTTTTTGCATTTCTGCGCGGATAAACTCAACTTCGCCGGGTAATACGAAGCCAATATATCGGCTTCCATTTCTACTATATGATCAATCATTCTCAAACAATAGCCCGCGAACTTTCGGTATCTGAAAAGCAGGTAACTGCTACCTTATCCTTACTCGATGAGGGTGCTACTGTACCGTTTATTTCCCGTTACCGGAAAGAGCTTACCGGCAGCCTCGATGAAGTCCAGGTTGCAGCCATACGTGACCGGTCCCAGCAATTGCGCGAACTCGACAAACGGCGGGAAGCCATATTAAAATCCCTGGCTGAGACGGGTAATCTTAGCCCTGAACTGGAAAAACTGGTGGCAGACGCTGAGACCCTGACGGCCCTGGAGGATATCTATCTGCCTTACCGGCCGAAGCGCAAAACCCGCGCTACCGCCGCCAGGGAAAAAGGGTTGCAGCCTTTGGCGGACCTGTTGTTAGCTCAAAAGAATACCGATGTTGAATCTGAAGCCGCAAAGTTTATAGATCCTGAAAAAGGCGTCACAACCGAAGAAGAAGCCCTGGCCGGTGCCCGGGATATCATCGCGGAACATGTCTCGGAGCAACCCGAGATACGCGAGAAAGTTCGGAACGTCTTTTACCAGAAAGGCACCTATCACGCAAAGGTGATCAAGGGCAAGGAAGCAGAGGGAACAAAATATCAGGACTATTTTGACTGGACTGAGCCTCTCAAGTCTGCACCTTCGCACCGCATACTGGCCATGCGCCGGGCAGAAAAAGAGATCATTCTTTCCCTGGATGTGGATGTGCCGGAGGAGGAAGTCATTTCCATTATGGAGAGCCGGTTTGTAACCGCGCAAAACGCTGCAGCGAAGCAGGTATCGCTGGCAATTGCAGATGGCTACAAGCGCCTGCTGAAGCCTTCGATGGAGACGGAAGTGCGGCTTATGAGTAAAAAGGCCGCCGATGAAGAAGCTATCCGGGTTTTCGCTGAAAATGCACGTCAGCTGCTGCTGGCGGCGCCGCTCGGACAAAAACGCGTGATGGCCATTGATCCGGGCTTTCGCACCGGGTGCAAGGTTGTTTGCCTGGATGAACAGGGAAAACTGCTGGAGAATACCGCGATATATCCGCACACCGGTGCCGGTAACACGAAGGAAGCTGAAAAAACGATCAGGCACCTGGCCGAAACCTTTCGTATTGAAGCCATTGCGATCGGCAACGGAACTGCCGGCCGCGAAACGGAAGCATTAATCCGGAACTTAGGTCTGCCCGGGATAACGATCGTAATGGTAAATGAAAGCGGAGCGTCAATATATTCCGCGTCCGATGTCGCCCGTGAAGAATTTCCCGATAAAGATATCACCGTCCGGGGAGCCGTGTCAATCGGTCGTCGCCTGATGGATCCGCTCGCAGAACTGGTAAAGATCGACCCTAAATCGATAGGGGTGGGCCAGTACCAGCATGATGTTGATCAGAACAAGCTGCAGGCCTCTCTCGATGATACCGTTATCAGCTGCGTCAACGCTATTGGTGTTGAATTAAATACAGCCTCAAAGCAGATCTTATCCTATATATCCGGATTGGGACCTCAGCTGGCACAGAATATTGTGGATTATCGGAATCAGAATGGTGCCTTCAAAAAAAGGTCGGAATTAAAAAAGATCCCGCGATTAGGTGAAAAAGCATTCGAACAGGCCGCCGGCTTCCTGCGCATCCGCGGAGCCGAACATCCTCTTGACAGCAGCGCCGTACACCCGGAGCGCTACACACTGGTGGAACAGATGGCAAAAGATCTGAACTGCAAGCTGAGCGATCTGATGAAGGATGATCAATTACGTAAAAAGATCAAACTTCAAAACTATGTCAGTGACACGGTTGGACTGCCGACCCTTAATGATATTTTGAACGAGCTGGCCAAGCCGGGTTTAGATCCGCGGGAAAAGTTTGAAGAGTTCAGCTTTACCGAGGGCGTGAATGCCATCAGCGATCTGAAAGTAGGAATGAAGCTTCCGGGAATTATTACGAACATCACTGCTTTCGGTGCCTTTGTCGATATCGGCGTTCACCAGGACGGTCTTGTTCACCTGAGCCAGATGGCCAATCGTTTTGTTAAAGATCCGAATGAAGTGGTGAAGGTAAGCCAGAAAGTAGCTGTTACAGTGACAGAGGTTGACATTCTGCGTAAACGGATTGCCCTTTCGATGAAGTCAGAGCAATCCGAATTAAAGCCGAAAGTAAAGCCTGATTTCCGGAAGGAAGTAAAAAAGAATGTTCCGGAAACCGATCTGCAGAGCAAACTGGCCGCGCTGAAGAACAAATTCAGCTAGGGGACAGATCTCAGGCAGCTACTTCTTTATGCTTAATGGCGCTGGAAACGATATGACAGATCTCATATTCCTCCATCTGCTCACAGATATCAAGTATCTGGCTTAACTCCTCTGACGGGCTTTTAGCGAAGTGGGCGATCACCCGGTCTTCGGTCTGTGTTTCCATCAAATCTTTTACGGCAGTTGTAAACTGATTTACTGCCTTGTTTAATCGTTGTACGCTCACTATTTCTAAGTTTATAACAGGTTCATACGCAGGAATTTCGGGCTTAGTTTCACTATTTTTACCTTTAATCATATGCCACATATTTGTAAGTTTAAGTTAAGAAAAGCCGGCTATCTTTGCGTTTGAATAGAGATATGGAAAATCCTGACGCAATAATAATTGGAGGGGGGGCCTGCGGCCTCATGTGTGCTGTTCAGGCGGGTTACCTTGGGAAGCGCACCGTGGTGTTGGAAAAGAACGATAAGGCAGGGGCGAAGATCCTGATCTCGGGGGGCGGAAGGTGTAATTACACCAACCTGTATGCCACTGCCTCGAACTTCATTTCCGAGAACGAGCATTTCAGCAAGTCGGCATTTTCGCGGTGGACAGTAGACGATACCATCAGCTTTTTTGAAACCTATGGGATCAGCGGGAAGGAGAAAACCCTCGGCCAGTTATTCCCGGTATCGAACAACGCGCGGGATATTGTCAGGGTATTTGAAAGACTTTGTGAAGAAATGGATCAGCAGCTCGTTTGCGGCGCTGATGTAAAATCGGTCGAGCGGGTAGCGGGCGGATTCAAGGTAAGCTATGAACAGAACGGAAAGCTCAAAGAGGTTTTTGCGCCCAAAGTAGTTATTGCAGCCGGCGGATTACCCATCCAAAAAATGGGCGCAACTGATTTTGGGCTTCGGGTCGCACGTCAGTTCGGCTTACGATTAACCGGCACGGCACCGGCCTTAGTGCCACTGACCATAACCGGGAAGGACGCTGACTGGTATGCGCAGCTTTCCGGCAGTTCTGTATTTTGCAGGGTATATAATGATCGGATCAGTTTCGAGGAAAACATCCTTTTCACACACTGGGGTTTAAGCGGCCCGGCTATCCTGCAGATATCTTCTTACTGGAAACCTGGCGAAAGTATTTTTATTGATCTGCTGCCCCGGGAGAATATTTCAGAACTGATCCAAAGGGAAAGGCAGCAAAACGGGCGTAAATTGCTTTTAAGTCTTCTGGCTGAACTTTATACCCGCAAGTTTGCCGAGGCGCTGGGCGGGTATCTCCCGGTAAATAAAAATCTGGCTTCGCTTACAAAGGAAAATATACAGGCAACGGACTCGCTGATCCATGAATTTAAAGTAAAGCCTGCCGGCGATAAAGGCTATGATAAGGCCGAAGTGATGCGCGGCGGTGTGGCCACCGATGAGCTCTCCTCGAAAACGCTGGAAGCCAAAAAGGTCGAAGGATTATACTTTGGGGGTGAGTGCGTAGACGTCACCGGCTGGCTTGGCGGATATAACTTTCAATGGGCATGGGCAAGTGGCTTTGTTATAGCCCAGGAACTGTGATCTTTTTAGGAATAATTATTGCAACGAGTGCCAAAAAAATCAAGCTATGCGATCACTCCAACTCTTTACTTTCTTTATTCTCGCCATCCTGAGCGGATGCAGCATTATCAATGAGCAAGCTGATCTTCCTAATCTCAGTGACACCCAATGGAAACTAATGGCCATTGAACAGAATCCCGTAAACCTTGGCGACAATGCCACCCTTAAATTCGATGAAAAGGAAAACAAGATCAGCGGCATCGCTGCCTGTAATAATTTCAACGCCGGCTATGAAATGATCAGAACGGCCATCACATTTGATAATGTTATCACCACAAAAAAGTATTGTGAAGGTAAAATGGATGAAGAAAATAAGATCATTACCAACCTGCAAAGCGTTACCCGTTATGATGTGAAAGCCAATATGCTTTACTTTTACAGTAAGGAGCGGCTGGTGCTGACTTATAAAAGGTAAGTGGATGGTAATGTGCTAATATGGTAATATGCTAATATGCTAATATGCTAATATGGTAATATGATAATATGCTAGCATGGGAATATGCTAATTTGGTAGTGAGGTGGTTTTTTTGCTCTTGTCACCTTGCTGCGAGTGTCAATTAGCATATCGTATTTAACACATTACATTATCTTATTAGCACATTATCGTATTAACACATTATCGTATTAGCACATTGTCGTATTTAACACATTACATCTTATTAGCACATTATCGTATTAACACATTAACATATTTATTATCACAATATCTATTATCACAATATCTATTATCACAATATCTATTATCACAATATCTATTATCACATTATCACATTATCACATTAGCATATTAAAATTATGAAAAATCTGCTCATTCTATTGTCTGCTGTTTTTGTTACTGGTATAGGATCGAATGCCCTGGCCCAGGATAAAAAATCTGATAACAAGGAATTTGTTCATACGGTGTATTTCTGGCTCAAAAACCCACAGGATCAGACCGACCGGTTGAAGTTTGAGAAATCACTCAAAACCTTTATTAATAGCTCCGAGTATATAAAAACCAAACATCTGGGGACCCCGGCAGCGACAAACCGGGATGTTATTGACCGCTCCTGGACATATTGCCTGAGCTTAACATTTAAGTCGAAAGCTGATCAGGACCTATACCAGGCGGAAGAAAAGCATCTTGTCTTTATCAGAGAATCGGAGATGCTTTGGAAAAAGGTGCTGGTGTATGATTCTGAGAGTATTCTTTAATGATTTTAGCAGTATAAGAGTTGGCTGATTCCAGCAATTGACTCGCACTCATAAACTCATCAGCTATTACTATCTGAGTTGCGAGTGTGCTTGTTGGTTATTCGTCATCTGCCTACTGCTCCTAAGTGGCATTACTCAGCATTAGCATATTATCACATTAGCATATTAACTAATTACCTCAATTTTGCCAGCAAGCTATTTTCTAAATCTCCTTTCATTGCTTCAAATTGAGCGGGAAGCTGACCTCCGTTCATATAAACAGCTGAGTCAGTCAGCCTCTGTGGCAGACCGCAGGGCTGCCGGCCTGACCTGGTATCCTATAGCCATTCGCAATACCGAGTTGACCCGCGGCGATTATCTCTCGGTGGAAGCGGAACGCACCACACACCAGGACCTGAACCACCAGCTTCGCTTTGGCGCGGCTGCTGTGCTATTCTCCAATCACGATCCCCATAATGACAGGCTGGAGGGAACCATTTCCTTTCAGAATGGAAACCGCTGCAAGATCAACCTGAGAGTAGATGAACTGCCCGATTGGGCAAGCAATGGGAAGCTGGGTATCGAACTTTTGTTTGACGACAAAAGTTACGAAGAGATGAAAGGTGCCCTGAAGGAAGAAGCAAAACTCATTACAGACAACAAGGACGGTCACCTTGCCAGGGTGCTGACAGGGCAGGTGAAACCCACGTTTAAAACAGAGACACCTTTTTTCACAGCCCGGGGTCTTAATCAATACCAGGAGGAAAGTGTTTCCAGAATAATGTCTGCCACAGACCTGGCTATAGTTCATGGTCCGCCGGGAACAGGAAAAACCACCACACTGGTACAGGCTATCAAAGCGCTGATCCGGCAGGATGGCAAACAGGTACTGGTGGTCGCTCCGAGTAATACGGCAGTCGACCTGCTGACCGAAAAGCTCGCTGACGAAGGACTCCATGTATTGCGGGTAGGTAATCCGGCGAGGGTGTCAGAAAAGTTATTATCGCTGACACTGGACAGCAAAACCGCTGCTCATGCCAGTATGAAAGAAGTTCGAACTCTTAAAAAGCAGGCGAATGAATACCGGAACATGGCGCACAAATACAAACGCAATTTCGGAAGGGCAGAACGTGAGCAGCGCAAGGCGCTGTTTGATGAGGCTCATAAGATCATTCGGGAGGTGGGTAAAACCGAAGAATATATCCAGCAGGATCTGATCGCCAGTGCGCAGGTAATTGCGGCAACACTGGTTGGCGCTAATCATTACACCGTATCCGGATTAAGATATGACACGGTGGTTATTGATGAAGCAGGGCAGGCGCTGGAACCCGCCTGCTGGATACCGATACTGAAAGCCAAAAAGGTGATCCTTGCAGGAGATCCTTTTCAGCTGCCGCCAACCATCAAATCGGATGAGGCTGCCCGGAAAGGTTTAAACCTAACCCTCCTTGAAAAATGCATACAGCTGCATCCGGAAGCGGTGGTCCTCCTGGAAGAACAATACCGGATGAACAGCCCGATCATGACCTATTCTTCCGGGGTGTTCTATCATGGTCGGTTAAAGGCCCACCACTCCGTAGCAGATCGTAAGTTGTTTCCCGCAGATCAGCCGCTTAATTTCATCGATACGGCGGGATGCGGCTTTGACGAAAAAACGGAAGGGACCAGCACAACGAATACGGAAGAAGCTCAAACCTTGATCAACTATCTGATCCGGGTGCTTATAAATCCCGACCTGAAGGAAATACCTTCCGTAGCGATAATTTCGCCTTATAAAGAGCAGATCCATGTAATGAATGAGCTGCTGGGTCATTCGGAGGAATTAAAGCCATTCAGGCATATGATCTCGGTCAACACGATTGACAGTTTCCAGGGACAGGAGCGCGACGTCGTTTGCATCAGCATGACGCGGAGTAACAGCGAGGGCAGCATCGGCTTCCTTGCCGATATCCGGCGCATGAATGTGGCTATGACCCGCGCCCGCAAAAAGCTGGTGGTGATCGGCGACAGTGCAACGCTTTCAAGGCATTCTTTCTATGCCGGGTTTATTGAATATGCAGAGAAGGCAGGTGGCTATCTCAGTGCCTGGGAACTGATGTGAATTATTATATCGATCAGGAACTTTCTCTTCCACTTGACTTATTACGTTTTATACGGGATGCCTATCCATGCCCCGTAGGGGCTAAATGTCGGTAGGAAAAAATGATTGGCCTTCTTCCATTGCCCTGTAGGGGCAAAACAATTTTAGTGATGTGAAGAAAAAGTCATGCCGCCTACGGGGCATTATGAATTTGTTTCTAGATGTTTCTACCATCCTGTTGCCCCTACGGGGCAAGATTGAGTTGCTATTATAAATTGTCTCATTAACAAATTGACAAATTACCCAAGCTTTTCTATGATAATTTCACACATTTCATGGGTTCGGAGTGCATCCCGTCCGAATATCTGGGGAACAGTCCCTCCCTGCAGGGCCTGTAAAAAGTCGGATACCATTTGTTCAAATCCCCTTTTATGAAGCGTTGGCTGCCAGTCGTCAGTCCCTATGCGGGTAATGTTCATTCCTTTCTGGATAAATAGCTCAGAAACGTTATGCACCGTCCCTTTCTCGGCGGTACTGAATACTTCCACTCTCTCTTCGGTAACTCCTGAATCGCGGTTCATGATCCCGAAAGCTGTTGCCCCGTTGGAAGATAAAAACTGTAGGGTAACCTGGTAAAGGAGTTCGTCCTTTTTCATCCCGTTGACAAGGATCTGATCGATGGGATAAGGAAACAGGTATCGCAACGTATCAACCACATGAATAAAGTCGTCGAATATGAAAGTTCTCAGTTCTGCCGGTAAGGCATGCCGGTTTTTCTGGACGATGATCATGTTAGGTTCGCGAATTTCCTTTAGCCGCTTGTAGGCCGGTGCATATCGCCTGTTGAAGCCAACCATTAATATCAGTTTCCTGCTTTCTGCAAGTTCTACAAGTTCCTTCGACGAAGAATGGTCAAGGGTAAGCGGTTTATCGACAAACACATGAATTTCGTGTTCGAGAAGCGTCTTTACGATTCCGAAGTGAGCCTCGGTCGCCGTATGAACGAATGCAGCCTTTATTCCGCTGTAGATCAACGAATCCAGAGTATGATGGAGATGCTCAAACCTGTATTTTTCGCCGGTAGTTTTTAATGAGCCGTTGTTTCGAGACAGCAAATGTACTTCCACCCCAGGCTGACTGCTTAACACGGGGAGATATGCTTTTCCCGCAATGTTCCCTAATCCGATGACTCCGATCTTCAACATATGTCCTGTTTGTTCTGCTTAAAATTCTTTGAGATTTAACCAAATGTTAAATTACTCTGATAAATCAAAATAACAAAAAATCCCGGGTCTGGTTAAGGATTGGTAGGGGACAGGTTAAGGTTATTCCACCAATTTAGCGGACTAACCACTAGATGACCTAAACAAATCTTAAAGAAAGGGCTTCCCGAATGCTAAAAAGCAGGTTTGAGCCGTGTAAACTTCCGGATTTCTGTAATAGTTTCTTTTTGATTGAATTTAGGATATATCCCGGCATTTAACCATTAGTTAATGAGAGGGAGCTGATCCGGAACTACCATTCGCAGGATCATCTCCATCTCACTTTAACACATTATCCTATTACCACATTATCTAAGCCGGTACTTTCCGGGGTTTTTCCCTTTCCCAGAAGCGGTGCTGAGCGATAGCGGCAATAAACTTCTTAGCCAATGAAGCTGCGTCATTACTGATCACAATTCCTTCTTTTAAAACGGTATCGTCATTGTCGTCGGAAGGAAGTTTTTTGCTGAAGTAAGTAGCTTCAAGCACCTGTAAGGCTTCCTCATCGGCTGCAATGGCCTTGCAATGTTTAAACGCTTCGTTTAAGAAGTGTACAGCATCAGCTTCTGCCTCCAGCGAAGCTACGCTATTGATTCCTCCGGGGACAAAGACAGCGTCATAGAGAACCGAAGCGGCCGTGAGGAAACTATGGTTCGCCATAACCTGTTCATCATCCTTTCCGATAACTGGACCCTGCTTGGGAGCGATTACTTCCACCACAGCTCCCGCTGCGAGTAATGCCTCCTTCACAGTGGAAAGGGATTTGGTATCTACTCCATCTGCCGCAAGTATGGCGATCTTCCGGCTCTTGATGGAATCCTTGATGGTATTGGCCATACTTAAGGCTTCTGATTTAGCCACTGAACTCTCAACCTGTACAGGCTGGAAATCTGCAGGATCTCCGTCTGCAGGGATACTGCGGTTCATTGGTTGTTCCGGAGTTTGTGGCACACTGACTCCGATGGCATATGCCACTCCGGCGGCCAATCCTTTATCGATCTGCGCCAGGATTCCCAGCATACGTTCCCGAATGTTAAGGTCGTTTACTTTGCCAAGTTCAAAGGACAGCGCATCGATGAGGTGATTTTTTTCAGGTTCCGACTGGCTGTTAAAAAACAGTCTTGCCTGGCTGAAGTGATCGAAGAAACTTTTGCTCCTGGCCCTTACCTTCCTTGCCTCGATGCGCTCAGGATAGGAAGTAAAACCACCTTCAGCTGCCTTCGCCTGTGCAGGATCGTTATTGCCGGTAGAATTCGGATTATAACTTGATTTCCCGCGGTTAATAGTCTGACGCATATAACCATCGCGCTGGTTGTTATGAACCGGTACTATCGGGCGGTTAATTGGTATCTCCTGAAAATTGGGTCCTCCCAGACGGATCAGCTGGGTGTCGGTATATGAAAACAATCGCCCCTGCAACAGCGGATCATTGGTGAAATCAATACCGGGAACCACATGGCCGACATGGAAAGCAACCTGTTCGGTTTCAGCAAAGAAATTGTCAGGGTTGCGGTTCAATGTAAGTTTACCCACCCGTTGTACAGGAACGAGTTCTTCCGGTATGATCTTGGTAGGATCCAGCAGATCGAATTCAAATTTGAACTCATCTTCTTCGGGCACTATTTGCAAGCCCAGTTCAAATTCGGCAAAGGCTCCTGCTTCTATGGCATCCCAGAGATCACGGCGGTGGAAATCGGGATCCTTGCCCGAAATATTCTGAGCTTCGTCCCAGGCAACCGAATGAACTCCAAGGAGTGGTTTCCAATGAAACTTAACAAAGCTGGATTTACCCTCTTCATTGATCAGGCGGAAGGTATGGACACCAAAACCTTCCATCATTCGGAAACTGCGGGGAATAGCCCGGTCACTCATCAACCACATGATCATGTGGGCGGATTCAGGCATCTGCGATATAAAATCCCAGAACGTATCGTGTGCCGAAGCTGCCTGCGGCATTTCGTTGTCCGGCTCGGGTTTTACCGCGTGGACGAGATCGGGAAATTTAATAGCATCCTGGATAAAGAATACCGGCATATTATTCCCAACCAGGTCAAAATTACCCTCTTCGGTATAGAATTTTACAGCAAAGCCGCGTACATCCCGCGCCAGGTCTGTTGAACCCCTCGATCCCGCCACGGTAGAGAAGCGCACGAATACGGGTGTTTCCTTCGAGGGATCTTGTAAAAATTTCGCTTTGGTTACTGCTGATAATGATTCGTATACCTGGAAAACACCGTGCGCCGCTGATCCGCGGGCATGTACCACACGTTCCGGAATTCGCTCATGGTCGAAATGCGTGATTTTTTCCCGAAGTATAAAATCTTCCAGCAAGGTGGAACCCCGTTCACCCGCCTTCAGCGAGTTCTGATCATCATTGATGCGGGTGCCTGTATTGGTGGTCATCAGCTGGCCGCTATCCTCTGTAGTATGGAGCGCCAGCTTTTCGGTTTTCTCATTATCAGGTTGTGCCGCTTTTTCTTTAGCAGGTACTGCCGCCTGTTTGGCGGGTTTGTTTTTCATAGCCATAAAATGTGATTATGCTTCTTTAGCAGCAGTGTAATTAATGTCGCTTTCGGCGATAGTACTTAGTTTCGAATCAGCCGCTTTTTCTTCTGACAGCGTTTGTTCAAGGATTTCCGCTACGTCTTCCAGCCCAAGGGTTTTTGCCAGTTGCGCCAAGCCTCCATAGGTAGCGATCTCATAATGTTCTACCTTTTGGGATGCCAGGATGATCCCAACGTCGCGTGTGGCCGTTCCTTCTTCGGTGGTCTCAATAATGCCTTCACCTTCTTTAGAAAGTCCCTCCATCGCGTCACACTTCTTTGCCTGGACATTTTCGCCGAGCAGTTCAAAGATCTTTTCAAGACGGACCACATGCTCTTTTGTTTCTTCCAGATGCTCGCCTATTGCAGCACTTAACTGGCCCGAAGACGCAGCTTTCTGCATTTTAGGGAGCGCCTTCACCAGGTGATTTTCTGCCCAGTAAATATCTTTAATGCAGTCAATAAAAAGCTCCATCAGAGCCGGGTCTGCCTGGGCAGATGTTTTGGTGCTGAACTTAGGTTCAGTGCTTGATTTTGTCTTCATAAGTTCTCAGGATTTTTTAGAGACCATTCGGTTCAGATTTCTTAACAAACAAAAACCCTGTAAGGTTCCAGACCTTACAGGGTTTATTTATATGCTGAGGGAAATTTATTCTTCAGCTGCCTGTTCATTAACGAAACCTTCGGCCACCTTGGTCAGGGCGACATCGGTTTGTTTTTCATTATCCAGCGTCTGCTGCAGTAAGTCAACCACTTCAGTATGACCCATTACGTCGGCCAGCGTTCTCAGCGTACCATAAGTAGCGATCTCATAATGCTCCACTTTCTGAGCAGCAAGAATAAGCCCCGCATCTCTTAGCATAGTACCTTTATCGGTATCTTCCATTATGCTTTTTGCTTCTTCAAGCAGACCTTCCATTGCATCACATTTCTTTGCTACTGCTTTCTCCTCCAGCATGGCGAACACCTGCTCTAAAGTTTCAATATGAGTCTGGGTTTCGGCGGTATGTTTTTCAAAGCAAGCTGCAAGCTCGAGGCTGGTTGCCGCTTTTTGCATTTTAGGTAAGGCCTTAACCAGGTGCTTCTCGGCCCAGTAAATATCCTTCAGTTCGTCAACAAAGAATTTGTGAAATTCTGAATCTTTCATTTTTCCGGTCATTCCGGATAGTTTTTTAGCTGCTGTTTTCGTTGCCATAATTTAGTAAGTTAAAATTAGATTGGGTCTCGATTTTTGAACAGCCTGCTTAGGCATTTGTTTAACCTATTATCAAAATTCCGAACGGAAGCGAATTGCCCCGGTGGTTTTATATAACGAGGACCATTCCGTCCCGCGCACAGTCCAGGTTTATTTTACTAATTGCACCCAGCATTTCGGTATCAAAGTGGGTCAGCAAAATTTTACGGCACCCGAATTCACTGATCTTTGACTCAAGCATTTTATAGTTTAAATGGCACTTCACCTGCTTTTCATAGAAGTTACACTCACAGATGAAAAGGTCAGCATCATCAGCTAAGGTCAGCAAGTTATCGGTCCATTCCGTATCTCCGGAATAACTGATGGTTCTGTCGTCGAGGGTAATGCGGAGTCCATGGGGCAGGGAAGCCTCCACGTGGATAACCGGAAACACGCTGAGTTGGATATTCTTTACCATGATCGTCTCAAACGGCTGATATTCAATAAACCGGATGTCGAGTTTTTCGAGTGCGAAATTGCCCGGGTAGAGCAAATTAATAAGTTCACTGACCTTCTCTCTGCATCCCGGAGGACTTATAATGGACAAAGGAGTATTTCTTTTATATAATGAGGCTTCTACCAGTAGAAAGGGTAAACCGCCGAAATGATCGCCGTGGAAATGGGTGATGAAGATGAGGTCAATCAGGCCGGGATCCAGGTCACACTTTTTTAAGCCTGGCAATACGCTAGCTCCGCAGTCGATAAGGAAATTACAGGTTTCCGACTCGACATGGAAGCAGGTATTCAGCCTGCCGCCGCTTCCGAAGGCGTCACCGCAGCCCACAACAGTCAGTTTCAGTGGCTTCATTTGAAATCATTATCTTATACCTATCCGCCGGTTTCCATGTCAGGGGCGTCTACGGGTTTGGATTCAGGCGAGCCGTACTGGCGCAAATATATCGACAGGAAAACGATAGACAGAACCGAAAGAAATTCACTTTGCCAGTTCTGGAACGACTCAAACCAAAGCTTGCTGTTTAAGAGGTACTGACCAAAGGTCTCCATCGGTTTACCCTCCAGTTGCTGCTCAAAGTTGTAAACAGCCAGGCTGCCTTTCACATGAAAAACAAAAGATAGCAGGAACAAGAAAACAAACGCAATCGATAAGGAGTTTTTGTAGATCAGCAGGATCAGACCGCCTTTCTTCACTGGCCAGGGGGCGTTTTTATGTGGTTTAGGTTCCCTGTCCACTTCCTCAGGTTCATCCAGTTTTTTTGATTCAGATGAGCCGATCTGTCTGAGTTTTATAGTGAGAATCACATAAAGAGCCATTTGGAGGAACTCACTTTCCCAGTTCTCAAAAGTGGCTTCTACAAAATGACCGGTGAAAATATAATCTCCGGGGTTTATCTGTTCGATGTGTTTTTCAAGGAGCTCCTTATTGTATTCCTTCCAGCCCGTGTAATACTGGCCGCCAATTGCAATAATTGTTAGCAGCAAAAACGTAATGCTGAGTCCGTTTTTATGGAGAAAGGAAGGTTTGTTTTTTTTTGCCATCGGATGAGTTTTCTTCGAAGAGAACATCTAATGGTTTATTAAGTTTAGAACCGGGAGGGATCATATTTATGTGCAGGGAAGTTTAACAAGGCTGTTGACATATTTGAATATTTTTTTACTTTAGCGATATGGTCATTATTAACAGTCACGCAGAATTTGAATCCAAGTTAGGTCAGGAAATTGGAGTCTCATCATGGCATAGGATTACCCAGGAGCAGATCAATAAATTCGCTGATGCTACCCTGGACCATCAATGGATTCATACAGATCCTGAACGCGCCAAGAACGAAAGTCCCTTTAAGGCGACCATCGCACATGGTTACCTGACATTGTCATTGATCCCTTTTCTTTGGAAGCAAATTGTGGACGTACGGAACCTGAAGATGGAAGTTAATTACGGAATTGAGAAGTTGAAATTTGGCCAGGCAGTGATTGTTGATAATGAAGTTCGGTGCCGGGTTAAGCTGGCCGCTATTACCAATCTGAGAGGTATTACTAAAGCTACCCTGGCTATCCAGTTAGAGATAAAGGATCAGCCTAAACCGGCTTTTACCGGTGACGTTTTGTTCCTGTACCACTTTATATAAGGATATAAGCGTTATTTCATAAAAGATATTTCTGCTGGTCGAAGGTTATTCGGTGAACCAAACCTTTAATCACTTAAGCATGGCTGCAGTGGATATACCGGCTGGTTCTTCCCGGCCAGGGCAAAAGCAGTAATTTCTTTGTTTATTGCGCGCCCCTGTGAAGTTTGTGTTTCATCTGCATTTCTTATAGAGACGAATTTGATTGTCCTCAGCCGGAGGGGTTGTCAAGTATTTGTTAGTTTAGAATTTCGCACCAAGGCCAGGTTCACCACCTCCGTCTCCCGATAGAGGGATCCACCTCCGCCAGCGGAGGACAATGCTTCGGATCGTCCCTGAGGATATTAGAGTTTGTTTGGCAGGCCAGCAAGGAAGGTTGCTTCTCATTTACATTTCTTATAGAAACGAGCTTTAGGGGATGCCTGATCTCTATCCTCCGCCGGCGGAGGTGCCCAACGGGCGGAGGTGGTCAGGTTATTTGTTTGGGATAGAGTTT
>NZ_JAAFZB010000083.1 GCF_010692725.1 Flavihumibacter soli | reverse complement strand
TCCGTCATTGCGAGGCTTGCCCTATCAGCAAGCCGTGGCAATCTCAGAGATTGCTTCGTGCCTCGCAATGACGGTACAGATTGATTGTCATCCGAAAGAAGAGATTGCTTCGTGCCTCGCATGACGACAAGGACGCAATGACGGGATGGACGAACATCATTGCGAGGTTTGCATCTTCGGCCAATTCCGTCATTGCGAGCTGGCGTCCATCAGCCGAGGCTTGCCCTATCAGCAAGCCGCGGCAATCTCAGAGATTGCTTCGTGCCTCGCAATGACGCAGACGGAACGTTCCCCGCAATGACGCAGAGGGATCGTTCCCCGCAATGACGCACACGGACGTCATTGCGAGGTTTGCATCTATCGGCAAACCGAAGCAATCTCAGCGATTGCTTCGTGCCTCGCAACTCGTGCCTCGCATGAAACACGTAATTAAACTATACGGCGGCTTTGTTTATATTATCACTAATAAAAGTCATACGACTCTTTATACAGGTGTCACATCCGACCTTTACAGCAGGGTGATTCAACATAAGGATAAACATTATCCCAACAGCTTCACGGCTAAATATAATTGCGATAAACTGGTGTATTACATCTTTTTCGACTCGATCGAAGAAGCAATTGCCAGGGAAAAACAAATCAAAGGCGGCAACCGTGCCGCAAAGCTTAAACTGATCGAACGATTGAATCCCGATTGGAATGATTTATTTTCGGAGCTGTGCTGAATCCGACGTATGGCATTCGTCATTGCGAGGCTTGCTCCTATCAGCAAGCCGTGGCAATCTCAGAGCTTGCTTCGTTCCTCGCAATGACGAGGCTTTGTCATCCGAAAGAAGAGATTGCTTCGTGCCTCGCAATGACGAAAGACAGATCGTTCCTCACAATGACGAAACAGATGGCGTTACGAGCTTGCCCCTATCAGCCTATTCCGTCATTGCGAGGCTTGCTTCTATCGGCAGGCCGAAGCAATCTCAACGAACTAAAGATTGCTTCGTGCCTCGCAATGACGAAAGGGTCGTGCCTCGCAATGACGAAAGGATCGTTCCTCGCAATGACGAAAGACGGATCGTTCCTCGCAATGACGGAGACGGACGTGAGATTGCTTCGTTCCTCGCAATGACGATAACTCCAAACTCCAAACTAAAATGTGCCGCATAGCCGGAATTATCTCCAAGCATACTGATCCTCATGAATTATCCGTCCGGGTAAAGCGCATGTGCGACAGCATGCAGCATGGCGGGCCGGATGATGAGGGTGTTTACCTGGATGCGGAGAACCATGTGTGCCTCGGCAACAGGCGACTGGCCATACAGGACCTGACAAGCGCGGGGCATCAGCCCATGCAGGCGGATAATGGCAAGGTCTGGATCACATTCAACGGGGAGATCTATAATTTCAAGCAATTGCGGGCGGAACTGAAAGGGCTGGGAGCACATTTTGTGACCGATACCGACACGGAGGTCATCCTGAAAGCTTATATGCAATGGGGCCTCGCTTCCTTCGGGAAGTTGAAAGGCATGTTCGCCTTCGCGCTGTGCGATCATCATATTCATAAAACCTTCCTGGTCAGGGACCCGGGAGGAATTAAACCGCTGTATTACTCGCTGCAAGACAGCAGTCTCAGCTTTTCATCGGAGGTTAAGGCTTTTGCCTGGTCGGGCTTAAAACTCCAGGAAGATGAAAACTGGAAGATCTGGCTGCTTGCCCTGGGCCATATCCCGGAACCTTACAGCACTTACCAATCGGTACTGAGCCTGCCGAAAGGCCACTACCTGGCTTATAGTCATCAAACGGCAAGCGCCGAGCTGTGCCGGTATTTCCAGTACACTTACTCTTCGGAGATCAACGATCCTCAAGCCGCAGTAAAACGTGTGCAGGAGGCCATCAGCCATGCCGTTCAGCAGCACCTGATATCCGACGCGGAGATCGGCGTCTTCCTGAGCGGCGGCATCGATTCGAGCATTATCACCCTGCTGGCCGACGGGATGCAAAAGGAAAGATTGAACACCTTATCCATCGACCTCCAGGAAACGGATTACTCGGAAAAAAAATACCAGCAGCTGATCACTGAAAGGACAAGCGGCAGGCACCGCGAATTCCGGGTGGGCTATAAGGACTTTAAGGATCACTTCGGACAGATCATAGCCTCGATGGATCAGCCCAGCACCGATGGCATCAACTCCTGGTTCGTAAGCAAGTGCGCCAAAGAGAACGGCCTGAAGGCTGTGCTCTCCGGCCTCGGTGCCGACGAGATCTTCGGCGGCTACCCTTCCTTCCAGCGCACCGGGTCGGTTACGGCGCTGAAGAAACTGCCGAAAAGCCTTTTACAGGCAGCGGAAAAGAATCCCGCGCAAAAATACAAGCGCCTCTACTACCTGAGTTACGACAATCCGCTCGGCGAATACCTTTTCTCAAGGGGCGTTTTCACCCCGCAGGTCATAGCCAGTATTCTCGATACCGATACCAGGGAAATAGACAGGCTGCTGGGCAATTTTCCCGGCGATGATGCCTTCAGTTCCCTGAGCAAGGGTAACAGGGCCAGCTGGCTGGAAACCAACCTGTACATGCAGAACCAGCTGCTCAAGGATGTGGATTATATGAGCATGAGCCATGGCATCGAGGTCCGCGTCCCCTTCCTGGATCAGGACCTGATGCAGCTGACCAACTCCATCAGCCCGGACATCAAATTCCGGGGCAATGCAAGTAAAGCCCTGCTGGTGGATGCATTTAAATTCCTGCTGCCTGAAAAGACCTGGAACCGTCCCAAAATGGGCTTTTCCTTTCCCTTCAACGAATGGATGAATAAATACGAGCCGATCGCCAATCCCGAACGGTATAAGAATAAGACTTCCGCAGACCTGATCCGGCGGTTTAATGAGGGGAGGCTGCACTGGTCGTCGGCGTTTGCGCTGTACCACATTGAGGAAGGCGGAAGGTGGGAAGGTTGAAGGTGGGAACCTATTCGTCATTGCGAGGCTTGCCCCTATCAGACCAACCCATTCCGTCATTGCGAGGCTTGCTCCTATCAGCAAGCCGAAGCAATCTCAACGAACTAGAGATTGCTTCGTTCCTCGCAATGACGAGGCTTTGTCATCCGAAAGAAGAGATTGCTTCGTTCCTCGCAATGACGAAAGGGTCGTTCCTCGCAATGACGAAAGACGGATCGTTCCTCGCAATGACGAAAGACGGATCGTGCCTCGCAATGACGGAACAGATGAAAGAAGAGATTGCTTCGTTCCTCGCAATGACGAAAGGGTCGTTCCTCGCAATGACGAAATCATAACCTAAACTCTTGCAGCCCAGAGTCCTCTTCCTCACCCTCCACACCTTCAGCCTGACCGGCGGAATTGAGGAAGTATGCCGGGTTTTCAGCAGGGTGCTATTTGATATGGGCTTTAAGCTGCAGAACATCGGCGTGTATTCCATGTACGACCGCAATTCAGACCGCGACAGCCGCTATATCGACAGGATCAATTTCAGGGGCTACCGGGGCCTGCGGTCCTTATTCGTGGCGGAAACGGTCAGAAGGGGCATTCGCTCAGAGGTGGTGATCCTGAGCCATATCAACCTGCTATTTGTCGCGGTCATTATAAAGAAGCTGGCCCCCAAAACCCGGATCGTGCTGTATGCGCATGGTACGGAGGTCTGGCGGAACATTAAAACATGGAAGCAAAAGTTCATAGCCCGGCATTGCGAAGTGTGGGCGGTAAGCGAATTCACTTCCGAAAAACTGCAGCAAATGCACCAGGTGCCGGCACAAAGCATTACTGTGATCCCGAATTGCCTGGACCCTTACCTGGAGATCCCGGTTGAGTTCGCGAAGCCGGAAGAACTGCTGGAGAAATATGGCTTAAAGCCGGAGCAGCCCGTTCTCTTCACTCTCACCCGCCTATCCTCTTACGAGCTATATAAGGGCTATGACATGATCATCGAGACACTCCCGGAACTGATCAGGCAATTTCCGGACCTGCATTACCTGCTTGCGGGGAAAGCGGATAAGACGGAACAGGCGAGGCTTGAGCACCGGATAAAGGAATTGGGCCTTGAGGCTCATGTCACCCTCATTGGATTTATCCCTGACGAGGATGTCAGCATACACTTCCTGCTGACGGACATCTTCGTGATGCCCAGCCGGAAGGAGGGCTTTGGGATCGTATTCATTGAAGCGGCCGCCTGCGGCTGCCGGATCATCGGCGGCGACCAGGACGGCAGCCCGGAAGCACTGCTGCAGGGCCGCCTCGGCACCCTGATCGATCCTGCCGAAACGGAAAGCCTGGTGAAAGCTATTTCAGACAACCTGAACCGTAAAGTTACGCGGGAAAGCGCCCTTGCCATACAGTCGCTCTGCCTGGAACATTTCAATTATGAGAAGTACCTGGATAAAATACAGGCCTTGCTGCTCGGAAAACCGGCAGGTCCGGAAGACGTTAAGCGGGCTAAAAATCAAGCAATGGCTCTCAAACAGACTTCACAGCCAGCAATTCGTAAATCGTAATTCATAATTCTTAATTCCTAACTCCTAAATGCCTGATACACAAACAGAGTCCTGGGATCTCATCATCCAGCCAAAGACCTCCTGGTTTAACCTCCGACTGAATGAACTCTGGTCTTACCGGGACCTTCTGTTCATCATGGTAAAGCGGGATTTTATCGCAGCCTACAAGCAAACCATCCTCGGACCGCTATGGCATTTCCTGCAGCCGTTATTCACGACCATCGTGTTCGTTATCGTGTTCGGCCGCATTGCCCGGATCCCGACCGACAATATCCCGCAGCCCCTGTTCTATCTCTGCGGACTTACACTCTGGAATTATTTTTCGGCCTGCCTGAACGGAACATCCAATACCTTCATCGCCAACGCCGGGATCTTCGGAAAGGTGTATTTCCCACGCCTGATCATTCCCCTTTCGGTGGTGATCTCTAATGCTATTAAGCTGGGTATACAGTTCCTCCTGCTGCTGGCGATGATGGCCTGGTATGCGGTTAAGGGCTATGACTTTCATATCGGGCTGAATATCCTGTGGATCCCGGTGGTGATCATCATCGTCGCCCTGCTGGGCCTTGCCATGGGAATCCTGATCTCCGCCCTGACAACCAAATACCGCGATATGACCGTGCTGATGAGTTTCGCTGTGCAGCTGCTCATGTACGCCACACCGGTCATCTACCCGCTATCATTTATACCGGAGAAATATAAGAACCTGATAGGCCTCAACCCCCTGACCTGGCTAACGGAAGCCTTCCGGAACGGATTACTGGGGAACGGCCTTGTCGACATCAGTATGATTGGCTATTCTGTCCTGGTAACCCTGCTGCTGCTGCTGGCATCCATCATGATCTTCAGCAAAGTAGAGAAAACCTTTATGGACACTGTTTAACCTCATACTGCGTCATTGCGAGGTTTGCTCCTATCGGCAAACCGCCGTCATTGCGAGGTTTGCACCTACCGGCAAACCGCGGCAATCCAGCGATGAAATACGAAACCCATTTACTCGAGTACCCTATAACACATAAACCTATAAAACCATACCCCCGTCCATGTCAACAGTAATCCAGGTCTCAAACCTCTCCAAACAGTACCGCCTCGGCCAGGTAGGTACCGGGAGTTTGTCGCATGATATCAACCGGCTCTGGCACCGTGCCTGGGGAAAGGAAGACCCCTATCTGAAGATCGGTGAGGAGAATAACCGCGAAACAAAGGGAAATTCAGATTATGTGTGGGCATTGAAGGATATAAACTTCGACATAGAACAGGGAGACCGCGTAGGCATCATCGGCCGTAATGGGGCCGGAAAATCTACTTTATTGAAGATACTTTCTCGCACAACCTCCCCGACCAGCGGCTCGGTTAAAATTAAAGGGAAGGTCGCAAGTTTGCTTGAAGTAGGCACTGGTTTTCACCCAGATCTGTCTGGACGGGACAACGTTTTCCTTAACGGCGCAATCCTGGGGATGTCCAGGAAAGACATTAAAAGTCGATTTGATGAAATAGTAGATTTCGCTGGTGTGGAGCGTTATATAGATACCCCGGTCAAACGTTATTCCTCGGGCATGTATGTACGCCTTGCCTTTGCTGTAGCTGCTTACCTGGAATCCGACATCTTAATCGTAGATGAAGTTCTGGCAGTTGGCGACCATGAATTTCAAAAGAGATGTCTTGGAAAGTTGAGTGATGTATCAAACAAAGAAGGACGGACCGTGATATTCGTAAGTCACAATATGGATGCTGTTCTTCGGCTTTGTTCCCATGCCATTATACTGAATAATGGCAAAATTAACGGCTACAGTAATACCAATAATATCATTGACACATACTTAAAATCCGATTTTGGCACAACCTCTTTGAGAAGGTGGACTGACGACTCTGCTCCCGGTAACCAGGTTGTCCGACTTAAGGAAGTGGTTGTACATGATGAGGACTATAACAGAAACGAAACTTTCAATATTACGAAGCGGGTTGGAATTACAATGACCTATGAAGTTCTTCAGGAAGACGTCATATTTACTCACGGCATAAATTTATATAACTCGCAGGGGCTTAATATCCTGAATTCTCATGATATAGTATCTGAACTAAGAAAGTTCCCGCGTAAAAAAGGAGTTTACTCATCAACTAGCTGGATCCCAGGAAATTTTTTAGCGGAAGGAACAGTGGTTGTAGGCGTTGCAATATTCAACCATAAACCATTTCATATTCATTTCCATGAACTGGACGCAGTAGCATTTAATGTTGTTGACTCGTTTGCAGGCGATGCAGCCAGAGGTGATTATGTTGAAGGATTCCCGGGAATTGTAAGGCCGATTTTGAACTGGGAAACCGAGAAATCTAATTAATGAAAAATACACTAAAAAAGATTCTGCCTGATCGAATGCTTAACTTCTTAAGAAAATTCAATCAACCTCAAAATAGTATTAATCTTGAAGATTATTATCTCCTTGAAAAATCAAAAATAACCTACGGCGAGGATTTGTTATACACCCTGCATAACTCCGACTTTACTAAAGATCCGCATTTTATAGAATCATATAATCTGGGTAAAGACACAGATAACGGCACATTATTAAAAGATTATGATATTCGATGGAGAATACATGTGCTTTGTTGGGCAGCAAGCCACGCTATGCATCTTGAAGGTGATTTCGTAGATTGTGGGGTTCATACAGGAATTTGTGCGCGAGCTGTCGTTAATTATGTAGATTTTAACAATTCGAATAAAAAATACTTCTTGCTTGATACCTTCAATGGCCTGGATGCCAGGTATAGTACAGCCTGGGAGTTAAGAAGAAATACCTTAATGGGATATGATAAGGAAGACAGCGACACTCTTTATAATCAGGTAAAAGAAACCTTCAAAGATTTTAATGTTAGCATTATTAGAGGTACCGTGCCGGATACACTCTCCCAGGTAACTTCAAATCAAATTAGCTATTTATCTATTGATATGAATTGTGTTGCACCGGAAGTGGCAGCATTGGAATTCTTTTGGGATAAGATGGTAAGTGGGGGAATGATCGTCTTGGACGACTATGGATATGCTAACTCAACAAATGATCAAAAAAAGGCACATGACGAATTCGCAAGTAGTAAAAACATTAGAATATTAACATTGCCGACATGCCAGGGGTTAATTATAAAACCCTAACATATTATAACTTACAAATGCCTAAAGTCTCCGTATGTATTCCGACTTACAATCAAATTGAGCATTTGAGGAGAACGTTAGAGTCTGTATTAATACAGACATACAAAAATTATGAATTAATCATAACTGATGATAGCACTACTCCACTAGTTAAAGATTTAACCGACCAATTCGATTTTGATGGTAGATTAAAATATTACCATAACAATATACCCTTGGGATCACCTCAAAACTGGAATCATTGCATTAGTATGGCTTCAGGTGATTTCATTAAGATAATACATCATGACGATTGGTTTACAGATTCAAATAGCTTAGAAGAATACGTACAATATTTAGTCAACAATCCAAATATTGATTTAGCTTTTTCCACTTCGCATGTATTGTTAGCAGATGGAGAAAATTGGGATCACACGACAACTGATGAACAATTGGACGTAATTAAAACTAATCCAGCTATTCTCTTCATTGGTAACACAATTGGAGGGCCCAGCGCAATTATATTTAGAAATAAAATTGAATTACGATTTGATACGAAATTGAAATGGTTAGTTGATATAGATTTTTACATAAATAACATTTCAAAATATAAAAGCCTTGGTTACATAAAGAGCGCATTAATTACAACTTTCGCAGCTGTGGGCCGAATTAGTGATTCTTGTATAGACAATAAACAAATAGAAGTGTTTGAATATTTTTATTTATATGAAAAATTAATTTACGAATATCCATCCACCGACAAATCCATTCTCAATAAATGCCTCGGTCAACTTTTAACTATCTGCAGTAAGTATAATATTACAAAAATAAGCGACATTAGAGCATGTGGATTCGATGGTAGAATACAATTTTTATTTCGATTGTATATGTTCCTTAATAGAACTATAGGTAGCGATAGAATTTCTCATTATTCAAAAAAGCTAATTATAAACTTGTCATAATTGTTCTATGAGAGATATGAAAACCAAATAACAAACTACAATGCATATTGAAAATTGGTTGAAAAGGTTCTTGAACAGAATATTCCAGAAGCCTTTACATGAAGATAATATCGAAATTATAACAAATTGGAGAAAAAAGGGCAAGCCTGTTCCACCGCCACATTTAATAAAACAAGAAGCGATTAATAATATAAAAAAAGTCACTAATTACAACTTGTTTATTGAAACTGGCACTTACTTAGGAGAGATGGTAGAATCCCAATTAGAGAATTTTAGAACAATCTATTCAATTGAGTTAGGTGAACTATTATTTAGAAACGCTCAAGCAAAATTCGAGAAATATCCGCATGTTGAGATTCTGCATGGTGATAGCGGAGAAGTGTTGATTGAGCTATGTGACAGTTTAAATGAACCGGCCATTTATTGGCTAGATGGTCATTACTCTGAAGGGATTACAGCAAAAGGAAACAAAGATTGTCCGATTTTTGAGGAATTATCAGCAATATTTAATGCTAAGTTCTTTGAACATGTGATCTTAATTGACGATGCCAGGTTATTTATAGGCAAGGACGATTACCCAACTTTAACTGAATTAACTACTTACATTTCGGAGAATAGACCGTCTTCCGAAATTCTTATTCAAGATGATATAATTAAAGTGTTCATTAGGTAACTGATTTTGATAATTAAGGTTCTACGTCAAATTAAAAATATTTATCTTAAGATTTATCCGTTTTTAAACGGTAGTCAGTCTAAAGATTCTAATTCGCATGATTTATTTATCAAACAATACAATGAATTTGAAAAATTGAATACCAATAAAAGATTCCAGCTATCCAAGGATTCAATATTTCCATGTTTAAACGATAACTTAATTATAACACCATTTGATGCACATTATATTTACCATCCAGCCTGGGCGGCTAGAATAATTAATAAAATATCACCAATTAACCATGTAGACATATCTTCTACACTGCATTTCAGCACCATCTTATCAGCTTTCATTTCAACAGAGTTTTATGATTATAGACCTGCGAACTTATTTTTAGAGAATTTAAGTTCTCATCATGCGGATTTAACAAATTTACCCTTTGAATCAAATAGCATAGTTAGCCTTTCTTGTATGCACACGATCGAACATATTGGATTAGGAAGGTATGGAGATCCTTTAGACCCTGATGGAGATATTAAAGCAATTAATGAATTGAAGCGTGTTACTGCCTTAAACGGTAATCTGCTTCTGGTTGTACCTGTTGGAAAACAAAAAATCATGTTTAATGCTCACCGTATATACGACCCAAACGAGTTTCTTAGCTACCTCGACAATTTCAGTCTTATAAATTTTTCTTTAATAACAGATGATGGCGCTTTTATAGAAAATGCATTAATCAGTCAAGCTACTGATCAAACATACGGGTGTGGATGTTTTTGGTTTAAAAAATTAGCTGAATGATAATCGTTAAGCTCCAGGGAGGTTTAGGGAATCAAATGTTTCAGTATGCACTAGGAAGAGCTTTTGTGAACGAAATAAGAATTCCCTTATATTTTGATGCTACTTTTTTCAGGGACAATAGTGCAAACATTCACACCATCAGATCATATCAACTTGATCTGTTTGACATTGAGGTAGTTCACGCTCCTGAAAATAACCTAGGCCAGTTTATTAACCCTTCTGCAAAACAAAAATATTTAAACAAGATCGGACTTTTCCGCAAAACATACTTTAAGGAATTAACCTTCGATTTCAAACCGGAAATATTTAATCTGCCAACGCCGGTTTACCTGGATGGGTACTGGCAAAGTGAGAAATATTTTGAGAGGATATCCGGGAGTATTAGAGAGGCCTTCGATTTTAGAAAGCATTTGAGTTCTACTTCTGTAGATATTTCTAAGGAAATAGCCCAGAAAGGCACCTCTGTAAGTATTCATATCCGGCGAGGTGACTATATCAGCTCTTCAAGCACAAATAGGGTACATGGTACATGCTCAATTGACTATTACCGGAACGCAATGGCTTTGATGGAAAAAAAAATAAAAAGCCCATTTTACTATTTTTTTTCTGATGATACCGACTGGGTGCAAGATAATTTAATAGATGGGTTAGAAAACTGCTGTCTGATCTCACATAATACAGGATCTGACAGCTGGCAGGATATGGCTTTAATGAGCCAGTGCCAGCATCATATTATTGCGAACAGCAGTTTTAGCTGGTGGGGCGCATGGCTTAACCCATCCGATTCAAAAGTAGTAGTTGCACCGCAAAATTGGTTTGCTGATACCAACCTTAATAGTCAGACTAAATCACTTATCCCTGAAAATTGGATATGTCTTTAAACCCGAACGTGTCGGTCATCATGCCCGTTTATAATTGTGGCGATTATGTGGCTGAAGCAATCCAAAGCATTCTAAACCAAACTTTCGGGGACTTCGAGCTAATTATCATTGATGATCAGTCAACTGACCATACCAGAGAAGTCGTAGCATCTTTTGATGACCCCAGAATACGACTAATCGTTAAACCAAAAAATAGTGGATATTCTATCAGCTTGAATATGGGTTTAGAACTAGCCCGTGGCAGATTCATTGCAAGGATGGATGGAGATGATATAAGTGCTGGTGAACGGTTTGAAAAACAAGTTTGCTTTTTAAACCAAAATCCTCAAATAGCCGTTTGCGGAACATGGTTTAAGATAATTTCGACCGAAGAAAAAATACGCTATCCGACCAGCCATGAAGCTATAAAAGTTGCTCTTCTTGATTACTGTGTCATTGGACATCCGACAGTCATGTTTAGAAAGAGTTTCTTAGAGGCAAATGATCTTAGATATAACACAGATTTCGAACCAGCTGAGGACTATGAATTGTGGAGCAGGATCATTGCGTTAGGCGAAGTAGCAAATATTCCTGAAATACTACTAGAATACAGGAAGCATGAAAACCAGGTGTCTCGTTCAGGACAAGACACTCAGCGAAAAAATTCAGAACTATGTAAGACAAGGATTCTCTGCTATCCTATTATAAAACCCACTGATTCCGATTATTCAATAAGTAAATTAATCGTTAGCAACAATTCCGTCGACAGCTTTGAATTACTTTGTGAAATAATATTATGGTTAAACAACCTCTTAAAACTGAATAGACGAACTGAGTTCTTTCGTCATGATGAGTTTCACAAAATTATAAGCTTAAAAAAGACAATAATAATTCGAAGATTCTATTTAAATACAGCCAATTATACTCCTTCATTGTTGTACAACTTTTTTAGGTGGCGGGATGAGTTAGGTACAAATTTCACAATAACAGAACTGGCCAAATTCTCGGTAAAATGTGTGGTTTTTTGGAAATATCCATTACCGAAGCATGGGTAAAAAACATATAATAATCACAAAACTGTTTGAATTTGGCGGGAGTAATGCACATCTAAAAGCTTTAGTCAGCTATTTTGGAGAGAATAATATCATCTTAATCCTTGAAAATAAAGAGGAATTAATCCATCTGAAGAACACTGGGTGTGAAAATATTTTCCGGGTATTGATATTTCGAAACTTACATTCATATGCCCATTTAAGCTATTTACCTACAACGAATGTAAAGGAGAGTTTATTTATTGCCTGGTCTATCTTACGTATTTTATTTCTTAGTTTAAAAAATGGTCTTGCCTCTGTGACTATTTCTGCTGTAGAACCCGAGAAGCACCTTTATTTCCTTTGGATACCATTTGCCCATGTTACTTATATCCTCCATTCAACACCATTAAAAAAATATACCTGGTTTACATCCTTTACAGCAAATTTCAAGCTAAGCAAAAAGAAAAGAATAGTTACTGTCTCTCAATCAAATAAAGCTTTGATAATAAATAATTGGAATATAATTGATTCTAAGCAAGAGCATGTACATGTAGTACATAATTGCAGTATGAATACCCGATTAAATGACTCAGTGGTATTTGTTCAAAAATCAAGTATAAAAGCTGTTATCACATTCGGACACCTCATAGCATATAAAAATCCGCATTTATGGCTGGAAGTGGCTAAAGAAGTTACCAGGTTAAGAGAAGTTCAGTTTCATTGGTACGGAGACGGCCCCCTATTAGAGCACTTACAAGAGACTATAAAAGAATCTAATTCAATCAAGTTCTTTGGCTATATTATTAATACGGACAAGGTGTTGGAAAGCGCATCAATCTATTATCAGCCTAGTTTGTATGAAACTCATGGAATTGCTGTTTTAGAAGCTATGAATTCTGGCTTACCATGTGTCGTATCAAATGCCGGGGGTTTGCCTGAATCAGTGATAGATAACTTTAACGGTATTCTAGTTGACCCACATAATGTGAAGGAAAATATAGATGCGATACTCCAATTAATAGATAATGAAAAGTTGCGAACTAATTACGGGATGAATTCCTTTGCAAGGTATCAAGAGTTATTTGCCTACGATTCCTTCAAAAATAAAATGAATGCCGTTTACGAAAAATAAATATCTATCATCCAACAAGATATGAATCACGGCGTTACAATTTTAATTTGCGCCTACAACGGGGCAAGGAACTTACCAGAAACTTTGCGACATCTCGCTAATCAGAAGGTTTCCAAGGAGATCAACTGGGAAGTGATAGTCATTGATAATGGTTCTACAGATAATACATCCGCCGTAGCTGCAGAAGAATGGGCTAAGTATGAGGTAGCCAATGCAGGCTTTAAAATATTAGAAGAAAGAAGCCCTGGTAAAAATTATGCATTTCAGAAAGGGATCAAATCAGCCTCTTTTGGCTATGTCTTAACATGTGACGACGATAACTGGCTGAACTCCAACTACGTTGAATATGCATTTCGGATTCTCGAGTCTGATAGCAGTATCGGGGCACTTGGGGGACTGGGTATTATTAAAGCTGAAGAACCAGTATTTTTGAAAGAAGAGGAATTGAAAAAAGTGACTGTTTCCGGTTCCCAATCATGGGCCTCAACTGATCATTGGGTTTACGGCGCAGGTTCGTTATATCGTAGAGAAATACTAATTGAATTATTTAAAAATGGCTGGCAACCAATCACTTCTGGCAGAACAGGTGTTAACCTAATTTGCGGCGAAGATGTCGAGATTTGTTTAATGATTTATTTATGTGGCTTTAAGATAATTGCTGATGACACTCTAACCTTTAAGCACTTTATCCCGTCCAGAAAACAAAACAAAAGATATATTCTTAATATGGCCTTCTGGGTAAACTATTCAAATGCGTTATTGAACAGCTATTATTCTATAATACATAGAAAGGAAAAGCCGGTGAAATCTGTAGTTGAAAAACTCCTTTTAGAAAGTGCAATCAGCATGTTTAAGCAAGCGCTCACCATAACCTACCAGAAAGTCAAGTCGTTGAATAATTTGAAAGATGAGGATAAAATTTCATTTCAGTCGACCCTTGGAACATTCTTAGCGATATTAGGAAATAGAAACAAAATTATTGGTCACACCAAGCACATACAGCAGATTTTGGCAAAAACCAGGAAAATATCTCAAGTAAATGGGCGTTTTTAACACTCCCCTTTTATTCTTAATTTTTAATCGTCCGGATACTACTAAACAAGTGTTTGATGAAATACGAAAACTAAAACCCAAATTTTTATATCTCGCAGCTGACGGTCCGCGATCAAATTTGGAAGGCGAAACAAAAAAATGCCAGCTGACCCAGCAGATTGTTTTAGAGAATATCGATTGGGATTGTCAAGTGGCAACATTAATCCGAGATGAGAATCTTGGTTGCGGGAAAGCAGTATCAGAGGCAATTACATGGTTTTTTAGCCATGTTGAAGAAGGAATTATTCTTGAAGACGACTGCCTTCCAGATGCCAGTTTTTTTCCATTTTGTTCAGAGTTACTGGAACGGTACAGGTCAAATCAAAAAGTTATGACTATCTCCGGCTCCAATCTATTAGGAAAGCCATGGAAAAGTGAGACCCAGTCATATTTCTGTGGACACGGTGGCATTTGGGGTTGGGCCACATGGAAACGAGCCTGGACTCTTTACGATTCAAAAATGACAGGTTGGTCCGATTCCGGTTGTAAAGAATTAATAAGGGCCAACATCAAAACCAATGAATGGTATAAATTTTACTATCATATGTTTGAATCGTCATTTAATGGTTCATTAGATACCTGGGATGTCCAATGGTTTTACACAATATTAATTAATAATGCTTTAGGAATAAATCCTTCAGTTAACCTTGTTAAAAACATAGGCTTTAATAATAATGCTACACATACTTCATCTAATCAGAACTTTTTAAAAAAACTTAAACTCACCTCAATTGCCCTTCCTTTAATTCATCCCAAAATTTTAGAAGTTGACACGGAGTATTTGAAACTGATGTATAAAGCGGTTACCTCCCAAAATAAAACTTGGGTATCTTTATCGAAAGAGAGACTAAAAAATTTATATCAATTTCTTTTCAAGAATCTCAATAAATGGTGAAAATATTTATAAAAAAACTGATTTTCTGGCTTCTGGAAAAATTGAATCTTCCTCATATCCTATGGCAAGTTCAGGAAAAGCAAAACAAGCGTTATATTCAAAATAACGTAACAGATAATGGAGCTACATTTTATCCTGAATCAACGGTTTCTAACGGACAAGATCGATCAAAGATAATAGTTGGAAACGGTACTCATATCCGAGGATTTTTAAATGTTTTTGACTATGGTGGAAAAATTACGATTGGTGAGTATTGTTATTTAGGTGATCATTCTAGAATATGGTCAGGGGAAAGTATTACTATTGGAAATTATGTTCAAATTTCACATAACGTGAACATAATGGATACAAACGCCCATGATACTAATGCGATTGTTAGAGCAGAGCACTTTGTGGATTCACTAACAGATCGAAAGAATATTAACAACAAAGGAAACGTACGAACCTCGCCCATCGTTATTTGTGATCATGCCTGGATAGGGTTCAATGCAACAATACTAAAAGGGGTTACCATTGGAGAAGGTGCTATTATTGGAGCGAATACAGTTGTTACCAAAGATGTTCCTGCTTATACCATGATGGGCGGTAATCCAGCATTTGTTATTAAAAAAGTGAATGAATAACCTATTATTTAGAATTTTTCAAAAACTGGCTACCTTATTTAAACCAAAACCACTTTCTGTTGAGCAGTATGTTTCCATCAGTGAAAATACGATTATGATAGGTGGTACAAAGTTAAGATTTGATAATGGACGTGAAGAACGAAAGTATATACATGTAGGTGAATCTTGCCTAATCAATGCTGATTTCATCTTTGAAAGCACTAAGGGTGTTATAGAAATCGGAAATAACGTTCACATTGGCGGTGCTAATTTAATTTGTCGTACTCTAATAAAAATAGGAAACGATGTTACTATGGCTTGGGGCATTACAATTTATGATCACAATTCTCATAGCATCTACTGGGAGAATAGAAAAAATGATAATGCACAATGCTATCAAGATTACATACATCACCAAGGCAATAATGTAATTAATAAAAATTGGGAACACGTAGACACGCGGCCAGTTTATATTAGTGACAAAGTATGGATTGGTTTCGATGTGACAATTTTAAAAGGCATAACTATCGGCGAGGGTGCAGTCGTAGGTGCCAAAAGTGTTGTTACTAAAGATGTGCCCGCTTGGACTGTTGTTGCAGGAAATCCGGCAATGGTCGTAAAAACTCTTCCAAATCAATGAAAGTATTAATTATTGGTTCTAAAGGCTTTATTGGATCAGCTTGTCATTCTTATTTTCAACACGCCCAACACTGTGAGGTACATGGAGCAGACGTTGTAGCCGAATACAATGATCCTAACTATTATGTAATCGATGGCAGCAATTCTGACTTTAAAGAAATTTTTAAGAGCCAAAAGTTCGATTGGTGCATTAACTGCGCCGGCGCCGCTTCTGTGCCCGATTCTTTTGTTAATCCGGCAAGAGATTATTTGTTAAATGTTCACCTGGTAATGTTATTATTAACTGCGATAAAAGAAAATAACAGCAGTTGTAAGTTCATCCAATTATCCAGCGCAGCTGTGTATGGTAACCCCTCACCCCTGCCTGTTAAAGAGACAGCCGCCTTGGAACCGCTTTCTCCTTACGGCATACATAAAAGGCATGCAGAAGAATTATGTGAATTATATCACAATTTTTTTGGTATAAATATTTTCATTCTGCGAATTTTTTCTGCCTATGGTCCTGGCTTAAAAAAACAACTGTTCTGGGACTTGTTTAAAAAATCACAAATAAATGGTGACATCTCACTCTTAGGGACCGGGAAGGAAACTCGGGAATTCATCTTTGTAAGTGATATCGCCGCAGCAATTGATACCCTGATTAATTCAGCTCCGACAGGATTTAAAATAATCAATATTGCGAATAGCGCGGCGATCTGCATTGAAGAAGCCGCCAAAACACTCCTCACTAATTTAAACTTTAAAGGAAATTTGACTTTCAATGGCGTTGTTCGACGCGGTGACCCATTACACTGGCATGCCGATACTTCCCTACTTAAAGACTTAGGCTACAAACAGAATATAGGTTTTGAAGAAGGGATCAATCTTTACTGTAAATGGCTGAAAGAAAGAGAATAGGGCTAACTTATTCCTATAATGAGGGCTGGATTGGAGGAACTTATTATATAGAAAATTTGATCAGTGCCCTAAACACACTCGATGACAAGGATAAACCTCATATATCTCTCATCACCAACTATAAAGCTGACTTTAAGTCCGTGAAAATGAGGCTAAATTACCCTTACATCAGTTTCCAGCGTGCTTCAGGCGAAAAAAATCAGGTTTTTCAATTTGTTAATAAGGTAACACGCCGCCTTTTTAATACTTCTGTATTTAATCAAAAAATTAGTAACCTCGACATTGTTTTTCCATACCATGAATGTGTCCAGCAATCTCTCGCAAAAAAGCAGTTTCACTGGATAGCAGATTTTCAGGAACATTTTACCCCGGATTACTTCGATACAAAATCTATCAAAGACAGGAAGAATAGCCAAATAATTCTCCAGGCGTCTTCCAGGCATTTAATATTAAGCAGCGATAATGCATTTCAACACTTTCAATCGCTATATCCCTTATATAAGGTGAAAGTCAGTGTTTTACCCTTTGCAGTTACTCATCCGGATTTCTCCACTATTGATTTCAGCTTACTTTTAAAAAAATATAGCTTACCATCACAGTATTTGATTTGTCCTAACCAATTTTGGAAGCATAAAAATCACATTACTATTTTAAAAGCTGTGAATGACTTAAAGCAACAGGGAATCAATATAACAGTAGCCTTTACGGGCAATACCAGTGATTATCGGAATCCCGGCTACTTTAACGAGTTAAATGAGTATGTCGAAACAAATAATCTTAATGATCAAATCAGGTTTTTAGGATTTATCGATCGGCTGGATCAATTACAATTGATGAATAATGCAATTGCCGTCGTTCAGCCATCACTTTTTGAAGGATGGAGTACGGTAGTTGAAGATGCAAAATCAATGAACAAATTTTTATTGGTTTCAGATATTGATATCCATCGAGAGCAGCTCCAAAACAGCAAAGCTGTATTCTTTGATCCGCTAAACCATGAAAAGTTAGCCGAAGAAATAAAATCAATACTTATGACAGAGGTTGTACCAACGCTTTTCGAAGATAACTCATACCCCTTAAACATTTCGGAATTTGCTAATAAATTCCTATCCATTACGCGATAGTTAATCACCTTTGCATTGATTCTCAATACATCAGCTGAATGAACTTGCCAAGCTTAAATAAATACCGTTCGGATTTTAAAGCCAAAGGCATAACCGTTCCATTAAAAACAGTGATCCGTAATGACAGTGGGTTACTAAAAGAGCTTCCTTTACCAGCCGTCTCTAAATCAGGCTGGCCATGGACCGAAGAAACAGATCCAGAAATTTATAAAACAGCTGTTAGTTGGCCGAAATTGACCATAGTATCACCGTCATATAATCAGGGTGAGTTTCTTGAACAAACAATCAGATCAATTCTGCTGCAAAATTATCCGAATCTTGAATATATTATAATCGACGGCGGTAGTACAGATCAATCGAAAGAAATACTTAAAAAGTATTCACCCTGGATTAGCTACTGGCAAAGCGAGAAAGATAACGGCCAGGGTCAGGCAATTAACCTTGGATTTAGCCTTGCTTCAGGCGATTACTATGCCTGGATCAATAGTGATGATTATTATCTGAAGGACATCTTTCAACTAGTTATATCTCAATTTTTAAGATCTAAAGCGAGTTTCATTTACGGTTATGGGTTAAATTATCATATTAAATCCGATAGTTTAGAACTTGTAAAGATATTACCGTTTTTAGACTTCTTCATTAACATACCAACCCTTATACAACCTTCTACATTCTGGAGTGCAAAAATTAACAAGCCAATTTGGGAGGAACTATATTGTTCCTTGGACTTTGAATTATGGATCCGTTTGGTGAAAGGAAATAATCGGCATCTGATAAAAAAACCTTTGTCAGTCGCCCATGTACATGATAAATCAAAAACATCCGATCCGAAAATGAAAATAAAATGGGATCAGGACGAGAAAATCATTTGGTCTGAAAATGGACACGGAGCCGTCCCTCATTGGAGTAAAATCAATATGCTAAACAGGATCAGATTTAAGCTATATAGATTTTTAAACCTTATTTAGTACCAAAGCATATTAATTCTAAAGTGAGTTCTCCTGTTAGTAATAGTCATATCAGGCTTGCTATAGTTATCCCTTACTTCAAAAAAAGCCATTTTGAAGAAACATTAGTTTCAATAAATAATCAAACTGACTCACGTTTCAAGCTTTATATAGGCAATGACAATAGTCCGGATTCACCGGTTGATTTGATTAATAAAACGTTCAATGAAAATGAGCGCATTTTATATCGAAACTTTACTTCCAACCTAGGCTCTTCTTCATTGACTCGCCAGTGGGAAAGATGTATTGATTTGGCAGATGAAGAATATATTTGGCTCTTCAGCGATGATGACATTATGCCTGAAGATGCAGTAGAACGATTTTATAAGATGTTAGCTGATCATTCGAGCGGCGATTTGTTCAGATATAATGTTCAGATTATTAATGAACGTAATGATGTAATATATCCAGTATCACAGCATCCGCCTCATGAAACGGCATACTCCTTTTTAAATAGAAGGCTCAATGGAGAGACCATTAGCACAGCATGCGAATATATCTTTTCCAAAAAAATTTATTCCACTTGCAACGGCTTTGTGGAGTTCCCTTTAGCCTGGGCTTCAGATGATGCTACATGGCTAAACTATTCCATTGAAAAAGGGATTTATTCAATACCGGGACCTTGCGTCTCCTGGAGAATGGGTGGAAACAATATTTCATCGAAAAACAATAATTACAAAAAAAAAGCGATTGCATGTATAAATTTTATTGCTTTCGTAAGTTCAAAATTTCATGTGAAGGAAGATTTGAAGCTCAAATGGCTCATTGCCCAGATAAAACTACTTGGGCAAAGCAAAAAAATAAAATTATACTTCTGGGCAAAGATTCTCCTAAGCGGGATATTTTCTATTAATTTTCTGCTCAGATCCTATAAAAATATTCTAGGGGATTATCATGTCGATGCCAAATAAAGATCTTGTTGCAATACGCGAACGGTTTAGTCACATGGGTAGCTTTAGCGGATATGACCAGCTTTTCAGGTATTTAGAAGATATGTCAAACCAGCTGAGTGTAACGTCCATTTGGAAAAGAGATAAAGCCTTAGGCCGTGTAGAACAAAAAATATTTTCCAAACTGAAATCATTTTCAAATGGCACCTCATATTATACTACTAATAGCTTAAAGGCGGAGGCTAAGGCACTATGTTCCCTTTTGTTTAATAAGCCTGAAATATTGCATATCTCCTATCTTGAAAATAATCTGGGTTTAGGAAAATGGTATAAGAAGTTTGGTGCCACGAAAATTGTTGCGACGGCGCACCAGCCTCCCTCCTGGTGGAAAGCGGGCAAAGCAGACCCCGCAATTGTTAATGTTTTGGATCAGCTTATTGTGTTGGATAGCCCGTCAAAGGAATACTTTAGCAATTTCTTAAATCCTAATAATATAAAGATTATTAAACATGGTGTAGATCTATCCTATTTCAAGCCTCTAAAAACCGAGAAAAAAGATGATAATTTTAATTGTTTGTTTACAGGGCAGTGGCTGAGAAATATCGACTTGTTAACGTCAGTTATTGAATATGTTAACTCAGCCAAGAATTCACGAATTCAATTTCATATCGTCTATCCAAATATTAATGAGTCTAATAGGGCTGCATTGAGCAATTTAAGCAGAGCGAATGGGACATACTTTTATAATAACCTGTCAGATAAAGCACTGCAAAGCTTATATCAGCAAGCGGACATATTCCTATTGCCACTTATTGATTGTACTGCAAATAACAGTCTTCTTGAAGCAATGGCTTGCGGTCTTCCCATTGTCACAACTCCGGTGGGCGGAATATACGATTACGTAAATGAAGATTTTGCATTTTTAAGCAATGATCCTCAGCAAATGGGTCAACACATTATTGAGCTTTCGCAATGTGATCTGGAATCGAGGACCAGAGGCAAAAGAGCAAGATTTCACGCAGAAGAGAATCTCTCATGGACTCTGATCGCGGAAAAAACGTCAAAAGTGTATAACACTTGAAAATGCGTATAGCTTATATAACCTTCGAATATCCTCCCGATACTGCAGTGGGTGGAATTGCTACCTATGCTGAACAGGTAGCCCGTATTATGGTTAGTCGTGGACATGATATTGAAGTGTTTTGTGCTTCAACCTATCGCACGATTTCCGAAGATATTGAAGGGATAAAAGTACATCGGATTAATAGTAATGATCGGGCTCAATTCAATAAGCAAATTCTTCCTTCTTTTGAAATTAGCCATGCGAAGAAAAAATTTGATATCATTGAATCTCCTGAGTATTATGCTGACGGCTTGGAGATCAAATTGAAATACCCGGAAATACCCTTAACGGTAAAGTTGCATTCACCAAGTTTCCTCATTAGTGAAATAAACAATACTTACTTTGGATTCACAAAAAAAAGTAGATTTATTATTAGTGGGCTGGTTAGAGGAAAATTATACAAGTCATTCTGGAGACATGTATCTGCGAAAAATGATCCGGAATATTTGATTACAAGGCTTGCCGATCAAATCCAAACGCCGTCAATCAGTCTTGGTGATATTGTATCTAAAAAATGGAATATCCAAAGGCACAAAATACATAATATACCCAATCCATTTATCCCGGGTGAAGATTTGCTTAACATTCCGCTTAGTTCGGACACAGCTACAGTGACGTACGTCGGAAGATTGGAAGTAAGGAAAGGCTTGGTAGAATTATGCAAAGCTATCGCTATCGTATTGAAAAAAAGACCGTTAATTAAGTTCAGATTTGTAGGCAGACCTTTAAATTCACCGGTACAAGGTCTTGATATGAAAATGTTCATTTTAAATGCCCTACAAAAAAATAAAAACAGTTTGGAGTTTCTTGAAGTGTTACCCGATCAGATCGCGAGAGTTTATGCTCAAACTGATATCTGTGTATTTCCAAGCATTTGGGAAAATTTTCCAAATACTTGTTTAGAAGCTATGAGTGCTGGGCGAGGTATCGTTGCTAGCAAGTCTGGTGGTATGCATGACATGCTTAGAGATAGTAATGCAGGGTTATTAGTTGATCCACTCAAGTTTGAAGAAATAGCTAAATCAATTATTTTATTGTTGGATAACAAATCCCTGAGAATGGAAATGGGTCATAACGCAAGGAACAAAGTTTTGAAGAGTTACAGCAATGAAACTATTGGTGTTTTGGCAGAAGCAAAATATATGGAGTCTATTGAGGTTCTAAATCAAACGAAAGCAAAAGGGTAATTTAACCAGGCTGACAATAAGTGTATATCTCTGTTATAATACCAACGTATAATCCCAATATTGAAAGGTTATTAAGTGCCATCAATGGGTTGAGAACTCAGACTATTTCGCCAGACCGTTGGGAATTAATCATTGTGGATAACAATTCTACAAAGGATTTTAGTGGTAGGATCGACCTCTCCTGGCATCAGAACTCGAAAATAGTTCAAGAAAAACATCAGGGCCTAACTTATGCCAGGGTTAAAGGTTTTTCAGAGGCCAAAGGGGAGATTGTGGTATTAGTTGATGACGATAATATTCTGGATAAAAACTATTTACATGAAGTATTAGAAGCATTTAATGACAAACCCGATTTGGGGGCTATAGGTGGCAAATCAATACCCTTATTTGAGACAAGCCCTCCTCCCTGGCTTAGTGAGTTTTTACCCAGCTTAGCACTACGAGACTTGGGCGAAAGAGTTATTATCGACAAATGGGAGAATAAATATCCTGATGCCAGCCCGATTGGAGCGGGAATGGCCACGCGGAAGCAGTCATTAGAATCCTATATTGAAAAAGTGTCAAAAAACAACAGTACCATCACTGATAGAAAAGGCAATTCATTAGGATCCAGCGGCGATAATGACATCATTCTGGAAGTTCTGAAATCAGGCTGGCGCGTTGGATACTTTCCTTCCCTTGTAATGCACCATATTATCCCAAAGGAACGCATGCAGGTAGAATATGTGGCCAGATTAATAAATAATACAAATAAGTCATGGATTCAATTGCTGGAGAGTCACGGAATTAACCTATGGGCAAGAATACCGTATTGGACGGTACCACTAAGAAAAATAAAATCATGGTTTGTGTATAGGGCCTGGCAAAATAAAGTAAACTATATCAGATGGCGGGGAGCCTGCGGAGCATATGACGGACTATCTGATATTAATTATCCAGTTAAATACCATCTGTAATAATAATGACCCGAAATAAAAATGCATTCGATTTACTAAGGTTACTATTAGCGATAAGCGTTATAATCTCTCACTCTATTTTGATTGGTGGGTATAAAATACAGGACCCTCTTACCATACTGTCTAAAAACCAAACGTCATTTGCTGATTTCGGCGTCATGGGTTTTTTTGCCCTCAGTGGATACTTAATCACCGCAAGTTTTGAACGTACCAGGAATGTTTTCAATTTTGCGACTAATCGGCTATTAAGAATTTTACCTGGATTTTGGGTTTGCCTATTTGTCACCGCATTTATTTTAGCCCCATTAATCTTTCTAGCTAACGAAAAAAATTGGAATGATTTTCCTTTTACAGGCGACGGAAGTTCAACCAATTACCTATTAAACAATTTTTTTCTACCTATAAGACAGTGGAGCATTAACGAAGTATTAAATGAAGCTTCTTACAGGGAATCATTAAATGGAAGTCTATGGAGCTTGTACCCTGAAATACAATGTTATTCTTTCACCGTAATTGCCGGTTTACTTGGACTATTCAATAAAAACAGAACTTTGTACCTGCTTTTTTCGATTACAATATTCATATTTTTTTCAATTAATTCTATTTTACCGAAAAGCTATGGCCCAACAATCCTAATTCTCTCCCCTGCTTTAAAGCTTTATTCTTCATATATCGCGGGGTCGCTAACTTACGTTTTCCGTGATCAAATGATATTAGATAAAAAAGGGACTATTTCCTTAACACTATTCACTTTGGTTCTGCTTAAATTTGGGGGATACAATTTATTATCCCCTGTATTAATTGCTCTGACTCTTCTAAATGTCTTTCAATTATTCACTTTTAACATTAAATATGATGTTTCTTATGGGGTATACATCTACAGTTTCCCTGTTCAACAATTACTATTTCAGATATTTGGCGGGAAGTTAGATGTGCTATATTTTATTGCACTCTCTTTACTTATTTCTGTGTTTTTGGGATTTTTAAGTTATGTTCTAATTGAAAAGCCATTTATTGATTTACGAACTAAAACAAAATTGACTTTCCCATCTCCACTTTTTAAAAAAAAAGAGGGAATTAAATCAACATCTTGAATTCGAAATGGAATTAAGTCTTATATGTTTAAACGAATCAATTAGTGCCTAAAGTTGTCTTTCTGTTTCAGCATTTAATTAATATTTTCTACCGACATCCCAAAAGCGCATTAAAAAAATATAGACGATTTGGTGGGATTTTAAATTATTTGAAAATCAATAATGAGCGAAATTTAATGAAGAAGGCTTCATTGAATTTACCGACTGTTATTTCAAATCCAGAAGGTCTACCTATTTATTTCTTAACAGGCAAGGACTATCTATATCAAACTTTGTTTTGCATCCATTCATTGTCAAAAGCTACCAAAGTGAATTTTAAGTTCATACTTATTGATGATGGAAGTATGGATGATTTAATTAGGAGACAAATCCATCATCAGTTGCCGGGATCACAAATCATTACAAGCCTAATGATTAAAGAGAACCTAAATAACTTCTTGCCGCAACATCTATATCCCTATCTGCACCACAAAAGGAGCATTTATCCGCATATCAAAAAACTCACTGATATCCATACCATACCAGGGTCCTCATGGAAATTAGTTTTAGATTCCGATATGTTATTTCTGAACGAACCCGATGAGCTTATCTCCTGGCTCCAGGAACCTAAAGAACCTTTGCACATGATCGATTGCGAAGAATCATACGGCTATTCCGAAAAGTTGATGAGCGAACTTAGCAGAACGACTATTCCCTCATTAGTTAATGTCGGGGCAATTGGGCTAAACAGCCAACAAATTAACTGGAAAACATTGGAGGCCTGGGCACAGAGTCTGGAGGAAAAAGAGGGGGCCTGTTATTATTTAGAGCAAGCACTTACTGCAATGCTTATCGGAGATAAAAAATCCACCGTATTAGATAAAAAAAAATATATCGTCAACCCCTCCCAGAATGATATCATCAATCAAAACGGCGTGCTTCACCATTATGTAGATCTGTCGAAAGAAGGCTACTTTAAAAAAGCCTGGAAAATGCACAGTAATCAACAGATTAAATCATTTCAAGTTCAAACCCTATCGACAATTGACTATGATTAATTATTTGTTGAGCTTAATGATTAAACATAGTATAAGAGGAGTAGATACACTCTTAACCGTATTAATAAAATTAGGCTATCAACAGCGAATAAAAATAAAAAATCGGTATGGAGCATGGTTTCTTTTAGATCCTTTCAATTATATAGATCGTGTAGTATTAAAAGAAGGATATTATGAGTCTGAGATATTGGAGTGCGTTCTATCGAAAATTAACCCTGATGATGTTTTCTGGGATATCGGAGCAAATATTGGTTTGCATAGCATTACTTTAAATCATCTGAGAAAAGATGTTCAAATTTTTGCATTCGAACCATTTCCCAGTACAATGAACTGCCTTCTGGTAAATGCTGAGCTAAATCAAGCTCCGGTAAATAAAGTTGCTGTTGGTCTATCGGGCAGATCCAATCTGAGCACTATACATTCCATAAAAGGTAATTCAGGGATGACTACTATAATACCCTGGCATGAGTTTAAATTTGATGATAAAGTATGCATTGCCACTTATAGCATTGATGATTTAGTTCAACAGCATTGTATGCCAGAACCAAGCATAATTAAAATCGATACAGAAGGCAGTGAGTTGGATATTATTCGGGGCGCCCAAAAATTACTGGAGGGTGGTAATCTCCACACTATTATTTTCGAAGCAGAAAATGACTTTCTAACTAAACCTTCAATTTTAAGGTCTCTTTTAACTAGTTATAGTTTTAAACTATCTTCTCTCAACAGAGAAGAAAACTCTGCCCATAGTCTAAGTAACTTTATGGCCTTTCGTAGTAAAAGTGAAAATACTTCCATTCTTGACAATAATTGCTAAATGAAACTTTTATGATCATCAGGCATATTCCACTTGTCTCAATAATTATTCCTGTATATAATTCAGAAAAATTACTCACCCAGGCGATTCAATCTGCTAAAGACCAAACCTGGGTTCATACCGAAATAATCATTATCGATGATGGGTCCGAAGATAGTTCTTTAGCAATTGCCCGGTCATTTGAAACTGAAAACATCAGGGTTCTCAAGCAAAAGAATCAAGGTGCATCAGCTGCACGAAACATGGGGCTACACCATGCGAAAGGTGATTATATCCAATTCCTGGATGCAGATGACATAATAAGTCCTAATAAAATTTCGGACCAATTGCTATTACTGGAAAACGATCCAATGTATTTAGGATTATGCGGTACAGTTTATTTTAATGATGGAGAAGATCCTATCGGTCAATTACCATTACACCCCGGCTATTCAACCG
>NZ_JAAFZB010000082.1 GCF_010692725.1 Flavihumibacter soli | reverse complement strand
TTACGCTTACGCGCAGCAGTACCGGGTCAGCAGCAGGTGCTACCACGGCTACCACTTACCCGATCGCGGCGACTTTAGCCGATCCGGATAATAAGCTGGCGAACTATACAGTAACGAACACGAACGGAACCCTAACGGTAACACAGAAAGCCTTAGCGATTAGGGCAACGGATCGCAGCAAAACCTATGGCGATGCGGTAACCTTTGCCGGAACCGAATTCACGTCGACCGGCCTGATCAATGGCGACGCGGTGAACAGCATTACCCTGAACAGTGCAGGTGCGGCCGCCACAGCCAGTGTTGCAGGATCAACCTACAGCATTGTGCCTTCAGCGGCCACCGGCAGCGGACTGGCTAATTACAGCATCAGCTATACCAACGGCGCCTTAAGCGTCAGCAGGAAAGACCTGGTGATCGTCAATACCGACCGTTCAAAAACCTACGGCGACGTATTAGCGAATGCTGACTTTGCCGGCAGCATCACCGGAATCCGGAACAGCGATAATATTAGCCTTATGCGCAGCAGTATGGGATCAGCAGCAGGTGCTACCACGGCTACCACGTACCCGATCGCGGCGACTTTAGCCGATCCGGATAATAAGCTGGCGAACTATAATGTGACCAACACGAACGGAATACTAACGGTAAACCAGAAAGCCTTAGCGATTACGGCAACAGATCGCAGCAAGACCTATGGCGATGCGGTGACCTTCGCCGGAACCGAATTCAGTTCCACCGGCCTGATCAACGGCGATGCGGTGACTGCGGTCACCCTGAACAGTGCGGGTGCGGCAGTCACAGCCAGTGTTGCGGGTTCAGCCTACAGCATCGTGCCTTCAGCGGCAACCGGCAGCGGACTGGCTAATTACAGCATCAGCTATATTAACGGCGCCTTAACTGTAAACCGGAAAGACCTGGTGATCGTCAATACCGACCGTTCAAAAACCTACGGCGAGGTATTAAGCAACGCTGACTTTGCCGGCAGCATCACCGGAATCCAGAACAGCGATAACATCACTCTTACGCGCAGCAGTACGGGATCAGCAGCAGGTGCTACCACGGCTACCACTTACCCGATCGCAGCGACACTTAGCGATCCGGATAATAAGCTGGCGAACTATAATGTCAGCAATACCAACGGAACCTTAACAGTAACACAGAAAGCCTTAGCCATTACGGCAACAGATCGCAGCAAGACCTATGGCGATGCGGTGACCTTCGCCGGAACCGAATTCACTTCCACCGGCCTGATCAACGGTGACGCGGTAAACAGCATTACCCTGAACAGTGCGGGAGCAGCGGCTACAGCCAGCGTTGCCGGTTCAACCTACAGCATCGTTCCTTCAGCGGCTAGTGGCAGCGGACTGACTAATTACAGCATCAGCTATACCAACGGTGCCTTAACTGTAAACCGGAAAGACCTGGTGATCGTCAATACCGACCGTTCGAAAACCTACGGCGATGTATTAACGAACGCTGACTTTACCGGCAGCATCACCGGAATTCAGAACAGCGATAATATTACCCTTACGCGCAGCAGTACGGGCTCAGCAGCAGGTGCTACCGCGGCTACCACTTACCCGATCGCAGCGACCTTAGCCGATCCGGATAATAAGCTGGCGAATTATAATGTCAGCAATACGAACGGAACCTTAACGGTAACCCAGAAAGCCTTAGCTATTACGGCAACAGATCGCAGCAAAACCTATGGCGATGCGGTGACCTTTGCCGGAACCGAATTAACGTCGACCGGCCTGATCAATGGCGATGCGGTAAACAGCATTACCCTGAACAGTGCAGGAGCGGCGGCTACAGCCAGCGTTGCGGGTTCAGCCTACAGCATCGTGCCTTCAGCGGCAACCGGAAGCGGGTTGGCTAATTACAGCATCAGCTATACTAATGGCACACTGGCAGTCAATAAAAAAGAACTTACCATCACGGCGGAGAATAAGACCCGTTTTGCCGGCACGGCAAACCCGGTATTTACACTTAGCTACAGCGGATTTGTAAATGGCGAGGGACAAAATATCTTCAGTCAGCAGGCGGGGGCATCAACGACGGCGGATATAGCTTCAGCGATCGGTGAATATCCGATCACCCTCAGCCCGGTGTCGGCTGCCAACTACCAGGTGATCTATCGTAATGGCATCTTAAAGGTTGTACCGGGAGCACCTAAATCGCTCAGCTTTGCCGCAGCCGAACTCTTCGAGAACGCATCTGCGGGTACCCTTGCAGGAACGCTGACATCTGAGTCTGACGATCCGAATGCCCTATTTTCTTACACCCTTGTTAGTGGCGCGGGCGATACGGATAACAAATTATTTACGATCAATGGCGATAAACTAAGTGCAGCCACACTCGACTACGAACAGAAGAGCACTTATTCGGTTCGTGTAAGTTCTGCAACCCAGCATGGCTTCACTTTAGAGAAAGTAGTGACGATCGATCTGAAGGATGTGAACGAAGCGCCAACGCTTGCAGCCGTGGCAAACCAGGTAGTCTGCTATACATCTGCTCCGCAACAAATAAATCTTGGCGGCATAAGTGCCGGTCCGGAAGGCAGCAGGCAGAGCTTAAACCTTTCAGTGAGCAGCAGCAATACAGCGATGTTCGCTGAACTGAAGATCAGCAATGAGGGGCGCTTAAGCTACCGTGTGAAGGAAGGAATGAGCGGTAAAGCAACCGTTACCGTGACAGTCCGGGATAACGGCGGTACCGATAATGGTGGTGTGGATACCTACAGCAAAGATTTCACGATCACCGTCAATCCGCTTCCACAAATAACGCTAAGCTCGGATAAAGGCAAAAGTATTTCAAAAGGCGAAACGATCAGGCTGACCGCAACCGGTGGCAGAACCTACAGCTGGAACAACGCAGGCGGTGTGATCAGCGGACAGCAGTCTGCAACCTTGATCCTGCGCCCGGCAGCTACAGCAACTTACCGCGTAACGGTAAGCACCGCGGAAGGCTGTGTTTCGGAACAGGAAATCACCATTGAGGTGAAGGAAGATTTCAAGCTGGTAAAGGGAACCAATATCCTTTCCCCGAACGGCGACGGCGTAAATGACCGCTTTGTTATCCGGAACATTGATATGTACCCGAACAACACCGTGAAGATCTTTGACCGTGCGGGAAGGATGCTGTTCAGCAAAACCAACTATACCGACGAGTGGGAAGGTACCTTCCAGGGTTCGCCGCTGGCTGAAGATACGTACTATTACATAGTCGACTTTGGTCCGGGTAAGATGACGTTGAAAGGGTTTATAACGATAGTGAGAGAGTAATTAGGTAACAGGTATCAGGTAGCAGGTAGGAGGGTATCAGGTAGCAGGTATCAGGTATCAGGTAACAGGTATCAGGTAGCAGGTATCAGGTAGGAGGGGAGAATTAGGAATTAAGAATTAGGAATTAAGAATTAAGAATTAAGAATTAAAATAATCAGTTTTCGTATTCGGCCTCAGCTTTTTCTAAAGCTGATAGCTGAGTGCTGATAGCTGAAAGCCAAGAAACCATGAACAAATTAAAAAAAGCAGCGGCAGGACTGATCCTGGTGCTTACCGCAGGAATTACAGATAAGGCAATGGCCCAGCTCGACCCGATGGGTGCCCAGTATTTTCAAAACCAGTACCTGGCTAACCCGGCGCTGGCCGGTCTGGATGAGGGGCTGGTGTTGAACGGGGGCTTCAGAAAGCAGTACAGCACCATTCCCGGATCGCCGACAACACAGACTTTTACCGCCGGCTATCAAATGAGCAACAGGGTAGGCTGGGGACTCAACTTTTACAACGACGCTGCCGGCCTGATCAAAAAGACCAGGGCGGTGGGATCATACGCCTACCGTTTGCCCCTGAATAATGAAGGCAGTCAGCTGCACTTCGGTATCTCGCTGGGCTTCATGAATGAGCGGATCGCCTTTGAGGATATCGAAGGCGATCAGGGCGATATAACAGTGGGTCGCTTCAACCAGCGGGAAACCTATGTGGACGGCGACTTCGGAATGGCTTATACAGACAGCCGTCTGAATATTCAGGCAGCGGTGCCCAATATGAAGAGTTTCTTCGGAACTGACGAGAACACGACCGTTGACCGCGCCACCTTCTTTTCATCCCTCAGCTATAAACTGTTTTTTGGTGAAGGATCCACGACCCTGGAACCAAAGGTCGTGTACCGGGGTGTGAAAGGCCATGACAACCTTGTGGATGCCGGTGCCAACCTGATGATGTCAAACGGACAATTGATCTTTACCGGGATGTACCATTCCTCGCAAAGCGCCACCTTTGGCATGGGGATCAACTATAACAAAACCCTGACGCTGATGGGCATGTACACCACCGAAACCGCGGCTATGCAGACCTATGCGAACGGCAATTTCGAGATCGGTTTGAAATACCGGATCCTGAAGAAGGAGAAGAAGTAGTAGGGAGTTTGGAGTTTGGAGTAGGGAGATTGGAGTTGGGAGGTTGTAGTAAGGAGCAAAGAGCAAGGAATAAAGAGCAAATGTAATTCGGCAATTTGCTAGTGAGTCAATTTGCTAATGAGTTAATTTGGCAATTTGTCAATTCGGCAATTAGCAAATGAGCGAATGATGGTATCACATTATCACATTAGCATATTATCAAATTAGCATATTATCAAATTAGCATATTATCAAATTACTTCATTACCGCATTATTCTGCGCCGTAGGTGCAGCAGGTATCACATTAGCATATTATCACCTTAGCATATTATCACATTAGCAAATTACCGCATTAGCAAATTAGCAAATTGATGTAAATTCGCTTTATGCAGAAACAATACAGGCCGGGAGCTAAAGGTGCATTACTGGATATTTACGAACAGGCCATTGCAGGTTTGCAGGATCTCATCCGTGAGGTCCCTGACGAGACGCTGACCGTGATCACCGACCCGTATACCAGCGACGAGAATTGCCGCTCTTTGCAGACCATTCTTACGCATATCGTGCATGCCGGCTACGGCTATGCCACCAGCATTCATAACCTGGATGGCCTGAACCGCACCCGTCCCGACAAACAGTTCCGAACCAGCATAGCAGAATACCTGGATGACCTGGACAAGGTCTTCCGGTACACGGAGGAAGTATTCCGGGATATCCGGAATGAGGAGCTGGAGCAGTATGATAACACCCTCAAGATCCTAACGCGCTGGGGCCAAAGCTATGACATCGAGCAGCTCATGGAACACGCCATTGTTCATATCCTTCGTCACAAGCGACAGATAGGGAAGATTATTAGCTAATTTGTCAATTTGCTAATGTGGCAATGATTTGTCTTCCAGCGAATTCCGTCACCTCCTCCGCCCTGCGGGCACCTCCTCCAGAGGAGGATAGAGAGCCCCGTTATTTCGGCCAGGTAGTTTCCATAAGAAAATTGAACTTCATGATGGCCTGGCAAACAAACTTTAATAACCTTAGAGATCTGCCGAAGCACTATTCCCGATTTTATCGGGATGGTCCCTTCTATCAGGGACCGGAGGTGGTCTCATTGGCCCATTATCACATTAGAAAATTAACTAATTGCCGAATCGCCGAATTGAATTCACATTAGCAAATTACCTCATTACCGAATCATCCTGCGCCGTAGGTGCAGCAGGTTGGTAGAATATGGGAGAGGAGGGTTTCATCGTGCCGTCAGGTACGAAACATAACAGACATTTTTTGACGATGGTGTTATAGATAACAGGCAGATTGGCGCCTTTTGTTTTGCACCTACGGCGCAACGGAATACTGCCGCCGGATATTTTCTACCGACCTTTAGCCCCTACGGGGCTGCCTGAATGGTGAAATCCAGACGCTTGGCAATTCATCCCAACATCTTCGCAAATTTTCAGGCACAAGGCACCATTAGCAAATTGCCAAATTACTCTGCCCATTATCATATTAGCAAATTATCACATCAGCACATTAGCAAATTGAATCATTGAAAATTCGCATCATCCGCACTCGGGCCATAACTTCCCGGGATTGGTATATTCAGCAGGCGCAGGTAGACACCCAGCTGGGCACGGTGGTGTACGGTCTGGCAGAACGACATCCGGATCACTTCATATTTCGAAGTGACGCTGTAGATGGTCTCACCTTTCCGCAGTGTCCAGTCCGGCAGCAGGCCATCTTCCGTGGCCCTGTCAAGGGCATCAAGGCCCTCGCTCAGCGACTTCTCATAAAGTGCCAGCAGGTCGGCATTGCTTTCCACAACGGCTGGCGTATAGTCCATAGCCGCGAAATCCAGTTCCGCAGTATCTACGGCCATCTTCGTCCAGCCCGGGAGTTCGGCTATATGCGTAGCCAGGTATTTCATGACCATGCTCTTGGGGTGAGGTTTGTAATCAAAGTCCTCAGGTCTGACCAATGCCAGCATTTTGCGCGTCGTTACTGCTTCGCGCTCCATTTCTTTTTTTAACAGTGCGATTATGTCCATTTTTGTAGGTATCAGGTATTAGGTATCAGGTATAAGGTAACAGGTATTAGGTATTAGGTATCAGGTAACGGGTATCAGGTATCAGGTAACGGGTATCAGGTAAGATCGTGAACAAATTAAACATCATCTGGTTTCACGCAAATAAGGAAAGGCTTGCGCGAAGTATCTGAACCAACTCGTCTTAATTCATTAACAAATTAGCTCATTGACAAATCAGCAAATTGACATTGCGTGAACTCAACCTTTTCAAACTTGTTCACGCAAATCAGGAAAGATGTGCGCGGAAGTACCTGAACCCCGTCTTAGTTCATTAGCAAATTGCCTCATCGACAAATTAGCAAATTGACAATATCCGCTGGAGAAGGCCTCAAACGATGTTTCCGTGCACGCGGTCTTTAAAGCCAATTATTTTTTTAAATTTTTGAAAACTTTTTTCTGAAAGATTGATTATTTAAAAGTAAATATTATTAATTTCAGAGCATCTGATACGAAATTCCGATATGAAATTATTTAAAATTTTAACGAAAGAGACCGAATACATTGAAACGATCAGCCGCTCAGTTGAATTATGCCAGTCCAAACCAGGCAGCGCCGAGCATGAAGAACTGCAGTTCCTGTTGGTTCTGATTAAAGATTACGAATTCAGAAAAATGGAGATACCGGTGTTTGAGTAGCAGGTAGCAGGTAGCAGGTAAGGGGTAACAGGTATCAGGCATCAGGTATCAGGTATCACGTATCAGGATTAATTGCTTTCTCCTTTCCGCTTTCACCTTTCCGCTTAGCAGGTAACAGGTATCAGGTAACAGGTATCAGGGGGAATTGCTTTCTCCTTTTCGCTCTCACCTTTCACCTTTCCGCTTTCAGCTCTCAGCCTTCAGCTATCAGCTCCCAACTCCCAACTCCAAACTCCAAACTCCCTTCCGCTCCCAACTTCCTTTGCTTTCTCCTCTTAAAAAAGCTACTTTGCGCGAACAACCAAACAACAAATAATCATGGCACAGGTAAATCCTTATCTCAACTTTAACGGCGAATGCGAAGCCGCATTCAATTTTTACAAATCAGTATTTGGCGGTGAATTCAACCGGATGAGCCGTTACAAAGACATGCCACCTTCCGAGCACATGCCCATGAACGAGGCCGACAGCGAGAAGGTCATGCACGTGTCCCTGCCGCTGAGCAAGGAAACGGTCTTAATGGGCAGCGATGTGGGCGGCGAATGGGCGAAGTATAATGTGGTGGGAAATAATATCCAGCTATCCGTCAACGCGGAGAGCGAAGAGGATGCCCGCCGGATCTTCAGCGGCCTGGGCGCAGGCGGTCAGGTCAAGATGCCTTTGGAGAAAACCTTCTGGGGCGCCTTCTTCGGTATGCTGACCGACAAGTTCGGCGTCAACTGGATGGTGAACTACGATTACGAGCAGAAATAGGAATAGGGTTTAGGGGTTTAGGGCTTACAGGTTTAGGGTTATCCCGGTATCCCTGAAATTTATACTAAACCTCTAAACTTATACCCCTTCTCCTGGTAATAGCTATCAGCTTTCTGCTTTCTCCTTTCACCTTTCTCCTTTCACCTTTATCCCTTCACCTTTCTGCTCTCCCTTCCGCCGGAATTTTCTTCGCAAAAACCTAGTTCAGGAAGGGCTTTTGTTTAGGTCTTGTTTAGGTCATCTAGTGGTTAGTCCACTAAATTAGTGGAATAACCGCTAGATGGTATAAAGGAGAGTGCAGGGAAATCTAACAAAGCTATTGAGTAATTCTGTTCCTCGCCCGTGACATCTAGCTAAATTGTAGGCCTCGATAGTGAGGGAAGTGGAGCATACTTAATCTATTGATGGGCAAGTGTCTGGAAGGAAGGTCGAAGTCCTGAGAAAGGATTTAGAAGGGGCAACTGAGGATAGGATGCTATGTGAATGACTGTAATTGCTTAGTTATTGTGAACCAGCTCTCGCTACTATAGCTGCAAGACCAAATGGCAGGGAATCTTGTTTAACCGGACTGCTGTCAGAATCATTTGAATATTGTATTTTGGTTTAGGTTATCTTAAAAGTCGTCGATTGTAGGAGATTCATATATGGGTGTGAAAAGAACATTAATAAAATTGATTAATAAATTGCTCAGACTTCGTCAAGACGCTTCCCACTTAGAAACAAATTTTTTATATCCATCTGGTCATTTCTATTCCCCAATAATTTCAGTTACAGATATACGTGGAAGAGAACATGAAATATGGAATAAATTAGAAAATGAGGATATAATTGGAATTGAACAACGACCAACAGTACAATTACATTTACTCAACCAGCTATCAAAATACTATAATGAAATTCCTTTTAAACATGGAAAACTTCAACAGGTCAGATATTATTTCGATAATGATTATTACTCTTATACAGATGGTATAATATTATATTCAATAATAAGGCATTTTAAACCGAAGCAAATTATTGAAATAGGATCAGGGTTTTCTTCCGCAGTGATGTTAGATACCAATGAATTGTTTTTTGATAATCAAATTGATCTTACTTTTATTGAACCATATCCTGATCGCCTCCTGTCCTTATTAACTGAAGATGATCATCAGCAAACCAAGATAATTAAAGAAGATATTCAATCTGTTCCTTTAGATACATTTCAGAAACTAACCGCCGGAGACATATTATTTATTGACAGCTCCCACGTTGTTAAAACGGGAAGCGATGTTAATTTTATTTTATTTAAGATCCTACCTATTTTGAAAAAGGGGGTTTTAATCCACTTTCACGATATTTTTTATCCCTTTGAATACCCCAAAGACTGGATTTTTATGGGGCGTAATTGGAATGAGATATACTTTTTAAAGGCTTTTCTAATGTATAATACTGAATTTGAGATTCTCCTGTTTTCAGACTATTTGCATAAATTTTATCGTGAGTTTTTTAGTGCTATGCCATTATGTTATCATAACTGTGGAGGAAATATATGGATCGAGAAAAAATAGTTGTCAATAATTATTACTTAGCTGCCCTTAGATCAACGTAGTAAGCGATATTCCATGGTTTTAAGGTCTCTTGAACTTTTTAGAAGCCTCCAGAATGTCTGTTCTTATTGCAATCGTATCACTTGCATCTTTGAGCCCTACCGTAAAACCATTTTGTCTTAGAAGGTTTAATCCCATCTGATAGTCTTGCGCGGTTAGATGCTTGTGCTCGAACATGATTAAGTCAATAGTTAAAGTTTCAAACGGAAGCATTTTAAGAATTTCATAATCATAGCCTTCTGTATCAATATGGAGTACGTCTAACTTGACTATTGAGTACTTAGATAATAATTGTTTGAAAGTGATGCCGTTTACAGTGTCTTCTATTAATAGATCATCGAAATCAGGAATTGCCGATCTATGTTTTTCCACGACTTCTTTATTGAACGACCCCAACTGGTCGTACCACCCCGGCAGATTGGGCAGGTTGCTTTGTTTCAAGCGATAGAATTTTAAATCTCCACTTATTAAAGAGACAGCACTATTTTCAAAAGCTAAATCGTCGTTTAAGCCTAAATAGTTTTTCTTCAACTCTTCAAAAAGATAGGGTACCGGCTCAACCAGGACTCCTTTCCACCCCTGGCTGATAATATACTTATAAAGGGGATCTCCGTTAGTTCCGTTGTTGGAGCCAATTTGAACAAAATTGATTTGGCCATTGTAATTTGAATAGGCCAGCAGCAAATCAAATTTCCATTTTGGTGGAAGGCCCCTTCTTTCTTTGTTGACTAACTTCGAGCACAAATCATACAGTAAACTTCCTTCAGGAATTATGCGTTTTAAAATTTTTTTCATTCCAGTCCTGGTTATGGTGATTATTGAAGGATGCTGTCAATCATTAACGAAGTATCACCGAACCAAAAGATATTAAATGCATTACAGGCTTCCGTTTTGCTCGTTTCAGATAAAACACCACAGTTTTCTTTCTTCCGAGCGACCTTACCAGGTTAGAATATGCGAGTGACATTAAATGAAAAACTTGAGTGTTAGTTTCTTTGCTTTTTAGAATATAATCAGCAAGTCGTTCCCAAAATTTGTTGTGAAAGTTATGATCGACCAGCTCCCCGGAACTTATACCGCCAGCTGAATAGTTTGCAATCAGGAGATCTATATAGCAATGATTCACTCCATAAGTAAAGCATCTTAAGTTAAAATCATAGTCTGCAAGTATGGGTAGAGTAACATCATATTGTCCCAAAGTTTCAAACAACTGTTTCTTAAAAAACATAGCCTGATGACTTATATTTTTGATTAAGAGCTTATTTATATCAAAAACTCCGTCATACCGCTCATCAAAAATACTGCTGTGGACATCTCCATATACCAGGTCTGCGATGGTGTTGTTGCATATAAAATTATGCACATTCATCAGCACACCATCATTGTGGAACGTGTCGTCACTACCTAAAAAATAGAGCCACTTTCCTTTTGATTTATGGATACTTTTGTTCATAGCATCATAGATTCCTTCATCTTTTTCCGAAAAAACATTTAGACGACGTTCAAATGAATAGCTTCTAATAATGTTAAAAGTATTATCTGTCGATATACCGTCATGTACGATTATTTCGTAATCTTTAAACGTTTGGGCAATAACGCTGTCGAGGCACTGCTTTAGTGTTGCAGCCGAATTCAATGTTGGAATGATTATCGAGAAAAAAGGCTCATTCATTTAAATAAACCAAAATTCGTTTTTTACCATTATAGCATTCAGGTTTGTATTAGCATACTCATAGTATCCCTTTGATACCAGAAGGTTTATTAATTCATTTCTCTTTGCACCTGCGCCGATGGGTGAGTATTCTGCTGACTCCACGCAAATAACCTTTGGAAAAGTTTGATCAAAATCAAGTGAATCAATGATTTGAAAATCCATTCCTTCAATATCAATGTTTAAAAAATCTGGAAAAATGCCTTGGCAATATCTCTCTACAATATCACTTAGAGTAGTGACTGTAACTTTTTTAATCTCTAAAAGCCCTTTTCCACTGGTTATTAAATAGTCTGCCTCAGTTTTTGAAAATGTACTTAACGTCTCATCTTTCATGATATAAAAATCCATCTCACTTTTTTTATCACTAAGTCCAACATTAATGTTAATATCCTCAGGCCTATGCTGCTCAAAGTTTCGTAATAACGAAGAATTAGCTTCAATATTAATACCCCTGCTTCCCTTTTCGTAAAACCGTGCAGTATTGCTTAAGAAGTAAGGATGATGCGCACCGCAATCGATATAGGTCGGCAATTGAACTCCTCTTAGCTGAAAAATGTAATCAACAAGTAAATCCTCCCCGCATTGCGAGTAGGAGGTTTTAAGGTATTGAGTCTTAACTTGATTTTCTGAGGATTTTAGAATTCTTTTCAAGTAATTTCTCATATAAAATGAAGTTTTTTTTTATGTATCAATTCTATCCATGTTTGAGAACGTTTAATTTTTTAAGGATTATTCTAGTTACAGACAGTGTTATTTAGGAATTCATTAAGCTTTTATACATCTCGACATATTGAGCTAATAAATATTTATCGTCAAAGTCTAATGAGATCCTAATCGGAGCTTCCCGGCGAATTCGTTTCCTATTTTCCGTCTGCAGGGCAGCTCGGCTTATTCCCTCAGTTAAGTTTTCTTTAGTTTCGTCATAAACCCAACCTAAGTTCTTCGCGGTGATATAGTCAGATAAGCCCACTTTTTTGCTTAACAACACTGGAGTACCAACAGATAAGCTTTCGACCACCACATTTGCGAAGCTTTCATCAAACGATGGCAGTATCATCAAATCATGTGTCGCAAGCATTTCGAATTTAGTTCTGTGATTTAATTGACCAACCCAGCATAGGTTTTCGGATAAGTTTAGTTTGGCAGCTAATTCTTTTAAACTCTTGATATATTCTGGGTTGCCCGTGCCTGCAATTGTTAAATCAAAGGGAATCTGAAGATCACTTAAAGCATAAAACAAAACATTTAAGCCTTTTTTCTCTTCAATTCGCGAGAGGAAAATTAATTTAATAGGCTTCTCCTGGTTAACCGTTTGCTCTTCAGGCAAGATCTCTTTACCTGTTTTGACATCTTTAAGTAGCTGTATGAAATTTGAAATGATTGTAGTGGACTGTGGCTTTAAAAGGTTATTTAAATCTTCGCTTTCTTTTTCACTAGTCACATGAAAATGACAACGCTCTAGAAGAGATTTTCCAATTATGCTATGAAACAAGTTTTTCAGGAGACTCTTCCGGTTTCCGAAGGAATAATTACTTAGCGTGCCCCGCGGTGATAAGATTACCGGTTTAGATAATAAGAGGGCGATTATGCAGGAGCCAACGGACGCGAAATTCCACCAAGCATGAATATGAACTATCTGTGAAGATGGTGTTGACCATTTATAGCTTAACCTTCGCCAGAGAATCCATAATAGCGCAGGTGACAAATGGTAGGGATCTCCTGTAATACGCCTGAAATAGGTCACTGGTACCCCCTCGATTATTTTCTTTTTTCCGGGCTCAACATTTAATTCCGAACCGCCATTTGCTGTGGTTGTAAAAACTTCCAAATCCTGGCCTCCCTTTACAAGTTCTTCGCATAATTTTGAAACTGACATGGTGGGCCCGCCATAAATATAGGCTGGCTTATAGGAAGCATTAATCTGAAAGATCTTCACAATTCGAAAGAAATCAATATCGGCAGCGTTTTATACTATAAAATCCTGGCACTTTATTGCCTCCACGTATAAACTTTCATGTCTTCGGGCCTCCATATCGATAGCTAACGTTTTGTCATAAGTGCTCATATAGCTTTGCTTAATTACCATAGAGAATCCGGCCCGTTTTAACACATGTTCCATGGTCAGAAAATCCCATGCATATTTATGCTGTCCACCCTGACGAAATACTTCGTTTATCAGCTCCATCTTCGTATTGTACCGGTACCCCATAATCAGATCATTTAAATCGTCGTCCAGTGGTCTCGTCTGTTTCAAAAGCTCCCAATCGTGACTGCAATAACCAAGTAAATACTTCTCAGCATCAGGAACTATTATTCTGACACATCCATTAGGTTCAAGTACGCGATAGACTTCCTTTAAAAATTCGGGCACTTCATCATTAAAATCAAGGTGTTCAAAAAAGTGTTCCGTAAATAATCCCTTAACAGAATTTGTTGCGAAAGGAAGTTCCTTACTGCAGTCAAAAACATAATGGACATTAACTGCTGGTGAAAAGTCAATGTTCACCCATCCGTAAGAGAGTCCGACTGCTCCGGAGCCAATATTGGCATATAGAGATTTGCGAGTTGCCAGAGCCAATTTAATTGAGCTTCGATTATTTTTAACCTTCCAGGCATACAGCTTTCTTCCTACGTATAAATTTACCTTTGGGATAAAAGGAAACACAGGATAAATAATTTTTTTTAAGGAAATCAGCATAGTTGATAAGGGGCTGCCAAATTATATTCGTTTGATAATATTATAGTGTTTAAGTGCATGGAAGATAATCATCATTGAAATGAAACTCCACATTACCGAATTGATCAGGAATTCAAAACTGTTACCCCGCCAGAATATCTGGAATAGACCTGAATAGATAAATGCCGTCCCGATTATATATCCTCCGAATAATTTTTCGGCTTTTATTGATATCAATTGCATTATTGAACCATATACAAATAGCGTAAGTAGAATGCCTATATATCCGCCGGAAAGATAGGCATCCACAACTATGGGTGGCTTAGCCGAGACTATAGAACCCCTGTTTATGACTCCTGCATTATAGACACGTTCCATAACCATTTCTTCAGGTATGGGCTTGCCAGGCCAGAAGGCTCTCGGTATGATTACAACAGCAGCCTGTTCAACCAGTTCAAAACCGTAATAGTCTATTCTTGATGGCGTGCTTTTAGTATAAATAGTAAACATGCCTATTTCGCTAAGGCGATTTGTTAAAAATCCCCAATTTGATTGATCTGCCTCTTCATCCGATTGATTAAGAACCGCATCAATCGCTATGTCAGAGGCAGTTTCGCTGCTTTCATTCCCAGACCATGCATTCTCTCTAAATACTCTTGCATAGGTTGGGAGCAGGATAAATAGAACAAATAGCATCGGTAGAAAGGTGATCAAAACCAATTTTTTATAAAAAGGATAGAGGAACACACCTAAGATTAGAAAACTAATAATTATAGGTTCTTTAAATCCGGACAATAGGGCTTGAGAAACGTTTGTAAAAAAGAGAATTCCGGATAAGATTGTATTACCTGGTTTTTGCAAAGGGATAGCGAAAGCAAACGCCAGGGTGCCGGCTATGAAGCTTAAGGATTGAAATTGAAAGAAAAATTGCCTGAGCCCGGGTATTATTAAAAACAAATTTGCAAAAGGCAGCATAACTACGGCCGATAAAAGCAGAAAGCTGGCAGTGTCTTTTATATTCAGGTAATATTTAGGCTTTTCTGTATAATTCATGTGACTTAGTACGCCTGCAACAAATGCGGCATGTGCCAGGCTATAATATCGCTGGCATTGGGCAACATTTTCAAGATGGTTTAGATCTACCAGGTAATTAGGCGGAGGAGATTGGAAGTTATTATATCCAAAGACGGTCAGAAAATAGAAAATAGAGGTAGAACACATGTATCCGGCAAAAATGATGTGGGGAAGAAATAGCGGTCGCATCAACTGCTCGCTAAACTTCAAATCATTCGGAATTGCCCGTATATTGCCTTTAATTGTCACGTAAAAAATGAAAAAAGTTCCGGACCAGGCTATTAAATATGAAACAACAGGAATTGCACTAAAGAGAACGCTTAATATCCAGGGTATGATCAATAAAAGGAAGCGTTCAGGGTGTAATGGCATTTAGATAAATTAGTTAAAAAGCGGCAAAATTTTGCGTATACAATTATTTATATATCAGACAGGGTCATTATTTAAGACCATTTCAATTTTTTTTGCTACAGCCTCTAACTCCCATTCTGTGATTATTTTTTTTGAGTACTCTCCAAAATCCCCAAGCTTCGATTTATTTGCGGTCAAAAGTTCTAATTTTTCCATTAAATGTGGAAGATTTCCAGATTTAAAAATATATCCATTCTTACCTTCTTTGACCAGATCGTAGGCAGCTCCAACTTTGTCTGATGTAAGGATTGCTTTGCCGCATGCCATCGCTTCATTTATAGCAAGTCCCCAACTTTCTCCCGGCCCCCTGGAAGGAAGACAGAATAGGTCGCAAGCCTGATACAAAACCGGCATATGAGTTTGATTCTGAAAATCCATGAAATGGATATTATAGGATTTGAGGCCAACGGCTCTTGATTTGAGCGCATCCTCTAAAACCCCATTACCTGCAAACAATAAATGGGCATTTTTACTCTTCAGGTTTAAGAATGCATTTAACAGAAGCAGAGGATCTTTTTTGGGTTCAAATTTGCCTGCGAACAAAACAAACACTTTATCCTTGGTTATTCCAAGGCTCCTGCGCAAAGCACTGGCTTCTTCCATACGGTCTTCCTGGAAACGAACATTGTCAACTGCATGCGGAGTAAAGCTAAGTTGTGACTCATTTATTCCATGTTTAAGGAAATACTTCCTATTAGCGGATCCAACATAAAATGCATGATCTACATGACTGTAAACCCATCTAAGAAAACAATATTTTAAAACGTTCTTCAGAGAGGCGGTAGCGTCCAACAGGTTCGAGTCTCCCCTAAAGTAAACGGGTAGTTTACCTTTAAAATAACGCAAAGCTTTTAGATGGCTATTATAAGCCCACCCGAATACTAAAACTGCATCAGGTTTCCATGATTGAATCTGATCAATCAAGTTTAAATTTATAATTCCTGAGAAGCGATGTGATCCAGGATCCCGGGATGTATTCCGTAACCACTCAAATGGATATCCTTCCATCAGTGGGAGGTCCCACTCGACAATTTTTACAAATCCGGGATCGTGCTTTTTATAACCCTTGTGTCCCCAGCTGTAGTAAACCCGGATCTCCACTTCTTTTCTTTCGTGGAGAAGCTTGAATATAGGCGCGTAATATTGGATAGGATGAGTAGTTATGATGGCTAGCCTTTTCAACCTTACCGGATAATCAATCGTCATTAATTACTTGAATTAACTGGGGTTAGTATGACCTTGTCAAATAATCTCGTTTGCTTTTCGGCCATTACAGCGGCACTAAAATTTTTAAAAGCTTCTTTATTGATTACTAATGGCCTTAGATCACCTTTTGCCCATTTATGAAGTTGATCGTGAATGCCTAAGACTAAATGCTCATCGTTATGCGGGAATGTAAACAAAGTTGCATCTGGGCTGCAAGCTCTTAAAATTTTCTCAGCACTGCTTTTCTCATGGAAGATTGCCAATATTGGTTTTTGGCTCATGATGTAAGGATAAATTTTGGAAGCAGAGTATTTTGGATCGTCTGATCCGGGGATAAACAGAATATCAGCCTTTTGTAAAGTTGAAAGAGATTCATAAAAGCCGATACGGTCTGTAAGTTCAGATACATATTCATTAACACCAATTTCTTCTGCCAGAGGTTGAATACTCTTTATCCCTTTGCCTTTAGCGGCGTAACTGGTTCCAATAAAGTACAAGTGAAACCGCTTGAAAAGGCTTGGTTTTGAGGAAATTCCTTTCTGCAAAGCTAGGAATAATACTTTAACAGAATGATGCATGTCGTAACCTCCACGGCCAACATATACAATGTTGATTTTTCCATCTACAGGTACAATAGACGAATTTAATACCGAAATATTCTTCTCAGCTATTTCTTTGTCTTTCTCAAAAGCCCCGAAAGTTATAAGCGCTTCAGGAACTTCATTGATCGAAGGATATCTTTTTTTTAGATCATCAATATAAGCTTGTGAAACACTAATAAGCCCCCCAACCTCTTTCATAGCAATCGGTTCTAATAGCTTATTCAGCCGGTACGAAAACCAATACTTTGCCGGGCGCTGTGCCTTTGGCTTATCCTGGTAATATTCGGAATGCCATGGATCCTGCATATCGATCACATATGGGATGCCGAAGCGCTTTTTCCAATATGCGCCAAGAACGCAGACTGGGAATTGAGTAGTTGAGAAATAAATTATATCGTATTTCTTCTGATTAATCAACCTGTTTACCTCTTTCCGATAAAACCATAAGGATCGTAGGGCGATACTTCCTAAGCCAAGTTTGCTTGTCCATTTTTTGTCGAACGCATTTACGTGGTGAATAATAGTATTTTCGGGAATACTTTGACTTAATAGATCATCCTTAACAATGTCTGACGATATCTGGTTAACAGTAACAATTTCCGCCTCCCAACCAAGGTCTTGAAACGAGGACAAACTCATACGGATACGTTGCATGTCGGCCGTATTGGATGGAACAAAGTAAGGCGAAATGATCAGAACCCTTTTCATGCCCATAAATTTTCAACTTGCTTCAAAAGGACTTTTTTTTCCTGATCGAAGTTTAGTGTGCTCTGCCCGAGCTTATAAATTTCCCGGCGTTGTGCATTTATATCTCCCGAACTTTCTATTAAATGTAAAATTCGTGCCGCCGCTTGTTCCGGGTCGTTTAGTTCAATACAGAGACCAACTCCCGGGTATTTTTCATAGAAGTTCTTCTGAGCGCTTGTATTACTAAGAATAAGTAGGTTCCCAGAAAGTATATAAGTATAGATCTTATTTGTCAAGCAAATATCTCTGTTTATTGAATGAGATATCTCTAACCCTAATCCAAAATGGTGAGAGGCCGCTAAAGTAAAAATCTCAGCTTCTGGTACAGTCATTTTAAAAACTAATGATTCGGGCTTTAAACCTAATGTGAACCACAAATTCTGTAACTGAGTTTTATAAGAGGTGCTGCAATTTCCAAGCAGTGTCAGCTGAACATTTTTTTTCCCCAGAACCTGAAGTATTTTAATAAATTCCTCAAGCCCCCTTTTTGGCCCGACGGTTTGTGAGAACCAGAAAAATTTTAAAGAATTGTTATCCAATTCAACAAACGTTGGTTGTTTATTTAATTGGAACATATTTTCCAACGAAGTTATTTTTACACCAGGATAAAGTTTTTGATAAGCCTTGGCAATCAGCGGACTAGCTGCGGTGATATAAGCTGCGTCCGGTAGAAATCTGTCTTCCAGAGTGGATATAGCTTCTGTCAATCCTCCGGATGCACCTTCACCCCGATGAAAATCTTCTGCATCAAATGCAAAGAAGGCATTATTAACCTTTGCTGCCCGCGCAGCTATGGCAATTGATTCTGGATAATGAGCGATATAGAGATCAGCCTTACAAGACATCGCTTTATATAACTGCCAGCAATAAAAGCGGTTGAAAAGTACAGGCACTAACTGGCCAGGATATAATTTAGATTCTAAAATAAGATTTGCTATTTTTCTTTTTATGCCTGATCCCATCTTTTTCACCTTTGATGCAGCATCCGGACTGGACCAGTCTAAGTAGTCGTATGTCCATTCAGGATGATCGTCCAGAATTTTCTGGTCGGTTTCAACCAAATAATATACATGCCGGGTATATATAAGATGCACATTATATCCGCTGTTGCTCAATGCTTCGGCTTCTTTAACAAGGCGGGGGTTACTTGCGATGGTTCCAGGCGTAATTATGCAGATCTTTTTCAATCAGTTGAAGGTAGTAGCCAAGACCAATTATCAGTTATTTCTGCTGTTACGGTTTGATCGCTGATGTAGCTCAACCCGGCTTAATACTTCAGCTATCAATCTCTTCCGGTAAGATGACCAGGGATATGCTTGGGCGGTAAGAAAAGCATTATTTCCGATTTCAATTAATTTGTCCGGATTTTCAAAACACCATCTCAACTCGTCTCTAAGTGCCGGAATGTTATCTGATTCTACGATTAATCCATTCACCCGGTTATTAATTATATCCGGCCCGCCCGAAGTGTCTGTGGTGATAACCGGCAAGCCCTGTGACATGGCTTCTGAAACCACCATGCCAAAGCCATCAGCTAATGTTGGAAGTACGAATACATTTGCCTTTTGATAATAACTCATCAATTCGGCATGAGGGATATTAGGAATGAATTTCACCGAGGCAGGCAGATCATTTCTAAGGCTGTCGGGTAACTGGCTTTCGCCAACAAGGATTAACTCTGCTTTTGCAGGGTCAAAATTACAGGCTTTCCATGCCTTATATAAAATATGTATCCCTTTCCTCAAGTTCTGATTACCGGCATATAAAAATGTAAACTTTTTCGAAGGCTGGCGTTTGGGCAATTCAAATGACGTCTCCGGGAACCCATAGGGAATCATAATGATCTTGTCTTCCCTGATTCCTGCCAATTTTAACGTTTTTTGAGTAAAAGACGAATTGCATATAATGTAATCGCATTCAGCTAATTCTAAATCTTTTCTTGCATCACATTGTATGGCATTCCTGTCATACATCAATTTGGTTGCAGGACTGTTCAGCTCCGGATATTTGTTAAGCTGATCCTCCAGAATCCGTGAAAGGTAAAGATGATGTTGGCTCGGTTGCTCATAAAAGGAAATCATATTTAAAGCTTTAGCCTTTCTAATGGTTGATAAAGCAGCATGTTCGTAGGTGTGAACCCATTCAATCCCTGGCTTTAGATTACCGGCAACCCAGTTATCGAATTTCCTATCATTCCATTGCCAAACCCTGTTTTCAACCCAGGAAATATTTAAACGGGCAGAGATTATCCGAAGCATTTCATGAAACGGATTACCTTTTAAATAGGAATAATTAATTTCCTCTATACTCCGTCGCTTGAATTCTTGCTCCAGCCATGGAAAGAACCGGATCAGGCGCTGGGTAAAGGGGTATTGGGGGTGTTGAAAATATGTCGTGTAAAATTTAACGAGTGCACCGTTTTCCTGGTAAGCAAGCACGCTTTCTTTAATATAGGGGGCTATATTAGGATGTGATATAACACATTTCATTTACTTGTACGATCTTTCGGCTCCTTAAATTAATGAAAATTAACTCCAGTTCTTATTTTCCCTTAGAAAAAGCTCTTTTTTAACAAATAAAAAGTCGGATTGATACAATACCTGATCTAATGGCCGATAGATAAACGAACAGATATCAAATAGGACGAAGTTTCTGTTTCGCATAAATTCTATTACATCAGCGACCAAAGGAACTTCCTGATAAATATCTATCAGGGAAACCTCCAGTAATACAGCCTTGGCGCCCGACAATATTTTCTCACCGCCTTTTAAGATCTCAAGTTCATAACCTTGTGTATCAATCTTTATAAGGTCAGGTTTTGAATAATTAGTATTTTCAAGCAGCTTGTCAAGACAGCTGAGAGTCCTTTGCTCAACGATAGCTTCTGTACTGTGATGCTCTTTTAATATAGAACTCGCAGTTTCATAAACATTAAAATCAACAGGCTGCTCATATGCTCCTAAAAGAGCTATCTTATAATCAAGGCCCGAGATTTTTCTGGATAAATCAACAAGGAATTTTTCCTTCGTAGTTTGTCCCTCAATCATCAGTATGTTCGCAGAAGGGTAGATCTTTTTAAAATCTTTAGCCCAGTTACCTTCGTAAGCGCCGATGTCTAAAACTACCTGTACTTCAAAGCCCAGCTGCTTCAATTTTCGAAAACTTTTCTCCTGACTCGGTACTCCCAGCGAGTTTTTGATTTTTGATTTAAGAGCAGGGGGTACCAGGGTTTTAAGTATTCTTTTATAACTCATCTTTTGTATTTTCATCAATTCTTTGCTGGTACAATCTAAGGTAGTTTTCTGCTATTACTTTGGAACTGTACCGAAGCATTGCCTCATCCCTGATAGCTTTACGATCCAACTTATCAATGACCGAAACTTTACTGACGCACTCAGCGATATCTGCGCAGTGGTATCCTGTTACTCCTTGCTTAATTACTTCGGAAGCGGCACCGCGGGAAAAAGCAATCACTGGTGTACCGCAGGCCATTGCTTCAACCATTACAATACCGAATGGTTCATCCCATTCAATAGGCATCAGTAATGCGAGCGCTGAATTAAGCAGGTCTGCTTTTTCCTTGTCGTTTACTGATCCGATATAGGAAATCTGCTGATTGTCAATAAATGGTGCGATTTTATTGTTAAAATAAGATTGATATTCTGCCGGGATATTACCTGCAATCACTAATTTCTTGTTACTTTTTATAGCGATTTCAATTGCATTATGCGTTCCTTTTATTGGTTCAAGCCTGCCGAGAAAAACCAATGGAGCGTCCGTGGAAATTTTTCCTGAATAGTAATAGACATCCTCCGGAAAGCCATTGTAGATCGTTGTGGCTGGCCCGTAGGGCTTAATCTGATTTGTTATAAAATCACTGCAACCCGTAAATATTAAAGAGTGTTTATGCGATAGCCTTTGTGCTTTTAAAATTTGCGATGCAGTAGGCCTGCGCTGATAACTCATGATTTTGGGCATCTTGAATGGCAACACCAGAGTTAAATATGCCAAACGGGAAAAACTATGTAAAATATCATAATTTCCCTTATAGATCTCCCTTGATATTGAAGTTATATTTCTCAGAGTATCCAACTTTGAGTCACTGCTTTTTCCGGAATAAGGGAATAAAGTAGCACTTGTTGCCGAACTTTCATGCGCAAAAAGGGTAACCTCATGTCCCGCCGCTATATATTGTTCAATTAACATCGAAGCAATCCGTTCAATGCCGCCATAATATATTGGAGGCACCGGGATTTCTGGATCAACTGTTATAGCTATCTTCATATATGACGTATGTCTGCAGGTGTTGGGTTGTGATCATTAACTATATTTTTTATTATATCTATATACTCCTGAGATCTTTTTTCAAGGGTGAAGTTTTCCATTATATAACTTCTGGGAGAAAAAGTCTTGTTTAGTATCCGTTTCCAAAACAGATCAAATTCTTTGGTGAAGTCAGTCAGATTTTCGAATTTCTGACCACAGCGATCGTCCCAGTATGGTACGGAAGTGACTGGCTCAAAAATGACCTTGTCAGGGTATAATGTTGGATCTTTCCACGGACCTCTCCGATCCCAGGCCATTATTGGAATATCACAGGCTAAAGTTTGCAGGTATGCAAATCCTTGAGTTTCATGTTCACATAAAAAAATCATGGCATCAACTTTAGAAAGTAAGTTTCTAAAGTCTTCTTCCTTGTAGCTACCATACTTAATATATTCAATATGAATCCCTCTTTTTAACAACAATTTCTGGATTGGTTCAACTAATTCTGTATTATACTCATCTCTCTCCCAGCGTATCTTATCGTATACCAAAACAGTGTTTTTAAAAGTTTTATGTTCTCGCGGCTTCCATAGATCTGTGTCAATCCCGCTAGGCCAGATGGAAGTTGGAATGTAATGCGGAAGATCGCGATCATACATTTCTTTAAACCAACTACAAGATATTAGTATGTGTTCGATGTTTGTTTTGTGTGTAAAAAAAACACTGTCAAATGGGTGAGAGGCAATCCCTGGACCATAAATGATCTTAATATAATCAGGTATCTTTTCTATCACGTGAGGCTTCCCCACGACTAGTGCCCATTCATCGGAGACATTTCTGAGTGATCTATAATCATTAATAGTATAAGGGTAGCCTAAGATATCTAAGCCGTGAATCAAATTTAAAAACCACCTTTTAACCCCTCCGACAGGCTCTGGTCCTCTAACTAATCGCCGGATCAATTTCCTGGGATACCGGTCATATTTTATCCAACGGTCTGAATCTGGTTCTTCATAGAATATTTTAAGCACCTTAATCCTGGATTTAATATTAATTGACGAATCAGGGTTCATTGACTATTTCCGTAAACCTAATTTCAACATTAGGGAATGTTTAAGATGCTGCAGTATCTTTACCGTTTTCCATCCAGTAAGTTGAGCTAATTGAAAATTAATCCCTTTATAAGGGTTATATTTAAATGAGCTATCAAGTTCTTTAGCAATGATGGAAGCTTCAATTGCCAATTCCTTTTGAAGTGGATAGAAGGTGAAACAATTTTCCCAGAAGATCCGGCACAACGCCAATTTGGCTGTATCGCTCTCTGTGTGTTTCAATATATAACCGAGTTTTAGTTTATTTCCTTCCAGCATATTTTTGTAAGCTTCGAATGTGTTTTTACCACTCAGGCTTTTGGATCCACTATATTTGCGATAATAGTTAATCGCTGTCTTTGAGTATCTAATGCCTTTACTGGCCAGCACAACCCGGCAAAAAAATTCTCCGTCGTCATCCAGGCTCATCGAAGTATTCCAAAAACCTGCTTTATCAATGATTTTTCTCGGTGTCAGCCAGGCATTAGGCTGAATCATTCCTCCGAATCCGGGTTGAATTAGATCACCTGCGTATAATTTAACCAGGAAATCCACAGGATCCTCGGCGCCGGTTGAATAGCCGGGGTGTAATGGTAATTGACCGATAGGATCTTCTCCATCATTAAAATAAACTGTACCGCATAATCCTAAATACATTGGATCGTTTTCCAGTAATAGCAATTGGTCCG
>NZ_JAAFZB010000081.1 GCF_010692725.1 Flavihumibacter soli | reverse complement strand
CAGTAAACCAGCCGCCTGTTGTTAGCAGGCCCCCTGATGTGATGCTTAATCCTGGGCAATCCTTTAACTATCAGATTTTGGCTTCCGATCCGGATGCAGGATCAGTATTGACTTATTCTGCAACGAACCTGCCTTCATCATTAACTATAAATTCAACGACCGGATTAATTACGGGGAATGTCACTGCAACTGCCGGTATGTATACGGTTACCTTATCAGTTCACGATGCTGGGAATTTATCTGCAAGTACCAGTTTCATAATTACAGTTGCCCCTGTAAACAATCCCCCTGTGATAACGAAGCCAGCAGATATAACTTTAAGCATTGGGCAGGCCTGGAATTACCAGGTAATTGCTTCTGATCCGGATCCCGGAGCCGTTCTTACCTATTCTGCCACGAACCTGCCTTCCTCATTAACTATAAGCTCATCGACCGGATTAATTACGGGGAATGTCACTGCAACTGCCGGTACGTATACGGTTACCTTATCAGTTCACGATGCTGGGGATTTATCTGCAAGTACCAGTTTAATAATTACAGTTGCCCTTGTAAACAATCCCCCTGTGATAACGAAGCCAGCAGATATAACTTTAAACATGGGGCAGGCCTGGAATTACCAGGTAATTGCTTCTGATCCGGACGCAGGAGCCGTTCTTACTTATTCTGCCACAAATCTGCCTCCCTCATTAACTATAAGCTCATCGACCGGATTAATTACGGGGAATGTCACTGCAACTGCCGGTACGTATACGGTTACCTTATCAGTTCACGATGCTGGGAATTTATCTGCAAGTACCAGTTTCATAGTTACAGTTGCCCCTGTAAACAATCCCCCTGTAATAACCAAGCCAGCAGATATAACTTTAAACATTGGGCAGGTCTGGAATTACCAGGTAATTGCTTCTGATCCGGACGCAGGAGCCGTTCTTACTTATTCTGCCACAAATCTTCCGGCTTCATTGACTATAAGTTCAACCACCGGATCAATTACGGGGAATGTCAATGGAGCTGCTGGTATGTATACAGTTACCTTATCAGTTCACGATGAACGGAATTTATCTGCGAGTACAAGTTTCATAGTTACTATTCCCCCTGCAAACAGACCCCCTGTAATAATCAAGCCAGCAGATATAACGCTGAATGCGAAGCAATCCTGGAATTACCAGGTAGTGGCTTCTGATCCTGATCCCGGAGCGGAGCTTACTTATTCTGCCACGAATCTTCCGGCTTCATTAACTATTAGGGCCGGCACGGGGTTAATATCCGGAAAGATTAAAGCGGTAACCGGTACATATTTAGTGACTGTGTCGGTGAAGGATCAGGGAAATCTATCCGCCAGCACAAATTTTGTAATTACCATTCGCTCCGGAGGGAGTAGTACCATCACTGCTGAAACCGATCTGTCAAACAATCTTAACTTGGACATGAAGGTAGTGGATGAACAAATACCATTATCAAGTGCTCACTCATTAGTGGTACATGAAAATCAGACCCTTGAACAGGGTCTATATAAGGTATACCCAAATCCGGTCGGCAGGGAATTTTCAGTTAACGTACGAGTAAAAGACAGCAGTGAATGGCAATTCGTATTATATAGTACACTTGGTTATCGTATCCAGCTTCCAAAAGTTCAGTTAGAAAAAGGGTTCAGGGCAGTCAGTTTTGATATCAGTGCATTTAACTTAAGTCCCGGGCTATATTATCTGATAATAACTAATACGTTGAATGAAAAGAAAAGCTCTAAAATTGTAATTAATTAAAAATCAGTAAGTTGAATATTTGTTTCGTTCCTTGGCATAATGGTTGTTTGGTGCTGTGCGGCTTAAGATAGCCAAACACAAATAACTTATATGAAAGAAACGTCAAAAATTGTTGCAACTGCAGTAGCTGCAGTTGCAATGTTTATAGGAATGAATGCAAGTGCTCAGACTAATGAACGTCCTGATTCGCAGGCGTGGAGATTAGGTGTTGGTGTTAGTGCCGGCCTGCCTACGAATGACAATTATAATATTGCCGTTGGCGGTGATCTGCGTCTGCAAAAGGATTTCTTTAGTAATATTTCCGGTACTTTGTCAGCTGGTTATACCAATTTCTCTGTTAAAGATGATGCAAAAGCCAGTTTAGGCTATAATAGCTTGGGTTTCATACCGGTGAAGGCAGGTATTAAAATTTTTCCAACTGAGAGATTCTATATCTCCGGTGAGGTAGGAGCCGGATTCGGAACCGATGAAGGGCAGGGAACTGCTTTGGTTTACGCGCCCGGAATTGGCTTAGGGTTTAATAATGGTGTAGATCTTGGTCTGCGATATGAGGGTTTCGCACAGAACGACACCAATTTAGGTCAGGTAGCTTTACGTCTGGCCTATGGTTTTAACCTAAGCAAGTAATCTCTACTCAAGATTTTGGAAGTCCTGCCAGTTATGGCGGGACTTTTTTGTTATGCCCCATTCTGGAAAAAAAAGCGATATTTAACCCACCAAACCAATAAGTAATGAATAAATTTCAAATAGCATTTATGATCGGAATCTCGTCCGTAATGTTTACGGCATGTAATCGAAACACCGATGTAAAGGAGACGGCTGGTAGTGAGGATTCTCTTACAACATCAGTTGCCCAGGAAACTGATATTGTTTATCAGGATGGCCGTATTGATACAGCCTATAGTAGCTATATCTCATTGAAGAATGCGCTTGTTGCCTCCAACGTTGCTGATGCGCAAAAATCGGCCGGTATTCTGAGTGGAGCGTTGAACCAGATTGAGGGTTGCAAGAATACGGCTGATATAGCGGAAAGAATTTCTAAATCCCAGAAGCTAGATCAGCAGCGCAAAGATTTCACTTTGTTAAGCGATGATCTTATTGCTCTAATGAAACATGCTGATATTAAAGAGGGTAGTGTGTATGTTCAATATTGTCCGATGGCTAATTCAGGAAAGGGAGGATATTGGATGGCTTCTACGGATGAAGTAAGAAATCCTTATTACGGAGACGAGATGTTGAATTGCGGTGAAGTAAAGGAAGTATTCAGCAAAAAGTAATTTCAATAATTATAACACAATTATTGCAAACCAATATTTGAAATAATCCCCGGAAAAGGAGGATTTAATTAATTTTGTTTCATAAGAAAAAAAATATGTCAGAGACAGCAACGGTAAAGTTAGGCGATAAAACTTACGACCTCCCTATTGTAACAGGGACAGAAAATGAAAATGCCATAGATATTTCAAAACTCCGCGACCTCACAGGATTCATCACGCTCGATTCCGGGTATAAAAATACAGGCGCTACAAAAAGTGCTATAACATATCTGGATGGTGAACAAGGAATTCTGAAATATCGGGGATATTCAATTGAAGAGCTCGCAGAAAAATCGTCTTTTTTGGAAGTAAGTTACTTATTGCTTTACGGAAATCTGCCAACGAAAGAACAGCTTGATAATTTTCAGTCAGCTATTTCCAGGCACACACTTATCCACGAAGATATGAAGAAGTTCTTCGACGGATTTCCTTCTAAATCACATCCAATGGGTCAGCTATCATCGCTGGTTGTGTCTCTATCCTCTTTTTACCCAGAATCTTTAAACTCTAATCAAACTGCGGAAGAGCAAAACTTAACAATTATCAAGCTGATAGCGAAGATGGCGACTGTTGTGTCCTGGATCTATAAAAAATCTATCGGTCACCCTATTATCTATCCTCAAAATAAATATGACTATGTGACCAATTTCCTGAACATGACCTTCGGTCAGCGTACAGAGGAGATTGAGATTGACCCTGTAGTTGTAAGTGCAATGAATACCTTACTTATCCTGCATGCCGATCACGAACAGAATTGTTCTACCTCGACGGTGAGGATGGTTGGTTCTTCTGACTGTAACCTCTATGCTTCAATAGCCGCGGGTATTTCCGCGTTATGGGGACCATTGCACGGTGGCGCCAATCAGGCTGTAATAGAAATGCTTGAGAAAATAAAAGAGGATGGAGGGGATACTGAAAAATGGATCAACAAGGCAAAAGATAAAAATGACGGGTTCCGATTAATGGGCTTTGGTCATCGTGTTTATAAGAATTTCGATCCGCGTGCGAAGATCATTAAGAAGGCGTGCGATGAAGTATTAGAAAAGTTGGGAATTGATGATCCCGTTTTAGAGATCGCTAAAAAACTGGAAGCCGCCGCACTTAATGATCCTTATTTTGTTGAGCGCAAGCTATATCCCAACGTTGATTTTTATTCGGGGATCATCTATCGCGCTTTAGGTTTCCCAACGGATATGTTTACCGTGTTATTCGCTTTGGGACGTCTGCCAGGATGGGTGGCTCAATGGAAAGAAATGAAAGAGAATAAGGAGCCTATCGGTCGCCCGCGTCAGGTCTACATCGGCGAGGTGAACAGGGACTTTGTTGATATATCTCAGCGATAAGCTGAAATTGGCATATTAAAAATCCCGGCTTATTTACTAGGCCGGGATTTTTTGTATGTTATATTATTACAGGTCTTACATTAAAATACCCGCAATGGTAGCGGATAGGTATGAAGCAAGTGTACCGCAGATCAATGCCTTTACTCCAAGTTTGGCAAGGTCGGTCCGGCGCTCCGGAGCGAGTTCTCCTATTCCTCCCACCTGTATAGCTATGGAGCTAAAGTTAGCAAAGCCACAAAGTGCGAAGCTGGTGATCAGTAATGTTTTAGGGTCGAGTGTACTCTTAATCTTTGCCAGGTCTAAATAAGCCACGAATTCATTGATCACCATCTTGGTACCCATCAGTGATCCTGCTACCTGTATGTCTTTCCCCGGAACTCCCATTGCATAAGCAAAGACAGAGAAAATAGATCCTAATATTTGATTCAGGCTCAGGGTTTTAAGCTCAATCCCGATGAAGGAAAGTGACAAGCCAAGGCTGTCTAAACCAAACCCGATTTTCCCGAGCACGTAGTCGACAAGGGCAATAATTGCAATAAAGCCGATCAGCATCGCTATTACATTCAATCCCACTTTCAGGCCATCGCTAGCACCATGGGAAATAGCATCCACCAGGTTAGCATTGGTCTTTTTGATCTCCAAAGAAACTTTTCCTTTAGTTTCTGACACTTCCGTCTCGGGCCACACAATTTTTGAGATAACCAGAGCTCCGGGAGCAGCCATTAAACTTGCTGCAATCAGGTATTCGGCAGGTACGCCCAAGGCAATATAGACAGCCATAACGCCACCGGCAATACAGGCCATACTTCCGGCCATGGAAGCTAATAATTCTGACATGGTCATGCCTCTCAGATACGGCTTGATCATTATTTGCGCTTCAACCTGACCAACGAATGCACTGGCAACATTCGACAGTGCTTCAGCGCCCGAAACCTTCATTAGTTTATAGACAATAAATGCGAAAAATTTTACTATCCGTTGCATGATTCCCAGATAGTAGGCAACGCTCACAAGCACTGCTACGAAGATAATGGTAGGTATTATACTGAAAAAGAAAACGAAATCGTTTCCCATACCAAATGCCTTGGTCATGTATTCGCGATTAACCAGGGGCCCAAAGACAAATGCCGCGCCTGCCTGCGAAAAATTAAGAATTTTAGTAACTCCTGCGCCGAGGTATGAAAAGATAGTTTTGCCGAGTGGAACTTTGAGTATAAATACCGCTAATATTAATTGAACCGCGAGACCGGAGAGGACTACCCGGTAATTGATGGCCTTTCTGTTATTCGATATTAAAAAAGCGATTGCGAAAATGAGAACGATGCCAAGAAGGCCGGTAAATCTCTCCATAAGGAATTTAGAGTGTCTTTAAATTTGAAATATAAATGGGAATAGGACTATTACTTAATTGTAAGGATTTTCTGGAGAGAACTTCAGGATGATTTACGTCTGGATATTTCATCTCTGATCCGCGCAGCTTTTTCATAAGCTTCCTCAGTAAGAGCTTCCTGTAATTTGGTTCTAAGTTCCTCGTCCGATAATGAGGAGTAGTTGGACGAGGACGTTGCCACTTTCTCATCTGTTGTGGCTTCAATATTTTCAAGGAAAACAAAATCATTCCCCTCTATAACGATACCAGCTGTCGCTAATATAAATTCATACGTATAAATAGGACATTCAAAACGAACTGCTAAGGCAATAGCATCGGAAGTGCGGGCATCAATTTCTACCGTCTTTTTGCCATCATTACACATTAATTTAGCATAGAATATGCCATCAACCAAGTTGTAGATAACTACCTCTTGGATGTTCACATGATATGCCTGGGCAAACGACTTGAACAAATCGTGGGTGAGCGGGCGGCTCGGAGTCATTTTTTCAATCTCTATTGCAATTGCCTGGGCCTCAAACCCGCCAATAATGATTGGTAACCTTCGCCTGCCACTTACTTCTCCCAAAACCAGTGCATAGGCTCCTGACTGTGTTTGACTATAAGATAAACCAACAATATCTAATTTGATTTTTTTCATATTCTATATACAGGTTCTATAGCGACTATGGCACGATAGAACCCGTTGGTTTTTATGCGTGAGCCTTATAAGCTTTTATAGCCTCTGTTAACTTTGGAACAATCTCAAACGCATCACCGACGATTCCATAATCTGCAACCTTGAAGAATGGAGCCTCAGGGTCCTTATTAATAACGACAATTGTTTTGGAAGAACTAACGCCCGCTAGATGCTGAATAGCACCTGAAATACCAATAGCAATATATAAGTTGGGACTAACCGCTATCCCAGTCTGACCCACGTGTTCCTCATGCGGTCGCCATCCGGCGTCAGAAACAGGCTTAGAACATGCAGTGGCCGCACCTAATACATTCGCCAGTTCTTCTATCATTCCCCAGTTTTCCGGACCCTTCATCCCTCTTCCCGCTGAAACTACCAGCTCTGCCTCCGGTAACGAAACTTTGTCCGCAGCTCTTACAATTTCTTTAACCATTGTTTTGAAATCGGATTCATTGGCTTGAGGTTGAAAATCCTCAACATCTGCTTCACCTCCAACCTCATTTATCTGATAGGAGTTGGGGTTGAGAGCAATAATTTTAATTTCCGAGGTTAATTCTATATGTGCAAACGCTTTTCCCGAGAAAGCTGTTTTTTTTACAATAAATTTTCCATTATCAATTTCCGGAAGTTCAACCGCACTGTCAGCGAGACCGGACTGTAGCTTCACGGCAATACGTGGGGCCAGACCTTTACCGGTAAATGAATTAGCAAGAACCACTACGGTAGCATTTTCTCTTTTTGCAGCATCAGCTATGATAGATGCATATGCCTGATTCACAAAAGTTTTTAATCGTTCATTAGAAACCTTCAGAACTTTTGCGGCTCCGTATTTTCCAAGATTACTTAATTCATCGTTGCTTACATCTCCAACAGAAATTGCGGTAAGGTTCGTATTTAATTTATCAGCCACAGACTTTGCATAAGAAACTACTTCGAAAATAGATTTCTTAAACCGGCCATCGGCATTTTCTACATACACTAAAACTGACATAATGATTTTTCTTCTGAAAATGTAATTAGATAACTTTTGCTTCTGAGTGTAATAAACTAACGAGTTTCTCTGTATCTCCTGCATCGATCATCGTAACAGTGCCGCGTGGGGCAGGAGTTTCAAAACTTTTAAACTCAGAAATCTTTTCAATTTCTTTCGGTTCAACAACTTGAAGAGGTTTTGTACGGGCAGACATAATACCCCGCATGTTTGGTATTTTAGGTTCTGCCACTCCCTCGGCACAGCTTACTACCAATGGCAGTGGAACGCTAAGCATCTCTTTTCCGCCTTCAATTTCACGATGTATTGTGGCATTATTATCACTAACGTCTAATTTCTTGATTATAGATACGGAAGGAATATCCAGGAATTCTCCAATCATGGCCGCTACCTGTGATCCGTTATAGTCGATAGACTCACGACCGGTTAAGATCAGATCAAAGTTATTTTCCTTTGCATATTGTGCGATCTGATAAGAAACGAAGTATGCATCACGCGGGGCGGAATTAACTCTCACAGCATCATCAGCGCCAATGGCCAGGGCTTTTCTAATTGTCGGCTCTGAACTCGCCTCCCCAACATTTATGACAGTTACCGAACCGTTTCCACCTTCGCAAAGCTCAATCGCACGTGCCAGGGCTATTTCATCATAAGGATTTAAGATGAACTGAACGCCAGCAGTGTTAAATTGGGTATTTTGATCGGTAAAGGTTATTTTTGTTGTAGTATCCGGAACATTACTTACACATACTAATACTTTCATATATAATTCTGTTTTTGCAAATCTACTCAAAAAAGCCAAATTTAAAATGCACAGAAACCGATTACAGAAGCTCCTAACTTTCCTGGAGAATGAACCTAATGACCCTTTTTTGAAATATGCTCTTGCAACAGAATATTTAAATTCCAACGAGCCCGATAAAGCCTTATCTTACTATGAAGATCTGATCACAAATCATACAGATTATGTAGGAACATATTATCATTTGGGTAAATTGTATGAGGCTTTAAATCGAAAAGATGACGCCATCCGGACCTATCAAAATGGTATGCTGGCGGCGCGGAAATCCAATGATATGCATGCTTTTTCTGAGTTGCAGACGGTTTATAACTCAGCAACTGGTCAGGACTATGAAGATGATTAATTTTCTATCGTGATTAGAAAGCGGCATCTTATTTTTTTGCGTGATGTAGCCTGGTATACTCTTACTGCTTTTGGTGGTGCACAAGCGCATCTCGGGATCATGCTCGATATTTTTGTTACCAAACATAGATATATTTCGAAAACTGAGCTACTGGAGCTGAATGCCCTGACCCAGGTGCTTCCCGGTCCTGCCTCGACACAAACTTTGGTGGGGATTGCATACAAAGTAGGAGGCTTACCTTTGTCAATACTAACATTCTTTATCTGGATTCTTCCATCAGCAAGTCTGATGAGTTTTGCTGCAATCAGCTACTCTATGGTAGGCGAGAAAGAAAAGTTTGAAGCCATATTGAAATTTATACAGCCAATTGCTGTAGGAATTGTAGGCTCCGCTGCTTTCGTCCTGGGAAGATCAATGATAAAATCGCAAACTGCTACATGGCTTGCGATATCATCCCTCATCGCAACACTGATTTTACGTAATGCATATGTATTTCCTATTCTTATTTTAATTGGAGGGATCATTTCATCGGCAATAGATACGCCACCGGAAGAGAGTGCGTTAAGGTCTAAATTATTCTCGAATATCAATCCTAAAAAGATTGCATATTTCACCGGAATATTATTATTATTTGCTGCCCTTGGAGCAATTATCAACAGGACATCCCCGTTTAGCTTACCCATTCGCTTATTTGAAAATTTTTACCGGAACGGAATTTTGATATTCGGAGGTGGGCAGGTTCTTGTCCCTTATATGTTTACGGAATTTGTGCAGATGAAACATTATCTCAGCGCTGAACAATTTTTGTCAGGCTATGCTTTTCAGCAGGCCATTCCCGGTCCTACATTTGCCTTTACTTCATTCCTGGGCGGCATTGCCCTCAAAAATGCAGGCTATGGGATCTTAGGTCAAATGCTTGGGAGTCTGGTAGCAGTGCTGGGTATTAATCTTCCCGGACTTATCCTTATCCTTTTTATTGTTCCATTCTGGAACGATCTCAAAAAAATAAGCCGCATTAAGAATTCCTTATCAGGAATCAACGCAGTATCAGTAGGGTTCTTAGCGGCTGCGATCGTTTTCCTACTGCAGCCAATTGGGATTTCGTTATTGTCAGTTTCGGTTATGCTTACAACCTTTTGCCTGCTTTCTTTTACAAGAATTCAGGCGCCTTTCCTGATAATTGGTGGAGTGATACTTGGTTTAATTTTTTAAAAGTCTATTAAAATGGCGGCTCATCGTCAATGTCATCCATACGTGAAGGACGAATAATAAAGTTATTCGGTTTTTCAAAATCCTGTGAAGGGCTGATACCTGCGAAAGGATCTGCACTACTGAACGAGCTTGGATTTGAAAAATCTTCCTCCAGATCCGTGAACTTCACAAACTTTCCGACAAACTTTAAGGGTACTGTTCCGGTTTCACCATTCCGGTGTTTGGCTATGATTACTTCCCCGATACCGATGGTGGATCTTCCTTGCTCATCCTCGGTTAATCCGTAATATTCCGGACGATAAAGGAATAATACCATATCCGCATCCTGCTCAATAGAACCTGATTCCCGTAAATCCGACAGCATTGGTTTCTTTTGCGCTCCCGGCCGTGATTCTACCGCCCGACTTAATTGTGAAAGGGCAATAACCGGGACGTTCAGTTCCTTCGCCACAGATTTTAGAGCCCGCGATATGCTACCAATTTCCTGTTCACGGTTTCCCCCTTTACCATCACTCTTACCATGCATCAGCTGTAAGTAGTCAATAATGATCAGTTGAATATCATACTGTGCTTTCAACCGACGGCATTTAGCCCTGAACTCAAAAATATTTAATGCAGGAGTATCATCTATAAAAAGGGGCGCTTCGGTTAACTTTCCAATCTTCGAATGCAATTGCTGCCATTCCCATTCCGCAAGCTGACCTTTTCTGATCTTTTCCTGTTCAATTTCTGCCTCACCAGAAATCAAACGATTAACCAATTGCACCGATGACATTTCCAGAGAGAAAACAACGACCGGCTTATTAAATTGAACAGCCGCATTCCGGGCACAGCTTAAAACGAACGCTGTCTTCCCCATTGCAGGTCGGGCTGCAATAATAACAAGATCGGAGGGTTGCCATCCTGATGTGATGCGGTCGAGAGCAGTAAAGCCTGAAGCGACTCCTGTAAGACCATCAACCCGATCCTTTATCTTTTCAAGGTTATCGAGCGATTCTCTTATGATATCATCCATCTTCCGCGAATCACGTCTCAGATTGTTTTGTGCAATATCAAAAAGGTTTTTCTCTGCATTATCCAACAGGTCAAAAATATCAGTAGTATCCTCATAGGCATTGCTGATAATTTCTGTCGATATCCTGATTAACTCTCTTTGAATAAATTTCTGAGAAATAATCCGGGCATGATATTCAATATTTGCGGCTGATGCAACCCGGTTAGTAAGTTCCGTAATGTAATAAGCCCCGCCTATCATTTCCAGGTCGCCCTGCTGACGTAATTGCGCGGTAACCGTCAGGATATCAACTGGTGATGATTTTTGAAACAGAGTGTGGATTGCTGAGAAGATCTTTTGATGACTATCTTTGTAGAAGACACTTGGATTTAAAATGTCTATCACCGCTGAAAGTGCATCCTTCTCTAACATCAAAGCGCCAAGTACCGCTTCTTCCAGATCAACTGCCTGGGGGGGTAGTTTGCCAAGATTGCTCGACATGCCACTTAAACGGTTTCTTCTATCAGTTGAAACAGGACCCTTGTTACCTCTGATAAAATCCTGACTGCTCTCTAAATTCATAGCTCCAAAAGTAAATCAAAAAGAACTTTTGCTTCATCAAAGTTGTTCACACCCAAATTTTTTAGCAAGCAACACTAACTGGTATTCATGCTTCTGGGCGTCTTTGTTATTCACATCAAATGTTAATAACCTGTTTATTCTTCACTTAAGAACCACTCATCCAACATGTTTAACCTATGTTTATAACTTTTAGAGATGTTAACAAGGTAAGCGTAACAGACCTATTTACCCTCAGATTCTACTCAAAAGGTAAATAATAGTTACCTTCACGGCCTAGAAAATTACACCAATGAACACTAACTCTTTTTCAAATAAACGCAGCTTCGAAAAGCGGGAATCTAACCAAATGGTGTTCGGAATACGGGCAGTTATAGAAGCGATTAAGAGCGGGAAAGAAATTGAAAGTTTATATATCCAAAGAGGTCTTAGCGGGGAGATCTTTCATGAACTGAAAGGTATTATTAAAGAAAATAACATCAGTTATCAGCAGGTGCCGGTTGAAAAGCTAAACCGGATTACACAGAAGAATCATCAGGGCGTAATTGCTTTCATCTCACCGATTATTTATCAGCGTATAGAAGATATTATTCCCGACGTTTATGAAAGGGGAGAAACTCCACTGATATTGATCCTCGACGGAATCACCGATGTCCGGAATATGGGGGCTATTGCCCGTACCGCCGAATGCGCCGGAGTCCATGCAATCATAGTTCCCTTAAAGGGCTCAGCCCAGATAAATCCGGATGCCATTAAAACTTCAGCGGGGGCTTTATATAAGATCCCGGTTTGCAGGCATGAAAATATCGCCCGAACAGCCGCCTTCCTTCAGGAGTCTGGCCTGCAGTTGGTTGCATGTACGGAAAAAACAAATGAGAGCCTCTATCAACCGGATTATACAGCGCCTACAGCAATTATTATGGGTTCGGAAGAAGACGGGATATCCAATGAACTGATTCGAATTTCTGACCACCTGGCGAAAATTCCTATGTTTGGCGAAATAGAATCGCTCAATGTTTCCGTCTCAGCCGGAGTACTTCTTTATGAAGCGGTTCGCCAAAGGATGCTTAAATAAATTCAGAGCCGAAGCGCTGTTTCACATCTGCGACAACCTGCTTAATACTCTGTTCTTCATCGCGTGGGCAGATCAAAAGTGTATTATTATTTTCTACTACGATAAAATCATGTAAGCCCTGGAGGATTACCAGTTTTTCCTTAGGAACGCTTACCATACAGTTTGAAGAATCATACATGATCACTCTTTCTGAAGGCATAACAGCATTTCCTACATAATCCTTGTCCGCAATATCATAAACGGAAGCCCAGGTACCCAGATCTGACCATCCAAATTCGGAAGGAAGTACATATACATTATTAGCTTTCTCCATTATTCCATAGTCTATGGAAATGTTGGTGCACTGGTAATAAGCCCTTTGTATAAATTCTTGTTCGCGCTCCGTATTAAAGACCATCTCACCTTCGTTGAAAACATCGTTTATCTCAGGAAGGTGCTGGCTGAAGGCTTTAATGATATTTTTCACCGACCATACAAAAATACCGGCATTCCATAAAAATTCACCGCTCTGTATAAAAGTTCTGGCAAGTTCTATATTCGGCTTCTCCGTAAACGTTTTTACTTTATGAAAATCACCGTTAATAGTAGCCGAATTGAACTGTATATAGCCGTATCCGGTATCAGGTCGCGACGGTTTGATGCCTAAGGTGATCAGACAATCTTTTTCCGCCGCGGTTTGAAGAGACTGGTTTATCGACTTGACAAAGCCTTCAATATCTAATATGAGATGATCAGACGGGGCTACAACAACGCAGGCATCCGGATTGATCTTATTGATCTTATGACAGCCGTACGCGATGCAGGGTGCCGTATTTCGCATAATGGGTTCAGCCAGTATTTGGGAAGCAGACAGATCTGGCAGCTGCTTTTTTACCAGCCCCGTGTATATGTCATTTGTAATGATGAAAATATTCTCTTTGGGGACAATCTTTAAAAAGCGGTCATAGGTATGCTGAATTAGAGTTCTTCCAGTGCCCAGGATATCAATAAATTGTTTTGGGTGCGTTGTGCGGCTCATTGGCCAGAAGCGGCTTCCAATACCGCCGGCCATTATAAGTACGTAGTTGTTGTTCATTTAATTAATAACAATTATATAATCCCTTCTTTCAATAAATCGTGAAGGTGCACAATCCCCTTGTATTTGTTTTCTGAAGTTACTAAAAGTTGACTAATATTATTGGCCCTCATTATCTCCAGCGCTTTTACAGCCAGTTCGTCCTTATCAATATGCTTTGGCATTTTGCCCATGATGTCATGCGCTTTCAGATTGTTGATCGAGCTATGGGTCTCCATCATTCGGCGTATATCTCCATCGGTGATAACACCGGTGATTTGCTCATTTTCTATAACTGCAACAGCACCAAGACGGCTTTTAGTTATCTCCACCAGTACATCGCGTACAGGTGTGGCAGGCGAAACCT
>NZ_JAAFZB010000080.1 GCF_010692725.1 Flavihumibacter soli | reverse complement strand
TTTGAAAATTGATCTCAGCAAAGTGTAATTCCACCGTATATTTTCCGCTTTGCGGAACCGGAATATTATAGGTCATATTCCCATATCTCTCCGTTTGATAAAGCGCATCATTAGTAGTGTTACTTATAGCCGAAGTACTACTAAATGTCTTGCCCCCTGTAAAATATTGGTCGGCTCTCCATAACTCATTCCCAAACTGAAGGTTGGGACCTCCGGCATTAATCCGGATTACTTCAGTTAGAGTCTCCTGTGCCGTGCCGGCAATATGGAGGTAATCCCACGAAGCCGTAAAAGGAGCTTTGTTTCCGGCGGAGGCGATAAGCCCAACCGCAATCGCATTATTATTCTGCAATGCGGTCAGTATATTCCCGGTCAGTGTCAACATGGGCCCAACGTTTACAGAGGCCGAAGCCGAGTTGGTTTGATATCTGCATTGCACTATCCCGGTTGCCGGGTTAATATCAAAGAAAACATCCACCGCACTGGCGGAAAGAATGCCAGCTACTGGAAAAATATTCTGGTAAGTGACGACTCCTCCATTTTCTATCAGGATCTGCATTCCGGGATTACCATTGTTTGCGTGAAGGACTAACTTCATATAAGTATCCTGATCACCAGTTCCGAAGTAAATACCTTGTGACTGTGTACCTAATTGGCTGCCGCTTGCGCCGTCAAAAAAAGAAGAACCGAGTAATTTGCCGCGGATGGTAAAAGGAGGCGTACTTTGATTGATATTAATACCAAATTGAAAAGCATATTTCTGATCATTCGTTGTGGGATCTCCCGATTCAGCAGGTGCAGTAGCAATACCTACTGCACCACCCATCACAAGGTTTGGCTTATCAGGGTCATAATTATTCTTGTAATCAGTATTGTTACTCATTAATCCCGTAAAGCCTAGCCCAAATAAGCCAAACCCTGGGTTAGCATTCAAGAATGGATAATCGATTGGGATATTCGTAGTTGTACCGTTTTGCGGGTCTAAAGCAAATTTGTCGGTTTGGTCATTCAGGCCGTCATTATCGTCATCGGTGTCCGTGATGTCCGACAATCCGTCCAAATCAAAATCCTCCGGTTTGCTGGCAGCCGAACAAGGGTCCGTGCCATTCGCTGTTTCGTCTCCATTTGTATAACCATCGCTATCATCATCCAGATTGAAACTACCTGTATCGCCAGTACAATTAGTGACATATCTCGCTTCTGACATCGAATTAGTTTGTCCGTTGCCTCCCTGGGTTGTAGATCCTGCTGCTAAATATAACTTACCCTGGTAAGAGATCATCTGGGTAGCATGACGGCCAACATTAAGGCTGGGTTTGGTTTGCCAGACATTCGTTATCGGGTTATATGATTCGACAACCGTTAGAGCAGATCCGGAGCTCAATATTTCTCCCCCGGCAATCACCAGCTCGCCGTTTATGTAAGCCACTCCGGGTGCCCCTCGCTGGGTAGGAATTTGAGTTGGAGATGACCATGTTTTTGCCGCAATATCATAAACGTCGACATTGCCAATCGTGTTGGCAGCAAAGTCCGGATAATGGGTTTGCCTCCCTCCTGCTGCATAAATCTTTCCGTTGATCAGGGTGGCCATAAAATGATCCCGGGCAACCGGCGCATCCGGAAGTATGGTCCAGATACCCGTAGCCGGGTCATATTCATCAACCCATGGTACCCAACCGTCGATATGGCCGTTTTGAATACCGGCGACTATATAAAACTTGTTATTATAAACGACTACTCCCGAAGATCCCCGGCGGCGGTTGACAGGTATAGCAGCTCCCATCCCCCAGGTATTCGTTCTCGTATTGTATTTATATATATTCGTTACAGGAACTTCGTTTGGATAAATGCCCTGCATCGCACAAATAGCATAGATTTCCTCGTTATAAACAACTGCCTGAAAATGATTTAATTCTATAGGTGAGGCAGCTCCAAGGCTCCAGGTTTGTGTTACCGGGTCAAATATATTTACGTTTCTTTCGGTCCGCCCACCAATTAAATAGAACTTACCATTGACCTCAACAAAGCCGTTTTCATGCCTGGCAGGAGGTGTAATTCCTGATGAATTATAAGCCACATCGTTCCAAACAGAACTTGGCACATCAGGCTCAAAAATTGTTATACTATTTGCTCCGAAAGTTGCAGCCCAGATCGTTCCAGGAAAAATGTCATTATCACCTTGTGCTATGATGTCCAGTGGCTGGCTTCCGAAACCTCCTGCTAAAACAGATCCGGCAACGACTGCTGTTCCTGCTGCGTTTAATTTAATTCGATAGATGTTTCCGTCAAATGACGCTGCAAGTAGATCCCCTGCGAGTTCACCATTAAAAGATGTTGCAGTATACTCGGCAATTCCATTGGTAGAGGCTGGCCAGGTATACAAGGCCCCGTCATTCACCCCCGGATTTCTAAAATCTGACTCTACAGGATTTGCCATGGAAACCGGTACTGGTGGCCAGTCAGATGTAGGAGTTAATGAAAACTGGCCTACCCCGGTAGTATTATTAAAAATGTATAAACCGGCACCAGACGGATTGGCCCTAATAGGGTTGGGATGCCCTCCGTATATTGGTGGCATCCCTGGCGCAGAAACAAGATGTAAATTATCCAGGTTATTTACCTTATCATCATTTAGCCCAGGGGTAGTTGAACCTGGCTCTCCTGTAATATAAGCATTGTTAACCTGAGGCGTTCCCTCTTTATCGGGATAACCACCCCATCCTCCATTAGCACCGTTATCAATTGTATACATCCGCCCCGCCTTGCCCGATGTCTTAGTAATTATAACATCATAAGCATTGCGATAACCTGTTGAATAGATTTGGACAGGCCCTCCAGGCACCAACTTTGCCTGGTTTAATCCATCATTACCTCCCCAGGGGTCATTGATATCCTCGCCATTCGGACCGGAATTTGCCCTGGAGGGGTCATCAAGGGTAGGCAGTGTATAACTCCCACCAAATTGGCTATTAATAGCATTCAGATCAATCTTAAGAATAGCTGCCGATAATGCATATTCCGTTAGGAAAGCGAAATTATTAGACGGAGATCCGGCATTCGTGTGACCACCCTGAGCAATATATAGAATATTCGTACTGGCGTCCAAAGTTAAGCCATTGCTGGAATGATTTTCTTCTGAACGAGGCAAGCCTTTAACAATATCGATTTTCTCCCAAGCAGTACCATTCCACGTTAATTTTGAAAGAATCCCCGAATTTGTATCCAGGTTTTTATCACCACCTGTTCCGCCGCCTCCAATTCGCGAATCGCTTGACGCCACATATATAATTGGATTCGAAGATGAACCAACAACCAAAATTCCAGTTACCTGCCGGGTGATTAACGTGCTATTCAGTGTTCCGTCATCATCATGGTTCGGAATATTACGAATCAAATTTATAGTCTCTGTATTTGTGACCTCATAGTTATTAGGTCCATTTTTTCGTATCCCATATACCCTAATTGTTCCGTTCTGCTGAGAAACATACAACCGCTGATCAGGCCCAAACTGCAAAGAAGTTGGATTTGAAACGTTTTCGCCCGCAAGGGCACTTGATGAAAAATTAATGGTGGTCTGAGCTGCTAACTGCCCATTGCAAGCTGCTACCATGACAAATAATTGGGCAATAAAAATTCGTACCCAAAGGGTTAAATGGAGAGAGTTAAATTTTATCATAGATATAGGCGTATAAGACAGATAGCATTTTAATAGGGATAAAATTATCCCATTAATTAATGTTTAAATTTATTAAAACATAATGAACGCATCAATCATACCCTAAATAAAAAAAGCAAATAAATTAAACTATTCGCTTTAAAGCCTCCAAAAGCTTTGTGACCGTGGTTTTCTGATTCAACTAGTTAATTATTTATCATGAGTGTGGATCTATCGTTCGACAAATTATAACCGACCGGAAACTTGGCTATAAATTCGCATTGAAGATGGTCGGTGTCCTTCCCCTAATTTCCCTCTATAACATAAGAGGAGTTCTAACAAAAAGCCCTCTCTGATTCCAGAAAGGGCTTAAAGTCAAAATCTCGTATCTCAAATCGCTATCTGAATCCGTTTATTATCAGTTTGCCGGTTTTCTTTTGATTTAAGCCATTTGTTATCAACAGAAAATATACACCTGGTTTAAGATTATAAGAGGTTAAATCAAAGCGAACTGTCGCCACACCTTTTTCCAGGTTATGTTTCGGAAGTTGAATTGTATTTCCATTGATACTGTAGAGGGCAAATTTCCATTCACCCCTTTCTTCTACATAGAAGTTTAACGAGAATTCATTGTAAGCTGGATTTGGAAAAACCGTCAATAGGTTCTTGTTGATCTTTGTTCCCTGAATTCTTAAAGATTCGTTCAGCGGCAAAGAATCAGTACTCATAGTTGCTGCCGGCTGTTCCACCACTGTTATTTCAAGATTTGCCGTTGATGACAAACCAGTATCATCAGTAACAGTTAAGACGACAGTATAAGATCCTACTTCATTTGTCACAAAACCAGAAATGAGTCCGTCGGAATCGATGGACAAACCTAAAGATGGCTCTGATAGCGAATAATTGAGTGATGAACCATCATCCGCATCTGTCGCAACTACCTGGTATGATAACATCTCACCTGCGAACAATGTTATGTTATTGGGCGCAGATATTATTGCCGGCCTGTTATTAACCTTAATGACAAAAGTAGCCTGCCCGTCAGCACCGTTACTATCGGTAGCAGTTACGACGACTGAATAATCCCCCGAGGAATTTTCCGGAGTACCTGAAATAGCACCCGCACCATTAATGGTTAAGCCCTGTGGTAAACCGGTAGCTGAAAAACTGATGTTGTCTTGCTCCGGATCCACCGCCAAAATCTGTAGACTGAATTCATCTCCGGCCACCACTGTCTGACTACCCGGATTAGTGATTTCAGGCGGTTGATTATCATCAAGCACGGTTATTTTTAAAATAACGTCTGTTGCGGATAATCCTTCTTTATCCTGCGCGTCCAGTGTCACAAGATAGTCCCCAGCAGTGGCCGTTACTATCCCGGAGATTAAACCACTTGAAGAACTTACAGTTAATCCTGCTGGCAGGCCGCTGGCAGAATAGACCAGCGCATTTTGTCCATCCTCCGGATCATTGGCTACAATCTGATAACTAGACGATTGGTTCCTTGTCATGATCACATCATCGGTATCAGTGATCACCGGCGGTTGGTTGGCAATTGTTACCCTTATTGCAAAGGTCTTACTTACTGCTCCTAAATTATCCTGGTCGGTTACGTCCAGGGTGACACTATAATTTCCTTCCACTGCTGTGACGGTCCCAGAAATTAACCCTGTACTGGAACTAATACTTAACCCTGCAGGTAATCCATTAGCCGAATACACCAGCCCTGTAATCCCGTCTTCTGGGTCACTTGCTTGTACCTGATAGCTGAACGTCTCATCCTTAATTGCATCCTGATCCTCGGGCTGAATGATTTCCGGCGGTTGATTAGCGTTACTAACGCTTATTGTAAAGCTTTTCCCTTCGCCAGCCAAACCTTCTTTATCTTCAACACCCAGAAGCACATTATAGTCACCTATACTCGCTGCGACGGTGCCCGAAATAAGGCCGCTGTTGGCATTTATCAATAGTCCGGCAGGTAGTCCTGTGGCACTAAACACCAATCCTACCTGGCCGTCTTCCGGATCCGAGGCAATCACCTGATAAGTGAACACCGCGTTGTTCAGCGCGTTCTGATTGTCCGGCTGGGTGATTACGGGCGGAAGATTAGGATTCACTACTTTTATCACAAAACTCGTATTCACCACTAAGCCCTGTATATCCTGAACCGTCAGGGCAACAGTATAGTCACCGGCCACGTCGTTCACGATTCCGGATATCAATCCGCTGGAAGAATTAATTGATAACCCAGCCGGAAGATTAGAAGCTGAATAGCTAAGCGTCGTGCCTTCAGGATCATTGGCTATTACCTGGTAGCTAAATTCTTGCCCCTGGATAACTGTTGCATTAGGAGGGTTAGTAACAACAGGTGGTTGATTAGGATTGCTTACCGCAATTATGAAACTGGTACTCGCCGTCAAACCCGGTTGATCCGTTACTGTCAAAATTACAGTGTTGGAACCGGCAGAAGCATTTACCATACCTGAAATCAAGCCTGTACTCGAATTTATACTCAAACCGGCTGGAAGATTGGTGGCTGAATATACAAGCGAGGTGCCTTCGGGGTCATTTGCGACCACCTGGTAGCTGAAACTCTGCCCGCTTATCACATTGGCATCAGGAGGTGTCGTAATTACCGGAGGCAAATTCGGATTAGTTACAGTCAATACAAAACTGGTGGTTGAGGTTAAATCCTGTAGATCCTTAACTGATATATTAACTGTGAAAACCGCTGCCGCTGCGCTCACCGTACCGGAGATCAAGCCTGTACCTGAGTTTATATTCAAACCTGCGGGCAGATTCGTAGCTGAGTAAGTAAGGACGGTGCCCTCCGGATCATTGGCAATTACCTGGTAATTAAAAACCTGGCCAGTTACCACACTTGCATTCGGTGGTTTAGTAACTACCGGAGGGAGATTTGGCTGGTTAATTACGCTAAAACTAATGGTTAACGGTGTACCAGCCGTTCCACCGCTGGAACTGGTATAAGGGGTA
>NZ_JAAFZB010000079.1 GCF_010692725.1 Flavihumibacter soli | reverse complement strand
GGAAATTTCTATTCAAAAAAAAACCCTCATCCATTTTCTGGACAAGGGTTTTATAAAATTGGGCACCGACCTACTCTCCCACCTGTTACGGCAGTACCATTGGCTCTGGCGGGCTTAACTTCTCTGTTCGGAATGGGAAGAGGTGGACACCGCCGATATAGGCACCTGAAGATTTTGGAGTTCTATGTTGTAAGTCCTAAGTGTTACGTATAACGTACTACTTATCACTTACCACTTCACTCGAAATATCTTAACATACTGGAAAAAGTACTTGAATAAGAAAACAACAATATATACTACCTGCCTTATGCATGCCACTCCGCAAGGGAATGGGTGCATGAAGAAAGCTTCGGGTAATTAGTACTACTTGGCTATGCTGTCACCAGCTTTACACCTATAGCCTATCAACGTCGTAGTCTTCGACGACCCTCAATGGAAATCTCATCTCATGGCTAGTTTCGCACTTAGATGCTTTCAGCGCTTATCTATTCCCAACGTAGCTACTCTGCAGTACACCTGGCGGCATAACAGATTCACTAGCGGTTGGTCCAACCCGGTCCTCTCGTACTAAGGTCAGCCCCATTCAAATTTCCTACGCCCACAACAGATAGGGACCGAACTGTCTCGCGACGTTCTGAACCCAGCTCGCGTGCCACTTTAATCGGCGAACAGCCGAACCCTTGGGACCTTCTCCAGCCCCAGGATGTGACGAGCCGACATCGAGGTGCCAAACCTCCCCGTCGATATGAGCTCTTGGGGGAGATCAGCCTGTTATCCCCAGCGTACCTTTTATCCTTTGAGCGATGGCCCTTCCATGCAGAACCACCGGATCACTATATCCGTCTTTCGACCCTGATCGACTTGTCTGTCTCACAGTCAAGCAAGCTTATGCTATTGCACTCCTCGTACGGTTACCAAGCGTACTGAGCTTACCTTTGAAAGCCTCCGTTACCTTTTTGGAGGCGACCACCCCAGTCAAACTACCCACCAAACAATGTCCTCCGCTGTGCAGAGTTAGACACCGAATACAGAAAGGGCGGTATTTCAAGGTTGATTCCACGACTCCTAGCGAAGCCGCTTCACAATCTCCCGCCTATCCTACACATCCTGTATCCAATATCAATGTTAAGTTGTAGTGAAGGTGCATGGGGTCTTTCCGTCCCGTTGCGGGTAACCGGCGTCTTCACCGATACCACAATTTCACCGAGCTCATGGCTGAGACAGCGCCCAGATCGTTACACCATTCGTGCAGGTCGGAACTTACCCGACAAGGAATTTCGCTACCTTAGGACCGTTATAGTTACGGCCGCCGTTTACTGGGGCTTCAATTCAATGCGTCGCCCTTGCGGACTAACATCCCCTCTTAACCTTCCAGCACCGGGCAGGTGTCAGGCCTTATACCTCATCTTTCGATTTTGCAAAGCCATGTGTTTTTGTTAAACAGTCGCCTGGGCCTTTTCACTGCGGCTGATATTGCTACCAGCGCCCCTTCTCCCGAAGTTACAGGGCCATTTTGCCGAGTTCCTTAGCCATGATTCACTCGAGCACCTTAGGATTCTCTCCTCGACTACCTGTGTCGGTTTACGGTACGGGTTTTTATAACCTGAAGCTTAGCGGGTTTTCTTGGAAGTCTGTTTACCTGCTCTATCCGCTTACCCGAAGGCTCGCGGTACTATTGGGTTTCAGCTAAGTCTGCGGATTTGCCTACAGTCTCAATACCTACGCCTTTTAACGATCTATTCCGTCAGATCGCGGCAGTGTCACTACTCCGTCACCACATCGCAGTTATAAAAAGTATGGGAATATTAACCCATTATCCATCGGCTTCGCCCTTCGGCTACACCTTAGGCCCCGACTAACCCTGATCCGATTAGCGTTGATCAGGAAACCTTAGTCTTTCGGTGGGCGGGTTTCTCTCCCGCCTTATCGTTACTTATGCCTACATTTGCTTTTCTGTCCTCTCCACCACGGCTAACGCCTGTAGCTTCACTGATGACAGAATGCTCCCCTACCACGTGTATAAATACACATCCATAGCTTCGGTATACCACTTAATGCCCGTTTATTATCCATGCCCGATCGCTCGACTAGTGAGCTGTTACGCACTCTTTAAATGAATGGCTGCTTCCAAGCCAACATCCTAGCTGTCTGTGCAATCGGACCTCGTTAGTTCAACTTAGCGGTAATTTTGGGACCTTAGCTGATGGTCTGGGTTCTTTCCCTCTCGGCGCGTGACCTTAGCACCCCGCGCCTCACTGCCGTGTATATTTCATTAGCATTCGGAGTTTGTCTGGATTTGGTAGGATTTGACTCCCCCGCACCCAATCAGTAGCTCTACCTCTATGAAACTCTACCACGACGCTGTTCCTAAAAACATTTCGGGGAGTACGAGCTATTTCCCAGTTTGATTAGCCTTTCACCCCTACCCACAGATCATCCGGAAACTTTTCAACGTTTATCGGTTCGGTCCTCCAGTACGTGTTACCGCACCTTCAACCTGTCCATGGGTAGATCACAAGGTTTCGCGTCTACCCCCTCTGACTATACGCCCTATTCAGACTCGCTTTCGCTTCGGCTTCGTGTCTTCAACACTTAACCTTGCCAGAGAGGAGTAACTCGTAGGCTCATTATGCAAAAGGCACGCCGTCACAGAACAAGTCTGCTCCGACCGCTTGTAAGCACACGGTTTCAGGTTCTATTTCACTCCGTTATTCACGGTTCTTTTCACCTTTCCCTCACGGTACTAGTTCACTATCGGTCTCTCAGGAGTATTTAGCCTTACCGGATGGTGCCGGTAGATTCCCACAAGGCGTCTCCGACCTCGCGGTACTCAGGATCCTACTAGGTTATCATTGCTTACGCGTACGCAGCTGTCATGCTCTATGGCCAGGTTTCCCAACCTGTTCTGCTTCACTTTGATATACCATGTTGTAGTCCTACAACCCCAGTATTGCCGTAACAATGCTGGTTTGGGCTGTTTCCCTTTCGCTCGCCACTACTCAGGAAATCACTATTGTTTTCTCTTCCTCCGCTTACTTAGATGTTTCAGTTCAGCGGGTTTGCGCATTATTGCAACTAGTCTTCAACTAGTTAGGTTTCCCCATTCGGAAATCTTCGGATCAATTCATATTTGCTAATCCCCGAAGCTTATCGCAGCTTATCACGTCCTTCATCGCCTCTGAGAGCCTAGGCATCCCCCGTGTGCCCTTTCTTACTTTCTTCTTTCTATCTGCTTTTGCTCAGTATAGAAATGCTTTTTATAATTGAGATCAACTGATCTTCTGTCTGTTTACACAGCCAGAAGGGTTGTCCCTACTGTTGTCTTCTCTTTCAATTACTTTTTTCCAATATGTCAAAGAACGTTTTTCAATTTGTCAATTTGCTGATTTGTCGATTTGCCAATGAATTGACTAATGGACAAATTGGCTAATCGCTCAATTTGAAAGCGTGGAGATTCACGGAGTCGAACCGTATCCCATATAGTACTTACTATAAGGCCAGCCCCGATGGCTGAATTCCTGTTAAATCATGTCAAGTATTAACCCTCGCGGTTAATGTAATGTGCTAATTTGTTAATGTGATAATTAGTTAATGATTGCATGCTTATTAGCATATTTTCATATTATCTCATTAGCCTATTAGCTAGTGGAGAATAACGGATTCGAACCGTTGACCCCCTGCGTGCAAGGCAGGTGCTCTAGCCAGCTGAGCTAATCCCCCTTAAGTTGAGTAGTGTAGTCCCGAGCAGATTTGAACTGCTGACCCCTACATTATCAGTGTAGTGCTCTAACCAAACTGAGCTACGGGACTGTATTTCTGATTTACGATTGTAGATTTCTCTGATTTACGATGCTTCGTTTCCTATAATCGTAACTCCTAATTCGTAAATCGTAAATAGCTTACAATCTCGCCACTTAGATGATCAGTGCCTTACTTAATGGCTCATCTTTTGGGTTCTCTTTTTCTTTTTATTAAAGAATATCAGTAGCATAACGAGTGTAGTCGGCACACTCTCTAGAAAGGAGGTATTCCAGCCGCACCTTCCGGTACGGCTACCTTGTTACGACTTAGCCCCAATTATCGGTTTTACCCTAGGACGCTCCTTGCGGTAACATACTTCAGGTACCCCCAACTTTCATGGCTTGACGGGCGGTGTGTACAAGGCCCGGGAACGTATTCACCGCAGCATTGCTGATCTGCGATTACTAGCGAATCCAACTTCATGAGGTCGAGTTGCAGACCTCAATCCGAACTGTGAACAGCTTTTTGAGATTGGCATCCTGTTACCAGGTAGCTGCCCTCTGTACTGCCCATTGTAGCACGTGTGTAGCCCCGGACGTAAGGGCCATGATGACTTGACGTCGTCCCCTCCTTCCTCTCTGTTTGCACAGGCAGTCTGTTTAGAGTCCCCACCATTACATGCTGGCAACTAAACATAGGGGTTGCGCTCGTTGCGGGACTTAACCCAACACCTCACGGCACGAGCTGACGACAGCCATGCAGCACCTAGTTTCCTGTCCTTGCGGACGTACTCATCTCTGAGTACTTCAGTAACTTTCAAGCCCGGGTAAGGTTCCTCGCGTATCATCGAATTAAACCACATGCTCCTCCGCTTGTGCGGGCCCCCGTCAATTCCTTTGAGTTTCACCCTTGCGGGCGTACTCCCCAGGTGGAATACTTAACGCTTTCGCTTAGACGCTAACTGTATATCGCTAACATCGAGTATTCATCGTTTAGGGCGTGGACTACCAGGGTATCTAATCCTGTTTGATCCCCACGCTTTCGTGCCTCAGCGTCAATTGCACCTTAGTAAGCTGCCTTCGCAATTGGTGTTCTGTGACATATCTATGCATTTCACCGCTACTTGTCACATTCCGCCTACCTCAAGTGTATTCAAGCTCATCAGTATCAAGGGCACTGCGATGGTTGAGCCACCGTCTTTCACCCCTGACTTAATAAGCCGCCTACGCACCCTTTAAACCCAATAAATCCGGATAACGCTTGGATCCTCCGTATTACCGCGGCTGCTGGCACGGAGTTAGCCGATCCTTATTCTTTCGGTACATTCAACTCTGCTCACGAGCAGAGGTTTATTCCCGAATAAAAGCAGTTTACAACCCATAGGGCCGTCTTCCTGCACGCGGCATGGCTGGTTCAGAGTTGCCTCCATTGACCAATATTCCTTACTGCTGCCTCCCGTAGGAGTCTGGTCCGTGTCTCAGTACCAGTGTGGGGGGTCATCCTCTCAGATCCCCTAGACATCGTCGCCTTGGTGAGCCGTTACCTCACCAACTAGCTAATGTCACGCATGCCCATCTTTATCCTATAAATATTTGATCATTAAACGATGCCGTTCTTTGATTTTATGCGGTGTTAATCTCTCTTTCGAGAGGCTATCCCCCTGATAAAGGTAGGTTGCATACGCGTTACGCACCCGTGCGCCACTTTCCCAGAGAGCAAGCTCCCTGGTATCGTTCGACTTGCATGTATTAGGCCTGCCGCTAGCGTTCATCCTGAGCCAGGATCAAACTCTCCATTGTAAAAATGTTTGTTTGTCTTGACTCTATTCGTATCTCAAATAGAATCTGCTCTTCATCTTGCGATTCGAGCTGTTGTATCTATATTAGTCTACCGACTATAAAAAACGAGTTTCTTATTTACTCGTTACGCTACTTGACATTTCTTTAAAGAACTTCTCGCCGACGCCTCGCGGTTTGGCTGATATTTTTATCCCAG
>NZ_JAAFZB010000078.1 GCF_010692725.1 Flavihumibacter soli | reverse complement strand
ATGCCGACGGTTCCTTCACCTATACCCCGAACGCCAACTTCAACGGCACCGACTCCTTCACCTACAAGGTGAGCGACGGTACCCTGGAAAGTAACATTGCCACCGTCACCCTGACCGTTACGGGCTCAAATACCATGGCAACTGTTAGTCTGACTCCATCACTCAGCACAATACCTGAGGGAAATAAAACAACGATCACCGCGGAGCTATCGGCTCCAATGCCGACAGATATTGAAGTGACTCTGGTATTCCAGGGTGATGCGGTTGACGGCGCAGACTACAATTTGTTTGAAAATTTTGTGACCATTGTAATACCAGCCGGCGAAACAAAAACTACGCAGCACTTCATAGTGGCGGCATCTGTTGACGATAACGCTGAAAGAGATGAGCACGTGCTGATAAACATTGCAAGCGTTAATTCACCATCTGTCAGAATTGGAACAGGCGCCGATGTCACTATAATAGACGTACTCCCCCCAGTTAAGGAAGTAACAGAGGAGACAAGTGACAACCCAATATTAAAACCCGATCCGCTTATTTCGCCCAACCAGGACGGCCAGGGTAACGAGCAGTTCAAAATCATTAATATTGAAATGTTCCCCGACAATGAAGTGATGATCTTTAATCGCTGGGGAAATGAAGTTTACAGGATCAAAGGTTACGATAACGACGGAAAATCATTCAATGGCATTGCCAATACAGGCATCCTAACCAATGTTAACAAAGATCTGCCGGAAGGTGTGTATTACTTCGTTATCTACACCATCGATGCAGACAAAAAGAAAAAGCTGAATAAGGGATACCTTATTCTTAAAAGATAATCATGACCTAGAATCCCTGGCACCATTGATTGACAGTTTAATTTCTGATATCTTTTCCTTGATATTTCCCGTATAAGATATTGCGTTTGAGGAAACATTTTTAGATGTTCCAGCAACGGTCTTTTAATGGAACTATTTATTTACATCGTCATCATAATAAGTATCGGTTGTGCCTTATCAAGGTGCAACCAGGTATCATCAGCGAAGGCGGCACCTTTAAACGCTCCATTTAATTTTCCAGCTTCTGATTTCAAAGCATTTAGCGCCATCATGCTGTTCCTGTTCGTTACTTTGACTGGAACTGTAGTCGCTCAAACAACTGGCTTCACTTATCGGTCTGGTGTCAACGGCGGAAATCCACCAACAAAGTACTCTCCTATTACAGAGATCGTTGATTTTGTAGGATATGATGATTCAATAGCTTCAAGTTTGTCGGGCCAGGCTTTCCAAATCAAATTGATTTCAGGCCATATCTTAAAGTTTAACCTTAAAAAAACAGGAAATCCGTTCAGTGCGTTTCCGGCTAGAACAAATGTAAATGCAAGTATGGGGCGGGTTGCATATATACCTCCTGCAAGTAGTATTTTTCCCGTTTTATATTCGACAACAAAACCATGTAGTGCTACTATCTCACTTGAGAATATAATCGTTTTACAACCAGACGGCCTTACTCAATTATCCAGCTGGAATATCATAATTATTGATTCGGAGACGACAAATAATGACACCGAAACTATAACTATGACAACAAACGGGCAAAACTGGACCTCCTGGGACCTGATCACAAATGTCAGCAGCAATCCAATCCAGTCAGGGATCGGAAGCTCCACTGTAAGCTGGACAGGAACAGTCCGTGGCGAAACAGGAGCCTATGGCATTGCATCAATTAAACCTACTTCAATAATTTCTACTTTGATAGGTGCAAGGCAGGGAATTTCAATTGGTGTGCAAACTTATGATAGTGACGTTGAACTTCAGGTCTGTTCAGGATTTCCTTTTAACCTGAATCCTCTCCCATCGTCGGGCACAACTTATACCTGGAGCGAACCTGTCATCTCCGCGAATGACGGTCCGGAAACGATAACCGGCGGAACTTCACAGACTACAGCAACTGCCGGAACCTATCAAACGCTGATCAACAATAGCCAGACGCCTGCCACAGCTACCTATATCGTCACCCCGCAAGATGGATCAGGAACAGACCTGGCTCCTTTTACAGTAAGGGTTACAGTTAATCCCATGCCAAAAGCAGCTATTCTTTATCCGGGATCATATTGCACCAGCGGTCTGGCTGAAGTGATACAAACAGGGCAAACCGGTGGAACTTTCAGTTCCGACAGCGGTATAAGCATCAACCCGCAGACAGGTGCCATTGACCTTCTTGTGAGCACTACAGGAAAACACACCATCCGCTATGTGTTTGATAATGGCACCTGCAGTGATAGTGTAACCACCGAGATCGATATTAATCAGCAGCCTACGGTGTTAATTACTGACCCGCCCGTGATATGTGATCCCGGGAGCATAGATCTGGAATCAACGGTGATCACCGCAGGATCTACGCATGGTCTGATCTTTAGCTACTGGAAAGATGAAAATGCAACTGTTCCTATTCTTAAACCCTCTGCTGTTTCAGAAAGTGGCGTCTACTATATTAAAGGTACAACCGCTACAGGCTGCTCGGAAATTAAACCAGTGAAAGTAACTATACGCACTTGTCCGCCGATAGCTGCCGATGACGCCTACGCGACAACTGAAGAAACACCAATTTATGTTACCGCTCCAGGAATTCTGTTGAATGACAGCGATCCCACAGGCGACTCATTGACCACAATTCTGGTAACCGACCCGGCAAACGGCACCCTGGTCTTCAATGCCGACGGTTCCTTCACCTATACCCCGAACGCCAACTTCAACGGCACCGACTCCTT
>NZ_JAAFZB010000077.1 GCF_010692725.1 Flavihumibacter soli | reverse complement strand
TTGAGCTGCACTTTGCGGAGATCAACTTTAGCACGGCGGGTTCCCGGGTGTTTAATCTTAATGTTGAGAATGGTGAATTTGCTTTACAGAATATCGACCTCTTCAAAAACTATGGCGGCAGTTTTACGGCATCCGTAATAACGGCTTCAAACGTGCAGGTTAGCGATGGACTTCTTTCGGTTAATTTAAGCAACGTTGTGAATAATGCTAAGATCTCCGGTATTGCCGTTTTCCTGCAATCGGCATCCGGTGGCAACCAGGCTCCGACAGCAAACGCAGGGCCGGATAAGACAATCACGCTCCCAGCTTCCAGTACGGTGTTGAATGGCTCGGGCTCAGATCCGGAAGATGGTACGGCCGTTACTTTTAGCTGGACCCAGGTGAGCGGTCCCTCTACAGCAAGCTTCAGTAATGCGGCCATTGCAAGTCCAACCGTCAGTAATTTAACAGCAGGAACCTATGTTTTTAGTCTGACCGTTAAAGACAAGCAATTGTTAAGCAGTCCGGCAGACCTGGTAAGTGTGACTGTTAATCCTGCCGCGGGCGTTCAACAGCTTGTTAGTTTTACCCTGGTAAATGCCAGTAACGAGCAGGATATTCAAGTCATTGGGCCTAATGCTGTTCTGAATCTGGCTACATTGCCTTCTCAAAGCCTTAATATTCGGGCAAACACAAATCCGGCAATTGTAGGAAGAGTTGTATTAGCCTTATCAGGGGCGCAGACAGTTAATCGCACTGAAACCGGTTCCCCTTATACTTTGTTCGGGGACTCTAATGGAAATTATGATTCCTGGACACCAGCCGTGGGTAGTTACACTTTAACGGGCACTCCTTATACCAGTTCCAGCGGCGGAACGGCCGGAACACCTTTAACCGTCAGTTTTAGCGTAATCAACCAGGCCAATCAGCCTCCGGTTGTTACTAAACCTCCTAATGCCAGTGTGGTATCAGGGCAGAATTTTAATTACCAGGTTGTAGCAAACGATCCTGAGGGCACTGCCCTTACTTATTCGGCTACCAACCTGCCCAGCGGATTGACCATTAATTCATCCACCGGTTTAATTTCAGGAACGGTGAGTGCTGCGGCTGGAGCATTTACTGTCGGCATATCGGTTAAGGATGCACAGAATTTAACGTCTACTACCAGTTTTATACTAACCGTAAATAATCCTAACCAACCGCCTGTAGTAACCACACCGCCTAATGCAACGGTAGTTCAAGGTCAGGCCTTTAATTACCAGGTAATAGCCAATGATCCTGAAGGAACGGCTCTTACTTACTCAGCTTCCAATCTTCCGGCCGGCCTAACTATCAATTCTGCCACCGGCCTGATCTCAGGAACAGTGAGTGGGTCGCCGGCAACATATTCTGTGAGCTTATCTGTCAGAGATCAGCCCGGGTTAATAACCAATTCCAGTTTTAGTA
>NZ_JAAFZB010000076.1 GCF_010692725.1 Flavihumibacter soli | reverse complement strand
GAAACGAGCTTTAGGGGATGCCTGATCTCTATCCTCCGCCGGCGGAGGTGCCCAACGGGCGGAGGTGGTCAGGTTATTTGTTTGGGATAGAGTTTCCCAAGATGTTAAGTTCACCACCTCCGTCTCCCGTTAGAGGGATTCATCCCGAGAAATCGGGAACAACGCTTCGAATCGTTCCTTGAATATTAAAGTTTGCTTTGCATAGCCCATTGAAGTTCGTGTCTCATTTGCATTTCTTGTTGAAACGAATTTGGAGTATAACGGTCTTCCGCTAGGACCGGTACTCTGTCCTCCGCTGGCGGAGGTGCCCGAAGGGCGGAGGTGGTCAGGGCATCGAAAAGTCAGCAGGAATTCAAATCGTGCGTACGATTTCTTAAATTCAAATATGGAAGCTAATAAGGAGAACTTATATGCCTATAATACGAATTTGCAACCATACGCTTCATCCTTCCGCAGGCAAATGACAAAGGCAGAGGCATGCCTGTGGAAATATGTCGTGAAAGCGCGTAAACTCCGGGGGTACCAGTTCAGAAGACAAAGACCTGTGCTTCAGTATATCGCTGACTTTATGTGCATGGAGTTAATGCTGATTATTGAGGTTGATGGAATAACGCATGATTGGGAGGAAACGCATAAAAGAGATCGTAAAAGGGAGCAGGAGCTCGGAGCAGCAGGATTCACTGTCCTCAGATTTACTGATGAAGATATCTTGAAGGACATAAATGCGGTATTAGGTTATTTAGAGGATTGGATTGATAAGCGGTCATTTAAATAATCATTAATAGAAACCTGAACTGTCAAACCACCTCCGTCTGCCGATAGGGGCATCCACCTCCGCCAGCGGAGGATAGTGCTTCGGAGCGGTATAAGAATATTAAAGGGTGTTCAGCAGGTCAATTGGAAGATTTTTTCTCATTTGAATTTCTTATGAAAACGCATTTTCCGGTGGCACGCACTCTGTTCCCGATCAATCGGGATGCCCAACGGGCGGAGGTGGTCAGGTTATTTGTTTGGGATAGAGTTTCCCAAGATGTTAAGTTCACCACCTCCGTCTCCCGATAGAGGGATCCACCTCCGCCAGCGGAGGACAATGCTTCGGATCGTCCCTGAGGATATTAGAGTTTGTTTGGCAGGCCAGCAA
>NZ_JAAFZB010000075.1 GCF_010692725.1 Flavihumibacter soli | reverse complement strand
TACTAAAACTGGAATTGGTTATTAACCCGGGCTGATCTCTGACAGATAAGCTCACAGAATATGTTGCCGGCGACCCACTCACTGTTCCTGAGATCAGGCCGGTGGCAGAATTGATAGTTAGCCCGGCCGGAAGATTGGAAGCTGAGTAAGTAAGAGCCGTTCCTTCAGGATCATTGGCTATTACCTGGTAATTAAAGGCCTGACCTTGAACTACCGTTGCATTAGGCGGTGTAGTTACTACAGGCGGTTGGTTAGGATTATTTACGGTTAGTATAAAACTGGTAGTAGACGTTAAATTCTGTGCATCCTTAACCGATATGCTGACAGTAAATGCTCCAGCCGCAGCACTCACCGTTCCTGAAATTAAACCGGTGGATGAATTAATGGTCAACCCGCTGGGCAGGTTGGTAGCCGAATAAGTAAGCGCAGTGCCCTCAGGATCGTTTGCTACCACCTGGTAATTAAAATTCTGCCCGCTTGTCACACTGGCATTAGGAGGTTTAGTAACCACCGGAGGCTGATTTGGATTGCTTACGGTCAGTATAAAACTGGTAGTAGACGTTAAATTCTGTGCATCTTTAACCGATATGCCGACAGTAAATGCACCAGCCGCAGCACTTACAGTTCCTGAAATTAAACCGGTGGAGGAATTAATCGTCAATCCGCTGGGCAGGTTGGTAGCTGAATAAGTAAGGGCTGTGTTTTCCGGATCATTTGCAATTACCTGGTAATTGAAAATCTGCCCTGATACCACACTTGCATTCGGTGGTTTAGTAACTACCGGAGGGAGATTTGGCTGGTTAATTACGCTAAAACTAATGGTTAACGGTGTACCAGCCGTTCCACCGCTGGAACTGGTATAAGGGGTA
>NZ_JAAFZB010000074.1 GCF_010692725.1 Flavihumibacter soli | reverse complement strand
TTACGCTTACGCGCAGCAGTACCGGGTCAGCAGCAGGTGCTACCACGGCTACCACTTACCCGATCGCGGCGACTTTAGCCGATCCGGATAATAAGCTGGCGAACTATACAGTAACGAACACCAACGGAACCCTGACGGTAAACCTGAAAGCCTTAGCCATTAGGGCAACTGATCGCAGCAAAACCTATGGCGATGCGGTGACCTTCGCCGGAACCGAATTCACTTCCACCGGCCTGATCAACGGCGATGCGGTGACTGCCCTAACCCTGAACAGTGCGGGAGCAGCGGCAACAGCCAGTGTTGCCGGTTCAGCCTACAGCATTGTGCCTTCAGCGGCTAGCGGAAGCGGGCTGACTAATTACAGCATCAGCTATACCAACGGTGCCTTAACTGTTAACCGGAAAGTCCTGGTGATCGTCAATACCGACCGTTCAAAAACCTACGGCGACGTATTAACGAATGCTGACTTTGCCGGCAGCATTACCGGAATCCGGAACAGTGATAACATTACGCTTACGCGCAGCAGTACCGGGTCAGCAGCAGGTGCTACCACGGCTACCACTTACCCGATCGCGGCGACTTTAGCCGATCCGGATAATAAGCTGGCGAACTAT
>NZ_JAAFZB010000073.1 GCF_010692725.1 Flavihumibacter soli | reverse complement strand
GCTGATGCTGTTAACCGCATCGCCATTGATCAGGCCGGTCGACGTGAATTCGGTTCCGGCAAAGGTTACCGCATCGCCATAGGTCTTGCTGCGATCGGTTGCCGTAATGGCTAAGGCTTTCTGTGTTACCGTTAGGGTTCCGTTCGTGTTCGTTACTGTATAGTTCGCCAGCTTATTATCCGGATCGGCTAAAGTCGCCGCGATCGGGTAAGTGGTAGCCGCGGTAGCACCTGCTGCTGACCCGGTACTGCTGCGCGTAAGGGTGATGTTATCGCTGTTCTGGATTCCGGTGATGCTGCCTGCAAAGTCAGCATTCGTTAATACCTCACCGTAGGTTTTCGAACGGTCGGTATTGACGATCACCAGGTCTTTCCTGGTTACAGTTAAGGCACCGTTGGTATAGCTGATGCTGTAATTAGCCAGCCCGCTTCCGCTAGCCGCTGAAGGCACGATGCTGTAGGCTGAACCGGCAACACTGGCTGTCGCAACTGCACCCGCACTGTTCAGGCTGATGCTGTTAACCGCATCGCCATTGATCAGGCCGGTCGACGTGAATTCGGTTCCGGCAAAGGTTACCGCATCGCCATAGGTCTTGCTGCGAT
>NZ_JAAFZB010000072.1 GCF_010692725.1 Flavihumibacter soli | reverse complement strand
TGCCGTTGAAGTTGGCGTTCGGGGTATAGGTGAAGGAACCGTCGGCATTGAAGACCAGGGTGCCGTTTGCCGGGTCGGTGACCTTGATGGCCGTGATGGCATCACCGTCGATATCACTGTCGTTAGTCATAACACCCGGTAAAGGAACACTTACTGGTGTCTCTTCGGTGGTGGTATACGCATCGTTCAGGGCTACCGGCGCATCATTAACCGGGGTCACGGTAATGGTGACGGTAGCGGTATTACTTTCCAGGCTGCCGTCACTCACCTTGTAGGTGAAAGAGTCGGTGCCGTTGAAGTTGGCGTTCGGGGTATAAGTGAAGGACCCGTCGGCATTGAAGACCAGGGTGCCGTTTGCCGGGTCAGTGACCTTGATGGCCGTGATGGCATCGCCGTCGATATCACTGTCATTGACCAGGATACCTGGGGCAGCGATGGTGATCGGTGTTTCTTCGGTAGTGGTATACGCATCGTTCAGGGCTACCGGCGCATCATTAACCGGGGTAACGGTCAGGGTGACGGTGGCAATGTTACTTTCCAGGGTACCGT
>NZ_JAAFZB010000071.1 GCF_010692725.1 Flavihumibacter soli | reverse complement strand
TTTGAAAATTGATCTCAGCAAAGTGTAATTCCACCGTATATTTTCCGCTTTGCGGAACCGGAATATTATAGGTCATATTCCCATATCTCTCCGTTTGATAAAGCGCATCATTAGTAGTGTTGCTTATAGCCGAAGTACTGGTAAATGTCCGGCCACCAGTAAAATACTGATCCGCTCTCCATAACTCATTCCCAAACTGAAGGTTGGGACCTCCGGCATTAATCCGGATTACTTCGGTTAGAGTTCCGGAACTGCTTACAGTAAAAATAAAACTGGTAGTAGCTGATAACTCATACTGGTCTTTCACCGTTAGATTTACAGTATATGGGCCCGGAGCGGCAGAAACTGTTCCGGAAATCATACCTGTATTTGCATTTATGCTTAATGAAGCAGGCAGATTGACGGCAGAATAAGTCAATACTGATCCTGCATCCGGATCGGAAGCCAAAATCTGATAGTTAAAGGATTGCCCAGGATTAAGCATCACATCAGGGGGCCTGCTAACAACAGGCGGCTGGTTTACTG
>NZ_JAAFZB010000070.1 GCF_010692725.1 Flavihumibacter soli | reverse complement strand
GGAGGTGGTGAACTTAACATCTTGGGAAACTCTATCCCAAACAAATAACCTGACCACCTCCGCCCGTTGGGCACCTCCGCCGGCGGAGGATAGAGATCAGGCATCCCCTAAAGCTCGTTTCCATAAGAAATTACAATGAGATGCAATGTTATGGTGGCCCGGCAAACAAACAATAATAACTTTAGAGCCGCTCCGAAGCACTATTCCCGATTTTCTCGGGATGGACCCTTCTATCGGGAGACGGAGGTGGTTGACCTTAACATCTTGGTAAACTCTATCCCAAACAAATAACCTGACCACCTCCGCCCGTTGGGCACCTCCGCCGGCGGAGGATAGAGATCAGGCATCCCCTAAAGCTCGTTTCTATAAGAAATGTAAATGAGAAGCAAC
>NZ_JAAFZB010000069.1 GCF_010692725.1 Flavihumibacter soli | reverse complement strand
GCTGGTCCTCATACCTTGAATGTGACCGCTGCCGAAACAGCTAACTACAATGAGGCAACTGCCAGTGTATCCCTGAATGTGGATAAAGCCAATCAGGTCATTACCTGGGCTAATCCTGCCAACATCACTTACGGAACCCTGCTGAGCGCAACCCAACTAAATGCAACCGTAGCCGGTTCTGCTACTGCCGGTGCTTCTGCTCCGGGTGCCTTAACCTTTGATCCAACAGCAGGAACCCTGCTGGCTGCTGGTCCTCATACCTTAAGTGTGACCGCTGCCGAAACAGCTAACTACAATGAGGCAACTGCCAGTGTATCCCTGAATGTGGATAAAGCCAATCAGGTCATTACCTGGGCTAATCCTGCAAACATCACTTACGGAACCCTG
>NZ_JAAFZB010000068.1 GCF_010692725.1 Flavihumibacter soli | reverse complement strand
GTTTCCCAAGATGTTAAGTTCACCACCTCCGTCTCCCGATAGAGGGATCCACCTCCGCCAGCGGAGGACAATGCTTCGGATCGTCCCTGAGGATATTAGAGTTTGTTTGGCAGGCCAGCAAGGAAGGTTGCTTCTGATTTACATTTCTTATAGAAACGACTTTTAGAGTGTAAAGGACTTTTGTTTCCGATATATCGGGATGCCCGAAGGGAGGTGGTCAAGTATTTGTGAGTTTAGAATTTCGCAACAAGGCAAGGTCAACCACCTCCGTCTCCCGATAGAGGGATCCACCTCCGCCAGCGGAGGACAATGCTTCGGATCGTCCCTGAGGATATTAGAGTTTGTTTGGCAGGCCAGCAAAGAAGGTTGCTTCTGATTTAC
>NZ_JAAFZB010000067.1 GCF_010692725.1 Flavihumibacter soli | reverse complement strand
GGCGGAGGTGGTCAAGTATTTGTTAGTTTAGAATTTCGCACCAAGGCCAGGTTCACCACCTCCGTCTCCCGATAGAGGGATCCACCTCCGCCAGCGGAGGAGAGTGATTCGGATCGGTTTAATGAATATTAAAGTTTGTTGAAGGACTGATTTTAAAGCAATGCTCTTTTGATTGTTCTTACGAAAGCGGCTTTCCCAATTGGAACCGCTTATCCTCCGCTGGCGGAGGTGCCCACAGGGCGGAGGTGGTCAAGTATTTGTTAGTTTAGAATTTCGCACCAAGGCCAGGTTCACCACCTCCGTCTCCCGATAGAGGGATCCACCTCCGCCAGCGGAGGAGAGTGATTCGGATCGGT
>NZ_JAAFZB010000066.1 GCF_010692725.1 Flavihumibacter soli | reverse complement strand
TGGCCGTGATGGCATCGCCGTCGATATCACTGTCATTGGTCATAACACCCGGTAAAGGAACACTTACAGGTGTCTCTTCGGTGGTGGTATACGCATCGTTAACGGCTACCGGCGCATCATTCACTGGCGTAACGGTCAGGGTGACAGTAGCGATATTACTTTCCAGGCTGCCGTCACTCACCTTGTAGGTGAAAGAATCGGTACCGTTGAAGTTGGCGTTCGGGGTATAAGTGAAGGAACCGTCGGCATTGAAGACCAGGGTGCCGTTTGCCGGATCGGTGACCTTGATGGCCGTGATGGCATCACCGTCGATATCACTGTCATTGACCAGGATACCTGGTGCAGCGATGG
>NZ_JAAFZB010000065.1 GCF_010692725.1 Flavihumibacter soli | reverse complement strand
TCGGCATTGAAGACCAGGGTGCCGTTTGCCGGGTCAGTGACCTTAATGGCCGTGATGGCATCGCCGTCGATATCACTGTCATTGACCAGGATCCCCGGTGCAGTGATGGTGATGGCTGTTTCTTCAGCCGTCGTGTAGGTATCGTTAACGGCTACCGGCGCATCATTGACCGGGGTGACGGTAATGGTGACAGTAGCGATATTGCTTTCCAGGCTGCCATCACTCACCTTGTAGGTGAAGGAGTCGGTGCCGTTGAAGTTGGCGTTCGGGGTATAGGTGAAGGAACCGTCGGCATTGAAGACCAGGGTGCCGTTTGCCGGGTCGGTGACCTTGATGGCCGTGA
>NZ_JAAFZB010000064.1 GCF_010692725.1 Flavihumibacter soli | reverse complement strand
GCGAGGCACGAAGCAATCTCTTCTTTCGGATGACAATCAATCTGTACCGTCATTGCGAGGCACGAAGCAATCTCTGAGATTGCCACGGCTTGCTGATAGGGCAAGCCTCGCAATGACGGAATTGGCTGATGGACGCCAGCTCGCAATGACGGAACTTACCGATAGATGCAAACCTCGCAATGATGTTCGTCCATCCCGTCATTACGTCCTTGTCGTCATTGCGAGGCACGAAGCAATCTCTTCTTTCGGATGACAATCAATCTGTACCGTCATTGCGAGGCACGAAGCAATCTCTGAGATTGCCACGGCTTGCTGATAGGGCAAGCCTCGCAATGACGGA
>NZ_JAAFZB010000063.1 GCF_010692725.1 Flavihumibacter soli | reverse complement strand
TGTTACTTTCCAGGGTACCGTCGCTCACCTTGTAGGTAAAGGAGTCGGTGCCGTTGAAGTTGGCGTTCGGGGTATAGGTGAAGGAACCGTCGGCATTGAAGACCAGGGTGCCGTTTGCCGGATCGGTGACCTTGATGGACGTGATGGCATCACCGTCGATATCACTGTCATTGGTCATAACACCTGGTAAAGGAACACTTACTGGTGTTTCTTCGGTGGTGTTGTAAGCATCGTTCAGGGCTACCGGCGCATCATTAACCGGGGTAACGGTCAGGGTGACGGTGGCAATGTTACTTTCCAGGGTACCGTCGCTCACCTTGTAGGTGAAGGAGTCGG
>NZ_JAAFZB010000062.1 GCF_010692725.1 Flavihumibacter soli | reverse complement strand
GTGACCTTGATGGCCGTGATGGCATCACCGTCGATATCACTGTCATTGACCAGGATACCTGGTGCAGCGATGGTGATCGGTGTTTCTTCGGTAGTGGTGTAGGTATCATTAACGGCTACCGGCGCATCATTCACTGGCGTAACGGTAATGGTGACAGTAGCGATATTACTTTCCAGGCTGCCGTCGCTCACCTTATAGGTGAAGGAGTCGGTGCCGTTGAAGTTGGCGTTTGGGGTATAGGTGAAGGAACCGTCGGCATTGAAGACCAGGGTGCCGTTTGCCGGGTCAGTGACCTTAATGGCCGTGATGGCATCACCGTCGATATCACTGTC
>NZ_JAAFZB010000061.1 GCF_010692725.1 Flavihumibacter soli | reverse complement strand
TCCGGTTAACTGTCTGCGCCCCTGTTAAGGCCAACACAACTCTTCCCACGATGGCCGGGCTGGTGTTCGCCCGGATATTAAGACTCTGAGAAGGCAAAGTAGCCAGATTCAGAACAGCATTGGCCGTAAGGGTCTGAATATCCTGTTCATTGGCAGCGTTTACCAGAGTAAAACTAACAAGCTGCTGGGCTACGGCAGAATTAACAGTTATACTAAAACTGGAATTGGTTATTAACCCGGGCTGATCTCTGACAGATAAGCTCACAGAATATGTTGCCGGCGACCCACTCACTGTTCCTGAGATCAGGCCGGTGGCAGAATTGATAGTTAG
>NZ_JAAFZB010000060.1 GCF_010692725.1 Flavihumibacter soli | reverse complement strand
CTAAGATCTCCGGTATTGCCGTTTTCCTGCAGTCGTCGGGTGGTCCGGTTAATAATCCGCCTGTAGTGACCAAACCAGCTAATGTCACTTTAAACAGCGGGCAGTCCTGGACCTATCAGGTCCAGGCTTCAGATCCGGATGCCGGCGCGGTTCTGACTTACTCTGCCAGCAACTTGCCAGCTTCCTTATCCATCAACGCCAATACGGGTTTAATTACGGGCACTGTTACGGCCGCTACCGGTACCTATACAGTGAATCTGACTGTTAAGGATCAACAGAATCTGTCAGCCACTACCAGTTTTGTAATTACCGTTGGTAGTGCCCCGG
>NZ_JAAFZB010000059.1 GCF_010692725.1 Flavihumibacter soli | reverse complement strand
CTAAGATCTCCGGTATTGCCGTTTTCCTGCAGTCGTCGGGTGGTCCGGTTAATAATCCGCCTGTAGTGACCAAACCAGCTAATGTCACTTTAAACAGCGGGCAGTCCTGGACCTATCAGGTTCAGGCTTCAGATCCGGATGCCGGCGCGGTTCTGACTTACTCTGCCAGCAACTTGCCAGCTTCCTTATCCATCAACGCTAATACCGGTTTAATTACGGGCACTGTTACGGCCGCTACCGGTACCTATACAGTGAATCTGACTGTTAAGGATCAACAGAATCTGTCAGCCACTACCAGTTTTGTAATTACCGTTGGTAGTGCCCCGG
>NZ_JAAFZB010000058.1 GCF_010692725.1 Flavihumibacter soli | reverse complement strand
GAGCAGAAGCACCGGCAGTAGCAGAACCGGCAACGGTTGCATTCAGCTGGGTTGCACTCAGCAGGGTTCCGTAAGTGATGTTGGCAGGATTGGCCCAGGTAATGACCTGATTGGCTTTATCCACATTCAGCGATACACTGGCAGTTGCTTCATTGTAGTTATCAGTTCCGGCAGCGGTCACACTTAAGGTATGAGGACCGGCAGCCAGCAGGGTTCCTGCTGTTGGATCAAAGGTTAAGGCACCTGGAGCAGTGGCACCGGCAGTTGCTGAACCGGCAACGGTTGCATTCAGCTGGGTTGCGCTCAGCAGGGTTCCGTAAG
>NZ_JAAFZB010000057.1 GCF_010692725.1 Flavihumibacter soli | reverse complement strand
TACTTTCCAGGGTACCGTCGCTCACCTTGTAGGTGAAGGAGTCGGTGCCGTTGAAGTTGGCGTTCGGGGTATAGGTGAAGGAACCGTCGGCATTGAAGACCAGGGTGCCGTTTGCCGGATCAGTGACCTTGATGGCGGTGATGGCATCGCCGTCGATATCACTGTCATTGGTCATAACACCCGGCAAAGGAACACTTACCGGTGTTTCTTCGGTAGTGGTATACGCATCGTTCAGGGCTACCGGCGCATCATTAACCGGGGTAACGGTCAGGGTGACGGTGGCAATGTTACTTTCCAGGGTACCGTCGCTCACCTTGTAG
>NZ_JAAFZB010000056.1 GCF_010692725.1 Flavihumibacter soli | reverse complement strand
GTACCCTGGAAAGTAACATTGCTACTGTCACCATTACCGTCACCCCGGTCAATGATGCGCCGGTAGCCGTTAACGATGCGTACTCGACTGCAGAAGAAACAGCCATCACCATCACTGCACCGGGGATCCTGGCCAATGACAGTGATATCGATAATGATCCTTTGACTGCTATTAAAGTGACTGACCCGGCAAACGGAACAGTGATCCTGAACGCAGACGGATCCTTCACCTATACCCCGAACGCCAACTTCAACGGCACCGACTCCTTCACCTACAAGGTGAGCGACGGTACCCTGGAAAGTAACATTGC
>NZ_JAAFZB010000055.1 GCF_010692725.1 Flavihumibacter soli | reverse complement strand
TGTGACCGCTGCCGAAACAGCTAACTACAATGAGGCAACTGCCAGTGTATCCCTGAATGTCGATAAAGCCAATCAGGTCATTACCTGGGCCAATCCTGCAAACATCACTTACGGAACCCTGCTGAGCGCAACCCAGTTGAATGCAACCGTTGCCGGTTCTGCTACTGCCGGTGCTTCTGCTCCGGGTGTCTTAACCTTTGATCCAACAGCAGGAACCCTGCTGGCCGCCGGTCCACATACCTTAAGTGTGACCGCTGCCGGAACTGATAACTACAATGAGGCAACTGCCAGTGTATCGCTGACCGTTAAT
>NZ_JAAFZB010000054.1 GCF_010692725.1 Flavihumibacter soli | reverse complement strand
TGTAGGTGAAGGAGTCGGTGCCGTTGAAGTTGGCGTTCGGGGTATAGGTGAAGGAACCGTCGGCATTGAAGACCAGGGTACCGTTTGCCGGATCAGTGACCTTGATGGCCGTGATGGCATCGCCGTCGATATCACTGTCATTAGTCATAACACCCGGTAAAGGAACACTTACTGGTGTTTCTTCGGTGGTGTTGTAAGCATCGTTCAGGGCTACCGGCGCATCATTGACCGGGGTAACGGTCAGGGTGACGGTGGCAATGTTACTTTCCAGGGTACCGTCGCTCACCTTGTAGGTGAAGGAGTCGG
>NZ_JAAFZB010000053.1 GCF_010692725.1 Flavihumibacter soli | reverse complement strand
TTGGTAGTGCCCCGGCTCTAACCGAGGTTATCCGGATCAATGCCGGTGGTCCGGCTATACAATTCGGTACGCAACAATGGAAAGCGGATCAGTATTTCACCGGTGGAAGTGTATTCAGTACTACGACTGCCATTAGTAATACAACCAATGATGCGCTTTATCAAACCGAACGGTACGGGAATATGACCTATAATATTCCTGTTCCTCAATCCGGACAGTATACAGTTGAGCTGCACTTTGCGGAGATCAACTTTAGCACGGCGGGTTCCCGGGTGTTTAATCTTAATGTTGAGAATGGTGAATT
>NZ_JAAFZB010000052.1 GCF_010692725.1 Flavihumibacter soli | reverse complement strand
GATGCCATCACGGCCATTAAGGTCACTGATCCGGCAAACGGCACCCTGGTCTTCAATGCCGACGGGTCCTTCACCTATACCCCGAACGCCAACTTCAACGGTACCGATTCTTTCACCTACAAGGTGAGCGACGGCAGCCTGGAAAGCAATATCGCTACCGTCACCATTACCGTCACCCCGGTCAATGATGCGCCGGTAGCCCTGAACGATGCGTATACCACCACCGAAGAAACACCAGTAAGTGTTCCTTTACCGGGTGTTATGACCAATGACAGTGATATCGACGGTGATGCCA
>NZ_JAAFZB010000051.1 GCF_010692725.1 Flavihumibacter soli | reverse complement strand
GACCAGGGTACCGTTTGCCGGATCAGTGACCTTAATGGCGGTGATGGCATCGCCGTCGATATCACTGTCATTCGTCATAACACCCGGTAAAGGAACACTTACTGGTGTTTCTTCGGTAGTGTTGTACGCATCGTTCAGAGCTACCGGCGCATCATTGACCGGGGTCACGGTAATGGTGACGGTGGCAATGTTACTTTCCAGGGTACCGTCGCTCACCTTGTAGGTGAAGGAGTCGGTGCCGTTGAAGTTGGCGTTCGGGGTATAGGTGAAGGAACCGTCGGCATTGAAGACCAGG
>NZ_JAAFZB010000050.1 GCF_010692725.1 Flavihumibacter soli | reverse complement strand
GGAATACGGCAATGCCGGAGATCTTGGCATTGTTGACGACATTGGTTAATGCAATCGTTAAAAGTCCGTCGTTAACCTGAACATTGGAAGCTTTTATAACAGCAGCAGCAGAATTTCCTCCATAGTCTTTATAAAGGTCGATATTCTGCAAAATAAATTGGCCGCTCTCTACATTGACGTTAAACACCCTGGAACCGGAAGTTTGAAAATTGATCTCAGCAAAGTGTAATTCCACCGTATATTTTCCGCTTTGCGGAACCGGAATATTATAGGTCATATTCCCATATCTCT
>NZ_JAAFZB010000049.1 GCF_010692725.1 Flavihumibacter soli | reverse complement strand
GGAATACGGCAATGCCGGAGATCTTGGCATTGTTGACGACATTGGTTAATGCAATCGTTAAAAGTCCGTCGTTAACCTGAACATTGGAAGCTTTTATAACAGCAGCAGCAGAATTTCCTCCGTAGTCTTTATAAAGGTCGATATTCTGCAAAATAAATTGGCCACTCTCCACATTGACGTTAAACACCCTGGAACCGGAAGTTTGAAAATTGATCTCAGCAAAGTGTAATTCCACCGTATATTTTCCGCTTTGCGGAACCGGAATATTATAGGTCATATTCCCATATCTCT
>NZ_JAAFZB010000048.1 GCF_010692725.1 Flavihumibacter soli | reverse complement strand
CTTAACCTTTGATCCAACAGCAGGAACCCTGCTGGCCGCCGGTCCACATACCTTAAGTGTGACCGCTGCCGGAACTGATAACTACAATGAGGCAACTGCCAGTGTATCGCTGACCGTTAATAAAGCCGTCCTGACCGTAACGGCCGACAACCAGACCAAAGTATACGGTGCAAGCAATCCGGCCCTGACCTTCCAGTATACCGGATGGGTGAACGGTGTGGAGGCCATCGATACCGCTCCGACAGCCTCTACAACCGTCAACGAAACAACCAACGTGGGATCTTATCCTG
>NZ_JAAFZB010000047.1 GCF_010692725.1 Flavihumibacter soli | reverse complement strand
ATCTGTTAGTGTTGACTACGGTGATGGCTGCTTTGGTGACAGTAAAGTTACCGGCCACAAAGCTGAAGGAGTAGTTATTGTCCAGTCCGCCTGCCAGGGTGATGGCTCCAGGATAAGATCCTACGTTGGTTGCTCCGTTGACGGTTGTAGAGGCTGTGGGAGCGGTGTCGATTGCTTCCACACCGTTCACCCATCCGCTATACTGGAAGGTTAGGGCCGGATTGCTTGCCCCGTATACTTTGGTCTGGTTATCGGCTGTTACGGTCAGGACGGCTTTGGTTACA
>NZ_JAAFZB010000046.1 GCF_010692725.1 Flavihumibacter soli | reverse complement strand
TAATTACGCTAAAACTAATGGTTAACGGTGTACCAGCCGTTCCACCGCTGGAACTGGTATAAGGGGTACCCGTTAAAGTGTAACTACCCACCGCCGGTGTCCAGGAAGCATAATTCCCGTTTAACTGTCCGAACAAACTATAGGGAGAAACGGTCTCAGTCCGGTTAACTGTCTGCGCCCCTGTTAAGGCCAACACAACTCTTCCCACGATGGCCGGGCTGGTGTTCGCCCGGATATTAAGACTCTGAGAAGGCAAAGTAGCCAGATTCAGAACAGCATT
>NZ_JAAFZB010000045.1 GCF_010692725.1 Flavihumibacter soli | reverse complement strand
TAATTACGCTAAAACTAATGGTTAACGGTGTACCAGCCGTTCCACCGCTGGAACTGGTATAAGGGGTACCCGTTAAAGTGTAACTACCCACCGCCGGTGTCCAGGAAGCATAATTCCCGTTGGAGTCTCCGAACAAAGTATAGGGGGAACCGGTCTCAATCCGGTTAACTGTCTGCGCCCCTGTTAAGGCCAACACAACTCTTCCCACGATGGCCGGGCTGGTGTTCGCCCGGATATTAAGACTCTGAGAAGGCAAAGTAGCCAGATTCAGAACAGCATT
>NZ_JAAFZB010000044.1 GCF_010692725.1 Flavihumibacter soli | reverse complement strand
GGGATCTTATCCTGGAGCCATCACCCTGGCAGGCGGACTGGACAATAACTACTCCTTCAGCTTTGTGGCCGGTGACTTTAATGTAACCAAAGCCGTCCTGACCGTAACAGCCGACAACCAGTCCAAAGTATACGGGGCAAGCAATCCGGCCCTAACCTTCCAGTATAGCGGATGGGTGAACGGTGTGGAAGCAATCGATACCGCTCCGACAGCCTCTACAACCGTCAACGGAGCAACCAACGTGGGATCTTATCCTGGAGCCATCACCCTGGCAG
>NZ_JAAFZB010000043.1 GCF_010692725.1 Flavihumibacter soli | reverse complement strand
TGGCCGTGATGGCATCACCGTCGATATCACTGTCATTAGTCATAACACCCGGTAAAGGAACACTTACAGGTGTCTCTTCGGTGGTGGTATACGCATCGTTCAGGGCTACCGGCGCATCATTGACCGGGGTCACGGTAATGGTGACGGTAGCGGTATTACTTTCCAGGCTGCCGTCACTCACCTTGTAGGTGAAAGAATCGGTACCGTTGAAGTTGGCGTTCGGGGTATAAGTGAAGGACCCGTCTGCATTCAGAACAACGGTTCCGTTAGCCGG
>NZ_JAAFZB010000042.1 GCF_010692725.1 Flavihumibacter soli | reverse complement strand
TGGCCGTGATGGCATCGCCGTCGATATCACTGTCATTAGTCATAACACCCGGTAAAGGAACACTTACAGGTGTCTCTTCGGTGGTGGTATACGCATCGTTAACGGCTACCGGCGCATCATTCACTGGCGTAACGGTAATGGTGACAGTAGCGATATTACTTTCCAGGCTGCCGTCACTCACCTTGTAGGTGAAAGAATCGGTACCGTTGAAGTTGGCGTTCGGGGTATAAGTGAAGGACCCGTCTGCATTCAGAACAACGGTTCCGTTAGCCGG
>NZ_JAAFZB010000041.1 GCF_010692725.1 Flavihumibacter soli | reverse complement strand
TATCTATATTAGTCTACCGACTATAAAAAACGAGTTTCTTATTTACTCGTTACGCTACTTGACATTTCTTTAAAGAACTTCTCGCCGACGCCTCGCGGTTTGGCTGATATTTTTATCCCAGCTTCGATCCGCATTAATGCCTCTCGCAACTGGTTTTAATCTCTTGTTTTCCCGGTCCGGCATCGCGCCTTCCCGTGTTTGTTTTAATGACTTGCTGTGTCTGTCCCTGATTGGGATTGCAAAGGTAGAAAGATTCTTGTTATCTGCAAATT
>NZ_JAAFZB010000040.1 GCF_010692725.1 Flavihumibacter soli | reverse complement strand
TATCTATATTAGTCTACCGACTATAAAAAACGAGTTTCTTATTTACTCGTTACGCTACTTGACATTTCTTTAAAGAACTTCTCGCCGACGCCTCGCGGTTTGGCTGATATTTTTATCCCAGTTTCGATCCGCATTGCTGCTTTACTATCCGGTTTTAATCTCTTGTTTTCCCGGTCCGGCATCGCGCCTTCCCGTGTTTGTTTTAATGACTTGCTGTGTCTGTCCCTGATTGGGATTGCAAAGGTAGAAAGATTCTTGTTATCTGCAAATT
>NZ_JAAFZB010000039.1 GCF_010692725.1 Flavihumibacter soli | reverse complement strand
CGGCTATACAATTCGGTACGCAACAATGGAAAGCGGATCAGTATTTCACCGGTGGAAGTGTATTCAGTACGACGACTGCCATTAGTAATACAACCAATGATGCGCTTTATCAAACCGAACGGTACGGGAATGTGACCTATAATATTCCGGTTCCTCAATCCGGACAGTATACAGTTGAGCTGCACTTTGCGGAGATCAACTTTAGCACGGCGGGTTCCCGGGTGTTTAATCTTAATGTTGAGAATGGTGAATTTGCTTTACAGAATATCG
>NZ_JAAFZB010000038.1 GCF_010692725.1 Flavihumibacter soli | reverse complement strand
GCCCAGGTAATGACCTGATTGGCTTTATCCACATTCAGGGATACACTGGCAGTTGCCTGATTGTAGTTAGCTGTTGCGGCAGCGGTCACATTTAAGGTATGAGGACCAGCGGCCAGCAGGGTTCCTGCTGTTGGATCAAAGGTTAAGGCACCCGGAGCAGAAGCACCGGCAGTTGCTGAACCGGCAACGGTTGCATTCAGCTGGGTTGCACTCAGCAGGGTTCCGTAAGTGATGTTGGCAGGATTGGCCCAGGTAATGACCTGATTGGC
>NZ_JAAFZB010000037.1 GCF_010692725.1 Flavihumibacter soli | reverse complement strand
CAGGATAAGATCCCACGTTGGTTGTTTCGTTGACGGTTGTAGAGGCTGTCGGAGCGGTATCGATGGCCTCCACACCGTTCACCCATCCGGTATACTGGAAGGTCAGGGCCGGATTGCTTGCCCCGTATACTTTGGTCTGGTTATCGGCTGTTACGGTCAGGACGGCTTTTGTTACAGTAAAGTCACCGGCCACAAAGCTGAAGGAGTAGTTATTGTCCAGTCCGCCTGCCAGGGTGATGGCTCCAGGATAAGATCCCACGTTGGTTG
>NZ_JAAFZB010000036.1 GCF_010692725.1 Flavihumibacter soli | reverse complement strand
GGGTACCGTCGCTCACCTTGTAGGTGAAGGAGTCGGTGCCGTTGAAGTTGGCGTTCGGGGTATAGGTGAAGGAACCGTCGGCATTGAAGACCAGGGTGCCGTTTGCCGGGTCAGTGACCTTGATGGCCGTGATGGCATCGCCGTCGATATCACTGTCATTGACCAGGATACCTGGTGCAGCGATGGTGATCGGTGTTTCTTCGGTAGTGGTATACGCATCGTTCAGGGCTACCGGCGCATCATTAACCGGGGTAACGGTCA
>NZ_JAAFZB010000035.1 GCF_010692725.1 Flavihumibacter soli | reverse complement strand
GGAGGAAATTCTGCTGCTGCTGTTATAAAAGCTTCCAATGTTCAGGTTAACGACGGACTTTTAACGATTGCATTAACCAATGTCGTCAACAATGCCAAGATCTCCGGCATTGCCGTATTCCGTCATTCGGAGGAAACACCAGTAAACCAGCCGCCTGTTGTTAGCAGGCCCCCTGATGTGATGCTTAATCCTGGGCAATCCTTTAACTATCAGATTTTGGCTTCCGATCCGGATGCAGGATCAGTATTGACTTATTCTGC
>NZ_JAAFZB010000034.1 GCF_010692725.1 Flavihumibacter soli | reverse complement strand
CGGCTATACAATTCGGTACGCAACAATGGAAAGCGGATCAGTATTTCACCGGTGGAAGTGTATTCAGTACGACGACTGCCATTAGTAATACAACCAATGATGCGCTTTATCAAACCGAACGATACGGGAATGTGACCTATAATATTCCTGTTCCTCAATCCGGACAGTATACAGTTGAGCTGCACTTTGCGGAGATCAACTTTAGCACGGCGGGTTCCCGGGTGTTTAATCTTAATGTTGAGAATGGTGAATT
>NZ_JAAFZB010000033.1 GCF_010692725.1 Flavihumibacter soli | reverse complement strand
GCAGGGTTCCTGCTGTTGGATCAAAGGTTAAGACACCCGGAGCAGAAGCACCGGCAGTTGCTGAACCGGCAACGGTTGCATTCAGCTGGGTTGCACTCAGCAGGGTTCCGTAAGTGATGTTTGCAGGATTGGCCCAGGTAATGACCTGATTGGCTTTATCCACATTCAGGGATACACTGGCAGTTGCCTGATTGTAGTTAGCTGTTGCGGCAGCGGTCACATTTAAGGTATGAGGACCAGCGGCCAGCAGGG
>NZ_JAAFZB010000032.1 GCF_010692725.1 Flavihumibacter soli | reverse complement strand
GAAAATGCGAACAATATAAAAGCCACCCGAAGATTGAATGCATGGGCTATATAACCTATAAGTGGGGGCCCGAGCAGCATACCGGCGATCGCATAGGTAGCGATGATCGATATGGCCATCCGCGGGGAGTATTTTTTTGATCTTCCGGCAAGCATATAGGTCATAGGAACCACGGCAGCTGTACCTAATCCGACAAGCGAGAAACCGATCATTGCGCTCATAAAGGTTGGCAGAATAATGGCA
>NZ_JAAFZB010000031.1 GCF_010692725.1 Flavihumibacter soli | reverse complement strand
GAAAATGCGAACAATATAAAAGCCACCCGAAGATTGAATGCATGGGCTATATAACCTATAAGTGGGGGCCCGAGCAGCATACCGGCGATCGCATAGGTAGCGATGATCGATATGGCCATCCCCGGGGAGTATTTTTTTGATCTTCCGGCAAGCATATAGGTCATAGGAACCACGGCAGCTGTACCTAATCCGACAAGCGAGAAACCGATCATTGCGCTCATAAAGGTTGGCAGAATAATGGCA
>NZ_JAAFZB010000030.1 GCF_010692725.1 Flavihumibacter soli | reverse complement strand
TGACCTTGATGGCCGTGATGGCATCACCGTCGATATCACTGTCATTGACCAGGATACCTGGTGCAGCGATGGTGATCGGTGTTTCTTCGGTAGTGGTATACGCATCGTTCAGGGCTACCGGTGCATCATTGACCGGGGTAACGGTCAGGGTGACGGTGGCAATGTTACTTTCCAGGGTACCGTCGCTCACCTTGTAGGTGAAGGAGTCGGTGCCGTTGAAGTTGGCGTTCGGGGTATAGGTGA
>NZ_JAAFZB010000029.1 GCF_010692725.1 Flavihumibacter soli | reverse complement strand
TACTTTCCAGGGTACCGTCGCTCACCTTGTAGGTGAAGGAGTCGGTGCCGTTGAAGTTGGCGTTGGGGGTATAGGTGAAGGAACCGTCGGCATTGAAGACCAGGGTGCCGTTTGCCGGATCAGTGACCTTGATGGCCGTGATGGCATCGCCGTCGATATCACTGTCATTAGTCATAACACCCGGTAAAGGAACACTTACAGGTGTCTCTTCGGTGGTGGTATACGCATCGTTAACGGCTACCG
>NZ_JAAFZB010000028.1 GCF_010692725.1 Flavihumibacter soli | reverse complement strand
TAACGCACGCACGCCGAACAAGCTTTTATACATTAAAGGCCAGGTTGTAGCGGCGCTCTAAGCTTCGGAAAAAATATAATCCTGAAAACCTCTCCCGGATACGGAGAGGTTTTTTATTTTTGCAGCCTATGCCAAAAATATCAAGTAAAGGGTATGATATGCCCGCCTCTCCTATCCGTAAGTTGACTCCCTTTGCCGATGAGGCCAAGCGAAAAGGAAAAAAAGTTTATCACCTGAACATCG
>NZ_JAAFZB010000027.1 GCF_010692725.1 Flavihumibacter soli | reverse complement strand
TAACGCACGCACGCCGAACAAGCTTTTATACATTAAAGGCCAGGTTGTAGCGGCGCTCTAAGCTTCGGAAAAAATATAATCCTGAAAACCTCTCCCGGATACGGAGAGGTTTTTTATTTTTTCAGCCTATGCCAAAAATATCAAGTAAAGGGTATGATATGCCCGCCTCTCCTATCCGTAAGTTGACTCCCTTTGCCGATGAGGCCAAGCGAAAAGGAAAAAAAGTTTATCACCTGAACATCG
>NZ_JAAFZB010000026.1 GCF_010692725.1 Flavihumibacter soli | reverse complement strand
TCAACGGCACCGACTCCTTCACCTACAAGGTGAGCGACGGTACCCTGGAAAGTAACATTGCCACCGTCACCCTGACCGTTACCCCGGTCAATGATGCGCCGGTAGCCCTGAACGATGCGTACACCACCACCGAAGAAACACCAGTAAGTGTTCCTTTACCGGGTGTTATGACTAACGACAGTGATATCGACGGTGATGCCATCACGGCCATTAAGGTCACTGACCCGGCAAACGGCACCCTGG
>NZ_JAAFZB010000025.1 GCF_010692725.1 Flavihumibacter soli | reverse complement strand
GTGAATTTGCTTTACAGAATATCGACCTCTTCAAAAACTATGGCGGCAGCTTTACGGCATCCGTAATAACGGCTTCAAACGTGCAGGTTAGCGATGGACTTCTTTCGGTTAATTTAAGCAATGTTGTGAATAATGCTAAGATCTCCGGTATTGCCGTTTTCCTGCAGTCGTCGGGTGGTCCGGTTAATAATCCGCCTGTAGTGACCAAACCAGCTAATGTCACTTTAAACAGCGGGCAGTCCT
>NZ_JAAFZB010000024.1 GCF_010692725.1 Flavihumibacter soli | reverse complement strand
GTGAATTTGCTTTACAGAATATCGACCTCTTCAAAAACTATGGCGGCAGCTTTACGGCATCCGTAATAACGGCTTCAAACGTGCAGGTTAGCGATGGACTTCTTTCGGTTAATTTAAGCAACGTTGTGAATAATGCTAAGATCTCCGGTATTGCCGTTTTCCTGCAGTCGTCGGGTGGTCCGGTTAATAATCCGCCTGTAGTGACCAAACCAGCTAATGTCACTTTAAACAGCGGGCAGTCCT
>NZ_JAAFZB010000023.1 GCF_010692725.1 Flavihumibacter soli | reverse complement strand
GCGCATCATTAACCGGGGTAACGGTCAGGGTGACGGTGGCAATGTTACTTTCCAGGGTACCGTCGCTCACCTTGTAGGTGAAGGAGTCGGTGCCGTTGAAGTTGGCGTTCGGGGTATAGGTAAAGGAACCGTCGGCATTGAAGACCAGGGTACCGTTTGCCGGATCAGTGACCTTAATGGCGGTGATGGCATCGCCGTCGATATCACTGTCATTCGTCATAACACCCGGTAAAGGAACACTTA
>NZ_JAAFZB010000022.1 GCF_010692725.1 Flavihumibacter soli | reverse complement strand
GCTAACTACAATGAGGCAACTGCCAGTGTATCCCTGAATGTCGATAAAGCCAATCAGGTCATTACCTGGGCTAATCCTGCCAACATCACTTACGGAACCCTGCTGAGCGCAACCCAGCTGAGTGCAACCGTTGCCGGTTCAGCAACTGCCGGTGCCACTGCTCCGGGTGCCTTAACCTTTGATCCAACAGCAGGAACCCTGCTGGCCGCCGGTCCACATACCTTAAGTGTGACCGCTGCCG
>NZ_JAAFZB010000021.1 GCF_010692725.1 Flavihumibacter soli | reverse complement strand
GTTTATCCTTGTTCTTTGATCCTTTATCCTTGATCCTTTAAAAAAGGACCAAAGCAAGGGGTTTATCCTTGTTCTTTGATCCTTTATCCTTGATCCTGTTAAAAAAGGACCAAAGCAAGGGGTTTATCCTTGTTCTTTGATCCTTTATCCTTGATCCTTTAAAAAAGGACCAAAGCAAGGGGTTTATCCTTGTTCTTTGATCCTTTATCCTTGATCCTGTTAAAAAAGGACCAAAGCAAGG
>NZ_JAAFZB010000020.1 GCF_010692725.1 Flavihumibacter soli | reverse complement strand
TCGGCATTGAAGACCAGGGTGCCGTTTGCCGGATCAGTGACCTTAATGGCCGTGATGGCATCGCCGTCGATATCACTGTCGTTCGTCATAACACCCGGTAAAGGAACACTTACCGGTGTCTCTTCGGTAGTGGTATAAGCATCGTTCAGGGCTACCGGCGCATCATTAACCGGGGTAACGGTCAGGGTGACGGTGGCAATGTTACTTTCCAGGGTACCGTCGCTCACCTTGTAGGTGAAGG
>NZ_JAAFZB010000019.1 GCF_010692725.1 Flavihumibacter soli | reverse complement strand
TGTAGGTGAAAGAATCGGTACCGTTGAAGTTGGCGTTCGGGGTATAAGTGAAGGACCCGTCTGCATTCAGAACAACGGTTCCGTTAGCCGGATCAGTCACTTTAATAGCAGTCAAAGGATCGCCGTCGATATCACTGTCATTGACCAGGATACCTGGTGCAGCGATGGTGATCGGTGTTTCTTCGGTAGTGGTATAAGCATCGTTCAGGGCTACCGGCGCATCATTAACCGGGGTAACG
>NZ_JAAFZB010000018.1 GCF_010692725.1 Flavihumibacter soli | reverse complement strand
CCGGGGTAACGGTCAGGGTGACGGTGGCAATGTTACTTTCCAGGGTACCGTCGCTCACCTTGTAGGTGAAGGAGTCGGTGCCGTTGAAGTTGGCGTTCGGGGTATAGGTGAAGGATCCGTCGGCATTGAAGACCAGGGTGCCGTTTGCCGGATCGGTGACCTTGATGGCCGTGATGGCATCACCGTCGATATCACTGTCATTAGTCATAACACCCGGTAAAGGAACACTTACAGGTG
>NZ_JAAFZB010000017.1 GCF_010692725.1 Flavihumibacter soli | reverse complement strand
CGGTGACTTTAATGTAACCAAAGCCGTCCTGACCGTAACAGCCGACAACCAGACCAAAGTATACGGGGCAAGCAATCCGGCCCTGACCTTCCAGTATAGCGGATGGGTGAACGGCGTGGAAGCAATCGATACCGCTCCGACAGCCTCTACAACCGTCAACGGAACAACCAACGTGGGATCTTATCCTGGAGCCATCACCCTGGCAGGCGGACTGGACAATAACTACTCCTTCAGCT
>NZ_JAAFZB010000016.1 GCF_010692725.1 Flavihumibacter soli | reverse complement strand
CAGGTCATTACCTGGGCTAATCCTGCAAACATCACTTACGGAACCCTGCTGAGTGCAACCCAGCTGAATGCAACCGTAGCCGGTTCAGCAACTGCCGGTGCCACTGCTCCAGGTGCCTTAATCTTTGATCCAACAGCAGGAACCCTGCTGGCTGCTGGTCCTCATACCTTGAATGTGACCGCTGCCGAAACAGCTAACTACAATGAGGCAACTGCCAGTGTATCCCTGAATGT
>NZ_JAAFZB010000015.1 GCF_010692725.1 Flavihumibacter soli | reverse complement strand
CTCACCTTGTAGGTGAAGGAGTCGGTGCCGTTGAAGTTGGCGTTCGGGGTATAGGTGAAGGAACCGTCGGCATTGAAGACCACGGTGCCGTTTGCCGGATCAGTGACCTTGATGGCCGTGATGGCATCGCCGTCGATATCACTGTCATTGGTCATAACACCCGGTAAAGGAACACTTACAGGTGTCTCTTCGGTGGTGGTATACGCATCGTTAACGGCTACCGGCGCATCATT
>NZ_JAAFZB010000014.1 GCF_010692725.1 Flavihumibacter soli | reverse complement strand
TGTCATTGACCAGGATACCTGGTGCAGCGATGGTGATCGGTGTTTCTTCGGTAGTGGTATACGCATCGTTCAGGGCTACCGGCGCATCATTAACCGGGGTAACGGTCAGGGTGACGGTGGCGATGTTACTTTCCAGGGTACCGTCGCTCACCTTGTAGGTGAAGGAGTCGGTGCCGTTGAAGTTGGCGTTCGGGGTATAGGTGAAGGAACCGTCGGCATTGAAGACCAGGGT
>NZ_JAAFZB010000013.1 GCF_010692725.1 Flavihumibacter soli | reverse complement strand
CAGGGTTCCGTAAGTGATGTTTGCAGGATTGGCCCAGGTAATGACCTGATTGGCTTTATCGACATTCAGGGATACACTGGCAGTTGCCTCATTGTAGTTAGCTGTTTCGGCAGCGGTCACACTTAAGGTATGTGGACCGGCGGCCAGCAGGGTTCCTGCTGTTGGATCAAAGGTTAAGGCACCCGGAGCAGTGGCACCGGCAGTTGCTGAACCGGCAACGGTTGCACT
>NZ_JAAFZB010000012.1 GCF_010692725.1 Flavihumibacter soli | reverse complement strand
GGTTTAATTACGGGCACTGTTACGGCCGCTACCGGTACCTATACAGTGAATCTGACTGTTAAGGATCAACAGAATCTGTCAGCCACTACCAGTTTTGTAATTACCGTTGGTAGTGCCCCGGCTCTAACCGAGGTTATCCGGATCAATGCCGGTGGTCCGGCTATACAATTCGGTACGCAACAATGGAAAGCGGATCAGTATTTCACCGGTGGAAGTGTATTCAGTAC
>NZ_JAAFZB010000011.1 GCF_010692725.1 Flavihumibacter soli | reverse complement strand
TGTAGGTGAAAGAATCGGTACCGTTGAAGTTGGCGTTCGGGGTATAAGTGAAGGACCCGTCTGCATTCAGAACAACGGTTCCGTTAGCCGGATCAGTCACTTTAATAGCAGTCAAAGGATCATTATCGATATCACTGTCATTGGCCAGGATCCCCGGTGCAGTGATGGTGATGGCTGTTTCTTCAGCCGTCGTGTAGGTATCATTAACGGCTACCGGCGCATCATT
>NZ_JAAFZB010000010.1 GCF_010692725.1 Flavihumibacter soli | reverse complement strand
TAGCAGTCAAAGGATCATTATCGATATCACTGTCATTGGCCAGGATCCCCGGTGCAGTGATGGTGATGGCTGTTTCTTCAGCCGTCGTGTAGGTATCATTAACGGCTACCGGCGCATCATTAACCGGGGTAACGGTCAGGGTGACGGTGGCAATGTTACTTTCCAGGGTACCGTCGCTCACCTTGTAGGTGAAGGAGTCGGTGCCGTTGAAGTTGGCGTTCGGG
>NZ_JAAFZB010000009.1 GCF_010692725.1 Flavihumibacter soli | reverse complement strand
TAGCAGTCAAAGGATCATTATCGATATCACTGTCATTGGCCAGGATCCCCGGTGCAGTGATGGTGATGGCTGTTTCTTCAGCCGTCGTGTAGGTATCATTAACGGCTACCGGCGCATCATTGACCGGGGTAACGGTCAGGGTGACGGTGGCAATGTTACTTTCCAGGGTACCGTCGCTCACCTTGTAGGTGAAGGAGTCGGTGCCGTTGAAGTTGGCGTTCGGG
>NZ_JAAFZB010000008.1 GCF_010692725.1 Flavihumibacter soli | reverse complement strand
GACCAGGGTACCGTTTGCCGGATCAGTGACCTTAATGGCGGTGATGGCATCGCCGTCGATATCACTGTCATTCGTCATAACACCCGGTAAAGGAACACTTACTGGTGTTTCTTCGGTAGTGGTATACGCATCGTTCAGGGCTACCGGCGCATCATTAACCGGGGTAACGGTCAGGGTGACGGTGGCAATGTTACTTTCCAGGGTACCGTCGCTCACCTTGTAGG
>NZ_JAAFZB010000007.1 GCF_010692725.1 Flavihumibacter soli | reverse complement strand
GATAAAGCCAATCAGGTCATTACCTGGGCCAATCCTGCCAACATCACTTACGGAACCCTGCTGAGTGCAACCCAGCTGAATGCAACCGTTGCCGGTTCTGCTACTGCCGGTGCTTCTGCTCCGGGTGCCTTAACCTTTGATCCAACAGCGGGAACCCTGCTGGCTGCTGGTCCTCATACCTTGAATGTGACCGCTGCCGAAACAGCTAACTACAATGAGGCAA
>NZ_JAAFZB010000006.1 GCF_010692725.1 Flavihumibacter soli | reverse complement strand
GCAGCCAGCAGGGTTCCTGCTGTTGGATCAAAGGTTAAGGCACCTGGAGCAGTGGCACCGGCAGTTGCTGAACCGGCAACGGTTGCATTCAGCTGGGTTGCGCTCAGCAGGGTTCCGTAAGTGATGTTGGCAGGATTGGCCCAGGTAATGACCTGATTGGCTTTATCGACATTCAGGGATACACTGGCAGTTGCCTCATTGTAGTTAGCTGTTTCGGCAGCGG
>NZ_JAAFZB010000005.1 GCF_010692725.1 Flavihumibacter soli | reverse complement strand
CATTCAAGGTATGAGGACCAGCAGCCAGCAGGGTTCCCGCTGTTGGATCAAAGGTTAAGGCACCCGGAGCAGAAGCACCGGCAGTTGCTGAACCGGCTACGGTTGCATTCAGCTGGGTTGCGCTCAGCAGGGTTCCGTAAGTGATGTTGGCAGGATTAGCCCAGGTAATGACCTGATTGGCTTTATCGACATTCAGGGATACACTGGCAGTTGCCTCAT
>NZ_JAAFZB010000004.1 GCF_010692725.1 Flavihumibacter soli | reverse complement strand
TGTCCAGTCCGCCTGCCAGGGTGATGGCTCCAGGATAAGATCCCACGTTGGTTGTTCCGTTGACGGTTGTAGAGGCTGTCGGAGCGGTATCGATTGTTTCCACGCCGTTCACCCATCCGCTATACTGGAAGGTCAGGGCCGGATTGCTTGCCCCGTATACTTTGGTCTGGTTGTCGGCTGTTACGGTCAGGACGGCTTTGGTTACATTAAAGTCACCG
>NZ_JAAFZB010000003.1 GCF_010692725.1 Flavihumibacter soli | reverse complement strand
CTAATCCTGCAAACATCACTTACGGAACCCTGCTGAGTGCAACCCAGCTGAATGCAACCGTAGCCGGTTCAGCAACTGCCGGTGCCACTGCTCCAGGTGCCTTAACCTTTGATCCAACAGCGGGAACCCTGCTGGCTGCTGGTCCTCATACCTTGAATGTGACCGCTGCCGAAACAGCTAACTACAATGAGGCAACTGCCAGTGTATCCCTGAATG
>NZ_JAAFZB010000002.1 GCF_010692725.1 Flavihumibacter soli | reverse complement strand
CTAATCCTGCCAACATCACTTACGGAACCCTGCTGAGCGCAACCCAGCTGAATGCAACCGTTGCCGGTTCAGCAACTGCCGGTGCTTCTGCTCCGGGTGCCTTAACCTTTGATCCAACAGCAGGAACCCTGCTGGCTGCTGGTCCTCATACCTTGAATGTGACCGCTGCCGAAACAGCTAACTACAATGAGGCAACTGCCAGTGTATCCCTGAATG
>NZ_JAAFZB010000001.1 GCF_010692725.1 Flavihumibacter soli | reverse complement strand
TGTAGGTGAAAGAATCGGTACCGTTGAAGTTGGCGTTCGGGGTATAGGTGAAGGACCCGTCGGCATTGAAGACCAGGGTGCCGTTTGCCGGATCAGTGACCTTAATGGCCGTGATGGCATCACCGTCGATATCACTGTCGTTAGTCATAACACCCGGTAAAGGAACACTTACTGGTGTTTCTTCGGTGGTGGTATACGCATCGTTCAGGGCTA